>CAZDZJ010000019.1:0-26741 GCA_964509895.1 uncultured Gemmatimonadota bacterium
CGCCTGCTGGGTCTGGAGGAAGAAGGCGCCCAGGCCGGGCCAGTCGTAGGCGGGGGCGCCCGACACGATGCCGTCGAAGTCGTCCGGATAGCGCTGCGACGACATCATCGCCTGCCCGCCGCCGCGGGAGCAGCCGATGAAATAGGAGTACTCGATGTCGCGGCCGTAGAAGAGTCGGACGATCGTCTTGGCCGTCTCCGCCGTCACGTGCACCGCGCGGTGGCCGAAGTTCACCTCGCGGTCGGGCCGGTCCAGCGCCCAGCTCGCATCGATGCCCGGGCCCTGGTGTCCCGTGTCCGTGCCCACCGTGGCGAACCCGCGGCTCAGCACCGAGACCGGCCCCGCGAACTGGAGCGCCTGGTTCTGGACGCTCCCCACGAACCCGCCACCGCCGCCCATGAGGAAGCGGCCGTTCCAGTTCTCGGCCAGCGGGAGGAGGAGTTCGAAGTGGATCTCCTCGTCGATCGTCCCCCGCACGCGGCAGTGCGCCGGGTCGTTAGCCCCCGCCTCGACCTCCGTCACCTCATCCAGCGCAAACCCGCTCCAGGACATGGCGGCCAGCTCGTCGCACACGAGGGCGGGGACGAGATCGGCTTCGGGGGCGGGGGTGAAGGCGGCCAAGGTCAGGACGGCGGCAAACGAAGCCGCGAGGCGGCGCGAGGGAGTCATCTGCTCTTCCCGGGTCGGAGTATCCCGCGACGAATGCCTCCGAGCGCGACCCGCGGGTCAGAGCTCGGAGGCGCGACCGTACGGAGTTACGGTGCCGTCGGGGAAGCCGGGCCGCAACGGTCTCCGGCCCCGGGATCGCGGGATCAGCGCGGCTTGTCGGGCAAGCGCGGACGGACGCTGCGGGCCTCCATGTACGTCCGTAGCATTTGCTCCGCCTCCTCTTGCGTGATCTCGCCTGCCTCGACGGCCGTCTGGAGCCGGCGGCCCTCCACGGCCAACTCGGTGGCCATCTCCTCCGACCTGGCCACCGCCTCCCCGAGGCGCTCCGTCGCGGTTCCCAGACGCATCCACAGATCCCGAGGGACCATCTCCTCCTCAATCTCCCCCGTCCGCAGGCGCACATCGAGTGTCTGCTTGAGGTTCTCGAGCGTTATGTTGAGTTCTTCGTACGTCCTGCGGATGCGGGCGGCAGCTTCCGGGTCGACCGACCGCAAGACTCCGGCGTCATCCACGTACAACTCGGCAGCTGCTTCCACGGCGATCTTCGCTTCCGGAACGACCACCCGGAAGACTCCGTCCTCATCCAGATATCCGACGCCCGGTTCCGGGCCGCCGACAGTCTCCGAGTTGACAACCCCCTCCGAACTGATGACCCCCTCCGAGCTTATCGCGCCGTCCGAGCGCGAGGCGCGCTCGGGCTCGTCCAGTTCCTGGGGGATCGGGGTATCGCAAGCCAGGGCGACCAGCCCCAACCCGGCCGCTGCGGCCATGATGGAAGCCCGGATCCGAGGCTTCCGCGTCGCGTTGCTGATCATCATGAGTCTCCTTTCGATTACGGAGTGGCCGCCGCGGATCAGCGCCGGCGCCGGATCGGGCGTCCGCCGGCACCCGGCGGCGACCGTCAACAGAAGGCGCGCGTAGCTTCGGGCTGGAGTGCCGTGGGCCAGAACGCGGCGGTCACAGTCGCCTTCGACGGCGAGCCGGAGCCTTGCGAGCGACCACCACACGGCGGGGTTCCAGGGCGAGAGCGAGGCGAGCAGGAGCCCCGTCGCCAGGAGGGCGGGATCCCGTGCCCGCACGTGTTCCCGTTCGTGTAGCACGACCATCTCGAGTTCCTGGTCGCCGAGACCGAAGCTCCACGACGGGAGGACGATCCGTGACCGGATCAGCCCCACGACGGCCGGCCCGAACCTCTCCGACCGCAGAACTTCCTCGCCGCAGACGTCCCGCGGTTCCCACATTGTGCGCAACCGCCGCAGGCGGAGGCAGAGCAGGGCGAAGAGGATGAGGACAAGGACGGAACCCGCGATCCAGAGGGCTCCGAGAGAATCCTCCATCCCGACCCCGGCGAGGAAGCTCGCGCTGTGCTCGGGGAGCGACGGCGCCGGAGTTCCGAGTTCGTACAGAGCGCGAACGGGGAGCGCGAACGATTCGGGACCGCCTACGGGCGCTCCGGCGGGAAGGAACCGGGGGAAGAACGGAGCCAGCCCTCCGATCCCGAGGGCGCCGATCCACATCCACCGGGTCGGCCGTCCGAGGGCCCTGAGACCCCGATCGAGAAACCAGGCGGCCCCGGCGACGAGGACGGCGACGATCAGTCCATAGATCATCGTGGCCAGAGTCATGGCGCGCTCTCCTCCAGTTCATCGAGGATCCGACGCATGCGCTCCAGTTCCTCCGGCGAAACCTCCCGGCCCGAGATAAGCTGGGCGAGCACGAGTTCCGCCGACCCGCCGAAGATCTTGTCCCGAATCCGAGCCAGGGCCGTCTCTCCGGCCGTCTCGGAGGCGACGAGCGGGAAGTAGCGATAGGCGCGACCTTCGGCTTCGTGCCGCACGGCGCCCTTCTTCTCCAGGATCTGGAGGATCTTGAGCACCGTCGTGTAGCCGACCTCGTCCTCGAGCGCGTCCATGACCTCGCTCACGGAGCCGGACCCTCTGCGCCACAGGATGCTCATGATGTCCAGCTCCCGGTCGCTGAATGTCGGATCCCTCAAGGCTTCACCTCCCTCGGCAACATCTCCGCCCAAGCGTGTACGAACATCTTCGTACGAAAGGATACGTGGTGCGCCCCGTCCTGTCAACGAAGGTCTTCGTACCATGTGCCGGCCTTGTGAGCCCGCAGCCCGCGACCGAGCCTCCGGGAACGGCCGAGAACATCCAGGGAGGTGACAGCCGACGGTGCGATGGATCTGACCCGGGACGAGCGAGAGGTCCTCGACGGGAGCCGGGGGGAGATCCCCCGCAAGCTCCTCCTCACCATGGTCCGCTTCGGCGAGGCGATGGAGGCGGAGCGGCTCGTGCCGGTGGAGGGTCCCGGGCACCTCGTGATCCCGGAATCGACACCCGGGGTCGGGGCGCGGACGGAGTTTCTCGAGTCGCTCGTCGACGCCGGGGTTCGGGCCGCGCTTTCCTTCACGGCCGACCCGGCCACGATCCTCAACGAGACGCTGTCCGATCTGACGGACGATCAGCGGGAGCGGCTCGCCCGCGCGTACCCGATGGAGGTGCGCTACCGGGAGGCGCTCACGAAGCTGGGCCTGCGCGACGCGGGCGGCCTGACGTGCACGCCGTGGTTCGAGGAGGTGGCGAACCGGCCCTCGTACGGCCAGATCGTGGCGTGGGCCGAGTCCTCCGCGGTGGTGCACGCGAACTCCGTCATCGGGGCGCGCACACACCGGAATCCCGGCATCATCGATCTCATCTCCAACGTCGTCGGCAAGACGCCGCTCGCCGGCCTGCTGACCGACGAGGGGCGGCGCGCGAACTGGCTCGTCGAGGTCGAGGCGGCGGGGCCGATCAACGGCCAGGTGCTCGGCTACCTCGTCGGGCGCGAGGTCGGGGACGGGATCCCCTGGGTCACGGGCCTCGCGGACATGCTCGAGGGCGGGGGGCACCCGGCGAGCGGGAAGTTCCTGCGCGACTTCGGGACGAACGCCTCCGTCGGGGGCGGCGTCGGCCTCTTCCATCTGGAGGGCGTCACCGTGGAGGCGAGGCGGTACGGCCGGCGGCTCGTTCGCGGCGACGCCCGCCGGCTGACGATCGATGAGGGGCAGATCGCGTCGGTCGGGGCATCGCTGCGCGCCGACCGCCCGGTCGAGGAGCTGCGGCCGAACAAGGTCCTGCTCGGCTGTCCGCACCTCACCTACGACCAGCTCTGCGAGTGGACCGATGCCGTGGGGAGCGCACTCACCCGCGCCGGACGCGACCGCCTCGCCGTGGAGACCGTATTCGTCGCGGCCCCCGACGTCGTATCCCGCTTCCGCGCCGAACATCCAGGCTTCGCGACCCTCGCCCTCGCGGGAGGACACGTGGGTTCCTTCTGCCTGGAGGCGTTCATGCAGGATCCGATCCTCGCGCCCGCCTGCGTCGTCACGAACTCGAACAAGCTCCGTTACTACAGCCGCAACGTGTACATGCTCGACGACGAGGCGCTCCTCCGGGTGATGGTGACCGGCGGCGCGGGAGCCACGGCCGCGGGTTCCGCGGAGGTTCCCGCCTGATGCCCCGCCTGCGGGGCCGGGCGGTCATCGGCGGCGAGATCGCGGCGCCCGCCGCCGTGTCCCTGGTCGGGTTCAACCCCTTCGCGAGCTTCTGCGACCAGTTCGACGGCGGGATCGACACGGCGGTGTGCGGGGATCCGCAGAACACCGAACTCTTCGGCGAACCGCTCACGGGGCGGATCGTCCTCGCGCCCTTCTGCGTGGGCTCGACGTCGGCCGGTCCCTGCTGGGAGCGCGTGGCGGAACTCGGCCTCGCCCCCGCCGGACTCCTCCTGCCCGGGGACGTGGATCCGCTGACGGCCGGCGGCCTCATCCTGGCCGATGTCTGGCTCGACACGCCGATCGTATGCGTGGACCGGCTGGGACCCGAGCTGCTCGACCGGGTCGAGACCGGCGACGAACTGCGGGTCGGCCGAGACGGCGTCGTGACCTGGTAGGCGTCAGTCGTCGGAGGCCGTGAGCCAGCCATCCCGCTCGAAGGCCGGCGAAGGGTACGTGTAGAACCCCTTCCCCGACTTCACGCCGAGTTCCCCGCGCTCGATCATTCGGTCGAGGAAGTCGGGCGGCCTGTCCGACGGGTCTCCGGAGGCTTCGTAGTACACGTTCTCGATGTCGCGCACGACGTCGAGTCCGACAACGTCCATGAGTCCGCACGGCCCCATCGGCGTGCCCCAGTCGAGCATCCACGCCCGGTCGATCTCCTCCGCACTCAGGTATCCGCCGGCGATCAGGTGCAGCGACTCCTTCTTGACCGCACGCCAGATCCGGTTCGTGGGATAGCCCTGAATCTCGCGGCGGGCGACGATCGGAACGAGGCCGAGCCGGCGCAGGAACCGCTTGGCCGCGTCGGTCGTCCCCGGGTCGGTGCCGGGGTGCCCCATGACCTCGACCTTGAGATCCTCCGGCGTGCCGAAATTCATGTTCGTGAACCGCCCGGGACGGCCCGTCGACTCCGCCAGCCACGACCCCGGCAGCGAGGACGTGTTGGAGGCGATGAACGCGTGCGCCGGCGCCGCCGCGCCGATTCGCCCGAGGACGACACGTTTCAGTTCGAGGTCTTCGGGGACCGTTTCGATGACCCAGTCCGCCTCCCGCACGCACTCCTCGAGATCCCCGCAGGGCTCCACGAGCACACCTACCTCGCCGGCGCCGGGTCCGCCCGCTTCGCCGTCGGCCTCGAGCAGCGCGCGCACGTCTCTGACCGCCCCGGCGAGCGCATCTCCCGAGACATCGTGCAGCCGTGCGCGCACGCCCCGCACCGCACAGCCGTAGGCGATCCGCCGTCCCATCGTCCCCGCTCCGACGATGGCTACGATCTCTGCAACCCGCTCCGTACCGGACATGACTTCCTCTTGTGAATCCGCATGAGATGGCCGAGCGTCCCGGACGGACGCGAACGGCCTCCCGAGACGACAACGGCCCCAACGGCCTTCCGAGGAGCACATGACCGAGACCTGGAACTACGGCGACCCCTACGCCTACATGGACAGGGTCGCCGGCGGCATGCCCCCCGTCATCATCTGCCTGGCCGCGAACGGCGGCATCCAGGGCAAGGAGTATAACGACGCCCTCCCGGAGACGTCCGAGGAACTGGCCGAATCCGTCGGCGAGGCGTACGACGCGGGCGCCTCGATGGTGCACATCCACGCCCGGGACCCCGGGACGCTGTGGAAGGGGGCGACGACGACGGAGGTGTGGCTGGAGGCGAACCGCCGCCTGCGCGAGCGCTGCCCCGGGATCATCATCAACAACACGACCGGCGGCGACCTGTGGATGGACGATGAACAGCGCCTGTCCTGCCTCGACGCCAACCCCGAGGTCGCGTCGCTGAACCTCGCCCCGGACATGGGCAAGTTCAAACTCAAGCCGCGGGGGGAGGAGTACACGCACCCCCGCCCCGCCATCGACTTCGATGACTGCACGCCGTTCTCCTACAGGCAGATCGCACACTTCGCGGCGGAGATGAAGGCGCGCGGCATCAAGCCCGAACTCGAGACCTACCACCCCGGCTGCGGGTGGGTGATCCGGGACCTGATGGCGCAGGACCTGATCGAGCCGCCCTACTGGGTCCAGACCGTGATGGGCTACCAGACGTCGAGCTGGCCGACCGTCGACAACGTCGTGAACATGGTCCGGGAGTTCCCCGAGGGTTCCGTCTGGCTGTGCTCGGGAATCGGGCCGCACCAGCTTCCGATGACCACCCTCGCCACCCTGATGGGGGGACATGTCCGCGTCGGCCTCGAGGACAACATCTACTACCGCCGCGGCCACAAGGTGGAGAGCAACCGCCAGCTCGTGGAGCGCGCCGTCCGCATCGCGCACGAGCTGAACCGCGAGGTCGCCACGCCCGCGCAGGCGCGCGAAATGCTCGGGCTCTCCCCGACCCCGTCACAGTACGGCTGAGCCCATGACCGAGCCCACAATGGAGCCGGCGAACGCGGACGCGGGCAGCGAACGCGAGGTTCTCGGGAGAGGGATCCGGCTCCGGTCGCTCTTCTCGCTCGCCTTCGGGACGATCATCGGCGTCGGCTGGATCACGGTCATGGGGGCGTGGCTGAGCGGGGCCGGCGCGATCGGGGCCATCATCGCCTTCGTGCTCGGTGGCCTCGGCATTCTCGCGATCGGGCTCTGCTACTCGGAGATGGCGGCCGCGTATCCGGTCACCGGCGGCGAGGTGGCGTACGTGTTCGAGGCGTGGGGGGCGCGCTGGAGCTTCGCCGCCGCGTGGTTTCTCGCCTTCTCCTACATCTTCACGACTTCGTTCGAGGCGATCTCGGTGGAATGGGTGGTGTCGGCTCTCGTCCCTGGGTTCGGCGGCCCGGTCATCTACACCCTGCTGGGGCAGGAGGTGCGGCTTTGGAGCCTCGCCCTCGGACTCGCCGTGATGGCCGCGATCACGTTCATCAACTACCGCGGCGGGAAGACGGCCGCCTGGTTCCAGGACCTGATGACGGCCGGACTCATCATCCTCACCCTGATCTTCGTCGTGGCGGGCGTGGCGGGCGGCAGCGTCGCAAACCTCGAGCCGACGTTCAGCGGGACGACGCCGGGGGCGGCGCTCATCGGCGTCGGCATCGTGCTCGGGACCGCCGCGTTCTGGTACGCCGGTTTCGACACGATTCCGCAGGCGATGGAAGAGGTGGAGGAGGGCGCGAAGCTGCGGCTCCTGCCGCGCGTCATGGGCGCCTCGATCCTGTTCGCGCTCGTCTTCTACTGCCTCGTGATTCTGGCGACGGCCATGAGCATGCCCCGCGCGGAACTGCTCGCCTCCGAGCTTCCGGCCGCGGCCGCGATCGAGGCCGCCCTCGGGTCGCCGTTCCTGGGCCGGATCGTGCTGTTCGCCGGACTCTGCGGGCTGATCACGACGTGGAACGCAATCTTCTTCGCCTCGACGCGGATCGTCTTCGCCATGGCTCGCGCGCACATGATCCCGCACCGCCTCGCCAGGGTGCACGACCGCTACGGCTCGCCCTCGGCCGCCGTCATCTTCGTGGCCGTCATGGGGAGCGTGGGGGCGCTGTTCGGGCGCAACGCCATCCTCGTCATCGTCGGAGGGGCCGCGATCTCGGCGATGATCGTCTTTCTGGTCGTCGTGCTTGGGGTCCTGCGGCTGCGGAAGACGCGGCCCGACCATCCGCGTCCCTACACCGTGCCCGGCGGCCGGGGCTTCCTGTATCTCAGTGCCCTCATCGCGCTGGGGCTGCTCGGAGCTTCGATCTGGGAACCCTTCCATGGCGCGGGCGGCCGGATTCCCGCCGAGTGGATCGTCCTCGTCGCCTGGGCGGCGCTGGGGCTCGTCTTCTACCGCGCCGCCGCGCCTCTCCGCCGCGAAGTGAGCGACAGGAAACTCCGCTGGCTCATTCTCAGCGACGAGGAGCCGGAATGAATACCAGTCGACGCAGCTTTCTCCGCCGGTCCGCGGGTGCGCTGGCGCTGGCTCCGATCGTGCCCGTGGGGCGGCTCGCCCTGCGCGCGGGGCGGGACGGTGTACCGTCCGATCCCGCGAGCCGCCCGTCGGCCGGCCCGGCTTCGCGGTTTGACGGCCCGGGTCGCCCGCAGGAGGCGTGGGTAGCCCAGGCGCGCACCGAGATCCCGGCCTCGACGGAGAGCCTGTATTTCCAGACGGGCGGCATCGGTCCGGCGCCCGAAGCGGTCATCGACCACGTCGCGGAACGGCTGGCCTTCCAGAACGTGAGCCCTGCGGAGCCCCGCATCTCGGACGAGATGGCCCGCATCGAGCCCGATCTGAGGGCGCAACTGGCGCGCGTGTTCGGCGCCGAGACCGAGGAGGTCGCGCTCACGCACAGCACCTCCGAGGGCATCTCCATCGTCGCCTGGAGCCTGAACTGGCGGGCGGGCGACGAGGTCGTGATCTCCAACACCGAGCATCCCGCCAACGTCGTCCCGTGGTACGTCCTCCGGGACCGGTTCGGAATCACGATCCGCGAGATCGACCTGAGTCCCGGAACCGGGCTCATCGACGAGGTCCGCGGCCAGCTCTCGGACCGCACGCGGATGGTGAGCATCAGCCACGTGTCGCGGAACAACGGACGAACGCTGTGGACCGACGAGTCCGCCGAACTGGGAGACCTGCTGCGCTCCCGCGGGGTGCGCTATCACCTGGACGGCGCGCAGGGGCCCGGTTGCGTCGCGACCGACTTCCGCGCCCTCGGCTGCGACGGCTATTCGACCTGCGGCCACAAGTGGCTGCTCGGCCCCAAGGGCACGGGCGCGCTCTTCGTCCGCCGCGAAATGCTCGACGACGTACAGCTCAGCTGGGCCGGTTCCCACAGTCACGCGACGATGGACTACGAGGGCGCCTACACGCTGCTCCCCAGCGCCGCCCGGTACGAGTTCGGCACCCGCGCGCTCGCGGACTTCGCCGGCTTCGCCCGCGCCGTGGAGTGGATGGAGGGTGTCGGCCTGGAGAGGATCGAAGAGCGGATCCAGTCGCTCGTTGACCACGCGATCGAAGTCGTGGACATTACCGAGGGACTGGGCGTCTCGTCCCCGCGCTCCCTCGCGGACCGCTCAGGCGTGTTCGTCGTTCAGCTCCCGGAGGGATGCGACGCCACCCGGCTCTACGGCGACCTGCGCCAAGACGCGGGGATCCTCGCTTCGCCGGTCCGGGCGGAGCGCGACTTCCGGCTATCCATCCACTTCTTCAACACCCGCGACGAGATCGACACCGCGATCGCGGCGATCGCAGAGCGCTGCGGCTGAGCAGCGTTCGCGGTCTTCGAATGCCGCAATGATCTCTTCGTCCTCGTCGTCGAAATCCGGACCGATCTCGATCCGACCCTCGAGACCTCCCGGCTGCCGCCTTGCCTCTTCTTCGTTCCGGGCCCACTTGACCAGGCGGGACAACAGTGACTTCGCCTCATGCATTCGCTTGTCGACCATGCGATTGCCCTACACCACGCGTCTCGGGAGCCGCGGATTCATGAACTGGATGATGCCGAGGAAGCCGCGGCCCGTCCGCTCTGCGACAGTGTGGGGAAGCACGGACGGATGGTCGGGGCCGATGAGCGTGGCGACATCGCCGACCTCGACTGTCTTCTCCGGGCCGATGTCGAGAATGGTGTGCGCGGAGTTGACCCCTCCGGCGACCGGGTACAGGCGGCCGTTGATCAGCACCTCGCAGGTCCGGTTCGCCTCGGACGGATAGCCGTCGGTGCGGCCGATCGGCAGCAGCGCCACCCAGGTGGCCCGGTCGGCGGTGAAGGTGTGGTAGAAACCCGCGCCGTCGCCCGGCTCAAGGCGTTCGACCCGCACCACGCGCGCGTTCAGGCGGAACACGGGCTTGAGGTCGGCCATTTCCCGGGCGCCCTCGCCGCCGGAAAGGTGGTTTCCGAACAGCGCGTTGCCGGGCCGCACCATGTCGTAGTGCGCCTCGGGCAGGTGGAACAGCTCGAACGAGGGCGAAGCGTGGAGGGTGCCGAGCGGCAGGTTCCTCCCACGGGCCCAGGCGAGGAGTTCCTCGAAGCGGGCGAGCTGCTCCCGGTCGAAGTCCAGGTCGTGGGTGAACATGGTGTAGGTGCCGTTCACGTCGACGTATTCGCTCTGCACGAGTTCCTCGATCCAGCGGCGCGCGCGCGTGTACGGCATGCCCTCCCGGTTCATCCCCGTGTCGATGAAGAGTTGGACGGGCACCGGACGGCCAAGTCGCCTGGACACGCTCCGCAGCCGCGCGGGCGCACCGTCCAGCCAGACGGACGGGAGCACGTCGTGCCGCGCCAGTTCCTCGATCTCGTCCTCGGATCCCTCGGCCATGACCACGATCGGCTTGGTCACGCCTTCCTCGCGCATGGCGAGCGCCTCCTCGACGCGCACGGAGGCGATGCCGCCCACCTCGGGCATCCCGGCGAGGAGCGGTCCCACCGCACGGTCGCCCAAGCCGTAGGCGTTGTTCTTCACGACCGCGAGGATGGGGCGGCCGCTCGCCAGCCGCGCGGCCTCGCCGACGTTGTGGGTCCAGGCGGCGCGGTCGAGTTCGATCCATGGATCGAAGCGCTGGGGGCTCCAGGCGCGGTCGACGGTTGCACCGGCAGGGATCCGGGCGACGCCTGTACCGCGGGCCCTCGCCGCCGTTGCGCAGCCGGAGGTTGCAGCGAGGCCCAGGGCGGCACCGGTCAGGTGGAGAAAGCGGCGGCGCGGGAGAGGCGATGACGGGCGATCCATGTGGCCCTCCGGGGCTCAGCGGCGTGAGGCAAGCAAACTCAGCGTTGCCATCTTTTTCCTGAAGACACTACGCTTCGGCCATGAACACCATCAACATCTCGCCCTGCTTCGAGATGGTACGCAACCGGGCTCGCCGACACTTGACGGAGTGACGGTCCCGGGGCGGCCAAGGCGTAACGTCCCCACGTATGTGTGGACCCTGCTGGCGCTGGTGGCGGGTCTGGCCGCCGGTGGATTCCTCCCGGGTCAGCTCGCGCCTGTCGCGGACGCCACGGCGACGCTCATCGCCTGGGTTGTCGCCGTCGTGCCGCTGCTCATTCTGGCGGCCCTCAGCCCGGCCATCGCGACGCTGGTCCGACGCGGGCTCGCGGGACGCTTCGCCGGCGCGGTCGTGCTCTGGTATGTCTTCACGTCGACTGTCGCCGGGCTCATCGCCGTCGTGACCTCCGCTACGATCTTTCGCATCCCGCTGACAACCGGAGATCGGGGCGTGTGGACCGAAGCCGCAGCCATGCTGCGGAGCCTCGGCGCGGGCGGAGCCTCATGGCCGCTGCTCGCGATTCTCGCCGGAGTTCTGCTCGGAGCTTTCGGCGCCCGGCACGACCCGACCTACCGCGTGCTCCGACGAATCGCCGACGGGATCGAGAGGGCGGGCGGCAGCCTGGCCTACGTCATGCTCCCGCTCATCCTCGCCTTCGGTGTCACGCTTGGGGTGCGATTCGGCGCCAGCCTTGGACTCTCGCACTACCTGACGATGGCCGCCTACACGGGTGCACTCGTCCTGGTCTGGTGGGCGTTCTACACGTTCGTCCTCGTGCGGAGGGTCGGACGCCGGCCCGTGGGGCCCGTGTTGAGCAGGTACTACGCACCGACCGCGCTCTTCGCCGCCGGCACGTGTTCGTCGCTGGCCACGCTCCCCGTCAACCTCGCGAACGCGAAGAAGGTGGGCGTCCGCGACGAGGTGGCCGACTTCGTGCTCCCGTTCGGCGCCGTCGCGAACCTCGACGCCAGCGCGCTGGCCTACGTCGCCTACGGACCCTTCGTCGTGAGCCACGTCTTCGGCCTGGAACTGAGCTGGATGATGATGCTCGCCGCCTGGCCCGCCGTCGTCCTGTTCACGATCGCCGCCCCCGGGCTCCCGGCCGGGATGGGGACGGCGCTGTGGAGCGCAACGCTGTTCGCGAGCATGCTGGGGCTCGAGGGACAGGCCCAGGGCGAGTTCATCGCGAGTTGGGTCGCCCTCTCCGGGGGTATACCGGACATGCTGCGCACAGCGACCAACACGACCGGAGACGGCTACACCGCGATCATCTTCGACGGCCGATTCGACGAGTTCTTCGCGAGGGACCGTGGCTGACGGGGCCGTGGCCGAGGCCGGCGTGGATCTCTCGCCCGGCGCGCGGCGGCTCGTGCACGTGAACGGGCGCGTCCAGCCGGGTGAAATCGTCGTGGTCGTGACGGATCCGACGATGGGGCGGTACGCGGAGGCCGTCGCCTCGGCCGCCCGCGAGGCGGGGGCCGCCGTGACCGTCTGCATCATCCCGATGCGGGACCAGGACGGACAGGAGCCGCCGCCGGCCGTCGCGCGCGCCATGGCGGAAGCGGCCGTGATCTTCTCCCCGGTGCGCATCTCCATCACCCACACGCGGGCGATGCGCACCGCGCTGGAGGCCGGGGCGCGCGTGTGCATGATGACGGCGTACACCGATGCGATCATGACCAGCCCCGCCCTGCTCGAGACCGACTTCGAGGCCCAGGCCGACATCTGTCGCCGACTGGGCGCCGCGTTCACCGAGGGTGAGTCGGTGCGCCTCACGTCTCCGCGGGGCACCGATCTACGCTTCGGGATCGAGGGTCGTGTCGCCAACGTCTTGACGAACATCCCCGGACCCGGAGAGCTGGCTCCGGTCCCCGACATCGAGGTCAACGTCGTGCCGGTGACGGGTTCGGCCGAGGGCAGGCTCATCATGGACGCCTCGGTCCCCTACCTGGGCATCGGCATACTGGAGGAACCCATCGTCTGTGCGGTCCGCGGCGGTGTCATTGTCGAGATGACCGGTGGGGCGCAGGCCGACTTCCTCCGCGAACACCTGGAGTCCTTCGAAGACCCGCGCTGTTTCAACGTCGCGGAACTGGGCGTCGGCCTGAACCCGCACGCCCGCCTCACCGGAGAGATGCTCGAGGACGAGGGCGTCATGGGCACGATCCACATCGGCATCGGCACCAGCCACACCCTCGGCGGCGAGATCGTGGCCCCGACGCACTACGACCTGCTCATGTGGGAACCGACCATCGCCGTCGACGGGCGCGTCGTCCAGCGCGACAGGCAGGTGCTGGTATGAAGCGGCAGCGGCATGAGACGGGAGCCGGCATGAGACGAGGCGCGGAGATCCTCGTGCGGACGTGCGCCAACGTGCAGCCCGCCGAGGACGTGGTCATCGTCACGGATCCGGAGCGGATGACCATCGCCCGGGCCGTCGCCGACGCCGCGCTTGAAGCCGGAGCCGTCCCGAGCCTCGTGATCCCGCCGGAGCGGTCGATCGACAACGAGGAGCCGGGACCGGCCGTGGCCGCGGCGCTCTCGGCCGCCGACACCGCCTTCCTTCCCGTGACGCTCGCGCTGGCGCACACCCGCGCCGTCCGCGAGGCCATAGGTACCGGAGCCCGAGTTCTCTCGATGACCGCGTTCACCGAGCGGATGATGCGCGAGGGTGGGCTGTTCACGGACTTCCGCGCGCGCAAGCCGCTATGCGACGCCCTCGCGGCGAAGCTGACCGCTGGCGAGCGCCTGCGCGTAACGAACCCCGCCGGCACCGACCTCACCATGAGCCTCGCGGGCGTGACCGGGAACAGCCACGCCTGCCTGCTGGACGGCCCCGGTTTCTCCGCCGTCCCGAACATCGAGGCGAACTGCGCCCCCGCGCAGGGCACCGCCGAAGGCGTGTTCGTCTGCGACGGGAGCATCCGCTACTACGGCGTGGGCCCGATCCGCGAACCCGTCACCTTCCGAATCTCGGAGGGCTTCGTCACCGACATCGACGGCGGCGACCAGGCCGAGTTCCTCGCCGACCTACTCGCCCGACAGAACGACCCTTGGGTTTACAACCTGGCCCAGTTCGCCTTCGGCCTGAACCCGGCGTGCACCGAGTTCACCGGCGAGATGCTCAACGACGAAGGCGTGAACGGCACCGTCCACATCGGTATCGGCACCTCCGCCAACCTGGGCGGCGACGTTTCCGCCAAGACCCACTTCGACGCCATCACGCGCACCCCGACCGTCTGGATCGACAACCAAGCGGTACTCCGCAACGGCGAGATCCTCGACCGCTTGCTCTCAGAGCCTTAGAAGTCCTGGACGAGTTCCCGCATGCGGCGCTTCGTCGCCTCGTCCGGGAGGCGGCCGAACGCGGCCCCGATGTTCTCCGTCATGTGATCCGGGTTCGTCGTCTCGGTGAGTGCGCACGTCACGGCGGAGTGCGCGAGGATGTACTTGAGCGAGAACTGCGCCCAGCTCGCGCAGTCGAACTCGGCCGCCCATTCGGGCAGTTCACGCCCGCTCACGCGGCCGAAGTAGCTGCCGTTCATGAACGGGCGGTTGATGAGGACGGCCAACCCGAGGTCCTGTGCGAGCGGCAGGAGACGCTCCTCCGCGTTCGGTTCCATCACCGAGTAGTTGACCTGGACGAAGTCGAGGGGCTGCGTCCGCATGAACGACTCGAACGCCTCGTGCTGGGGGATGCTGGAGGTGGTGACGCCGATGTAGCGCGCCTCGCCCGAGTCCTTCCAGCGGCGCACGTTGGGCCAGTGCACGTCCAGGTCGCGCATGCTCTCGACCTCGAGCAGATCCAGCGTGCGGCTTCCGACGAGCCGCTGGTTCTGCCGCATCTGTTCGATGCCCGAGGCTTCCCCGTCCGTGTTGATCTTCGTCGCGACAAAGAGGCGGCCGCTGAACTCCGGCGCCGTCAGGACCGTGCCGAACTCCTCGTCGATCTCCGGCGTGCGCGGCGATGTGTCGACGACCCGGCCGCCGTGTTCCAGAAGCACGCGGATCACCCCGGCCACGGGCGCCGTCCCTTCGGTCGGGATCTCAAGCACGGGTTTCGACGAGCCGAAGCCGACGACCGGCAGCGTCTCCTCGCTTCCCGGAATAGGCCGGGTGGGGAGCGTCTGCTGGACCGAGGGCAGGGACCCGAACAGGGCGCGCGGGGCGGCCAGCACGGCGCCGGCGCCGGCCACACGAATCAGAAAGTCGCGTCGCGTCGCGTCGCTCCGGGTCGTCATGAGCCCTCCTTCCGTCGATCCCGCGGTCAGGTTCGACATCAATCTAACGGCAGAAACGGCAACGATGCTTGCGGACGTCGGCGAATCGGTGTTCCTTCCCGCGCGACTCCCGGGCAACCCTGTGAACTCAACGGGACGATTCGGTGACCCCTGCACCTGCAAAGCGATCGGACGCCCGATCTCTCGCCGACCTCGCCCCGGACGAAGTGAAGTCGGTGGTCGAGCAATACACCGGCATCCACGATGCCGGTCTGGAGGGCAGACGAGAGCGTTATCGGTCGTTCGTCAATCACTACTACGACCTGGTCACGGATTTCTACGAGTTCGGCTGGGGGCGGTCCTTTCACTTCGCTCCCCGGCGCCGGGGCGAGGGCTTCACGGCGTCGCTGCTCAGGCATCAGCACTTTCTCGCCGATCACCTGTCCCTTGCACCGGGGATGTGGGTGCTCGATGTCGGATGCGGAGTAGGGGGACCGATGGGCGCCCTGGCCCGCTATTCCGGGGCAAGCTTCGTCGGTCTCAACAACAACGCCTACCAGATCGAGCGCGCGAAGGAACACACCCGGGATGTCGAGTCTCTGTGCCGCTATATCCACGGCGACTACATGCAGATCCCCGGGAGCGAGGACCGATACGATGCCGCCATCGCCATCGAGTCCATGCCGCACGCACCGGACAAGACGGCGGCGTTCCGGGAGATCTTCCGTGTCCTGCGTCCGGGGGCCTGCTTCGCGGGCTACGACTGGTGCCTCACCGAGGACTTCGATCCACGGGACGCCGAACACGTGCGGATCAAGCAGGACATCGTGGCCGGCGATGCGCTGCCGGACATCGCACGCTCATCGGAGATAGACATCGCGCTGCGCCGGGCGGGATTCGAACTCGTCGAATCTCACGATCGCGCCCCCGCGGCGGACCCGACAACGCCCTGGTACCGCGCTCTGCAGAGTCGCGACCTCAACCTCAGGAGCATTCCGCGGACGCCCGTTGGCCGCGCGCTGACGAATCTGGTGCTGAGAGTCGGCGAGAGGCTGAGGGCGTTTCCGGAGGGCACCGCCGCGGTGAGCTCGCTGTTGAACCGGACAGCCGACGCACTGGTCGCGGGTGGCAAGGCCGGGATCTTCACTCCGATGTTCTTCTTCCTGGCCCGCAAACCCCCGCGCTCGGGAGCCTGACGGACGTCAGTCCAAAGTCTGCGGCCCCTGGATCCGACCGGTGCGTGGCACCGTTGGAGGCGCCGTGGGTCAGGGACCCAGCGCCCCCACCGGATCCACCTGGCCTCGATCTCCTTCCGTGTCGGAGCCCGCCTCCCGTTCTCAGGCGCGGCCGGTGCGGCGGAGCAGCCTCAGGTGGGTGCGGACGTTGTCGTGTTCGAAGTAGGCGTCCTGCAGGTGGCGCGCCCCGGACGAGACCATCTCGGTGCGGCCGTGGAGCACCCGGTGTCCGGCGCAGAGCAGGATCATCCCGCCCTCCAGCCGGAAGGTGACCTGGGCGCCGGGGTCGTTGACGCGGCTCGACAACTCGTGGTAGGCGGCGTAGAACTCGGCCAGCCGGGGCTCCGACAGGGGAATGGCCTGCATCTGGGCGGTGTTGAAGCGGATCATTCTGATCTCGCCGCCGCTGTCGACGTCGACCATCGGATTGGCCGCGTAGCACTCGTACTCGTCGCTGAAGATGCGGAAGGGGACCGGCACCGAGCACAGCACGTCGAACTTGTCGGGGTGCTCGCGGCGTAGCGCCTCGAGCAGGCCGAAGCCGTCCACGACGGTCGACGCGCCGCCTTCGCACTCGTTCACCAGCATGTGCAGCGCCTGCACGCTCGGGGGCCACGTGTAGCTGGTGAAGTCATTGTGCGCTCCGACGGCCAGAGCCGTGTGCGCGATGTTGTACCCCTTCGGATCGAGCTTGACGTTGTGGATGCGCTCGAACAGCACCTCGCGGACCGGGCCCAGGCGGGTGGCGAGTTCCTCCAGCGAATCCGGTTCGGTGGGGGCGTCCACCAGCACGCAGACCCCGGTGCGCAGAAACTCCTCGATCAGTTCCGCCGCCGCGCCGTCGTTCGCCAGGAACCGCCGGTAGTCGAACCTCCGCGGCTGGAACTGCCCGTCCCAGTGCTGCAACTCGACACGAGGCCGGCTCAGGAGGCCGTGGATGTCGCTCGACCGGTGGCGCGTGCGGTGACCGTCCGGCCAGACGATGGAGATCGCTTCATCCCCGGATCCGGCGCCTTCGATGTCGACCGTCACCGGTCTCAGGTCGCTGGGCACGCGGAAAACGTGGAACCGCTTCTCCGTCGTCTGCTCGACGCAGCATTCGCCGCAGCCGCAGTTGTCGCGCAGCCACAGGTAGGGGAGATCGGTCCGTTCGCCGCCGCTCCAGGTCGCGGTCAGGCTGTCCCCGTTCTGCGTGAGGCTGCTGATCGATTGAGCCATGGTCGATCCCCTCCGTCGGCTGTGACCTGCCCGGAGCATGCCGGGCACCGAGCGCGCTTGACAAGGCCCTTCGCGTTTGCCGACGCTGCGGGGGGAGGAGCCCCGAGGCGCCCTCGTTCCAGCTTCCATGGGAGAGTGACAGGCATGCCCCCTATGGCGACACCGAGCCCGACACCCAGCGGCCCCGTGGTCAGTTTCACCCGCATGGCGGACGGCACCCGTGAGGACTACGAGTTGCTCGCAGGCCTCGAGGAGGAGTTCGCCGCCGGCACCGCCGACCGGGTGCTGGCGCACCTCCGCGGGCTGTCCGGTTCGGTCGCCGGTTACCAGGTGGACCGGCTGGAGCATTCGCTGCAGAGCGCGACGCGCGCCCATCGGGACGGCGCGGACGAGGAGATGGTGGTCGCCGCGCTCCTGCACGACATCGACGATCTCCTGGCCCCGCACAGCCACGGCGAACTGGCCGCACTCCTCCTCCGCCCCTTCGTGACCGAGCGAACGCACTGGATCGTGCGGCACCACGGCCTCTTCCAGCGCGTCTACTACGCCCATCACGTGGGCGGCGACCCCAACGCGCGCGACAAGTACCGTGACCATCCCTGGTATCAGGACGCGGTGGACTTCTGTCACCGGTGGGACCAGTGCGCCTTCGATCCCGGCTACGAGTCGCGGCCGCTGGAGTTCTTCGAACCCATGGTCCGCCGCGTATTCGGGCGCGAACCGTTCAGCCTGTGGCCGAGGGGGCCGTCCTGACCACACACGCGCGGCACGTCGACTTTCGCCGGATCGGCGCGGCCGCGGTCGCCGCGCTCGTGGGCGCGGCGGTCCTCGGAGGCGCATTCACGGGGTGCGCTCCGGACGGCGACGGGATGGCCGCCCGGGTCGATGCGGTCTTCGCCGACTACGCCAGCGCCGACGGGCCCGGCTGCTCGGTGGGCGTGACCAGGGACGGCCGCCTGATCCACGCCGCCGGCTACGGCACCGCGAACCTCGACTTCGGCCTCCCGAACGGCCCGGCGACCATCTACCGCATCGCGTCGGTCTCCAAGCAGTTCACGGCCGGCGCGGTCGCCCTGCTCGCCCTTCGGGGAGAAGTGGACCTGGACGCGCCCGTCCAGCGCTACATCCCCGAGTTCCCCGACTACCCCGACCCTCCCACCGTCCGGCACCTGATCCACCACACCTCCGGCGTGCGCGATTACCTCGGGCTCTTCACCCTGGCCGGGAACCGGAGCGAGGACTTCATCGCCGATCAGGACATCCTCGACGCGATCACCCGGCAGCGCGAACTCAACTTTCCTCCGGGCTCCGAGTACCTGTACAGCAACTCCGGCTATGTGCTGCTCGCCGAGATCGTGGCCAGGGTCTCGGGCCGGAGCCTGCGGGAGTTCGCCAGGACCGAGTTCTTCGACCCCCTGGGCATGCCGGACACGCACTTCCACGACGACCACAACGAGGTCGTCCCCGACCGGGCGACCGGCTACTCGCCGACCGATGACGGGTTCCGGATCAACATGACGACGCTCGACGTGGTCGGAGACGGCGGCATCTACACTTCGGTGGAGGAGTGGCCCGCGTGGGACCGCAATCTGACCGACGGCACGGTCGGCGGACCCGAATGGGTGGCGCTCATGCACGAGCGGGGCGTGCTCACCTCCGGCGACACGATTCCTTACGCCTTCGGCCTCTCCCACGGCGAACACCGGGGGCTGGCAACGGTGGGGCACGGCGGCTCGTGGGTCGGCTACCGGACGGGAATGACCCGCTATCCCGACACCGGCTACTCCTTCGTGGCCCTGTGCAACCGGTCGCGGATCGATCCGATGGGCCTCATCAGGCGCACGGCCGAGATCTACCTGGAAGACGCGATGGACCCGCCCGCCGACGTCGCGGAGGGCGAGGAGGCGGAACCCGCGGATGAGGCCGCGGCCGGGGGCGACGCTCCGGAAGCTCCGACCGACCGCGACATCCCGAATCGCGCGCGCTACGCCGGCGCCTTCTACAGCCCCGAACTGGACGCGACGTATCGGATCGCGGCGGAAGGAGCTGCGGGGCTCACGCTGCACGTCGGTCGGCGGGACCCGGTCGCGCTCGTGGCCGAGTCGGACGGGCGGCTCGCGACGGAGGACGGGCCGACGTTCCGCTTCTCCGACCTCGTCGACGGCCGATTCCAGGCGATGGTCGTGGACGCCGGGCGTGTCCGAAACCTGCGGTTCGCGCGGACGGAGCGTTAGGCGCCTGATCCGCGAGCGCGCACCGGAGGGCGCCGCCGGCGCCGAGGCCACGAAACCGAGACGCCTCTCCGGCGGCAATCCCCAGATTCCGAAGGGTGACGGGGACGCGCCCGTGCAGGCCTACATCGCGGCCATGCCGGGCTGGAAACGCGGGGTCGGCCGCTACCTGGACGGGCTCATCGAGCGCGTCGTGCCCGATGCGCGCAAGGCCGTCCGATGGAACTCGCCCTTCTACGGCATGGAGGACCGGGGCTGGTTCCTCTCGTTCCATTGTTTCACGCGGTACGTCAAGGTGACCTTCCTCACCGGCGCCTCGCTCACTCCCGTGCCGCCGGTGGATTCGAGGCACGCGCACGTGCGCTATTTCCACATCCACGAGGATGACGAGCCGGACGAGGAGCTCCTCGTGAGCTGGCTCAGGCAGGCGGCGGCGCTCCCCGGGGAGGATCTGTTCTGATGCCGCGCAAGGAAGGGGCGGTGGACCATGATTGAATGGCTCGGCATCGGCCACCTTTTCGAGCTGTCCCGGACCGAAGCGCTGGCCGGCTTCCTCACCCCGCTGGCGATCTGCGCCGCGTTCTTCGTGGTGCAGCTCATCCTGCCCGGAAGACGGATCCCCGGTTACGTCATCGACGCGGATACCGGCGAACCCCGCAGCTACCGGCTGAACGGCCTTCTCGTCTTCGTACTCGCCGAACTCGTTTGGGCGCTCGAGCTGACCGGGATGCCGCGGGACTGGTTCTACCGGTCCACCGTCTACCAGGTGGCCGGCGGCACGGTCATGTGCCTGATCTTCGCCCTCCTCGCCGTGTTCGGAGGGTCGCGCGGCAAGGTGGACCGTCCGCTCGCCGCGCTGTGGGAAGGGCGGATCCTCGAGCTGTCGTTCCTCAACGACCGCTTCGACGTGAAGATGTTCCTGTACGTCGTCGGCGGGACAATGCTGTCGCTCAACGCCCTCTCCGGCGCCGCGTACCACCACGGACTGTTCGGCGCGGACTCCAACCCGGGCGTTTTCCTGTATGCCGGATTCCTCACGTTCTACGTCTTCGACTACTTCATCTTCGAGCGCGTCCAGCTCTACACCTACGACGTGATCCACGAGAAGCTCGGCTTCAAGATGATCTGGGGCGGGATCATGGTGTACGGGTGGCTCTACATCCTGCCGCTGTGGGGCCTGGCTGTGTACCCGGACCCCGGCTTCGCGGCGCCCTGGAGACAGGTCTGGCTCATCGGCGCCCCGGCGCTGTTCCTCGTCGGCTGGGGGATCACGCGCGGCGCCAACATGCAGAAGTACACCTTCAAGCGCTGGCCCGAGCGCAAGTTCCTCGGCCTCATCGAGCCCGAGTACATCGAGGCCGGCGACCGCAAGATCCTGTGCAGCGGCCTGTGGGCCGTCGCGCGCCACTTCAACTACCTGGGCGAGGGGTGCTTCTCCCTCTCGATCGCCCTTGTATTCGGCTACTTCACCAACCTGTGGGCCTGGACCTACTTCATCTTCATCGTCGGCCTGTTCATCTCGCGCCAGCGCCTCGACGACCGGTTCTGCGCCGAGAAATACGGCCCGGAGAACTGGGCGGAATATCAGGCGCGCGTGAAATACCGGATCATCCCCGGCATCTATTGAGAAAACTCGGAGGTTGTGACGACGATGACATCAACGCCCGGCTGGTCGCGGAGGCGGTTTCTGGAGGGCGGGTCGGTAGCCGCCACGTTCGCCGCCGTGTGGGGGTGCGCACCCGACGAGGGGACGCGGGTGGGCGGCGGTAGGCCGGCACCGCCCCTTGCGGGACCTCGCCGTTCGCTTGCCGAGCCCGGCCCGATGCTCCCACCGGTCCCGGCGATCCTGCTCACCGTCAACGGGCGACCCGGCGACCCGGACGAGATCTCCGTGCTGTGGACGTTCGTCGTGAGCGGCGATCCGCCGCAGATCGGGGTGAGCGCGGGCCTCGAGCACCAGGCGAGGGAACTCCTGGAGATCCACGACGAGTTCGTGCTCAACGTCCCGCTCGCATCGATGGTCGAGGCCTTCGACACCGTCGACATGAACTCCGGTCGCGTGGCCGACAAGTTCGAGCTCTCGCGGTTGACCCGCGGCGCGGCGACCGCCGTCGATGCGCCCACGGTGGAGGAGTCCCCCATCCATTGCGAGTGCCGGATCTTCGACTCGCTCGAGGTGCCGCCGGAGCGGAAGATCTTCCTCGCGGAGGTCGTGGCGACGACCGCCATCGAGAGCGCGGTCGACGACGCCGGCCGCCTGATCGTGCCCTCCGTGGACTTCTTCGGGATGACCGCCGGCAGCGGTGAGCACTACACGATGGGTCGCAGGGTCGGCCACATCGGAATGACGGTCGGACGGACCGACATCAAGTACTGACGCGGGGGTCTGCCACGGCGCGCTAGCGTTCGTCCCTCTCCCACTCTTCCCTGAGAAGTCCGTAGTACACGTCGTCGACCCGCTCATCGCGCAACGTCCGGTGGCTGCGCAACCTCCCCTCGCGGGTCATGCCCAGCTTTTCCATCACCCTCAGAGACTGCGCGTTCCGCGCATCGGCGTACGCGTACACCTTCGCGAGCCCACGTTCGCGGAACGCCCAATCGACGACGGCGCGGGCTGCCTCCACGGTCAGGCCGCGGCCCCACTGCTCCTTCGCGATCGAGTAGCCCAGGGCGCCCGTCGCATCTTCGACGTCGATCTCGATTCCGATGCCGCCCACGACCCTCCCGTCGAGGACGATCGCCCACGCCGGCCACAGGTCCCGTGGCGTGTGGATCCGGTCCTCCACAAACTCCACCGCGTGTTCCCTGAGGTAGGGCAGCGGCGTCGTCAGGTACCGGCCCCACTCCGGATCGCGGGCGAACTCGAATATGTCGCCCACGTCCTCCGGACGGTGCGGCCGGAGGAGCAACCGCTCCGTTCTGATCTCGAACTCCCGTGTCTCCATCGTTCGCCTATTCGTCCGACTGACGTTCGAGATACCCCCTCTCCCGAGGTCCCGGCAGGCTTGTGTCTTGACAGCGCCAGCTCTGCTTCCGCACTTTGTTCGGCGCCCGAACAAAGTCTGTGGGACGACTCGGGGTGACTCCAATTTTGGCACGGAAGCGTGCCGGAGCTTCCGACCAAAGCGGGACGGTGAAGATGATAGCGAGGACCGCACGCCGGAGGGGAGGCGGCGCAGTAGCCGCCGCGCTCGCGGCGCTCGCCGTCGCCACCGGGTGCGGGAGAGATCTGACGAGCCTGGACCCGGCCACCTTCCCGCCCGAGTCGGAGGTTTTCTACGACGATTTCGCTCCGGGACTCCACTATTCGGCTTTCGGCGGCTCCAAGGTCGACGCGCTGGACATCGAGCGCGACGAGGTCTACCGCGGGACAGCGGCCCTCAGATTCACCGTCCCCGCACCGAGCGATCCGTCGGGCGGTTTCGCGGGGGGGGCCTTCTTCTCGGAGGTGCCCCGGGATCTTTCCGGATTCGACGCTCTCACGTTCTGGGCCCGCGCGAGCACGGCCGCCACCCTGGACCGGGTCGGCATCGGCAACGACAACACGGGCGCCTCCCGGTTCCCGGCCAATCTCGACAACGTGCCCCTCTCGACCCGCTGGACCAAGTTCGCGCTCCCCCTGCCCCTGCCCTCGGTGTTGACCGAGGAGCGTGGGCTCTTCCTGGTGGCGGACGCGTCGGAGTATGAGGTCGGCTACGACGTCTACTTCGACGACGTACAGTTCGAGCGGCTCGGCACGATCATAGACCCGCGGCCGATGATCCCCAGCCGGGCCGTCAGCGGAGAGGTCGGCGGCATCCTGACGGTCCCCGGTACGCGGGTGACCTTCGACGTGAACGGGGCCGACGTGACGGTGGACGCTGCGCCCTCGTACTTCACCTTCACGTCGTCGGACCCGGCCGTCGCTTCGGTGCTGCCGGACGGCTCGATCTCGCTGCTGCGCGCGGGCACCGCCTCGATCACGGCCAGGCTGGGATCGATCCCTGCTGCGGGGACGTTCACGGTCAGCATCGATGCCCCGCCGTCGGACGTGCCTCCCGTGCCGATGGTGCCGGCAGAGGATGTCATTTCCCTTTTCAGCGACGCCTACGACGATGTGCGCGTCGACACCTGGTCGGCGGAGTGGGACCAGGCCGACGTGGCCGACGTGGTGCTGGCGGGGAACCCGGTGAAGAAGTACAGCAACCTCGCCTTTGCGGGGATCGAGTTCACGTCGTCGCTCATCGACGCCACGTCGATGACGCACCTCCATGTAGACCTCTGGACGAATGACGCCTCCGCCTTCCGCATCAAGCTGGTGGACTTCGGAGCCGATGGGGCCTTCGGCGGGGGCGACGACCGCGAGCACGAGATCACCCTCGGTCCGGCCTCTACCCCTTCGATCGCGCCGCGAAGCTGGAACACGCTGGACATTCCGCTGGACGCCTTCAGCGGGCTCGGGACGCGCGGCCACCTCGCACAGCTGATCATCTCGGGGGCGAGCCCCACCGTCTACCTGGACAACATCTTCTTTTTCCGCACCGAGACGCCGGATCCGCCCGATCCGACGGGTCCGCCCGAGCCCGCGCCCTCGCCGACGGACGCGGCGGCGGACGTCATCTCGCTCTTCAGCGACGCGTATGCGGATGTCGCGGTCGATACCTGGTCGGCGGAGTGGGACGCGGCCGACGTGGAGGACGTGACCGTCGACGGTAACGCGGCGAAGAAGTACACGAACCTGGTCTTCGCCGGCATCGAGTACACGTCACAGACTCTGGACGCCTCGGGCATGTCGCACTTCCGGCTGGACGTCTGGACGCCGAACGAGACGGCGGGGGCGGAATTCAAGGTGAAGCTGGTCGACTTCGGCGCCAACGGCGTTTACGACGGGGGCGGCGACGACAGCGAACACGAAGTCACGCTCCGCACCGCCGATGGTCTGGCCACGGGCGAGTGGGTGCGACTCGACGTGCCCCTGGCGGACTTCACGGGGCTCGCGGCGAGAGAACACCTCGCGCAGCTGATCCTCTCGGGAGACCTGAACACCGTGTATGTCGACAACGTCTACTTCCGGCGCCCCGCGGCCGAAGCCGCGCGAGGGCGCCCCACCCGGTCCATCGACAGAGACCCAATCGGAGAGAAGCCATGAACTCGCTGCGCCACCGCTCACTTCCCGTCCGGCGGTCGCCGGGATCTTCCGCTCGCCGCCTGTTGTTCGTGCGATCCCGGGCCGGCGCGGCAGCCGCTCTCGTTGCCTGTACCGTGCTGGCGTGCGGTGGTGACGGTGATCCCGGCCCCGTCGCCCCGCCGACGCCCACGCCCGTGGCCACGACCGTCGAGGTGGCGCCCGCGACGGCGGAACTCACCGCTCTGGGCCAAAGCGTCCAGTTGACCGCCACCGTTCGCGACCAGAACGGAGGCGTCATGTCCGGAGCGTCCGTCACCTGGACCTCCGGTAACGCCGCGGTCGCGATGGTGGACGGGGCGGGACTCGTCACCGCGGTGGCGACGGGCTCGGCCACGATCAACGCGATGTCGGGCTCCGCGAGCGGGTCGGCCGCCGTGACCGTGACGCAGGCCGCCGCCCAGGTCGCGGTCACGCCGGAGTCGGCAATGCTCTCGGCGGTCGGGGACATGGTGCAGTTCGCGGCCGAGGTTCAGGACGCGAATGGAAATGCGATCGCGAACGCCACGGTGGACTGGGCCTCATCGGATGACGCAGTCGCGACGGTGGACGCGACGGGGCTCGTCACCGCTGTCAGCCCCGGCATGGCGACGATCGAAGCGACGTCGGGCACGGCCAGCGGCAGCGGAACCGTCGCGGTCATGCAGGAAGCCGCGACGCTCGCGGTCACGCCCGACTCGATCCGTCTGACGGCGATCGGCGAGCAGGCGCAGCTCACGGCCGAGGCGCTCGATGCGAACGGGAACGTGATCGCGGGCCCCATGCTTGACTGGGCCTCGCAGGACGACGCGGTGGCGACGGTCGATGCGGCGGGGTTGGTTACCGCGGTCGGGAACGGTCAGACCACGGTCACCGCGACGTCCGGAAGCGCGAGCGCGAGCGCAGCCGTGACCGTCATGTCTCAGGCGGTTCCCTCGGCCGGACCTCCGGCGCCGACGCACGCGGCGGACAGCGTGATCTCGCTCTTCAGCGACGCTCATGACGACGTGGCGGTGGACACCTGGTCGGCCGACTGGGATGCGGCCGACCTGACGGATATCGAGATCGCCGGCGATCCGGCCAGGCTGTACACGAACCTCTCCTTCGCGGGGATCGAGTTCACTTCGCAACCCGTGGACGCGACGGGGATGGACTACTTCCGCATGGACGTCTGGACGCCGGATGCCACCGCTCTGCCGGCGGCGTTCAGGGTGAAGCTCGTGGACTTCGGTGCCGATGGTGCGTTCGGAGGGGGCGACGACAGCGAGCACGAGGCGACGATCACGGCCACGGAGGGGCTGGCGTCGGAAGAATGGGTGCACCTTGACCTGTGGCTGAACGACTTTGCGAACCTCGCGTCGCGGGCCAACCTGGCGCAGCTGATCATCTCCGGCGACCCGAACACGCTCTACGTGGACAACGTGTATTTCCGGCAAGGTGCTGCGCCGCCTCCGCAGCCGGAGCCGGCCGAGCCGGCGCCGACGCCGGAAGACTCGGCGGATGATGTGATCTCGCTCTTCAGCGATGCCTACGACGACGTGGCGGTGGACACGTGGTCGGCGTCGTGGGATCAAGCCACGGTAGAGGATGTGGAGGTTGCGGGTGACGCCGTGAAGAAGTACTCGGGCCTGACGTTCGCGGGCATCGAGTTCACGTCGGCGACGCTGGACGCCTCCGACATGACGCATTTCCGGATGGACATCTGGACGCCGGATGACACGGCGGCGCCGGCGGCGTTCAGGGTGAAGCTCGTCGACTTCGGCGCGGACGGTGTCTGGTCCCCGGGCGTCGATGACTCCGAG
>CAZDZJ010000020.1:0-38760 GCA_964509895.1 uncultured Gemmatimonadota bacterium
TTGGGAAGCAAGTACTGCCAGTTGGCGGTGCCGACGTGAGACGTCGCGCGCAAGATTGAGACGAGGGTAAGCCAGACTAGACGGGCAGCGTCCGAATCGTCGTCGATAGACTCGATTACGCGCCGGAGGCCATCGAGTTGCTCCAACGATTCGTCGGTGTAACACCGCCGGATCAGCGCGCTGTACGATTCGGTAGACGAACGCTGCCGGCGCGCTTGCGTTAGGACTTCTCGGGCACGGAGAAGGTACGCCTCCGGCGACGAACGATAGGCGAGCTTGGCCCTTGCGACTCGTGCCACGAACGGATGCGGATCGATTCCCCGCGACTCCACTCCGCACTGCTCAGCGGCGATCAGTGTCGTGCCGCTGCCAGCGAACGGGTCGAAGACTAGGGTGTACCCGGTGGCAGCCTCATGCGCGATTAAGCCTTCGGCCCAAGCACCACTGAACCCGGCGCTGTAGCGGAACCAGCGGTGCACGGGAAGGCCCGTGTTGTCCACGAAGGTGCCCGATGTGGAGGCCCTCTCCCGACGCGCATCGGCAGCAGCGAACAGAGACGGTTGGAGCGCGCGCAGCATTGTCAGTCGCCTCGGTCCAGAGGCGGGCGGAGCCGATCGGTTCAGGGTGGTCACTCACCCCGCTCGGCGGCAAATACTATATGTTGAGGTGTCGCCCACCGCCTCTGTAACCGAACGCTTACCGAGCGTCCAAGCGTTCCCGGAGTTACCCCTTACAACTCGGACCATGAGCGAATCGCATCAGTGGTAGCGAGTCTGATATCGAATTCTGCGGATAACATCTAAACTAAAGAATAATAAGCGTGTTACGGCTGTGTCCGCAGCGGCCCGCAGGGCCGCAAGCGCGTAGGGCCACCCAACCACGAGCGCACATACGGCTTGGAACGCCGGTCTCCAGACCGGCACGCGCGGCGCTCCGCGCCGCGCACGTCGTAACTCCGCCCACCCTCACCGCGACGCCAGAATCCCTCTCCCCCATACGATTGCCACCATGCGTGGAATCTCTCATTTCGGCTACGCCATCCTGCTGCTCGGCGGATTCGTGACGGTGGCGCTGGCGGGCTGCGCTGCCGGCGACCCGCAGGAGCCCGGCGAGGAACAGCCAACCCCGGAAGCGGGGACGGCCCTCTCCTTCCCGGCTGAGCCCCCCGACGGACCCATGCCCGAGATCGGACCGGCGCCCGCCGACTACGTGCCGACGGCCACCGGAGCCCCCGCCACCGACATCTGGCTGGGGACCCTCGCCCGCGACGGCGGCGCGCTCTCGGTCTCGGGCCTGGAGCAGGCGACCGACCGCGACGGCTACGACAACCAGCCCAGCTTCCTCCTCGACGGCTCGGCCATCCTCTTTACGACCGCGCTCGAGCGGCGCCAGACCGAAATCATGCGCCTCGGGGTGACCTCCGGGGCGGAATCCGGCGCCGGACCCGCGGTGCAGTTGACGCACACGGACGCGAGCGAGTTCTCGGCGCTCCAGATCCCCGGGCAGGAGGCCTTCTCCTCGATCCACGAGCTCCGCGGCAAGCAGTACCTCTGGCGCTACGACCTTTCCGGCGAACCGGTGGGGCCGATCTTCGCCACCGCCGAGCCGGTGGGGTATTTCGCGTGGGCCAACGAGCAGGTCGTCACGATGTTCATCCTCGGCGATCCGGCCACCCTCCAGGTCGGGGACGCGCTGAGCGGGGAGATCCGGATCGTCGCCGAGAACCCGGGCCGGTCCATCCACCGGATTCCGGGAACGGAGGAGATCTCCTTCGTGCGCAAGGTCTCGGACGAGGAGTGGTGGATCGAACGCCTCGACCCCGCCGCGGGAACCACGGAGCGGATCACCCGCACGCTGCCGGGTCGCGAGGACTACGCGTGGACGCCGGAGGGCGAGATTCTCATGGGGGATGGCGGGCGTCTCTTCGTCTGGGCCGAAGCCTCGGGCTGGACCGAGATCGCAGACTTCTCCGACCTCGGCGTGGGTGGCATCACCCGACTTGCCGTGAGCCCCGATGGCTCCCGGATCGCGATCGTCGCCAACCGGCCGGCTGGCTGAAGACGTTCCCGCGGGAACGTCCCGCCGCCGACTCCCGCCCTCAGTCGCGGGGCGCCTGTCCCCCGAACAGCAGCCGGTCGAGGCCCTGCGTGAGTCCCACGCGCTCCGGCGCCAGCCGTGCCGCGAGGAGGGTTCCGCCCACGTAGGGCTCCGCGCTCGACCCCGCGTCGTGGCGGATCGAAAGGCGCTCGCCGGGAAGGCCGAAGATCGCTTCCACGGAGATCACGTAGCTCGGAAGCCTGAGCGAGTGCACCTGCGCGCCCCCGATCGTGGCCCCCCGCGCCTCCCGCGACCCGAGGGTGTCCTCGACCGGCCGGCCGAATTGGTTCGCCGCAACCGACCCCAGAAACTCCGCCAGTTCCTGCGCGGTGCCGCTCGGTGCGTCGGGCTTTCCTGCCGACGCCATGTCGACGATCTCCCAGTGCGGCACATGGCGCGCCGCGATTCCCGAGAAGTGCTTCAGCAGCGCCGCCGTGATCGAGAAGTTCCCGGCGGCAATCACGCCCACGCCCTGCGCACGAGCCGCCTGGTCGATCTCTCCGTACTCCCGCCCCGTGAGCCCCGAAGTCCCGACGACGGCCGCCACGCCCGCCTCGATCGCGCACATGATGTTTCGGTAGACGGCACTCGGGTGCGTGTAGTCGATGTAGACATCGGTCGGCTCGCGGAGCGCCTCCTCCACATCGGCGGTGACTCGCACGCCGCCGATGGTTTGTCCGGCCGCTCGACGCGCGACCGCGCCCGTCAGTTCGAACTCGTCCGACGCGCGGGTGCCGGCAACGACGCTCTCGCCCGTCCACCCCGTCGCCCCTCCCACGCAGACCCGAATGCTCATGTTCGCTCCCGTCCAGCGTTGCGCCGTCTCGTATTCGACCGCTCCGACGTTCCCGCGGGAACGTAACGCGCCACGTCCGGGATGGTATGTTGAGGTCATCCGCACCCATCCACCGAGGAGTGAGACCATGAGCATGGACCGTCGAGACTTCGTCCGGACGTCCGCCGCCGGACTGGCTTCTGCCGCCGGGCTCGCCGCCGCGCCCGTCGCCGCCCAGGTCGCCGCCCCCGCCGTCCGCCGCTCCCGCGCCGCGCGACCCATCGTCGTCTCCGACCTGAGCGGGATCCGATTCAACAACGGCGGACCGGAAAGCTCCGTCGAACGCGCCTTCCGCGGCATCGCGGAGGGAGAGGACGTCCTCGACGCCCTCATCGCGGGCGTGAATATTCCCGAGAACGACCCCACGGAGATGGGGATCGGCTACGGCGGGCTGCCCAACGCGGACGGCGTCGTCCAGCTCGACGCGTGCTGCATGCACGGACCCCGGCGCTGGGCCGGGGGCGTCGCGGCGCTCGAGGGCGTCCGCACCCCGTCGCTCGTCGCGAAGGCGGTGGCCGAACTCACCGACCACCACCTGCTCGTCGGCGCCGGCGCGCAGGCGTTCGCGCGCCAGCTCGGGTTCGAGATCGAGGACGATCTCAACACAGAGGCGTCGCGCGCCCTGTGGCTCGAATGGCGCCGGCGGATCGATCCCGGCCACTGGCTCGATCCTCGCAAACGGCTCGACGCCGGCCTCTCGATGGTCGACGAGGGCCTGATCCCGGCCCATTCCTTCTGGGGCACGACCAACTGCAACGCCGTAAACGCGGCCGGCGACATCTGCGGCGTCACCACGACAAGCGGCCTCTCGTGGAAGATCCCCGGCCGCACCGGTGACTCGCCGATCCTCGGTGCCGGCCTCTACGTGGACAACGACGTGGGCGCGGTCGGTTCGACGGGCCGGGGCGAGGCGAACCTCTATAACCTCTCGTCCTTCCTCGCCGTCGAGTTCATGCGCCAGGGCATGAGCCCGCTCGACGCCGGCATGGCTACGCTCGAGCGGATCAAATCGAACACCGTCGAATCGCGACTCCTCAACGCGCGCGGTCTGCCGAACTTCGACGTGCGCTTCTTCCTCCTGAACAAGGCGGGAGAGACGGCCGGCGTCGCCCTGTACGGATCCGCCGAGACGCACTACGCCGTCTGCACGGAAAACGGTGCCGAGGAGCGCCCGTTGGAGGGTCTCCTGGAGGGCTCGCCCCGAGACGCATAGGCGGACCCCTCGCTACCGGTTGTAACTCGGCGTCGGCCCGCGGAGCCGCGCCCACACGCCGTCGCACGCGGCGAGCACCTCGTCGCTCAAGGGCGGGGGGTCGAACGCGTCGAGGTTCTCCTCGAGGTGCTCGATGCGGGAAGCGCCCACGATGATGCAGTCCGCCCCCTCCTGCGCCCGCAGCCAGCCCAGCGCGAGTTGCACCGGCGTGAGGCCGGCGTCCCGCGCGATCGTCGCGACCTCCGAGACGGCACGGAAGTACTCGTCGTGCCAGAAGCGGTCGAGGTACATCCGGTTGCCGTCGAAGCGTGTCCCCGGCAATGGCGCCTCGCGGCTCTGCTTGCCGGTGAGCAGCCCGCCCGCGAGCGGGTTGTAGACGACGTTCGCGATGCCGTAGCGCCCGGTGAAGGCGAGGTATTCCTGCTCGATCCCGCGCGCCGCGAGGTTGTACATCGGCTGCGCGATCCATGGCTTCGCCCAGCCCTCGCGCTCGCAGATCGAGAACATCTCGGCCATCTGCCACGCGCTGTAGTTGGAGGTCGCCGGATAGTGGATGATCCCCTCTTCCCGGAGTTCCTCGAGCGTGGCGAGGCTCTCCTCGATGGGCGTCTCATAGTCGGGAAGGTGCAGGTAATAGATGTCGAGATAGTCGGTCCCGAGTCGCCGCAGCGAATCCTCGATTCCGCGCCTGATGGCGTCGCGTGAGAGGCCCCGGTACTCGACGGGATCTCCCATCGGATTGCAGACCTTGCTTGCGAGGATGACGCGTTCGCGCCGGTCCCCGAGGACCTCGCCGAGGATCTCCTCGGACAGGCCCTGGTTGTAGACGTTCGCGGTGTCGAAGAAGTCCACGCCGCGGGCGAAACACAGATCCACCATCGCGGCGGCCCCCTCGACATCGGTCTGCGACCCGAAGGTCATCGTGCCCATGCAGGCGCGGGACACCTCGAGGCCGGTATTGGCGAGTTTTCTTCTCTCCACGATTTTTCGTATCCTCCCGTGAGAAGCCGGTGTCCGGGAACGCCCGCGTGCACCCCGAGGGGGCGCGCCGGCGGCCCCGGCAACGTAGCAGAACCCGAGCGCGGGATGGAACCGATGACGACTGGCCCGGTCCGGACGCGTGCCCTGGAGGAACTCGCGGCCGACGCGGCGGCGCGCTATGCGGCGGCGAACCCCCTCAGCCAGGCGAGCTTCGAGCGCTCGACGAACTATCTGCCGGGGGCGGACACCCGAACGGTCAACCACTACGATCCCTTCCCCGTCACCATCGTGCGCGGCGAGGGGTCTCGCCTCCACGACCTCGACGGGCACGTCTACGTCGATTTCCTGAACGACTACACGGCCGGGCTCTACGGCCACTCCAACTCCGCCATCCGCGCCGCGATCGTGGAAGCCGCGGGAAACGGCCTCACGCTCGGAGGCCCCAGCCCGAACCAGCAGGAGTTCGCCGAACTCATCTGCCGCCGCTTCCCGTCCGTCGAGCGCGTGCGCTTCACGAACTCGGGGACCGAGGCGAACCTCATGGCCGTCAGCCTGGCGCGCGCCGTGACGTACCGGGAGGGAGTGCTCGTGTTCAACGGCGCGTATCACGGCGGCCCCCTGAACTTCACCGGGCCGGACCGGCGCCTCAACGTGCCCTTCCCGTGGACCGTCGCGGACTACAACGATGCCGAGTCGGCACGATCGTTCATCGCCGAGAGGGCGACGGAGCTCGCCTGCGTGCTCGTCGAGCCCATGCTCGCGGGCGGCGGATGCATCCCCGGGACCCGCGTGTTCCTGAACGCCCTGCGGGATGCGACGGCCCGGGCGGGCGTCCTGCTCATCTTCGACGAGGTCCAGACCTCGCGGCTCGCCCCGGGAGGCCTGCAGGAGGCGCTCGACATCCACGCCGACCTCACGACGTTCGGCAAGTACCTCGGGGGCGGCGCTTCGTTCGGGGCCTTCGGGGGGCGCGCCGAACTCATGGACCGCTTCGACCCGCGCCAGGAGAACCATCTCAGCCACCCCGGCACGCACAACAACAATTCACTGACGATGGCGGCGGGGCTCGTCGGGCTGCGCGACGTGTTCACTCCCGACGCGGTGCGCCGGCTCACCCAGCGCGGCGATGCCCTGAGGGCCGCCCTCAACGGGGTGGCGGCGGCAAGGGAGGCGCCCGCACAGGTCACCGGCCGCGGCTCCATCATGACGGTCCACTTCCAGAGGCAGCCGATCCGCCGACGCGCCGACGTGGCCCACACGCCGATGGCCGCGCGCGACCTCTTCCAGCTCGAGATGCTGCTGGCGGGGTTCTACGTGGCCCGCCGGGGGTTCGTCACGGTCTCGCTCGCCCACGAGGACGAGGAATGCGACGCCCTGGTTGCCGAATTCGACGCCTTCCTCGGGAGGCACGCCACCGCGATCGACGCGGCTCTCGACTGACGCGGAATCCCTCCCGCTCACGTTAAGGGACGGAGTGACCGAACGGGCTCCAGAGTCGTCACTCGGGGGGCTCGCGTGGCCGGACAAGCGAACCCACGGGGCCGGCCGGGTGTCTACACGGGTGGCGGACTGCGGAGGGCCGTGGAACCCTGCGACGCCGACCTCGTAGAAACATAGTAGCTGACTCGCAGCGCACGCCCGCATGGGCGGCATCGAAGGTCTCTTCAAACGGAGTCGGGACAGTGGCCAACCAGGCATCCAACCGCAGGACATCGAACGGGGCATCGCCGACGGGATGCAGGAAGATGGCGGCGCCGCGACCGGCATGGGTCGCCCTGCTGCTGCTCGCGAGCGGGGCCGGTGCGGCCGCGGCCCAGGAGGGACGCGACTGCGGCGACCGGGCTTCGCTTCACGTCCTCGTCACCGAGGAGTCCGGTACGATCAATCTTCCCGGCGCCACGATCGTGCTCCGCTGGACGGCCGACGACGTCCTTCGACCGGTGCGCGAACCCGCCGGAGCGGACGGGAGCTTCTCCATCTGCGTCCCGCGGGATGCGCGGGCGGCCACCGTGTGGGCGGAGTTCGGGGACGACTCGAGCGAGGAGACGGTCGTCACCTTCGAACCCGGCACGGCCAGCGAGGCGCATCTCCGCGTCCTGTTCGGCGAGGCCGACCCGGGGCGGATCGTCGGCCGGGTATTCGACAATTCGACGGACAGGTCGGTGGCCTCGGCGGCCGTCTCCGTTTCGGGGCGACCGCAGCAGGTGCAGACGGACCGTCACGGGCGCTTTGCCCTTACGGGGATTCCGGCCGGGGACCACCGACTCGAGGTGAGCATGTTGGGCTACGCCGGGTTGGGCATTCCCGTGACCGTGACCCGCGGACTCACCACGGAGGTCCAGGTCGGGCTTGTGCCCGATCCGCTGGAGTTGGAGCCCCTCGTTGCGACGGCGGTCAGGCCCCGCCGGCTGGAGGTGGGGGGATTCTACGAGCGGAAGTACTACGGCGAACTGCTGAGCGGTGGCACGTTCTTCACCCTGGACGACATTGATCGACGCCGTCCGCACCGGATCACGCACATGATCGCGGACGCGCCGGGGATCCGGCTCCGCTGCCCTGGATCGGGCGCCCGCTGCTGGGTGGAGAGTTCGAGGGCATCCCAGGGCTTCACGCCGGGCGGCTGTCGGCTGCGGGCGTTTCTCGATGGCTCTCCGGTCCCGGTCTTCGACCTCGACACCCTCGTGTTGCCGGTCGAGGTCGCCGGGATCGAGGTATACCAGGGCGCGAGCGAGCTACCACCGGAGTTCGGGGGGTATGACGCGCGTTGCGGGGTCGTCGTGATCTGGACGAAATAGCCGAATCGGGCGCTCTCCCCTCCCGCTGGCACTTCCGCTACCTCGCCGGCACGTGCTTCTCGAGCATGCGGCGGCGCACGACGCCGCCGTAGACGTTCCCCTCCGAGTCGACGCCCACGGCTTCGGCCCCGCTGTGCTCGATCGTCGTCGATTCGATGTCCTCGATGAAGTACGAGACGGACCCGTCGCGCGCGCTCCCGACGCGGATCCCCTTCTTCCAGCCGGGATTGTTCGGCCCCCAGCTTTCCGAGTCCGCCACGTAGATCGTGTCGTCGTCGTCGATGAAGATCCCGCTGGGGCGGCTGAACTGCTTCCACTCCTCCAGGAAGGTCCCGTCCTCGAGGAAGATCTGGATCCGGTTGTTCGCACGGTCGCCGATGAAGATCCGTCCCCGCGAGTCCCGGGCGATGGCGTGCGGCGTGCTGAACTGGCCGGGCCCCGAGCCGGGCCCGCCCCACGCGTCGAGAAAGTCCCCTTGGGGGCTGAAGCGGACGACGCGGTCGTTGCCCTCGCCGTGACCCTCGGTGACGAGGAACTCGCCGCCGGGGAGGACGAGAACATCGGTGGGCTGGTTGAACACATCCGGCCCGAGCCCCGCGACCCCGGCCTGCCCGAGCGTCAGCAGGAGTTCCCCGTCGGCGCTGAACTTGAACACCTGGTGCCCGAGTTCGCCGTTCCCGCGCGCGTCCGTCGCCCACACGTTCCCCTCGTAGTCGACGTGGAAGCCGTGCGGGTAGTTGAAGAGTCCCGCGCCCCACGAGGCGAGGGCCCGGCCGGACATGTCGTACTTGACGATGGGATCTTCGGCTCGGTCCGCGCAGCTGTTCTCGAAGCAGCGGTGCATGACGTAGAGGTTCCCGTCGGGTCCCTGCTCGACGCCCGTGACCTGCCCCCACTGCACCGCCCCCGGGGGCAACTCCGCCCAGGGCTCGATGCGCTCGTAGGGATTTGGCAGGTCGTTCACCGGCTCGATCTCGGCTACGGCCTCGGGCTCCGCGCCGCAGGCCGCCAGCAACGGGGCAAGGCCGACGAGGGCGGCGGCGGCCACTCTCGCGAACGTCGATTCGTTTCGCTTCATGCTTCGTCTCCCTCGACTTCCTCAGGTTTGGCCGATTCCCCGACTTCAGCCGGCCGCTCGCCCGTCCGGATCACGCCTTCCTGTGCGACCGAGGCCACCAGCTCGCCGTCCTCGGTGAAGAAGGTGCCGCGCGTGAACGCCCGCGCGCCGCTCGCGACCGTGCTCTCCGTCACGTACAGCAGCCAGTCGTCGATCCTGAAGGGACGGTGGAACCAGATCGCGTGATCGAGCGAGGCGCCCATCAGATCCCGGTCGAAGAATGTACGTCCGTGGGGGACGAGCGCGGCGCGGAGAAGCCCGTAGTCGGAGGCGTAGGCGAGTACCGACTGGTGATCCAGGGGATCGTCGTCCAGGTCGCCGACCGTGCGGATCCAGGCACGCCGGATGGGCCGGTCCGGTTTCGGCCGGAAGGGATCGAGCGGAGCGACGGGGCGCCGGTCGAGCGGCCGGTCCTGGGTGAGCAGGGAGCGGAGCGGCTCCGGGACGCGCTCGGCGTTCCGCCGGATGATGTCGATCTCGGACTCGAGCGCCTCCGGCGGCAGCACCTCGGGCATGGTCTCCTGGTGCGAGATCCCATCCTCCGTCTTGTGGAAGGAAGCGGACATGTTGAAGATCGCGCGCCCGTGCTGGATCGCCGTCACCCGCCGCGTCGCGAAGCTCCGCCCGTCGCGCAGGCGGTCCACGAAATAGACGACCGGGATCTCCAGGTCTCCGGGGAGGATGAAATACCCGTGCAGCGAGTGCGCCGTCCGGTCCTCCTCTTCGACCGTCCGGCGCGCGGCCACGAGCGCCTGGGCGAGCACCTGTCCGCCGAAGATCCGCCCGGAGCCGATGTCCCGGTTCCGCCCGCGGTAGATGTTCTGCTCGACCCGATCGAGGTTGAACAGTTCGAGCAGATCCCGGGCGTCGTAGGTCAAGGAAAGCTCTCCGGTGGCACGCGGCGCAGCGTGGCCTGCTCGAACGCATACGCGAGTTCGATGAGCCGGGGCTCGCTGCACGCCGCGCCCGTGAAGCCGATCCCGAACGGCGCGGGCCGCGCGTCGAAGCCCCCGGGGAAGGGGGGCCTGGGCGAGTTCGCCACGAAGCCGAACGGCACGACGATGAGTGGGTACTGTGCCCGAGCGGCGAGCGCGGCGCCGCTCCGGCCTGGAGTGAAGATCGCGTCGAGGTCGTATTCCTGCAGCACCGCGTCGATCCCCCGCGCCTGGCTCAGGAGCGAGTCCTTCGCCATGTCCGCCGCGTTCCGGGCCCGGTCCGCCTCCACGTCCATCTCGTCGGAGATGTCGTAGCGCGACTGCTCGTATTTCATGGACCCAGCGTCGCGGTGCGCGAGGTTCCACTCGCGCAACTCGGTCAGAGTCCCGACCGGGGCCGATGGCCCGAGCGACTCCAGCCACGCGTCGAAGTCACGCTTCATCCCGTACTTGAAATTCACCGAACAGCCCTCGTCGGCGCCCTTCGCCTGATGTCCGCCGATGCAAAGCGGCCACGTGTTGAAGTTCGCTTCGGGGTCCGGATCGACGAAGCTGGGGATCTCGGCCGGGTCCACGAGCACCGCGCCCGCCGCTTCGAGCAGCGAGATGGCCTCGGACATGAGTGCGGCTGCCTCCTCGTTCAGCCCGCCGATCGTCTCGCCCCCGACCTCCACGGGCTCGTAGTAAAACGCTCGCGGGATGCCGATCCGCGCGCCCTGAAGGCCGTCGCGGTTCAGGAAGGGGGTGTAGTCGCGGCCGGGCGGCGCCTCGCACCGCCCGGTGGCCGGATCGTTGGGATCGGGCTCCGCCCCCTCCATGGCCCCGAGCATGATCGCCGCGTCGGTCACCGTCCGGGTCATGGGTCCCGCCATGTCGTGGTCGAGCGTCACGGGCGCCACGCCCCAGCGGCTGACGCGCGCGATCGTGGGCCGGATGCCGACGAGCATGTTCGCGGTCGAGGGGCTGATGATCGATCCTCCCGTGTCCGTACCGACGTTGCCGGCCCAGAAGCTGACTGCCGTCCCGATCCCGGAGCTGGAGCCACCCGTCGTCAGTGCGGGACGCCCATCGTTGCGGCCTTCCCGTGGATCTCGGCGCGGATCGTACGGGTTGAGGCCATAGCCGGTGAGCGCGTTGTAGTTGCCCGGCATCTGTTTCGGCGGTCCCGCCATGAAGTTCGCGAACTCGGTGAGACCCGCCTTGGCGATGATGATCGCGCCCGCCTCCCGCAGGTTCGTCGTCAGCGTCGCCTCGTACGGCGGGTAGTAGCCCTCGAAGGCGAGCGAGCCCCCGGTCGTCGGGATGTGCGTCGTGTGGATGTTGTCCTTGAGCGCAACCGGGATCCCGTGCAACGGCCCGCGCACGTCGCCTGCCGCCCGCTCCGCGTCGAGCGCGTCGGCTTCTTCGAGCGCGTTCGGGTTGACGGAGACCGCCGCGTTGAGCTTCCACTCGTACCGGGCGATCCGCGCCAGGTGCTCCAACACGAGCTGACGCGACGTCAGCCGCCCGCTCTCCATCGCCGCCCGCATCTCGGGAATCGTCGCCTCCACCACGTCGAACGGCTCCGCCTCGGGGGCGGGGCCGCCGCACGCCACCACGACGGCGGCCAGCAGGACGCTCGCCGGCAGGAGGCACCTCGACCGGCCGCGCGCCGACCGGAATCCGGCCCTCACGGCGCGGGCGCTGGCGTCTGGAACTGAATTCATGGGACCCTCCGATTCCCGGGACTCCGACGCGGATCTCGAATCTCGCCCTGTCCTCGCCGTATAGTAAGGGATGATCCGCCGCAGGCCGTAGCCTCGATCCGGGAGACCGCCGTGTTCAGCAGAATCCTCGCCGCTTCCGTTCTTCTCGCCGTGGCGACCGCCGCCGCCGCGCCGCTCCCCGCTCAGGACCTGGACGCTCCGCGGCCGATCGACCGGCTCGACACCGTGTGGATCGAGGAGATGACGTGGATGGAAGTGAGGGACGCCCTCGCCGAGGGGATGACCACGGCCATCATCGGTACCGGGGGCATCGAACAGAACGGTCCCTACCTGGCCAGCGGCAAGCACAACTTCGTGCTGCAGGCCACGGCGGAGGCCATCGCGCGCGAACTGGGGAACGCGCTCGTCGCCCCGGTCATCAAACTGGTCCCGGAGGGGAACATCGATCCGCCGTCCGGACACATGCGCTACCATGCGACGATCAGCGTCCGGCAGGAGACGTTCGAGGCCATGCTCTCCGATGTCTTGAGCAGTCTGGCCGCGCACGGGTTCGAGAATCTCGTGCTCATCGGGGACAGCGGCGGGAACGTGAGCGGGATGGAGAACGTGGCCGCCGCCCTCAACCGCGCCTGGGGCGACCGACCCGCCCGTGTCCACTTCATCCCGGAATACTATACGGAAGACATCTACAGTTGCGACTATCTGAAGGAGGAACTGGAGATATTCCAGCAGCCGGATGAGTGCGTGGCGACCCGCAACGAGTACCACGACGACTATCACTATTCGTCGATTATGGCGACGGTCGATCCGAGCACGATCCGGGCGGATCAGCGGCTGGAGGCCGGCCTCTTCTCCATCAACGGCGTCGACCTCTCACCCCTGGAGCGAACGGTGCAGAACGGACGCCGCCTCGTCAGCTACCGTGCAGGGATCACCGCCCGCGCCATCCGCCGCGCCATCGACGGCGGGAGTTGACGAACCGGGCCGCTCACGGCGATCACGCCGCGTTGCCGGGTCCGGCCGCCGCGCCATTGAACACCTTCGCCTCGATCCGGGCCACGCGTTCCGTGATCTCCACGCGGAACCCATGCACTTCTCCGCGGAGATCGTTCACTTCGCTCCGCACGCCCTGAATCTCCTCTCGAAGCTCCGCGCGCATCCCCTGCATCTCGCCGCGAAGACCGTGGATTTCACCGCGCATCTCGCCGCGAAGCCCGCGCATCTCGGCGCGCATGCCCTTCATGTCGTCGCGGTGCCTGTGCGAAACGCCGAGGATGAGCGCGGCCAGCGCCGCGCCCACACTCAGAATGCCGATGAGTTCCGCTCCCATTCCGCCTGCCTCCTCCGGAACCGAATCACGTGCTGCAGCGCTCCGGACCGCAGCCTTCCGTGTCCAGGTTCCCGGCGACCCTCAACCTGGGATCAATGGGCATCCGCGTCTACCTCCCTGTCACAATGTCAGTTCCGGGGATCGGGACCGCCGCCGCCGTCCCGCGAACGGTCCCAGTAGTCGGTCGGACGGTCGTCGCTCATGAGGACGTCCTCGTCCACCCAGTAGTGGTCGCCGAACGGCTTCGGGTCCGGCCACACCTCGTCGAGCGTGTCCGCGTCGTACACGATCCCGTCCTTGACCACGAGACGGATATCCGCCGTGTTCCGGATATCGTCGAGCGGGTTGGAGTTGAGGACGATGAAGTCCGCCAGCTTGCCCTCGGCGAGCGATCCCGTCTCGTGCTCCAGACCCAGGAAGTGGGCCCCGTGGATCGTGCCGATCTCGATCCCCGTCATCTCGTCCGTCCCCGCCGCGGCCATCCACACCTCGTAGTGCGACCCGAGGCCGTGCAACTGGCCGTGTGAGCCGATCGCGCCCCAGCCGCCCTCCTCGATGATGTCGCCGAGGCCGCGCGCGAGGAGGGGGAAGCTGTAGTCGGTCTCCGGGCGCATCATGCGCCGCCGGGTGGAGGGAATGAGCATCCGCCACGGGAGCCAGCGGCGCATCTTCTCGTCCTTCCACACCTCGTACGTCTGGAAGAAGTACTCCTCGTTCCACGCGCTGGGACCGCCGACGATGAAGGTGGGGGAATACACGGCGTCGGACTGGCCGAAGAACTTCGCCACATCGCCGTACAGGGGCACGTAGCTCATCGGGTGCTCCCACCCGGTATGGCCGTCCATGATCATGCCCATATTGTATTCGATGTCGCCGCCCTCGGCGGTCACGCGCAGGCCGCGCACGCGGGCCGCGTCCGTGACCCACTGCCGCTGGTCGCGGCGGGGCTGCAGGTACTCCTTGATCATCACCGCGCCCCAGGAGGCGAGGCGCGCGACGTTCTGTTCGGCGACCTCGTAGCTCGAGATCTCGTTCTGGCGCGCCCCGTCGCCGGAGTAGACCGGATCCCCGGTGCTGTAGGTGCGCGGGCCGATCATGGCGCCCGCCTCGATGAGTTCGGCGGCGGGGAAGACGTTGGACGACCACTGCGAATTGTCGAGCGTCGTCGTGATCCCGTACGCCATGTAGATCGCCGACTCCCAGTTGCGTTGCGGGATCACGCCCACGTGGTCGCGGTGGTGGTGAGCGTGCATGTCGATGAGGCCGGGCATGATCGTGGTGCCGGCGGCGTCGATCACGTGATCCGCGCCGGAGGTGTCGCAGTCGCCGATGCAGGCGAGGCGGCCGTCCCGTACGACGATGTCGCCACTCCCGATGACCTCGTCGTTTTCGGCCGTGATGATGCGGGCGCCCGTGAAGGCGACGCTGCCGCGGGCGATGTGGCGCGGGAGTTCGAGATCGATCGGCGTCTCGACCGTCTCACCGCTGTTCGGGTCGTGCGTGTAGTAGCGCGGGCCGCTCACGAACTCGAGCGTGTTCGCGTCCCGCCATCGGGGGTGGATGCCGCCCTCGAAGCTCACCTGGGTGACCGGGAGCTGGCCGCTGCGCTTGGCGATGCGGACGATGTTGGACCCCGTCCCGCCGTACGGGAACGGCATCCGGTACACGTTGTCGCCCTCCTGAAAGGCGAGCCACGCCCCGTCCGGCGACACCGCCGCCTCATCCGCGTCCGGCAGCGTGAAATGGACGCGGCGGTCGCTTCCGTCGAGGCGGATGGACGCGACCTCCGTCCCGGCCGGGTCGCCGTCGTCCGGCCCCAGCGCCTCGGGATAGAAGAGCCGTCCGTCCGGTCCGAAGGACGCCTGCGCGACGGGCCGCCGCGGCATGAGCGGACGCCCGCCCGCGTAGGGCCGCGCCACCTTCGTGATCAGCGTCGCTTCGCCACCCTCCGCCGGCACGCGCACGAAGTCGAAGAACTGGTTGCTCGCCACCGTCCGTCCGTGGCTCGTCGCCCCCGACCCCCGCGCGACGACGATGTCCCGCCCGTCGGGACTCCACACCGTGTTCAGGTACTCCCCCCGCTGCGTCGTGAGTTGCCGAGGCTCACCTCCGTCGGCAGGGATGCGCCACACGTGCCCCTGGTCGGCGTCCGCCCAGCTCGTGAACGCGATCGAGCGTCCGTCCGGCGACCACGCCGGCGCCATCTCGGACGGTCCGAACGAATCCGGCGTGAGCCGCCGCGGCGTCCCGTCCGGGAGGTCCATCACCCACACGCGCCCCACGGCCTGGAAGGCGAGCCGGCTCCCGTCCGGCGAGGAGGCGGTCCAGCGCGGGAACTTCACGTTGAACGTCTCGCCCAGCGCCATCTGCGGGCGCCCTGCCATCTCGGAGATCGTGCGCTGCACCCGGGCGGTGAAGGGGATCGTCGTCACGGCGCCGTCGAGGTCGACACGGCGGATCTTCCCGCCCGCCGAGACCACGATCGAACGCGAGTCGGAGGCCCAGCTGTACCCCGGCAGGTCGCGGGACACCTTCATCCCCTCGGCCATGTCCACCTCGATCGGGTCCATGAGCACGCGCTCCTCTCCCGTCTCGAGGTCGCGCAGCCAGAGCGCCGTGCGGGGCCCGAAGCGGAGTCCATCGTGCGAGATCGTCCCATCGGGAATCCGCCGCGCGAAGGCGAGCCAGCGGCCATCCGGAGAAGGCTCGGGCGCGATCGCCCCGCCGCTCGAGGTCTGCCCCTGCTGGACCATGAGTCCCGAGGTGATCTCGTCCACCCGCCCCGTCTCGAGGTCGAGGCGCCGGATCTGCTTGTGTCCCTGAGTGACGTCCAGCCGGCCCGACCACAGCCCCGGGGGCGCGGCCCGAAAATGGAAGTACAGCGACCCGCCGTCGGGCGAGAACGAAGGCCACGAGGCGCCGGAATAGTCGGAGCCGACGAGCTGGACGCCCTCGCCCCCGTCCCGCGAATACATCCACAGCCCCGGTGGCGCGCCGCCACCGCCCCGCTGCGTCGAGGATCGCCGCACGACGATGAACCGCCCGTCCGGACTCCAGGCCGGCTCCCACGCGCGCAGCCCCTGGTCCTCGAACACGGGCCGCGGGTTCGACCCGTCCGCATCCATCAGCCACAGGTTGCTCTGCCCCCCGCGGTCCGAGATGAAGGCGATCGTCGAGCCGTCCGGAGAAAGGCTCGGGTGGTAGTTGACGGCCACCCCGGTGTTCTGCGTGAGAACCTCCGCTTCGCCCCCGGCGGTCGGCAGGCGGTAGATGTGCCCGAGGAGGTCGAACACGAGCCACCCGCCCCCCGGCTCGAGGTCGATCGACATCCACGTCCCTTCGTCGGTCGTGAAGTCGATCTCGCGGGTTTCGCCCGTCGGCGCCGTCACGTCCCACGCCTGGGCCGCGTCATCCTCCTGCGGGAGCGCGGCGGCCACCGGCGCGGCAAGGGCGAACAGGAGGAGTGCCGGCAGGCCGGCCACAGCCGGGCGCGTGCGGAGAACGGGATCGATGATGGAATCACGCATGATGTGACCTCCGGTCGGGGGATGAATCACGATGTCGTGCGCCGCTCGAGTCGGGTAGCGTCGAGGATCCGGCTCGCCAGTTCCTCGATCGAGCAGCGCGTCGCGTCGATGAAGGGGATGTCGAGGCGCTCGAACAGCGACTGCGCCTGGCGGATCTCGAAGCTCACCTGGCGGGGCGAGGCGTAGCGGCGGCCGATGCCGCGCGCGCTCCGCAGCTCCCCGAGGCGCTGGGGCTCGATCGTGAGCCCGTAGATCTTGTCGCGGTATTCGAAGAGGGGGGGCGGAATCCGGCGCTCCTCCAGATCGCTTCCCGTGAGCGGATAGTTCGCGGCGAACACGCCGTACTGCAGCGCGAGATAGAGGCAGGTCGGGGTCTTGCCCGACCTCGACACGCCCACCAGGACGAGGTCCGCCTGGTCGTATCCCGTCAGGTTCGAGCCATCGTCGTGGGAGAGGGCGAAGTTCATCGCCTCAATGCGACGGTCGTATTCCCGGTAGTTCTGGATGCCGTGGGACACGCCCATGGCGTGCTGCGACTTGTGGCCGAGTTCCCCCTCGAGCGGGGCGAGAAAGGAGTCGAAGAAATCCAGGAAGAGGGCGTCGGTCTCCTGCACGATCTCCCGCACGGTGGCCCGCACGTCCTCCCTCACGAGCGTGCTGAAGACGATGGGTGGCGACCCTTGCACCCGTGCCGCCGTGTTGATGTTCCTGGCGGCCCGTTTCGCCTTGTCGACGGTGGAGACGAATGGTACGGTGATTTTTGTGAAGTCGAGGGCGTCGAACTGCGCGATCAGGCTCTGGCCGAGCGTCTCGGCCGTGACGCCCGAATGGTCGGAGACGAAGAAAACCGTTCGCTGGGTCATCGTACGCTGAGTTTCTGGCTTCACTTAGCCTGAGACAACCGTTCAGGGTTGCCGGGAGGCCGGGGTTGGGAGTCGCCGTGTCCACGTATATCGCGCCTTTCGAGTCGATCGGACTCGCCGATCTCGAATCCGTGGGGGGAAAGAACGCATCGCTCGGCGAGATGATCTCCCATCTCTCGGCGGCGGGCGTGGACGTGCCCGGCGGCTTCGCGATCACCGCCGGAGCCTACCGCGACTTCCTGGCGGGCGACCTCGGAGATCGCATTCACGCCTCGCTCGATGCGCTGGATGTCGAGGATCTGGGGGCGCTCGCCTGCGCGGGCGCCGAAATCCGGGCGCGGGTCGCCGATACGCCGCTGCCGCCGGGACTCGCCGCGGAGATCGAGACGGCCTACCGGGGACTGGGCGGCGACGGCAACGCTTCGGACGGTGGCGCCTCCGCCGGCGAGATTTCCGTCGCGGTGCGCTCCTCCGCCACGGCCGAGGATCTCCCGGAGGCCTCCTTCGCTGGCCAGCAGGACACGCTCCTCAACGTCCGCGGCGTCGATGCCGTCCTGCGGGCGGTGCACCACGTCTACGGCTCGCTGTTCACCGACCGGGCGATCGCCTACCGCGTCCACCAGGGCTTCGAACACCGCGACGTGGCGCTCTCCGTCGGCATCCAGCGCATGGTGCGCGCGGACCTCGGCGCGAGCGGGGTGGTGTTCACACTCGACACCGAGTCGGGATTCCGCGACGTCGTCTTGATCACGAGTGCGTACGGTCTCGGCGAAACGGTCGTGCAGGGGGGCGTGAACCCGGACGAGTTCTACGTCTACAAGCCCGCCCTCCGCGCCGGGCGCCACGCGATCCTCCGGCGGAACCTGGGGGGCAAGGCGATCAAGCTCGTCTACGCGGACGCGGGGGACGCCTCTTCCGGGCACGTGGTCGCATCGGTCGATACCGTCGACGTTCCGGAGGCGGACCGGAACCGCTTCTCGCTCTCCGACGACGAGGTGCACGAATTGGCCCGCCAGGCGCTCCTCATCGAGGACCACTACGGGCGTCCCATGGACATCGAGTGGGCGCTCGATGGCGTCGACCGCCGGCTGCGGATTCTGCAGGCGCGTCCGGAGACCGTGCAGAGCCGCTCCGGCGGCGTGATCTCCCGCTTCACGCTCAAGGAACGGGGCCGCGTGCTCGCCGAGGGGCGCAGCATCGGCGGGAGAATCGGCGGCGGTCCGGCGCGCGTCATCGCGTCCGCCTCCGAGATCGGACGCTTCCGGCGGGGCGACGTCCTCATCACGGACATGACGGACCCCGACTGGGAACCGATGATGAAGCTCTCGGCCGCCATCGTCACGAATCGCGGCGGCCGCACCTGCCACGCGGCGATCATCGCGCGCGAACTCGGCATCCCGGCGGTCGTCGGCTGCGGCGACGCGACGGGGCAGCTCGCCGATGCCGGGGACGTGACCGTCTCCTGCGCCGAGGGCGACGTCGGGTACGTCTACGAGGGGATGCTCGACTTCGAGGAGGGAGAGATCCTGCTCGGCGCCATGCCGGAGATTCCGACGAAGATCATGCTCAACGTGGGGAACCCGGACCGGGCGTTCGACTTCGCCTCGATCCCCAACTCCGGGGTCGGCCTCGCGCGGCTCGAGTTCATCATCAACCGCATGATCGGCGTTCATCCCCAGGCGCTGCTCGACTTCGAGGACCTGCCGGACGACCTCCGGGAGGAGATCCGCCTGCAGCACGCGGGCTACCCCGACCCGGTCGAGTTCTACGTCGAGAAGCTCACGGAGGGAATCGCCACCATCGCCGCGGCCTTCGCGCCGGAGCCCGTGATCGTGCGGCTGTCCGACTTCAAGTCGAACGAGTACGCCGACCTCATCGGCGGCCGGCGCTACGAGCCGTACGAGGAGAATCCGATGCTCGGCTTCCGCGGCGCGTCCCGGTACGTGTCGGAGAGCTTCGGGCCCGCCTTCCAACTCGAATGCCGCGCGCTCAAACGGGTGCGCGAGGGGATCGGGCTCGACAACGTGTGGGTGATGGTCCCCTTCGTCCGGACCGTGGCGGAGGCGCGGGCCGTCGTCGATCTGCTGGCCGAGAACGGCCTTTCCCGCGGGGAAGATGGTCTGCAACTCATCATGATGTGCGAACTCCCCTCGAATGCGCTGCTCGCGGATGAGTTTCTCGATCACTTCGACGGGATGTCGATCGGGTCCAACGACATGACCCAGCTCACGCTCGGCCTCGACCGCGACTCGGGGCTGATTGCCGACATCTTCGATGAGCGCGACGCGGCCGTGAAGGCCACGCTCTCGATGGCGATCCGCGCCTGCAAGCGGGCGGGCAAGTACATCGGGATCTGCGGCCAGGGCCCGTCGGACCATCCCGATCTCGCGCGCTGGCTCGTGGAGGAGGGGATCGAGAGCATGTCGCTGAATCCCGACACGGCGGTCGAGACGTGGATGTTCCTCGCGGGGGAGGAAGTCTGACGACACCCGACGCGGGCGGCGAGACCGGCGGCAACGGCGGCGGACGGCTCGTTCGCCGGCTCGGACTGTGGGGGCTCGCGGCGACGGGGATCTGCTCGATGCTGGGGGCGGGGATCAACGTCGTCCCCGTCATGATCCAGCGGAGCGTCCCGGGGATCGGGGAGAACGTGCTCGCGGCGTTCGCCTTCGGCGCCTTCCCGGCCGTTCTCGCGGGGCTCGCCTACGCGATCCTGTCCTCCGCCATGCCGCGGGCGGGCGGGAGCTACGTCTTCGCGAGCCGGGCCCTCGGTCCGTACTGGGGGTTCGTGGCGAGCTTCTCGCAGTGGTTCGGCCTCTCGATCGTCATCGGGGTCGTCTCCTACCTCGTCGTCCCCTTCCTGCGCGATATCGCCGGCGCGCTCGGGATGGCGGGGGTGGCCGGCGCGCTCGACACCGGCCCGGTGCGGGTGGGGCTGGCGCTCGCGCTGCTGTGGATCTTCGCGTGGGTGAACCTGCGCGGCCTCAAGGCCTACGAACGCACGGTCGTTCCGCTCATGATCGTCATGTTCGCCCTCGGCGCGATCGTTATCGTGGCCGGATTCTCTTTCGACCAGGGCGATTTCGCGGCGGCGCTCCTCGAGCGGGAAGGCGTGGGCGTGCCGCCCGCCACGCCTCCGCCGCTCGGCCCGGCCGACTTCCTGGCGGCGGCCGGACTCCTTTTCGCCAGCTTCGTCGGTTTCGACGCGATCGCGCAGGCGGGGGGCGAGGCACGGAATCCGAACCGCGCGCTCCCGCTCGCCATCGGCCTCGCTGTCTTCATCGTGGGCGCCTACTACCTCCTCTTCACGGCGGCGGTCTACCACACGGTGCCGTGGGAGTTCGTGTGGGCGCGGGCGCAGGAACAGGACCTCACCGCCCCCGGACTCCTCGGCTACGTGCTTCCTCCGTGGTGGACGGTCCTCATCGTGGCGGGAGCCGCGATCGCCCTCATCAACGACCTGCCGGCGATGATCCTCTCCGTCTCGCGCCTCGTCTTCGCGTGGGCCGAAGACAGGATCTTTCCATCGGACCTCGCCCGCGTGCACCCGAGGTGGCGCACGCCGCACGCCGCCATCTTCCTGTCGACGGCGCTCGCCTCCGTCGCGATCCTCGGCAGCGAGGTCGCCGGCGATTTCTTCCTCGGCGTCGACATCATGGTCACGTCGATGCTCGTCAACTTCATCATCATGTGCCTCTCGGTCCTCGTCCTGCCGCGGCGGAACCCGGCGATCGCCGCGAACTTCCGCGTTCTGCGCGGCCCGGCGCTGCGAACCGGGGTCTGCCTGGCCGGGATCGTGCTGCTCGGGGCGTTCCTGGTGACCCATACGCTGAAGGATCTCAGGGCGGATGTCGCGGCGTGGTACTTCCGCTCCACCCCGATCTGGATCGGCGTGATGGCGCTGGCTTCGCTCATCTACGTGCGGAAGATGAGAATGCTGCGGGCCTCAGGAGCGGATGTGGGCCGCCGCTTCCGCGAGTTGCCTCCTGAGTAGGCCGGAACGCCGGGAACTGGCGCCCGGTCTGGAGATCTCGCGCGTGCTCACCGGGCTGTGGCAGATCGCCGACCTGGAGCGGGCGGGCCCCGTCGACGTCGGCGCGGCCGCCGCCGCGATGGAGGCCTACACGGTGGCCGGGTTCACGACGTTCGACATGGCGGACCACTACGGTTCGGCCGAGGAGATCGCCGGGACGTGTGCGGCGCGGCCCCCGCACCGCGACGGGGATCTGCAGCTCTTCACGAAATGGACGCCCGCGCCGGGGCCGCACACTCCGGAGGCCGTGCGCGAGGCCGTGGAACGGTCGCTGCGGCACCTGCGTGCCGACGCGATCGACCTCCTCCAGTTCCACGCCTGGCGCTACGCGGATCCGAGCTGGCTCGACTGCCTGTTCGCCCTCCAGGAGCTTCGTGACGAGGGACTGATCCGTCACCTCGGCCTCACCAACTTCGATGCGGTCCACCTGGACATGGTCCTGAACACCGGGATCGCGGTCGTCTCGAACCAGGTCTCCGTCTCGCTGCTCGACGGACGCGCGGCGGGCGCCATGACGGACGTGTGCCTCAGACACGGGGTCCAGCTTCTCGCGTACGGGACGCTGGCGGGCGGCCTCCTCACGGAGCGCTGGCTCGGCGCCGAGGATCCGGGGCCGGACGGCGTGACGACGTGGTCGGAGATGAAGTACCGCCGCTTCGTGGAGGCGTCGGGAGGCTGGGACCGCCTCCAGGCCCTGTTGGGGGCGATCCGGTCGGTCGCGGAGAAGCACGGCGTCTCGATGGCGAACGTCGCGGCGCGCGCGATCCTGGACCGGCCCGCGGTGGCCGGCGTCATCATCGGGGCCCGCCTGGGCCGGAGCGAGCACATCGCCGACACCCTCCGACTCGCCTCGCTCCGGCTGGATGACGACGACCGGGAAACGCTGGCGGCGGCGAGCGGCGCCCTGGATCCCATCCCGGGAGACTGCGGGGACGAATACCGGCAGCCGCCCTACCTGACGGCGGCGGGCGACCTCAGCCACCACCTGGACGAGCTTCCGTCGCCGTATCCGGTCCGGTCCGGACCAGGTGGCCGGGCGCGAGCGGGTTCCGGCACGGTGTGGGAGGAGCTCGCCGGCTACAGCCGGGCGGTGCGGACGGGAGACCACATCACGGTCTCCGGGACGACGGCCACGCACGGCGACCGGCTCATCGGCGGCGACGACCCGGCCTCGCAGACACATTTCGTCATCGACAAAATCGAAGGCGCAATCGAGGCGCTGGGCGGCACCCTCGAGGACGTGGTCCGGACCCGGATCTTCGTTCCGGAGCTGTCGGACTGGGAGCCGGTCGCGCGTGCGCACGGCCGGCGCTTCGGCGACATTCGGCCCGCCAACACGCTGGTCCAGGCGGGACTCATCGGGTCAGGATACCGCGTCGAGATCGAGGCCGAAGCCCGGGTCGGATCGGGAAGCGGATAGAATTCACGTTCCCGCCGGGACGTTCCCGCGTGAACGTCTCCGAGTCGGTGGAAGGGGGAATGCGGAGCAAGATGAAGAAACGGCGCAGACACCTGCGCGGGATCCTCCGGATGGCCCTCATCTGGGCCGTCGCGGGAGCCCTCGTCGGCGCGGTGATCGAGATCCTCGCCGACACGCTGCCGGGCGGGCTTCCCATGGCGTCGCTGGTGGATATCTGGCCGCCGGTGCTCGCGATCCTCGGTTTCGCCGGCGGGGTGCTCTTCGCCGCGGCGTTCGGGGTGTCCGAGACATCCATGTTGAAGACGTTCCGCTCCGCCGTCCGCTTCAGGAAGCTCGAACTGGACCCGGTGGCGCGACGGCTCGGCCGCTCCGCCAGCGTCGAGGATCTGCGGGAGATCGCCCGGCGCCGGCTCCCGCGCGGGGTGTTCGGTTACATCGACGGTGCGGCCGAGGACGAACGCACCCAGGCGCGGAACTGCAACGCCTTCCACCGCATCGAGTTCCGGCCCAGGGTCCTCCGGGACGTGAGGAACGTGGATCCGGGCGTCACGGTCCTCGGCAGGCGCCAGCCGCTGCCGCTCATCCTCGCCCCCACCGGCTTCAGCCGCATCGCGGATTCCGAGGGCGAACTGGCGGTGGCGCGGGCGGCCGAACGCGCGGGGGTCACGTACAGCCTCTCCACGCTCGGCACCCGCTCGATCGAGGAAGTGGCCGCCGTCAGTTCGGGGCCCAAGTGGTTCCAGGTCTACGTGTGGAAGGACCGCGGCCTGGTCGCGGAACTCGTCGACCGGGCCCGCGAGTCCGGGTACGAAGCGCTCCTGCTCACGGTCGACGTCGCTGTGCTAGGGCGGCGTGAACGCGATGTCCGCTACGGCTTCACGCTGCCCCCTCAACTCGGCCTCGACACGGTCATCGACGGCATTCGCAAGCCCGGCTGGACGTGGGACTTCCTCACCTCCGAACCGATCGTCTTCTCGAGCGCCGTGAGCCGGGACGCGGCGGGCGGAGCGGGCGGCGTCGACGCCATGGGCCTCGCGCAGTACGTGAACGAGCAGTTCGACCCGAAGCTCGCCTGGGACGACGTGGACTGGCTGCGGTCGATCTGGGACGGCCCCATCGTGATCAAGGGGATCCAGACCGTCGAGGATGCCGTCCTCTCGGCGGAGGCCGGTGTCGAGGGGATCGTGATCTCGAACCACGGCGGAAGGCAGCTTGACGACGCGCCCCCGACGCTCGAACTGCTGCAGCCGGTCGCGGACGCGGTCGGGGATCGGCTCGACGTTCTGATCGACGGCGGGGTCCGGCGGGGGAGCGACATCGCAAAGGCCGTGGCGTTTGGCGCGAAGGCCTGTCTCGCGGGCCGCGCCTACTTCTACGCGCTCGGCGCCGGCGGCGAACGCGGCGTGGACCTCGTCCTCAGGTGGTTCGACGACGGTTTCCGGCGCACGATGGCCCTTCTCGGCGCACGCGCGGTGTCCGAAATCACCCCCGACATGGTTCGCTGGCGCGACCGCTGAACCGGCTCCCCGAGGCTTGCGAGACAGCGTGATATTCGCTTAGCGTGTTAGACGGATACATCTTTTAATGCAGCCACATCGAACCGGCGGAAAAAGCGGTCCCCAATGCCCGGACACGATGCGTACAGAGCGATGATGATCCGCACGGTTGGCGCGGCTGTGGCGCTGGCCCTGGCCGTCCCCGCGAGCCTCCCCGCGCAGGACGGTCAGGCTTCGTCCGCCGCGGCCGTTGCGGCCGTGGCCGGGGCCGCCGGCCAACCCGGTGTCGGTTCGGCCGCGCAGTTCCGGCACGCGGCCCCGCGCGCAGCTCCGCATGCGGCCGCCTCGACCGGGCCGAACGACATCGTCCAGGGGGTGTGCACGAACTGCCACAACAGTCGCCGGCTGGCGGGCAACCTCACGCTAGAGTCCTTCGATGTGGACGCCGCGGACGCGCAGGCGGAGACCGCCGAGAAGATGATTCGCAAGCTGCGCGCCGGCATGATGCCGCCGCCCGGCGTGCGCCGCCCCCCCGAAGAGGAACTGTTCGAACTCGTCGAGACGCTCGAGACCATCGTCGACGACGCGGCGGTCCGGAACCCGAACCCGGGCGGGCGCACCTTCCAGCGACTGAACCGCCCGGAGTACGAGCGCGCGATCCGCGATCTGCTGGGGCTCGAAGTCGATGCGGGGAAGTGGCTCCCCAACGACCAGATGAGCGCCAACTTCGACAACATCGCCGACGTGCAGGCGCTCTCCCCGACGCTACTGGACGCCTACCTGAACGCGGCGGCCGAGATCAGCCGCATGGCGGTGGGGGACCGCAACGCCCCTGCGGTGAACACGACCTACAAGAACTCGCAGTACGTCTCCCAGCACCCGTGGGATCATGTCGAGGGGGCCCCGTTCGGGACGCGCGGCGGCATGGTCGTGGAGCACACCTTCCCGGCCGACGGCGAGTACACGTTCTCGCTCGTCTTCACCTCCGGCGCGAACTCGCGCACGCAGGACGTCGACATCTCGATCGATGGGGAACGCGTCGCGCTCCTCCACTACACCCGTCGCGGCGGCGGGGCGGATGACCGCGGTTTCACGCCCGTCGGGACGGAGCCGATCTTCGTCCGGGCCGGGCAGCACCGCGTCTCGGCCGCGTTCATCCGGCGCCAGGAGGGGCCATACGAGGACCTGATTCGACCGCACGTGTGGTCCAACGCCGGCGGTGGTTCGGGTGGAGGCGGGGTCACGACGCTGCCGCACCTGCAGGATGTGATCATCGGCGGGCCGTACAACCCGACCGGCGTGTCGGAATCGCCGGTGCGGCAGCGGATCTTCACATGCCGTCCCACCTCGCGCGACGAGGAACGGCCCTGCGCCCGCGGGATCCTGACCGACATCGCGCGCCAGGCCTACCGCCGCCCGCTCGCGCCGAGCGAGGTCGACGGCCTCATGACGTTCTACGACATGGGAGTCGAGCAGGGCGGCTTCGAGATCGGCGTACGGCTGGCCCTGGAGGCGATTCTCGCGAGCCCCTTCTTCGTCCTCCGGCTCGAGCGGGAGCCCGATGGCGTCACGAGCGGACAGGCGTACACCCTGGAAGACATCGACCTGGCCTCGCGGCTTTCGTTCTTCCTGTGGGGACTGCCGCCCGACGAGGAACTGCGGTCGGCCGCGGTGGCGGGACGGCTCTCCAGTCCGGACGAGTTGGAGCGGCAGACGCGCCGCATGCTGGCCGACCCGCGATCGGAAGCGCTGAGTTCGCGCTTCGTGTCGCAGTGGCTGCGACTGCAGGACCTCTACAAGGTCCGTCCCGACCCCAACTTCTACCCCAACTTCGACGAGAACCTCGCGGACGCGATGAAGCGGGAGACCGAGCTCCTCTTCCAGAGCCTGATCCGCGAGGACCGGAGCCTGCTCGACTTCTTCCGGGCGGACTACACGTTCGTGAACGAGCGCCTCGCCCATCACTACGGGTTCGAGGGCGTGGCGGGGCGGGACTTCCAGCGCGTCACCTACCCGGGCGATGAGCGCGTCGGGATCCTGGGCCACGGCAGCGTCCTCGTCCTCACCTCGCTCGCGAATCGCACCTCTCCGGTGCTGCGCGGGAAGTGGGTGATGGAGGTCCTCCTCGGGACGCCGCCGCCGCCGCCCCCGCCGGGGGTGCCGGATCTGGAGGAAACGGAGGCGTCGAAAGACGGCCGTCTGCTCACGACCCGCGAGCGCATGGAGATGCACCGGGCGAGTCCGGCGTGCCGCTCGTGCCACAGGTTCATGGACCCGATCGGCCTCGCTCTCGACAACTTCGATGTGACGGGCAAGTGGCGGCTGCGCGAGAACGGGTTGCCGCTCGACACGCGCGGCGACTTCTATGACGGGACGCCGGTCCAGACGCCGCCCGAACTCGTCGACGCGCTGCTCACGCGCCCGCTGCCCCTGCTCAGGAACTTCACCGAGAATCTGGCCGCGTACGCACTCGGCCGTCGCGTGGAGTACTACGACCAGCCGTGGATACGGTCGATCGTGCGCGAGTCGGAGGCGGATGACTACAGGCTTTCGTCGCTGATCCTGGGTGTCGTCCAGGGCGACGCCTTCAGGATGAAGCGGGCCATGCCCGCGACCGCGGTAGAAGAAGAAGCAACGAACGAAGAGGTTTCCGAAGACCGTCGCTGAGACGGCCCTTGCGGCCGGGCGGCGTTCGACGCTCCGAGAGGGAGAACATGGAATTCATTACCGGGCAGCACCTGCCGCGCAGGACCTTCATCCGGGGGGTCGGGGCCACGCTGGCCCTGCCGTTCCTCGATGCCATGGTGCCCGCGGGCCGTCTGTGGGGATCGACGAGCGCGAAGAGCCTGACGGAAGGGAAGGGGACGCGGCTCATCGCGATCGAGGAAGTGCACGGGCTGGCGGGGTGCAACCGCGAGCACGGCGCGCCGAAGTTCCTCTTCGCGCCGGAGAAGGCGGGGCGCGAGTTCGAGATCATCGATGAGAGTGCGCTCGTCTCGCTCCGCCCGTATCGGGAACACCTGACGATCATCAGTAACACGGACGTGCGGAACGCCGAGGCGTTCACGCCCCCCGAGATCGGCGGGGACCACTTCCGCTCGAGCGCCGTGTTCCTTACGCAGGCGCACCCGAAGCAGACGCAGGGGTCCGACATCTTCTGCGGGACCTCGATGGACCAGATCTACGCGCAGCGTTTCGGGCAGGACACGCCGATGCCGTCGATGCAGTTCTGCATCGAGAACCTCGATCAGGCCGGTGGCTGCACGTACAACTACTCGTGCGCCTACACGGACTCGCTGAGCTGGGCCTCTCCGACGGAGCCGCTGCCCATGATCCGCGACCCGCGGGTCGCCTTCGACCTCCTGTTCGGCGCGGGCGGCACCGAGGCCGAGCGGGCGGCGCGGCGCGCCACCCGGCGCAGCATCCTCGACTGGATCTCGGGCGAGATCTCCTCGGTGCGCCGGACGCTGGGGGAGGAGGACGCGCGCCGCATGGACCAGTACCTGACGAACGTGCGCGAGCTGGAGCGGCGCATTCAGATGGTCGAGTCGCGCAACTCGAGCGGCGAGGAGCGCGCCCTGCCCGAGGCGCCGGCCGGCGTGCCCGATTCGTTCACCGAGCACATGCAGATGCTGTTCGACATCCAGGTGCTCGCGCTCGAGACCGACATGACGCGCGTGATCTCGTTCAAGACCGGGCGCGACGCGCAGAACCGCGTCTTCCCCGACAGCGAATCCGACCGGCCCTTCCACCCGGCCTCGCACCACGGGAACCGCGAGGAGGCCGTGCTGGAGTTCAACAAGATCAACCAGTTCCGGGTGGGGCAGCTCCCGTACCTGATCGACAAGCTCAAGAACACGATGCACGGCGAGTCGAGCCTGCTCGACCAGAGCGTCGTCCTGTGGGGTTCGCCGATGGCGGACGCGAACCTGCACAACCACCGTCGCTGCCCGCTCTTCCTCGTCGGGCACGGGAACGGGATGCTCGAGGGCAACCTGCACATCAAGGCGCCGGACGAGACGCCCATGGCGAACGCCATGCTGTCGGTGCTGCACGAACTCGGCGTCGAAGACATGGGTGCCTTCGGCGACAGCACGGGGCCCATGTCGCTCAACCAGGCCGAAGCGGCGACGACGGACGCGGGGAGCTGACCGTGCGCGCGGCGAAGCTTCGGAACGGGTTCGCGGTCCTCTTCGCGGCGCTCCTCGTTTCGGCGGGGGCGCCTCACGCGCCGCCCGATTCGCCGGTCGCGGACGCGGCCATGCGCGGCGAGGTCGAGACCGTGCGCGAGCTGCTGCGGCAGGGGCTCGACGTCAATGCGGCGCAGGGCGACGGCATGACGGCGCTGCACTGGGCCGCCGACCGGGGCGACGCCGAATTGGCGGACATGCTGATCTACGCCGGCGCCGATGTCGCCGCGGTTACGCGCATCGGGCAGTACACACCGCTCCATCTCGCCGCGCGGCGGGGCTCTCCGCAGATCCTCGGCAGCCTGATCGCCGCGGGGTCGGACGTGATGGCCCCGACGGAGAACAGCGGCGCCACCGCGCTCCACCTGGCCGCGGCGGCCGGGAACCCCGAGGCAATCGCGGTGCTGCTCGAAGCCGGCGCGGACCCGGATGCGATCGAGGCGGAATGGGGCCAGACGCCGCTCACCTTCGCGGCAGCCGGCAACCGGGCGGACGCGATCCGCGTGTTGCTGGAGGGCGGGGCGAATCCCGACATCACGTCGCTCGTCATCGATATCATCGAGCAGGAGAAGCTGGACCGCCTCGCGCGCCAGCGTGAGACGGAAGTGCTGAAGGCCTTTGCCGGAGAGGGCGACGAGGCGCGGACGCCGACGCCCGGGGAGTTGCAGGCCGCCGTGCGCGCCGGCCGCGAGGTCTACGCCAGGGGCCTCCCCGAGGAGGAGGAGGAGGAAGAGGATGAGAGCGACTTCAGCCGTCTCTTTCTGCCCCCGGTCGAGAAGATCGGAGGCTTGACGCCACTGCTCCACGCGGTCCGGCAGGGGTATGTGGAATCGACGGTCGCCCTCCTCGACGGTGGCGCGGACATCGACGTGGTGAGCGCGGCGGACGGCACGAGTCCGATCGTTATGGCCGCCATCAACGGCCAGTTCGACCTCGTGCTCCAACTCCTCGAGCGCGGTGCGGACCCGAACATCGCGTCCGAACTCAATGGCGTGTCGCCCCTGTGGGCCGTGATCAACGCGCGCTGGCAGCCGCGCACCCGCTTCCCGCAGCCGCAGGAGCGCTCGCTCCAGCGCGCGAACTACCTCGAGGTGGCGCGCGCGCTGCTCGATGCCGGCGCGGATCCCAACCACCGGATCACGCGGCACCCGTGGTACATGGTGTACACGGGCTGCGGCAACCGGAACTGCGGCCTGGTCGACACCAACGGCGCGACCGCGTTCTGGCGCGCCGCCTACGCAACGGACGTCGAGGCGATGAAACTCCTGGTCGAGTACGGGGCCGACCCGAACATCCCGACCAAGGCGCCCCCGCGCCGTCAGCGTCTGTCCCCGGACGAGTTTCTGCGGCAGCAGGCGCTGAACGCGCTGCGCGACTCCTCGTACGCGGAACTTCCGGCGGAGGATCAGCTCGAATTGCTGCAGGACATTCGAGAGCAGCTGCCCGAGGAAGAGCAGAAGGATTTCCCGGACAAGGACCTCGAGAACCTGACGGAGGACGTGCGCTCGGCGCTGATCCAGGCCGCCGAGGCGGCGGACCGGGCCCGAGCGAACGCGCCCGACGCCTCCGGACTGCCTCCGGTGCCGCCGGGGGGACCCGGCGTGATGCCCATCCACGCCGCCTCCGGCGTGGGTTACGGCGAGGGGTTTGCGGGGAACGCGCACCGCCATACGCCCGAGGGCTGGATACCGGCCGTGAAGTACCTCATCGAGGAACTGGGCGCCGACGTGAACGTTCGCGACCACAACGGCTACACGGCACTCCACAACGCCGCCTCGCGCGGAGACAACGAGATGATCCTCTATCTCGTGGAGATGGGGGGCGACGTCACCGTCGTCAGCCGCCGCGGCCAGACGACGGCCGACATGGCGAACGGCCCGGTTCAGCGCGTCTCGCCCTTCCCGGAGACCGTCGCGCTCCTCGAGAGCCTGGGCTCTCACAACAACGACAACTGCCTGACCTGCTGAGCCGCGGGAACCGACCAACCCGAAGAATCGATTCCGACACGGAGAACACGGAGAACCATGGCCAAGTACATGTTCCGCACGAGCTATACGCAGTCCGGCCTCCAGGGTCTGATCACCGAAGGCGGCACCGGACGCCGCGAGGCGCTCCGGCAGACCGTCGAGAGCGTGGGCGGCACGCTGGAGAGCTTCTACTACGCGTTCGGCGACAACGACCTCTACCTGCTCACCGACCTGCCCGACGAGAAGGCCGCGCTGTCGCTCTCGCTGAACATCGCGGCGGCCGGGGCGCTCACCGTCTCCGTGACGGTGCTGATCGACCCGGAGACCGTGGATGAGGCCGTCGCCCGGGGCGTCTCCTACCGTCTGCCCGGAGCCTGACGACCCGGCAACTCCGCCGGTGTGACCTTCCCGGTTCGGTGAGGGTCTAACTCGCGGGGACGTCACGTTACGCCTCGACCGCGGGAGTTCCATTGCCCTATCGGCACCGAAAAACGGGCCCCGAAATAACCCGCGCGATCCTGCTGGCGAGTCTCGGATCGGCACTCCTGATCCTGCCGCTCGCCGCGCAGGAGGCTCGCCCCCGCCTGTCGGGACTGCTCCTGACCGAGGGCAGCGGCGTGCCCGTCGAGGGCGCGCACATCCGACTCGTCGATCCCGACGAGCTCGTCGTGGCCGAGGACATTTCCAATACGCGGGGCGCGTTCAGTCTGCCCAGGCCGCCGGCGGGCGTGTATCGGCTCATGGTGGCCCGAATCGGCTATCGGTCGTGGTCCTCCGACACCCTCCACGTCGACTGGTCGCCGGAGTCACGCACGCTGCGGCTGGAGATCCCCGTGGAGCCGATCCCGCTCCCCGAGTTGTCCGTCTCCGAGGAGAACGTCTGCCCGACCACGGTCGAGGAGCGCGAGCGCGCCTTTGCCCTCTACGAATCGGTGCTGCCGATCCTGACCACGGTGTCGCACACGGAGGACCTGGGCTCCCTGCGCATGCGCCTGGTCCGACCGAGAAAGACGTATCACCGTCAGGGGACCTACCGATTCGTGCGGGACACGACGACCGTTGTCGTGGGAAGGTCCCTGAGCAACGCTTCGCCGGAACACCTCGCGGCGCACGGATACGCCGCCGTGGTCGACACCATGACCACGTTCTACGCTCCGGACGGCGACGCACTGGCCGCGCCCGGTTTTCTCGCCACGCACTGCCTCCGGCCGGTCGAGAGCGACGACGAATCGACGATCGGGCTGAGCTTCGAACCGAAGGCCGGGCGCGAGGTCGTCGACGTCGCCGGCGTTCTCTGGATCGACACGATCGCCGGCGGGCCACGGGAACTGGAGTTCAGGTACACGTCCGTGCGTCCGTTCCTGCGCGAGCACCTGGAGCCGGCCTTGCGGCTGTGGTTCGAGGCCCACCATGGCCGCGTGAACTTCGGCAAGATCCAGATAAGGGATGAGGCCCGCTTCGGCGGCGTCCTTCACTTCGTGCGCGTCGGTCGCGATCGGTGGGTGATCCACGAGTGGCGGATCCGCCGACCCGTTCTCCTTCATCGCGGATACTTCGCAGCGCGTTCGCGCGGCAGCGTCACCCCGGTGGCATTCCCGCTCGAGTTCAGCGGAGAGATTCTCACCCTCATTGTTCCGTAGCAGGAATTACACCTGAGGCAAGGTGCCGGCCGCGTTGCGCGGGGCGGTTGGCGCGGAGCAAGTTGGGGCTCCGTTCCGCGATCCTCAGAGCCCCGAGCCTGCGAGCTTCCATGCGTATCGGTCCTACGTCTGTTCTCGTCCTCTCCGTCGGCCTGACTCTCGCCTGTGAGCCGGATGGCGGCGCCCCCGGGGTCTCCGGCGAGCCGGGGCTGCTCGAGTCGGCCTCGGCCCGGTCCGTAACGCCGGTTCTGGGCGAGGAGCCCCCACCCCCGTTCGGCGGGTATCCCGGCGTGCGGCACGGCGGCAACTACATGCACAATTACTACCTGCCGCCGGCGCCGGGGACGACGCCCTGGTTCCCCTCCTGGTCGCCGGACGGTGCGTCGATCGCGGTCGGGATGGCCGGTTCCGTCTGGGAAGTGGACGTGGAGACGGGTGACGCCAACGAACTCACGCGCGGGGGCACGTACCATTCGTCCCCCTCCTACTCGCCCGACGGACGCTGGCTCGCGTACACGGCCGACGACGGCGGGGAACGGATTCAGCTCGAGATCCTCGACACGGAGACGGGCGAGACGCGGGCGCTCACGGATGACGGGTTCGTGTACGCCGATCCGGTGTTCTCTCCCGACGGCACGCGCCTCGCCTACGTGTCGAGCGCGCCCAACGGGTTCTTCAACGTCTACATCCGGGCCGTGGCGGACGGAGACTGGGCCGGGCCCGAGATCGCGGTCACGAGCGACAACGACTACGGCAACGACCGGCTCTACTTCGGGCCCATGGACATGCACCTGTCGCCGGCGTGGATGCCGGACGGGGATGAACTCCTCCTCGTCTCGAACCGCGACGTCCCGCTGGGCTCGGGGAACGTGATCCGGGTGCCGGCCCGCGCGGACGGGATCCGGGAGGCGACGACCGTGCTGCGCGAGCAGACGCTGTACCGCACGCGGCCGGACGTGTCGCTGGACGGCCGGCGCTTCGTCTACTCCTCGACCGCCGGGGCGGCGGACCAGTTCAACAACCTGTACGTGCAGCCGACGGAGGGCGGCGAGCCGTACAAGCTCACCTTCTTCGAGCACGACGCCTTCCACCCGCGCTGGTCGCCGGATGGCGAGATGATCGCCTACATCACGAACGAGGGCGGTCTTCCGCAACTCGAGCTCATCGAGACCTACGGCGGGGGCCGGCGACGGATCGAGATCGGCGAGCGCGAGTACGCGGAGCCGACGGGCATGCTCTCGGTCACGGCGCGCACGGACGCGAGCGGGCGGGAGCCGGTGCCGGCGCGCGTCACGCTGCTGGGGCCGGACGGCAAGTACCACGCGCCGCCCGACGAGTACGCGCGCATCGGCCAGCGGGGACGCTATCCGGCCTTCCACACTGACGGGACGTTCACGGTCGCGCTCCCGCCGGGGGAGGCGGACCTCACCATCGTGAGAGGCTTCGAGATCGAGCCTCAGCGGATGAAGGTGGCGATCGAGGCCGACGCGACCGTCGAACTCGCCGTCACCCTGCACCGGTTCGCGGACCTCTCGGCGGACGGCTGGCACAACGGCTCCACACACGTCCACATGAACTATGCCGGGAACCTCCACAACACGCTCGAGAACCTGATGTTCATGTCCGCGGCGGAGGACCAGGACATCGTCAACGAGCAGGTGGCGAACAAGGACAACCGGATCCTCGACCACCAGTTCTTCGTGCCGGGGGGCGGGGAACACCCGGTGTCGGCGGAGACGGAGGACATGGTCGTCGTCGTGGGGCAGGAGTACCGGCCGCCGTTCTACGGACACGTGTTCATGTTCGGGATGCGCGACCACCTCATCTCGCCGTTCACGACGGGGTACGAGGGGACGGCGATCGAGAGCCTCTATCCGTCGAACACGGACATGATGCGGAAGGCGAAGGACCAGGGGGCGACCACGGGGTACGTCCACCCCTACTTCGGCGATTTCGACCCGCTGGATGTCGGGCTCATGGGCGGGAAGGGGTTCATGGTCGACGCCGTGTTGGGGACGAGCGACGCGCTCGAGTGGTCCTCGGCGGAACGGGCCGGGTTCTTCCCGATCTACGCGCTGTGGAGCAACGACGTGCGCGTCTGCGCGACCGGCGGCGAGGACTCGATCAGCAACCTGCACGCGACGCCGCTCGTCGGAGCGATGCGGACATATGTGCGCACGCCGGACGGGAGCCTGACGGCCGAGGGCTGGTTCGAGGGCCTTCGCGGCGCCGCCGCGTTCGTGACGAACGGCCCGCTCGTCGAGCTCACGGTAAACGGAGAGATCCCCGGGTCCGTGCTGGATCTCGGGGCGAACGCGACGAGCGTCGGGGTGGAGGCGAGCGTACGGTCGATTGTGCCGCTGACGCGGGTCTGGCTCGTGCGCGACGGAGAGGACGTCCTCGACCTCGAACTCTCCGGGGACCGCATGTCCGCCTCCTTCTCGGGCGACGTCGAAATCGACGGAAGCGGCTGGATCCACTTGCGGGCGGAGGGAGAGCCGGAGGAACGGTTCCCGCTCGACGCGGCCTATCCGCAGGGGTTCACGAACCCGGTCTGGTTCACGGTCGACGGCGAGGCGATCCGCGACGCGGCGGGCGCGCAGTACGGGCTCGACTGGATCGACGAACTCGAGCGCCAGGCACGGGAGTGGCCGGGCTGGCGCTCGCAGTCCGAGCAGGACCACGTCTACGCCCAGTTCGAGGAGGCGCGGGACGTGTACCGCCGGCTGCTCGCCGAAGCCTCCGGCGCATGATCGGCGGAACGCGACCCTTCGGGAAGGACGGATCGAAATGACGAAGCTGAAGCTCCTCCCCCTCACGCTCCTGGTGGCCTGTGGCGATAGCGCGGACCGGTCGGCCATGGGCGCCGCCGGCACGCTCGAAGGCCCGGACGTGATCGTGAACGCCGTGGCCGAGGAGGTCTTCACCGTCGGGTCGGCTACGGGCGACGACTGGGACACCTTCGGCAGCGTTCGCTCCGTGCACTTCGACGCCCGGGCCAACCTGCACATCTTCGACGATCAGGCCGAACACATCGTGGTCGTCGGGCCGGAGGGGTCGCTGATCCGTACCGTCGGAGGGCAGGGAGAGGGACCCGGCGAGTTCGACAACATCACCAGCGCGATCGTCGCGCGTGACGGCTCCTACACAGTGCTGGGATTCTCGCACATCGACCTTCTCGAACCCGATGGCGCGTTCGCGCGGCGCATCGCCCAGGACCCGATGACGACGGGAATCGTCATCGCCAACATGGCCCTTCCCGATGGCCGCCTGGTGGCCGGGGCGATCATGCGCTTCGGAGAGGACGAAGCGGAGGCCGAAGACGGCCATCCCATTCATGTCTTCCCACTCGACGGCGCCGAGCCGGAGGTGCTCTACACCGCCTGGCGGCTACCGGACGAGGGCGAGGACGAAACCGGCGTGAGCGGGTCGGCGGAGACCGGTATGCGCGTAGCGTGGTCGGCGGGCCGCGCCTTCGAGCCTCTCCTCAGCTACGACCTCCTGACCGACGGCCGCCTCGTGCTGATCGACTCGATCGGCTACCGGGTCAAGCTCATCGGACTCGACGGGAGCGTTGCCGGAACCATCGAGCGGCCGATCGCGCCGCTTGCGGTCGACGACGCGATGATGGAGGCCGCCCGCGAGCGCTACCGGGAAAGCACGGCGCGTGCGACTGCAAGGAGAACCAACTCGCCCATCCAGTTCGACATAGAGGGGGTCGAGGGGCTCACCTTCGCCGACGAGGTGCCGGTGTTGTATGGCTTGAAGGTAGACTGGGAGGATCGAATCTGGGTCAGGCGCCGGGGCCCGACGGGCGACGACGACGGCCCGACCGACATCGTGACGCCCGCCGGGGACTACGTCGGCACCCTGCCGCCGGAGGGGCTTCGCACGCCGGACGCCTTTGGGCCCGCTGGACTCCTGGCCTACATCGAGCGCGACGAGTTGGACGTGCCGACCGTGCGCGTGGTCAGGCTGGTGGCGCTCGAACCGCAAGGGTAGGGCGTGGATCCGCGAGGGTGGCGAGCTTCAGCGTGCCCGTCGAGCGACGGGCGGCGGGACTGCCGGTGAGCGAGGGGAGCCCGTTCCGGACCGAACTCACGCCGCTCGATTTCCTGCGGCGGAGCGCCTGCGTGTACCCCGACAAGACGGCGGTCGTACACGGGGATCGCAGCTACACCTACAATGAGTTCGAGCTTCGCGTCCGGCGGCTGGCGGCGGGTCTCGTCACCGCCGGCATTGAGGCCGGCGACCGCGTGGCCTTCCTGTCGCCGAATACGCCACCGCTCCTGGAGGCGCACTACGGCGTGCCGGCGGCGGGCGCGGTGCTCGTGGCCATCAACACACGGCTGGCCCCGGCCGAGATCGCCTACATCCTCGAGCACAGCGGCGCCCGCCACCTCTTCGTGGACGCGGCGCTCGAAGACCTGATCGACAGGAACGCGCTCGAAAGCGACGGCATGTCCGTCGTGCGGATCGAGGACACCGGGGCCCCGGACGATCCCTACGAGGCATTCCTCGGTACCGGCAACCCAGCCCCGCTCGCCGCCGGACCCGCGGACGAGGAAGACCCGATCTCGATGAACTACACTTCGGGGACCACGGGCCGCCCCAAGGGGGTCGTGTACACGCACCGGGGCGCGTACCTGAACGCGATCGGCGAACTCATCGAGATGGAGATGACGCCCGGCGCCGTCTATCTGTGGACGCTCCCCATGTTCCACTGCAACGGATGGTGCTTCACCTGGGCCGTCACGGCCATCGCGGGGACGCACGTGTGCCTTCGGGACGTCGACCCGGCCCGCATCTGGGCGTTGATCGAGTCCGAGGGCGTCACGCACTACTGTGGTGCGCCCGCCGTGCAGATCATGCTCGTCAACGATCCCGCCGCCCGGCGCCTGGAACACCCCGTGCGGACGATGATCGCCGGGGCGCCGCCCTCGCCCACGCTGCTCGCACAGCTGCGGGCCCTAAACTTCCAGCCCGTTCACGCCTACGGGCTCACGGAGACGTACGGGCCCACGGCGGCCTGCGCGTGGCACGCGGATTGGGACGACTTGCCCGCCGAGGACCAGGCGCGGCTCCTGGCGCGCCAGGGACAGTCCTTCGTGGGCGCCGACCTCATGCGCGTCGTGGACGATGACGGCGGGAACGTGCCGCGGGACGCCGCCACCATGGGTGAGGTCGTAATGCGGGGAAACATCGTCATGAAGGGCTACTACGCGCAGCCCGAGGCCACCGCCGAGGCCTTCCGCGGCGGATGGTTCCACTCCGGCGACCTCGCCGTGTGGCACCCGGACGGCTACGTGGAACTCCGGGACCGCGCCAAGGACATCATCATCTCCGGTGGCGAGAACATCTCCACGATCGAGGTCGAGCAGACGGTCGCCCGCCACCCCGCGGTGCTCGAATGCGCCGTCATCGCGGTCCCCCACGACGAATGGGGCGAACGGCCGAAGGCGTTCGTCACGCTGAAACCGGGAGACCACGCCACGCAGCGGGAGATCATTGACTTCTGCCGCGACCGGATCGCCCACTTCAAGTGCCCCGATGCGATCGAGTTCGGGCCCCTTCCCAAGACCTCCACCGGGAAGGTCCAGAAGTACATCCTCCGCGACCGCGAGTGGTCCGGCCGCGAGAAGCGCATCAACTGATCCTGCACTAGACTCGTACGGCCAGGCCGTCGTGGAGGGCGGTGCGGTAGGCCTTGAGCGCGGGCACGAAGCCCATCAGGAATCCGGCCGTCACCACGGCGCCGAGGAAGAGCAGCTCGACCGAGCCGGGTGGCCGGATCGGGATGAAGAGCCCCACCTGCGCCTCGACAACGGGCTGTCCGGCTGCGAGCAGCGCATAGACCAGCGCGAGTCCCGCGAGCGCCCCCCCCGCGGCCAGGCACACTGACTCGAGCACCAGCAATGCGACGATCCGATTCGGTCCGGCTCCGATGGCGCGCAGGATCGCCATCTCCCGCCGGCGCTCGTTGAGCGACGTGTAGAGTGAGACCAGCATCCCCAGGAGTCCTACCAGGACGACGAAGATGGCCACCAGCCGGAGCCCGGTCTCCGCGTACCCGATCCCCTGCCACATCTCGTTCAGGGCCACCCCGGGGATGACCGCCATCATCGGCTCGCCATCATGGTCGTTGATCTCGCGCTGCAGCCGGAGCACGTCCCTCCGGTTCGTCGCGCCCACGAAGAACGACGTCACCTGCGTGATCTCGATCTCATCCATCGCGAGCACTTCCTCGTGCGTGTGCTCATCGCCGGGCATGGGGGGCGCGCCGTCCTCCCATCCGAAATGGATGGCCTCGATGCCCTCGAGGGTGACGTAGACCGCGCGGTCCACCGGCGTGAAGGTCTTGTCGAGGATGCCCACCACCTCGAACGGCAGGTGGTCGTGGTTCAGGAAACCCACCTCGCCGATCCCGTGCGTCACCTCGACCTCGTCGCCCAGTCCGTAGGCCAGTTCGGTGGCCACATCCGCGCCCAGCGTGACATCGAAGACCTCCGAGCCGGCACGGCCCTCCGCCAGCGTGATCTCCTGTCCGCCTCGATACCGGTAGTGGCGATAGAAGTCCTCGTTGGTGCCGATGACCCGGAATCCCCTGTGGCTGTC
>CAZDZJ010000021.1:0-22471 GCA_964509895.1 uncultured Gemmatimonadota bacterium
TTCCCATCCCCCGCGCCCCCCGCTGGATCGAATCTCCCACGCCCTAGTACGAAACCAAACGCCGGTCGCTTCGTAGGCCCACGCGTAGGGCCGTCCCCGCTCCGCAACCGGCAGAGCGGACGGCCGACCTGTTTCAAGCCCGGTGGAGGAGCGCGGGTTCGCATGAGGCGAGGTACGAAGATTCTGGCCTCCACGGTCCTGATCGGCGGGCTGGGGGCGACGGCGTTCGCGGTGTCGAGCGCGGGGGACAGCGACGATGGCGAGACCGGCACGGTCGCCGTGGAGCGCGGCGAGATCGTGGACCAGGCCCTCGCGGTGGGACGCATCGAGCCGCTGGTCGAGGTGAGCGTGAAGTCGCAACTCGCGGGCGTCGTGCGGCAGATGTTCAAGGAGCCCGGCGAGTACGTCCGGCGGGGCCAGCCGCTCCTCGAGGTCCAGCCCAACCCCACCCCGATCGAACTCGTGGAGGCCCGGCGCAACGTGGAGTTGCGGGAGATCGAACTCCAGCAGCTCGAGCGGCAGCGCGACCGGCTCGACGCGCTGCGCGGCCGCGGATTCGTGTCCGAGGAGGAGTACGAGGCCGTGGCCCGCCAGCACGACGAGGCTGCGCTCCAGGTCCAGATCGCCACGGAGCGGCTGGCCCTCCTCTCCGAGGGCCGCGTGACCATCGGCGACGAGGCCGTCGAGACGGTCATCGCCTCCCCCATCCAGGGCTTCATCCTCGAGAAGATGGTGGAGATCGGCGACCCCGTGGTTCCGCTGACGACGTTCCAGGAAGGGACCGCCCTCATGACGATGGCGGAGATGGACGAACTGCTCTTCCGCGGCACGGTGGACGAGATCGACGTGGGGCGGCTGGCAGAGGGCATGCCGGTGGAGATCACGATCGGCGCGCTCCCGGATGCGCGCATCGAGGGACGGTTGACGAAGATCTCGCTCAAGGGCCGCGACGAGGAGAACGCCACCCTCTTCCCGGTCGAGATCGCCGTGCTCCCGCTGGACGGCGCGGCGCTGCGGGCGGGCTATTCCGCCAACGCCCACGTCATCATCGAGCGCCGTTCCGACGTGCTCGTCATCCCCGAGCGTCTGGTCCGCTTCGACGACGAGCGCACGCTCGTCACGGTCCGGCTCGGACCCGAGGAGACGGAGGAACGCGAGATACGCACCGGGCTGAGCGACGGCATCAGCGTCGAGGTGTTGGACGGACTGGCGGAGGGCGAGCGCGTCCTGGAGCCCCCGCGGCGCGAGATCACCTAGTGTCGAGAGCCGCGCGCGAGGCCGGCGCCCGGTGAAGCTGCTCGACGCCGCGCGGCAGTTGTGGACCGATCTCTCGGCCCAGCGCGTCAGGACGACGCTCACGGTGCTCGGCATCACCTGGGGCACCGTGGCGGTCGTCGTGCTGCTCGCGTTCTCCGTCGGACTCGAGCGGCAGACGATCAAACGGTTTCACGGGTTGGGCGACCGGATCGTCATCCTCTTCGGCGGACGCACGACGATGCCGCACGCGGGGTTCAGGGAGGGGCGGTCGATCCGCCTGCGAGAGGCGGACGCGGAGATCCTCGCCCGGAGAATCCCCGACATCACGATGATCAGCCCGGAGTACTCGACGAGGGCGGCGCCGGTCCGCTACGGCCGCAACGGCGTGAACCCGAACATCACCGGGATCTACCCCGTGTACGGGGAGATGCGGAACATCTTCCCGCTCCCGGGCGGCCGCTTCATCAACGAGCGCGACCAGCGGGAGCGGCGGCGCGTCGTGTTTCTCGGGGACGAGGTCGCCCGCGTCCTGTTCGGGGACGCCGACCCCGTCGGCGACCAGGTCCGGATCGGCGACTCGCCGTTCACCGTCATCGGCGTGCTCCAGCCCAAGGTCCAGAACTCATCCTACAACTCGCGGGACGAGGACCGGGTGTTCATCCCGGCTGGCACGCACGCGGCCCTGTTCGGCTCGCGCTTCGTCTCCAACCTCGTCTACCGCACGGCGGACGCGTCGCGGACGGAAGCCGTGGAGGCGCGGGTCTACGAGGTCCTCGGAGCGAAGTACCGCTTCAACCCGGGGGACGAGGACGCGCTGGGAGTGTGGGACACGGCCGAGTGGGAGCGGATGTTCGGGTTCCTCTTCCTCGGATTCAAGATCTTTTTTGCGATCGTGGGCAGCTTCACGCTCAGCGTGGGCGGGATCGGGGTCGCGAACATCATGTACATCGTGGTGCGCGAGCGGACGAACGAGATCGGCATCAAGCGCTCGCTCGGCGCCACCCGGCGATCCATCCTGTGGCAGTTCCTCACCGAGAGCATGCTCATCGTGGTCGCGGGCGCGGCGCTCGGCGTCGTCGTCTCCCTCGGAATCGTGAGACTCATGTCGTTCGTCCCGATGCAGGAGTTCGTCGGTACGCCGACGATCTCGCTGCAGGTGGCGGCAGTGACGATGGCGCTGCTGGGGTGCATCGCGATGCTGGCCGGCTTCTTCCCCGCCCGCCGCGCCGCGGCGCTCGACCCGGTCGAATGTCTTCGCGATTAGTGGCGCCTGCGCACGGGCCGACGGCGGTCCCCGCTCCGGCCACGGCCTGACCCATGTGGAAGATCCTTCTCGAAGAGTTTCTCGGTGACCTGCGGGCCCAGAAGACGCGCGCCTTCCTTACGATCTTCGCGGTGGTGTGGGGGACGATCTCGATCGTCCTCCTGCTCGCCTTCGGGCAGGGACTCCGGAACCAGTTCTCCGTGGGACTGCTCAATGCCGGCGAACGCATCTTCATGGTCTACGGCGGCCAGACGAACATGGAGCACCAAGGGCTGTCGAAGGGGCGGCGGATCCGCCTGCGGGAAGAGGATCTCGACCTGCTGCTGCGCGCGGTGCCGGAGTTCGAGATGGGCAGTCCATCCTACGGCCGGGGCCGGACGCACCTGAAGGTGGGGGAGAACCAGACGACGACCTACATGGAGGGCGTGAACCCGGTCTTCTCCGAGCTGCGGCGCATGTTCCCCGCTCCGGGCGGCCGGTTCATCAACCAGCGGGACATCGACGAGAAGCGGCGCGTGCTCTTCCTCGGAGACGGTATCGCCGAACGCCTGTTCGCCGACGCGCCGGCCGTGGGGCGCACCGTGATGCTGGACGGGCTTCCGTTCCGCGTGATCGGCGTGATGGAGTCGAAGTTCCAGGACTCGAGCAACAACGGGCCCGACGAGGACCGCGCCGTGATCCCGGCCTCCACGTTCCGCAGCATCTACGGCCAGGACTTCGTGAACCACCTCCTCCTGCGGCCTCGCGACGTGAGGGACGCGGCGGTGGCCAAGCGGGAGCTGTACCGGGTGCTCGGCGGCCGCTACCGGTTCGCCGCGGCGGACGAGCGGGCGCTCGCGATCTGGGACTTCATCGAGGATGAGAAGATCGTGGGCCAGATCGGGCTCGGGATTCAGATCTTCCTCGGACTCGTGGGTGCGTTCACGCTGATCGTGGCCGGAGTCGGCGTCGCGAACATCATGTACGTCGTCGTGCGGGAACGGACGCGGGAGATCGGCGTCAAGCTCGCCGTTGGCGCGAGGAAACGGCACATCGTGAGCCAGTTCCTCTTTGAAGCGATGCTCATCGCCGTCGGCGGAGGCCTCGCGGGGCTCGCCATCGCCGCGCTCCTCGTGACGGGCGTCGACGCCATGCCGATCGACGACCCGGCGATGCAGTACATCGTGAACCCGAAGCTATCCGGCCCCATCGCCGCGGTGTGCGCGGGGATCCTCATGGCGATCGGTCTGGTGGCCGGCATCCTGCCGGCCCGCAAGGCGGCCCGGCTCGATCCGGTGGAGTCCCTGAGATACGAATAACCGTGCCCATTCGACGTTCGGTGCCCGTTACGAAAACCGCCCGCCGCCGTTACATTTGAGAGCGACGTTGCACGGTCGTGTCCCGGTGATTCGAGAGACATGACAACAGGTGTTTTCCGTGATTCGATCCCGGCGCATGGAGCCTCGGATTCGCCCCTCGTTCAAGCAGGAGCACGCCAATGAAACGCCACCTCCCCCTACGAACCGCGGCGATCGCCGCATTCGCGGCCATCGTCGGCCTGTTCGCGCCGTCCGAGGCGCTGGCTCAAGGCGTCACGTCCGCCGCCGTCAACGGGCGCGTGACCGGGCAGAACCTCGCCCCGCTCGGGGGCGCGGTGGTCACCGCCGTGCACGGCCCCAGCGGCACGTCGTATTCTACGCTGACCCGCGACGACGGGCGCTTCAACATCCCCGGCATGCGGGTCGGCGGCCCTTACTCGATCTCCGTCTCGCTGATCGGCTACCAGGATGAGTCGGCCGATGCGCTCGTCCTCGCGCTGGGCGAGAACCGGCGCGTCGATTTCGTGCTTGGCGTGGAGGCGGTCGCCGTCGGCGAGATCACCGTGACCGCGGAACGCGGCGCGATCCTCTCGAGCGGGCGCACGGGACCGCAGCAGACCGTGACCACGCGGGAGATCGAGAACCTTCCCACGATCGCGCGCAGCATCCAGGACTTCGCCCGGCTCACCCCGCAGGCCCTGGGCACGAACATCGGGAGCAGCGAGAACATCGGCGGGATCAGCATCGGCGGGAAGAACAACCGCTTCAACAACATCTCCGTCGATGGCGCGATCCTGAACGATGTGTTCGGCCTTCCGGCCAGCGGCACCCCCGGCGGCCAGGCGAACTCGCAGCCGATTTCGCTCGACGCGGTGCAGGAGTTCCAGGTCGCGATCGCACCCTTCGATGTGCGGCAGGGCGGCTTCACCGGCGGCTCGATCAATGTCGTCACCCGCTCCGGGACGAACGACTTCGACGCCTCGGGATACGCCTTCGGGAGGAACCAGGGCTTCACGGGCGACCTGGATGACAACCCGCTCTCGGACTTCAGCGAGTTGCAGGCGGGGTTCCGCGCGGGCGGGCCGATCCAGCGCGACAGGATCCACTTCTTCACGAGCGGCGAGATCAAGCAGACGGGGCGCCCGCTGGCGCTGGGGCTTCTCGGCAGCAACCAGACGAACACGATCGACGTCGACGCCGGGACGATCAACGATATCATCGACATCGCGAACTCCGTGTACAACTACAACCCGGGCCGCTTCGAGGAGGAGCTCCAGCGGGAGACGGACGACCTCAAGTTCTTCGCCCGCCTGGACTTCAACCTGTCGGAGAGCAACCACCTCATCGTACGGCACAACCATGTAAACGCGAATTCGGCGCGTGGCATCAGCCGGCACGCCGGTGAGGTCGGACTGCCCGGCCAGGGCTACACGTTCGACGCCGTGTCGAACTCCACGGTGATCCAGCTGGACAGCCGGCTCGGTGCCGCAACCGCCAACATGTTTCGCCTCTCGTACCAGCGTCAGCGCGACAAGCGGACGCCGGACTTCGCGGAGTTCCCCGAAGTCGACATCGAGCCGTTCGATGGCGAGAGCGAGAGCGTGACGATGGGGATCGAGCGTTTCTCGCAGCAGAACGCGCTCGATCAGGATGTGTTCGAGATCACGAACGACCTCACGCTCTTCCGTGGCGACCACACCTTCACCTTCGGGACGCACAACGAGTTCTACTCGTTCTCGAACCTTTTCATCCAGGATGCGTTCGGGCAGTGGGAGTTCGACGGCGAGAACGCGCTCGACAACTTCCGCAACGGGATGGCGACGCGGTACCGGGCGTCGATCTCCCGCCTCTCCGACCCGTTCCCGCGGGCGGAGTGGGCCGCGATGCAGTTCGGCTTCTACGGCCAGGACCAGATCGACCTCAGCGACCGCTTCAACATCACGCTGGGGCTGCGCGCGGACATCATGGCGATGCCGGATGCACCGCTCGAGAATCCGAGCTTCTACGCCGCGTTCGGCCGCCACACCAGCGACGTGCCGAGCGGCAACGTGATGTGGTCGCCGAGGCTCGGGTTCAACGCCGCGCTCGACGAGGACCGACGGACGCAGATCCGGGGCGGAACCGGGATCTTCACCGGCCGGAACCCGTTCGTGTGGCTCTCGAACCAGTACTCGAACACGGGGATGGACTTCATCCGCATTGACTGCGCGACATTCCGCGGCTGCACGCCGCCCCCGTTCACCGGCAACCCGCGCAACCTGCCCAGAGTGCCGGGAGCGGAGATCCCGACGACCGAGGTCGACCTCACGGATACGGACTTCAAGTTCCCGCAGGCATGGCGCACGACGATCGGGATCGACCGCGAGCTGCGCGAAGGCCTCGTGTTCACGGTCGAAGGGATCTACACCAAGAACGTCAACGACATCCTCTACCAGGATCTCAGCATCCAGCCGGAGGGGCGGACGAGCGACGGCCGCGTCCTGTTCTCGGATGATCCGGTCGACCGCGAGTTCTCTCCCGGCGTGTTCCTGCTCGACAACACGAACCTGGGACGCCAGATCCAGTTCACCACGCAGCTCCAGAAGCGGTTCGGCGGCGACTTCCTGCCGAACATGTTCGGGAGCATCGCCTACACGTGGACGGACGCCACGGACGTGAACAGCGGACAGTCGAGCCGCGCGATCTCGAACTTCCAGTACAACGAGATCGGCGTCGATCCGAACAACCCCGGCGAGGGGACGGCGGACTTCGAGATCAAGCACCGCATCATCGCTTCGCTCTCGCGGCGCATCGAGTGGAGCGAGGACGTGGGGACGACGATCACGGCATTCTACGAAGCCCGCGCGGGTCGACCCTTCAGCTGGACCTATTTCGGGGACGCGAACAACGACGGCCGGCGCTTCAACGACCTGGCCTTCGTGCCGGGCTCCGAGGGCGACGCGATCTTCGAGACGGGGTGCCGCGGGTGCATGGACTTTGCCGCATGGGATGCGTTCGTCAGCGACATTCCGGGACTCGACGAGTACCGCGGCGGGATCGTGGGCCGGAACTCCTCAACCGAGCCGTGGGTGCGCAGCCTCGACCTGCGGATCGCGCAGGATGTGCCGCTTCCGGGGCCGGGGAGCCGGAACATTCAGGTCACCCTCGACTTCATCAACGTCGGGAACTTCCTGAACGCCGAGTGGGGCCGGCAGCGCTACACGCGGTTCGGGACCTCCACGATCCTGTCATTCCGCCGCTACGACAGGGACACGGGCCTGCCGGTGGTCCGCTTCACGCAGCGCGATGTCGACGAAGACGGCACGCTCGGCATCGACGACGTGTACGCCATCGACAACATCCTGTCGCGCTGGGCGCTTCAGCTGGGGGCGCGGATCTCCTTCTGATGCGGTAGCGACCGGTGGGAGCGGGAGCCGTCGCTCCCGTCAAAGGCACGAAAAGGGGGGGCCTTCGGGCCCCCTCCGTGCGTCCAGGTCCTTTGTCCCGCGGGCGCGGGTCAGTCGGTCGCCAGGTAGCGCCCCGCCATCTCCACGAGTTCGGGAGTGCCGAGGAAGGCGGGCACACGGTGGTGCAGCCCCTCGGGCTCGATGTCGAGGATGCGCCGGCGCCCATCGGTGGCCCGGCCCCCCGCCTGTTCGCAGATCATGGCCATGGGGGCGACCTCGTACAGCAGGCGCAGCTTTCCCTCCGGCTTCGCGACGGTCCCCGGGTACATGAAGATCCCCCCGCGGAGGATGGTGCGGTGGAAGTCCGCGACCATGGACCCGACGTAGCGCGCGGAAAACGACGGCGCGTCGCGGGGAGGCTGCCGGAGCCGCTCCACGAGCCGCCGCTGGCCGGCCGCCCACTTGTCGAAGTAGGCCTCGTTGATGCTGTAGATGTTCTTGCCGGGCGAAGGAATGCGCAGGTTCCGGTACGAGAGGAGGAACTCCCCGATCCCGGGGTCGAGCGTGAATCCGTGGACGCCCACTCCGGTCGTGAAGACGAGCATGGTGGAGGAACCGTACAGGACGTATCCCGCCGCGACCTGTTCGGATCCCGGCTGGAGCAGGTCGCGCCTCCGCACTTTGGTCCCCTCGCTCCGCTTGCGGTAGACGGAGAAGATCGTCCCCACGGAGATGTTCACGTCGATGTTCGAACTCCCGTCGAGTGGATCGAACGCGATGATGTACGGTCCGGGGTCGCGGGTGTCGGGAGCATGAACGAACCCCTCCTCCTCCTCGGACACCATGCCGCTCAGGCTGCCGCAACGCCTCAGCAGGTTGAGGAGGACGTCGTTCGCGTAGTCGTCCAGCTTCTGCACTTCCTCGCCGTGCACGTTCGTGCTCCCGATCACGCCGAGGATGTCGATGAGGCCCGCGCGGTTCACGGCCGCGGAGATGACCTTCGCGGCGAGACTGATCTGTAGCAGGATGTCCGTGAGCGCGCCCGTGGCCTGAGGGTATTCGCGCTCCTGTTCGGCGATGAAGTGCTCGACGGTGACGATGGATCCGGTCAAGAGTGGCTCCGCGGAGGTAGAGGGGCAGGCCGGCAGTCCGCGGCAAAAGCCCCGCTGCGTTCGAGCGGCGCTGACGCGGGGTGTTGCCACGGACGGCTGGAGGTTACGGAAGGGCGGTTTTTCGCGTCAAGGCGCGCCGGTGATTCGCCAGCCGTATGCGTCGATCTCAACGCACAGGGGGCCTTCAAGATCCGTCCGCCACACCCGCGGGACGCGGGCGGAGTCGAGTCGCGCGAGGGTCACCGCGTGCGGGTGCCCATAGCGGTTCCGGATCCCCGCCGAGATGACCGCGATGTCGGGTTTCGTCGCCTCCAGCCATTCCAGGGAACTGGAGGTCCGGCTGCCGTGGTGACCGAGTTTGAGCACATCCGTCTCCGGGTGGAGCGGCGAGAGGTGCGCGAGGATCTCGTGCTCGACCTCGACGCCGGCATCCCCGGTGTTCACGTAGCGGAAGTCGCCGACGGCGAGACGGAACGAGAGTGAACCCTCGTTCGCGTCCGAGCCGGCCGGACCGTCCGGCCAGAGGATCTCGAGTTCGACGTCGTCAATGCGGAGGCGGTCTCCGGCGCGGGGCGCGTGCCACGAGGCGCCTTCCACCTGGAGCCGTTCGAGGAAGGCCAGGTACGAGGCACTCGGTTCGGGGACGCCGGGATCGAGGACGCGCCGGACGCGGAGGGCATCGAACACGGCGGCGGCGCCGCCGTAGTGGTCGAGGTGGGGGTGGGAGATGGCGAGGAGCTCCACGGTCCGGGCGCCCATTGCGCGCAGGAAGGGCACGACGACGCGGCTTCCCGCGTCGGCCATCGGCGGCGGGCCGGATGCCGTGCCGGCCGTCCGGAAGGCCGAGCCGGGGCCGGCGTCGAAGACGAGCCATCGGCCGGCGCCGGTCCGCACCACGGCGGCGTCGCCCTGCCCCACGGCGAGGGTGCAGACGAGCGCCGTGCCCCGGTCGAGGCCGGCCCGGAAGAGCGGCCAGGCGATCGTCACCGCGAGCACGGCGCCGATCGAGAGCACCCCCAGGCCGCGTCGAAGGCGCGTCCGGTCGAGCGCGAGGACGCCTGCGGCGGCAGCGATGGCCCACGCCCGGGGGCCGAGTCCGGGACCGGCCCAGCTCAGCGGGAGCCCCGCGAAGAAGGAGGCGGTCATCGCGAGGGAGGCTAGCGCCAGTTCCGCGGCACCGGCGAACAGAACCCAGAGACCCCAGGGCAGGATCAGCGTGAGCGCGAGCGCCGGAAGGGCGAGACCGACGACCGCTCCCGCCACGACGCTGGCCGGGATCGACGCGACGACGATACGGTCGAAGTGGAAGGCCGCAATCGGAGCCGTCACCAGGAAGGCGCCGCAGCTCACGGCGAGCGCGCGTCCGATCCCGCGCAGTCGCCGCGACGAGAGCCAGCGGGGCAGCTTCATGCGCCCCCCGAGCACGACGCCCGTGAAGCCGGCGAAGGAGAGCTGGAAGCCGGGATCCGTCACGATGAGCGGATCGGCCAGAATCGCGAGCGTGGCCGCAAGCGCCGCGAGATCGCTGACGCGGGCGGGGCGCGCCCGGCGGAAGGCGAACGCCCAGCCCCAGAACATCAGCGCCGCCCGCACCGCCGAGGGGGGCGCACCGATGAGGAGCACGTACGCACTGGTACAGGCGGCGGCGTAGAGGAGCCGCCGCGGACCGCGCACGCGAAGGCCGATGAGCCACGAGAGGGAGGCGCCGATCAGGCCGACGTGAAGCCCGGAGATCGCGAGCAGATGGATGATCCCCGCCCCGACGAAGGCTTCTCTCGTGGCGGGGTCGAGCGTGCTCCGGTCGGCCAGCAGCAGGGCTTTCCCGATCGCGCGGTGCTCCGGGGCGAGCCGGGCGTCGAGGCGGGCGAGCAGCCCCGCGCGCCACTCGATGATCCAGCGATGGAGGCCGCGCGGCCCGACGGCATTCGCCGGGACACCCAGCGGCTCCAGCGTTGCGCCGCCGATCCAGCCGAGCGTCTCGGGCGGGCGGGGCAGCCGCGGCCGGCCGGCCGTGCGGTCCGTCCCGCCCGCCGTCCGCCATGTGCCCCGCGCAAGCACCGCCGCGCCGGCCTCGTGACCCGCTCCGGGCCGCACGAAGGCGCGCACCGCGCCCAGGCGGCAGATCCGTCCCCCCGACACCATGTGGACGTCGCGGATCGACACGCGGACCAGGCCGGCGTCCGTGCCGGCCTCCCGCTCCGGCACCGCATCTCCCACCGTGCCGGCCACCACGACGGGCGCGTCCACCTCGAATGACGTGACACAGGCCCTCAGCGCCGCCGTTCCGCTGGGAAGACCGGCCAGCAATCCGGCCAGGGCGGCGAGCGCCACCGCGAGACCCGCGGCTCCGCGGTTCGAGACGCGACCGCCGCCGCGGCGGCGAGCCCGGTCGGCGGCCCTCAGCTTGGCGCGACCCGCGAAGACGCAGAGTAGCCCCGCCCCGATCGCCACCGGCGCGTGGAGGGCGACGGGTTCGGCACGGGCGAGCGCAAGCCCGACCACGTCCCCGGCGGCGAGCGCCAGGGCCGTGAGAAGCAGGGGCGACAGCGAAAAGGACGTCGATCAGCCTCCGGGCGCAGGGTACACCCCCACGCTCGGAGCGATCTTCAACCGCCCGTCAAAGGAGGGGACTCGGCTCCGCGGGTTCCGCTGGTTCGGAGGGTGCTGCGGGTGCCGGCGGCTCGTGCGCGAGGCGCGCCGGGGCGGCCCGCTCCGCCAGGTGCCGGGCACGCCGCTCGGCTCGCCACGCCACGAGGGTCGAGAGACCCATCCCGCCCAGAATGCAGGCGAAGACGATGAGCGGCAGCGATGCGCGAATGCGGAGGAACGGCAGGACGACGTTCACGAGTTCGTTCGCGTTCCGCGCCGAGAACCAGAACGCCGCGAGGATGAGGACGACGAACACGAGGAGCCGCGTTACGAAGCGCATCAGCACGGCTGCCCCGTGAAGGTCGCGCCCGTCGTCCCCGTGAGCCTGACGTCCGTGTACGTGCCGATCCGGCAGGGATCCCCGGGAAAAGCGACAACCTTGTTCTGCTCCGTCCTGCCGAGCAGGTCTCCGGGCGATCGCGCGGTGCGCTCGATCAGCACCTCGCGCACCGCCCCCACCTCCGACTCGTTGATCTCGCGCTGGATCGCGCGGTGCGCGCCGATCAGGCGTTCCAACCGCTCCGACCCGATCTCCTCCGGCACGAAATCCCCGGCCGGAAAGCGCGTGGCCGGCGTCCCCTCGCGCAGCGAGTACCTGTACAGGTAGGCATCGTCGAATCGCACGTCACGCAGCAGCTCGAGTGTCGCCTCGAAGTCCGCCTCCGTCTCGCCGGGAAAACCGGCGATCACATCCGTGGAGAGCGCGATCCCCGGAACCTCGCGGCGCGCCGCCTCGACCTTCGCGAGGAACCCCGCGCTCGTGTAGCGCCGGACCATGCGCTTGAGGATGCGGTCGGACCCCGATTGCACCGGCAGGTGCAGTTGGCGGCAGACCGTCGGTTCCTCGGCCATCACTTCGAGCAGCTCCGGCGTCACGTCGTTGGGATGGGGCGAGGTGAAGCGCACCCGGCGGATGCCGTCCACGCGGCCCACTTCCCTCAGCAGCGTCGCGAAATCCCGATCGCCGTACTCGTACGAATTCACCGTCTGTCCCAGCAGCACGACTTCCGTGAACCCCTCCTCGACGGCGCGCCGGGCCTCGGCGAGGACCGCCTCCGGCGCGCGGTTCTTCTCGGGACCCCTGACATACGGCACGATGCAGAAGGTGCAGCGATGGTCGCACCCGCGCTGGACCGTGATCCAGGCGCTCACACCCTCCCGCCTCACGCTCTCCACGCCCTCGTAGTCTTCGTCGGCGTCGAGCCCGAGCAGCGTCTGTCCGCGCGCGATCGCGTTCGCCTGAATCGAGCCGATGGTCTCCGGGAGCGCGCGGTAGGCGTCCGGCCCCGCAACGAGATCGACACCCGCCGCCTCCTCGATGAGGCGCGGACCGAGCCGCTGGGCCATGCAACCCGTCACTCCCAGGACGAGTTCGGGATGCCGCTTCCGGTGCCGCTGCAGTTCGCCGATCCGGCCTCGAACGCGCTGTTCCGCGTGCTCGCGGATCGCGCACGTGTTCACGAGGATCACATCCGCCCGCTCGGGCGCGTCCACGCTCACGAATCCCCGCTCTACGAGCAGCCCCTCCATCAACTCGGTGTCGTTGATGTTCATCTGACAGCCGTAGGTCTCGATGTAGACCCGGCCTCCGAGCGGGCGGGGGCCGTGCGGCCTGCGGGCGCGTGATCGGCGGGGACCGGATGGCCGGTCCGGAGCCCCGTTCGCGCCGGGCGCATTCAACGTGACGAGCTTCGTCTTCGCCACAGCCGGTTCAGCGCTGCCGGAGGGAGAAGGAAATGGTGACGCGCCCGAAACTCTCGGCGAAGCCGTCCGTCGAGACATCGCCGCGGGATCCGCTCTCAACGGCGAGGTCGAACACGGCCAGCCCCTCCTGGAACTCCCAGCCGAAACCGCCCGTGAACGCGGATTCCTCCAGCGCTTCCGCGCCCCTGCTGAAGGGGAGCCCCGTCGTGCGCCAACCGAGCCGCACCGGCAACCTGCCGCCCAGCAGGGACAGGGCGCCGTATTCCACCCCACCGCCCATCCAAGCGATGTCGTGGGATCGGAAGGCGGAGCCGGTCGACACGTCGTGCGATCCCGCCGCCGACCACCCGGCCCGGCCGCCACCCGCCGTGACGAGGACCTGGTCCGTCAGGCGCACGCTGCCCCCGAGCGAAATCGAGGTCGGCAGGTCGAACTCCGCTTCCGGCTCCTCGGCGCCCTCGGGGGTCGCGTACAGCGTCCCTCCGGTTCCGAACGCGGCTCCTGCGACGACTCGGTCGCCCAGTCGGATCGACCCGCCGGCCTTGAAGCGCCAGGCGCGCCACGACAGTTCCCTCGCGCCCACGATCCCGCCGAGGGTGGGGGCGCCGTCGATCGGGTCATCGAACTGACGGAAGAACGATTGTCGCAGCGATCCCGTGAGCCGCTGCGCCGAAAGCCCGACGCCCAGCGGCCCGAACCGACGCGCGAGCGACGCGTCGATCGTGCTGATGCCGCCGTTGTGCTCCCGCGTTTCCTCGTAGGGCACCAACCCATCGTTCAGCCGCAGGGTGTCCTGCAGGATGTTGGACCAGTCCTGGTCGAACTCGCCGCCGAAGGCCAGGCTGAAGGCCCAGTCATTCCAGGGGACGAGCGCGCGAATCGTCGTGAAGCGTCCGCGCCCCGTGCTGAGGGACCTGCCCTCGCCCTCCAGCGTCACGCCCTCGCTGGACAGCGAGACGGAGAAGCCGGGTTCGCTGTGGAGGAGAAGGTCGGACGGGTTCGTGAGGCTGTACGAGCCTCCGAGCAAACCGGAGCCCGATCCGCCGAGCGCTGCCGAGCGGCCATCCACGGGTGCGACCGGATAGCCGAGGCCGAGCGCGGTGAGCGGCAGCTGGGCGTTAAGGGCGACGGGCGAGGCCGTCAGGGCCGCGAGCGCGAGCCCGGCCCGGAACCATGCGCGCGTCCCTCCGCCGGTCCTCCTCATGGCACCGTGAACCGGGGCGCCGAACTGAATACGACGCGCAACCGCGGCTGCAGTTCGGGTGGCGACTCCGCGGAGCCGAACTCCCAGTAGCCCAGGGTCTGCGCGTCCGGATCCGCCCGGAAACCGATCCGGATGCGGCGCAGGGAGTCGCGGACGGCGTTCGCCACCAGCAGCGTGATGTCGAGACGAACCGGTTCGCCCTCGCGGAGCCTCGCGGGATCGAGGGAGGTCGTGGCCCGATCCCCGCTCCCGATGGGCGTCCGCTCGCCGGTCTCGAAGGGGTCGCCCAGGAGACTGATCTTTCGCGCCTGAATCGTGCGCTCCGCCGCATACAGATCGGGGTCCGCAAGGGGGTACAGGAGGACCTCGGCCTGGCTCACCGTTGCACCCTCGAGCCCGGCTTCCCCGAGTGCGGCGGGCGGCACGAATTCGAAGTAGATCCGCGAGGCCGGCAGACCGCCGATCCTGAGCGCGCTGCCGGTCGGAGGCTGAAGCGGATCGAGGATGAAGGTGTAGTCCCGCCAGGTCTGCGACTGGGGCACGGCCAGGGTCCGCCCGACGAGGATGGGGTCGTACCGGAGGTCCATGCGCGTGACCCGCAGGGTCGTCTCGGGGCCCTCCACGACGATGGCGAAGCCGTTCCCCCCGTCCGTTCTCTGCCACGCCTTCATCAGCGAGTCCTCGGCCACGGCCGGCGTCATGAGGAGCGTGTCCGAGGCCGCCTCCAGCACCGCGGACGCGACCTCGACGCCGAGGCTGCCCCCGGGCACGGCCCACGGGACCCCGGCGGCCGCCGCCTGCCATGTCGCGTCGCGAAGGTCGAACCTCTCCCCGAGTTCCACGAGCTTCACTGTGATGGGGAAGGTCGTGAATTCCGACCGGACCGTGTCGACGTGGAGCACGAACTCCACCTCGTCGAAGGTGGCAACCGGCAGCGTATCGACGAAGGTCCGGATCGTGTCGGGAACGTCGAAGCGCACGAGGCCGCGGCTCGAGATCTCCGTCCCGGACGAGACGAGCAGGAAAGGGGCCGTGGCCGGCCGGGCGAAACCCGTCAGCGTGGTATCCCGCCAGGAGCTGAGTTCGGTAACGGAGATCGTGACATCCCGCGTCTCCGTGCCCGCACCCGGCACCTGCTCGGAGCCCAGGGAGAGCGGGTCCTCCGTGCACGCACCCAGCATGCCGAGGAGGGACAGCGTGACGAGCGCGGCGGACCCCGCCCTCCTCACGGGCCGGTCTCCGCGGGCGCCGCCATCCGCTCCAGGGAAAAGTTCGCCGGCAACAGTTCCCGCATCGGCCAGCTGACGGACTCGCCGCCGGCCCCGATGCTCATGACCTCGAGATCCCGGCCGAACTCGGCGAGCGCCTGCCGGCACATTCCGCACGGCGGAGCCGGGACCGCACCGCTCGTCACGATCGCGATGCGTGAGAAGTCGCGCGCCCCCGAAACGACCGCGTGCCCGAGCGCCACGCGTTCCGCGCACGTCCCCACGGGATATGAAGCGTTCTCCACGTTGCATCCGGCGAACACGCGTCCGTCATCGGCCTCGAGCGCCGCTCCGACGAGGAAACCCGAATACGGCGCGTAGGCGCGTTCGCGGGCGGCCCTCGCGCGGGCGGCGAGCTCCTCCCACGAGAGCGGCTCTCCGGCTGTCATTCGACTTTCCGTCATCGGCTCCGATCCGCGGCGTCGTCCGGCCCGCCCACGTAGTGTCGGGGCAGGCGGCGTCCGATCGCCGTCAGCACTTCGTATTCGATCGTCCCGGCCGTCTCCGCAAATTCGGCCAGCGCGATTTCTTCGTTTCCGTCGCGGCCCAGCAGCGTGACCACATCCGCAGCTTCGACACCCGGGACGCCCGAAACGTCTACCGATGTCACGTCCATGCACACACTGCCCCGGATCGGTACCCGGCACCCGCGGACCAGCACCCGGCCCCGGTTCGAGAGACGCCACGGCAGCCCGTCCGCATACCCGATCCCCAGCGTGGCGATGCGTTCGGCGCCCGTCGTCGCATAGGTGGCCCCGTAGCTGACGGTCGACCCCGGCGCCAGGTCACGAACTTCCAGCACCCTCGCGCGTACCCGCGCCACACTCTCCGGGTCCGCCGGCGCGCCCGCGGCCCCCGTCCCCCGGCGTCCTCCGTAGAGGTAGATCCCCGGCCTCACGAGCCCCAGATGATACTGCGGATCTCCCATCACCGCATCGCTGTTCGCAGCATGGAGGAAGGGGATCTCGACGCCCGCCGTCTCCAGGGTCGACGCGGCCCTTCGCAGTCGGGTCAACTGGAGGGCCGTCGCGGCCGGATCCGTCCCCGCGGAATGGAAGTGGGTGTAGACGCTGGCCAGCGACGCACCGCCCCGGGAGAGAATCGACGCGACCTCGGGCGCCCACTCCCCCGCATCGGCCGATGGGAGCCCCGCACGCCCCATCCCGGTATCGACCTCGACGTGGACCCGGATCCGAGTCGAGGCCGCCCTACCGCCGGCTTCGAGCTTCGTGAGCGACGCCAGGCTCAGCGCCGCGCTCTCCAGCCGAGCTTCGAGGAGTTGCGGGATCTCGGCGGAAGCCGAAGGGGCGAAGACGACGATGCGGCGCTCGATCCCCGCCGCCCGGAGTTCGGCCCCCTCCGGCGGCGTCGCGACCCCGAACGCATAGAGCTCCAGCGGATCGAGAGCGCGGGCAACCTCGACCGCGCCGAGCCCGTAGGCATCCGCCTTGACCATCGGGATGAAGCGGGCGGGGGCCACGTGCCGGGCGAGACGTCGAGCGTTCCGCAACAGTGCGCCCAGATCGACCTCGAGCCACGCTCGGTACGGGGGGTCTTCGTGGCTGCGGGTCAAGCGTCGACGGGGGCTCGGGGACGGTTCCTGTCCGCCCCTCTCGGGGCCGGTCGGGAGCTGCCCAACCTGTCGAATGCAGCGGCGTCCTGCCACCGGGTGATACCTTCGCCGTCATGCACGAGCCAACCGCCACCACCGACCTCGAGAGTCTCCACGCGGAGGAGGCTCGCGAAGGCGACGACAGCCTCGGCCGCGCCCTCGCCCTCGTCCGCTTCCTGCGCCTCCGGTGTCCATGGGACGCGAAGCAGACCCCGGAGACGCTCCGCCCCTATCTCCTCGAGGAAGCGCACGAGGTTGCCGACGCGATCCGGACCGGTGACGACGCCGACCTCTCGGGAGAACTCGGCGACCTTCTGCTCAACGTCGCCTTCCAGATCGTGCTCGCCGAGGAGCGAGGCGCGTTCGGGGCCGACGACGTCATCGGGGCGCTCGAAGCGAAGATGGAGGCGCGTCACCCGCACGTGTACGGCGATGCGGAGGCGCCGCCCGACTGGGAGTCTCTCAAGGCCGAGGAACGCGAAACGCGGGACGATCCCTTCCACGGGGTCTCGGCCGGGCTCGATCCGCTCAGCCGTGCCGCGCGCGTGCAGGAGCGGATGGCCGGATTCGGCTTCGACTGGCCCGATCTCGCGGGACCCCTGGAGAAGGTCCGCGAGGAAACCACGGAACTCGAGTCCGCCGTCTCCGCCGAAGACGCGACCGAACCGTCCGCGCCAACCGAACCTCCCGCATCAACCGGGCCGCGACGGATGGGAGACGCGAGCGCAGCCGTCGCCGAGGAGGTGGGGGATCTCCTCTTCGCGGTCGTCAACGCCTCGCGGTGGGGAGGCGTTCACCCGGCCAACGCGCTTCTGGGCGCGATCGAGAAGTTCGAACGACGCTGCCGGCGGATGATCGAGCTGGCAGAGCGCCGCGGCCTCGAGTGGAAGAGCGCGGATCTCGGCACACTCGACGCGGTGTGGGAGGAGGTCAAGGCCGACGAATAGGTCGGGGCTCACGCCCTTGCGGACGGCAGATCCGTGAGTTGGTAGATGTTGCAGACCCGCCACACGGTCCCGGTTCCGGCTTCGGCCCCGGGCTTCAACTCCACCGGAACGAGGATCCTCCGGTACGCGGCTCCCTCGAAAGCGTCCAACCGGTCCCATGCGTCGGGGAGCGCCGGGCTCTCGAACACCTTCACGGCAACGCGGTCGCCGGCGGGCCCGGCGACGAAACCGGGATAGCCTTCTCGCGCCGCCCAACCGCGGTCGTGAAGGGTGCCCTCGACCGACCCTTCCACCCACCGCCCGACGAGCGCCGCCACGTGATGGTGGTTGTTCTCGCCAGGGAGGAGGGACCCGTACGCGGCGAGGCGATGCTCCGGATGGTCGAGCAGCGCCTCCACCAGCCGCTCGAGGACCGGCTCCAGATACGCACGAAGCGCCGAGGCGCCGTCTCCGGAACCCACGGGGTCCCGTCCGGACAGCAGATCTTCCAGTTCCGCGAGCGCTTCCGCGGCTCCGGCACCACGGTCCGCCCCCGGGAGGACGGCCACGAGGGCCTCGAAGCCGGAGAGCAGCGCGCCGAGACGGGGCGGGCTGTGCTCGGGCGCGAGGCGCGCCTCGTTCAGGCGGGAGAGGGCGGTGCGCAGGAAAGCCGGGTCGCGGATCCGGCCCGGCGACGGGCCGTCCGCGGTCATGGCCCTTGCGGTTGCCGCTGCTGAAGGAATCCCCGCACGCCGGCCCAGAACATCGTTGGCTGCTCCACGAACGGAAAGTGACCCGATCCGTCGACCCGAATCAGGCGGCTGTCCGGCAGGGCCTCGTTCATCTCCTGCACCATTTCGATGGGTATGGGATCCTGGGCGCCGTGCACGATGAGCACCGGAACATCGATGCCGCCGAGACTCTCCCAGAAGTCCAGCCCCTGCAGCGGCGCCATGAGCAGGCTCGCGACGAGTTGGCCCTGGCGTGCGGTTCTCTCGTGCAGAGAGACGCGAAGCAGGCTGTCCGCCACGCCTGCGTCCGCGAAAGTTCCGCGGAAGATGTGGAAGAAGACCCGGCTGATGGCCTCCGCGTCCCGGTCGGCGAAGCCCGCCGTCGCCCGTATCGAGTCGATCGCCGCCAGGTCGGCGGAATCCCGCCTCGCCAACTGGTTCGCGTCCGTCTGTTCGCGAAAGCGACTGCCCGGCTCGACGGGCGCGACGAGGATGAGCGCCCTGAGCCGCTCGGGCCGCTCCATGGCGTAGAGCAGGGCCGGGATCGCCCCCCACGAGTGCGCCAGCAGCGTGATCTGCTCGCGTTGCGCGACCCGTTCGCGGATCCGGTCGATGTCCGTGAGATAGCGCTCCATCGAGAGGCTCGCCGCGTTCACCACGGCCCTCGACGCGCCGAGACCCCGCTGATCGTAGAACACGACCTGATGAGTCTCGGCCAGCGGCCCGAACCACGGGCGAAGATAGGAGTGGTCGAGACCCGGGCCGCCGTGCACTACGACGACGGGTTCGCCGGCCCCGACCGTCTGGTAGAAGAGTTCCGCCTCGAAAACGGAGAGCGATCCTGCGCGCGTCGGCGGGCCCGCCTCGGGGGGCGGCGCATCGCACCCCGCGACGACGGCAGCGGACAATCCGGCGGCGAAGACTCCGGCACGGAGGACGAGGGAGGGGTCCGAGGCGGGGGCGCTCCTCACACACCGGCGCGTCATCACGGGGTCACGGTGTTCGGCCGACCGTCAGGATTCCCAGGCCACCGTGTCGCCGAGGGCGAGCAGGCCGCCCTCGAGCACCATCCCGTACGCGCCGGCGCGCCAGTCGGGCGCCAGCGCCGCCTGGAGCCCCGGCGCCGCCTCCTACATCCGGCCGCACGGCAGCGTCTCGCCGCGAATGCGGATGCGGCAGCCCGCTATCCGCAGCACCCGGTCCGCCGTCTCGCAGAAGTCGACGCCCCGCACGAGCAGGTTGGCCCGGCGGGCCGCCGGATTCACGTCGACGCCGAGTTCGCGCGTGGCGGCTTCCCAGGCATCGGCGTCCAGGAGCGTCACCTGCCGGTAACCGCCGCGGTCGGCGTTCCCCTCCAAGCCCTTCCCCGCCACGAGAGTGGCTTCCGAGACCGGCTCCATGGGACCGTTCCTCGCGGACTTCAGCCAGATCCCCTCGAGCCGCGCCGCCCCGGACCGGGCGCCGCCCCCGCCGGTCGACTCAGCCATCGGTCACCTCCAGCGAGGAGAAGTGCAGGTTGAGGCCGTGGTTGACCCTCAGCCCCACAACGCCGTCCACATGCTGTCCCGCTCGCGCGGTGCGGAACACCTCCTGCTCGTTCACGCCGAAGACCACATCCTGCCCCACCGCCTCCACGAAGAGCACGTTCTTCGCGGTCGCCGCGCCCTCGCCGCGCCCCGCCCATGTGACCACGGCCTTGTGCTTCGTCCAGTCGAGGAGCGTGGATGTCCCGGCGCCGTCGCGGCGCTTCACGATCACGCTCCCGTCGGCACGGATGAGGAGGTAGGTGTAGGCCTGTTCGTCCCCCTGCAGATCCGCGCCTCCGATGAAGACGCCGAACCCTTCGTTCCGTCCTTCGGGGTCGAACAGGAAGACGGTGGACTCGACGCGAAAATCGCCTTCCGCGCGGGTCTCGGGTTGGTAGAAGATGCCGGCCGGCCCCGTGGTGACGTGCCAGCCGGGCGGCATCCGCTGCATGGCCTCCACCCCATCGCCTCCATGGTCCGTGCGGGCGAGCCAGCCTTCGGGCGGCGGCAGCTTCTCTTCCTGGGCGACGGCGCCGAGCGGCAGCAGGAGGACGATGGCCAGGGCCATGCGCGGCGCGGCAACCGTGCGGCGCCCCCCGCGCACACGCGAGTTCGACAGAGATGACATGTTCGTGGCCACTCCGGTTTCAGGATCCGTTTCGAGGCTTAGCAGGCCGTGGCAAAAGCCCCGCTGCGTTCGAGCGGCGCTGCATCTCGCCTGAAACGCTGCGCTCTGCGTCGCTCCTCGGTCAAATAGCGCTGCAAGTCGGACGCTCGAAATCCCATGATGTCCGAAGCCGTCCGTCGTAGTCCGTAACATCCTGCATTTACAACGCTTTAGGTAGGATTCGTCCTACCCTGTCCGTCCAGCTACACCCCTTGTCATCCCGCTCCATCCCGGCTACGATTAGGGGATGGATAATGTGAACACTTCTCCCAAAAAACGCCCGCCGGGCAAGCCCCGAGGCCGCCACCCCCACAAGCGGCTCTCGGCCCCCTTCGTGCGCTCCGCTCCGCCCGGTCGGCACTGCGACGGAAACGGACTCTACCTCTACGTCCAGAAGACCGGAACCCGCAGTTGGATTCAACGCCTCGTCATCCGGGGGCGCAAGCGCGAGCTCGGACTCGGAAGCGTCGAACTGGTCTCCCTCGCCGAAGCTCGGGAGCAGGCGCTCGCGAACCGCAAGCTCGCCCGTTCGGGCGGCGATCCCTTGGCCGAGAAGCGGCGGCTGGTCGGCATCCCCACCTTCGCCGAGGCCGCTAAGCTCGTCGTCGAGCAGAAGCGGGCCGGGTGGCGGAGCGCGGCCTACGCCAAGGAATGGTTCCGCAACTTGGAGATTCACGCCTTCCCCCGCATCGGCGACGTGGCCGTCTCCGAGGTCACGAGCGGCGACGTGCTGGAGATCCTCACTCCCATATGGCACACCATGGGTCCCACGGCCCGGTTCGTCCACATGCGCATCCGGGCGGTGCTGGAGTGGGCCATCGCCATGGAGTGGAGGACGGACAACCCCTGCGACCGGATTCTTCACCTGCTGGGGCCGCAGCACGATGTCGTCACCCACCACAAGGCCCTGCCTCACGGCGAGGTCGCGGCGGCCGTCGCGAAGGTGCGGGCGGCGGATCCGGGGAGGGTGGACACGTTGGCCTTCGAGTTCCTCGTGTTGACGGCGGCGCGGGGCGCCGAGGTCCGTGGCGCGGTGTGGAGCGAGATGGATCAAGAGTCGGGCGTGTGGACGATTCCGGCAACCCGGATGAAGACCGGGCGGGAGCAGCGGGTGCCGCTGTGCGGACGGGCGCTGGCGATCCTCGAAGCCGCCCGGAAGCTGGGCGATGGGAAGAACCCGGTCGTGTTCGTGAACGAGCGCGGGAGGACGCTGGACGGGAAGCGGCTGAACCGGCTCTTGAGGAAGCACGGGATCGCGGCGGTGCCGCACGGGTTCCGGTCGTCGTTCCGGGACTGGGCAGCGGAGAAGACCGACCATCCCCGGGAGGTCGTCGAGGCGGCGCTGGCGCACGTGGTCAAGAGCAAGGTGGAGGCCGCGTACCGGCGGACGGACCTGTTCGAGCGTCGGCGTCGGCTCATGGCCGACTGGGAAGCGTATCTCGCAGGCCGGAGCGCAGACACCGAGGCCTGACACGCCCGCGACGGTCTCAGAGGCTGTTTCGGGACATCCCAAGGACTTTTCGGGTGATCTACGGGCCGCAGGATCGCGTGTAATCGACGATCTCGGGTCTCCGAGGGGTATGGGTAGGGTGGAAAGCGGGGTTGGGCAGAGCGCGGCACCGCTGTCCTCGCAATCGGTGAGACGGACGACGACGAAGCGGCGGACCTTGCCCCGCGACGGCCAGGTCGAGGCTGTTCCGGGCGGTGTTCGGAGAGGCGTTTTCGGCGGCTCCGCCGGGCTGGCTTGCCACTGTTATGGTGGCAAGCCAGCGTACCCCCCGTATTACACGGCGTGGCTGGCGGGGGGCGCTGCCCCCTCGACCCCAAGACCTACCGCGCGGTAGCGCACAGGAGGCAGAGCCGGCGT
>CAZDZJ010000022.1:0-3144 GCA_964509895.1 uncultured Gemmatimonadota bacterium
TCCCCGGCGAGTTCGTGATTCGGATAGGTGGCGAGGAACCCGTCGAAAGCGCGCCGGGCGGTGACGTTCGAGCCCCGGTTGTACATGCGCAGGGCCGCCTCGAAATGGGCTTCGGGCCCCTCGACCTCCTCCATCGGAAGCCCGACATCGGCCGAGTCCGCAACCACGACCGGCGCCCGCTGCATCATTTCCATCTGGTCGCGCAGGGAGGCCAGGGCACGCTGGCTCTGGCCTTCGACCTCGAGGAGGATGAGAATCTGCTGGTTGATTTCATCCAGCCGCTGAAGCACCTCGCGGCGCAACTCCAGGTAGAGACCGGTCTGGCCGGAGAGGGTGTCCTGGCTGGCGCGAACCAGCGCCTCGAAGTCGGCCAGCTCCCTCGCCTGGCGCGTGGCGACCGAGCTGACCTCCTCCTGAAGAACGCGGATGTCTCCCTTGGTGGCGCAACCCGCGCCCGCCAGCGCCCCGATCAGGGCGATCGGGAGGACCTGTCGCGGCACGGCGTTCCTGTACGGACGCACTTGCCCGGCTCGGCCGATCCCGGATGGGGCGGCTACTGGCCGCCGCCCGGAACCTGGATCTGATTGCCTCCAGCCGTGATCACGAACTCGTCGCGCCGGTTCTGGGCCCAGGACTGCTCGTTGCTGCCCATCTCGCGGGGCTGTTCCTCGCCATAGGAACGCACGTCGAAGCGGGACTCGGCGAGCCCGGCGTTGACGAAGAACTGGCGCACGGCTTCCGCGCGCCGGCTGCCCAGTGCCAGGTTGTACTCCGAGGATCCGCGCTCGTCGGCGTGTCCCTCGATGCGAAGCTGTACCGCCGGGCTGGCGCGCAGTACGCGGACCTTGCGCTGGAGCACGCCCTCGGCGTCGCTGCGAATCTCCGCCATGTCGAAGTCGAAGAAGACCATCGCCGTCAGCGCCTCGCGGGCCGCCTCGAGCGCGGCAGCACGACGTGCCTCCTCTTCAGCCGCCCTGCGGGCCGCTTCTTCCGCCGCTCTGCGGGCCGCGTCGATGGAGTCCTGGTTCGGGCCTTCCTCAACGGGGGGCGGAGGGGGAGGGGGAAGTTCCTCCTGTCCGCACGAGGCGACGAACAGTCCGGCCGCGACGACGGAAATAATGAGACCGCGGTGCAACATCGCTACTCCTCGAATATGGGTGTCGGTGTCCGGTATCAGGCGTGCGCACGAATCAGCCATATACGTAAGAAATCGGACGCCCAAGCGCAACATCTTGTGTTGCTGCACGGTGCATCGGGATCGCCGGCTCAGTTCTCCCGGGTCGGGGCCTCGGTGGAAGCCAGACTGGGCGACCAGTCCGGTACGCGCGGCCTCACCCCCGAGAGCACGGGGCGAATCCTGCCGCTCACGGTGTCTACGACGAAGAGCCCGAATCCCCAGTCCCGTTCTCCCACGAAGACCAGATGGCGGCCATCGGGCGCCCAGCTGGGGTCCTCGTTGTTGCCCTCGTAGGTAAGCTGCAGCAACCGCTGTCCCTGTGCCGCCACGTCGGCGATGAGGATGTGGTAGCTGCCGCGGCGGTAGCGGCCGTGGAACGCGACCCGGTCGCCGGAGGGCGCCCAGTCCGGCGAGGTATAGTAGCCGCCCTGTCCGTAGAGGTAGGGAGATACCAGGTCCGGCCGACCGCCGGACTCCGCCGGCATCACGTATATTTGTGGGATGGCCACGCCCAGCCGGTTGGAGTTGAAGGCCAGGCGTCTCCCGTCCGGCGAGAACGATGGCGAAAGGTCGTTCCAGCGTCCCGCGGTAAGGCGCCAGAGGCAGCAGTCCTCGCGGACGCGCCAGGAGAAGAGACCGCTCTCGGCGCCGTCCGCCAGGGAAAAGATGATCTCCTCCCCGTTCGGATGGTACACCGGGGTCATCGGCTGGCCGGTGCGGTCGAAGTCGAGGACGCGCGTCTGCCGGGTGGCGATTTCCATTTCATGGATGGCCGGATCCCCGGACGCGAAGGACAGGAACGCCAGGCGCGAGCCGTCCGGGGACCACGAACACGACATGGTCAGGGAGTTGAAGTTGGTGAGCCGCCTCAGGTTCTCGCCGTCCGAGTCGACCACGTACAGCTCCTGGGAACCGGCAGCCGATTCCATGGAAAAGCAGATCCGGCTGGCGGCCATCCCCGGCTCACCGGTGATCCATCGGACCACATCGTCGGAGATCGCGTGGATCGCCATGCGGAAGTCCTCCGCGTCGGGGCGCGGAAGCGAGAAGCGGGCCCGTTCCTTCACCTCCGAGAAGACGACGTCGTGCAGTTCCAGGACCAGCACGAAGCGGTTGCCAAGCCCCTCGACCTGTCCGGTCACCAGCCAATCGGCGCCGAACTGGTCCCACAGGCCGTAGTCCACGGCTCCGCCACCGGGAGCCAGCGGAATCGAATCCATCATCTCGAACCGGTCGCTGTAGCGCAGGTCGCGCGCGATCACGGCCTCGACCCGGGGCGCGACCGTCAGGCCGCCGAAGCGGCCCGTGAAGGGGCTGATCGCCAGGGTGGGCACATAGCTCTCGTAGACCACCCCCAGGTGGCGAACCGCGCCCGGGATGGTGTCGACCTGGGCAGCCGCCTTGCCGGCGGCGGCCGCCAGCAGGACCATCAGCAGGGCCGTGCCTCTACGCAGGGCCCGCCCGCGGCCGCCCCGGCCGACCTGTCGGACCTGGTTCGCGGTCCGGACGCCTTTCCTCATATGACGCTCCTCCCTACGCGGCCGGACCCGGCCCGTGACGGTCCGTGGACTCCGCCGGCGGCCGGCGCCGCGCCGGGCTGAAAGTGAACCGAAACGGTGCGTTTTCGAGCCCCATCTCCGGCGGCAGCGGACCGAAGCGTCCACCTCCGGCGCATTCGACTGCCTCCCGCACGGCCAGATCGAAGACGACGCTTCTCGATGTCTCGGAGATGCGCACCGTCGTGTCGATCACCTCGCCCTCCCGGTCGAGCACGAAGTCCACCGAAGCGGTAAGATCGGCCATCCCCGGCGGACGGAAGCACCGCCGCATCTGCCGCTGCATGTTGGCGTAGTACTGTGGGAAATCCCGTTCCACGCCCCTCATGCGGACATCGAGATCGTCGGTGCCCGTGCTGGGTTCGTCCAGCGGCGCCGGCTCGGGTTCCTCCTCCACCGGCCGTTCCTCCG
>CAZDZJ010000023.1:0-24209 GCA_964509895.1 uncultured Gemmatimonadota bacterium
GGCCTGGGCGACATAGAGGGTGCTGTCGGGCCCGATCGCGAGATCCCGGACGCTCGCCACGAGGTCCGTGCTCTCCAGCGATCCGATCCGCAGGACCTCTTCCAACCGCCAGGGCGTCGGACACGCGGCCTGTGCGCGCATGCTCGCCGGAGCGCACGGGAACACGGCAATCGCACAGGTCGGCAGGCGCGACAGGGTCCCCCGCATGCAGCCCAGGCGCGCTGCCGTTCCGTCAGGTGGCGGGTTCGCGCTCATGAAGGTCGGTTGCAGCCGGACTCTCTTGCCCATGGAGCGCCAGACAGCGGGCCGGCGTGATGATCGGTATCCCATGGAACGGCGACATGGCGAGCAGGTCGCCGTCTCCCGTCACCAGGAGGTTGGCGCGACCCATGAGGGCCGTCTCCAGGATCTTGTCGTCGGCGGGGTCGCGGCACCCGAGCCTGGCACCGGCGATCGGGACCCATTCCGCAACCGCGGCCAGCAACCCGACGAAGGCTGCCCGGGAGTCCCTACCCAGGTAGCGGTCGAACCTCGAGCCGAGGATCCGATGGCGAAGCTCGGCGAACGTCTCGTCGCTGAAGAGGAGGACCCCGTTGCCCGCTCTTATCAGATCGACTACCCTGCGAAGTGGCCCGGTCCGGGTGAGCGCGGCGCCGATCAGAACGTTGGAGTCGAGGACGACCCTGTCAGCCTTCATCGGAGAGCAGGGACTCCAACGCTGCTGGCGTCAGGCCGCTGGCGGCGGCCTCCTGGCTCATGGCGTCCATCGTGGCCGTCAACCGGTCCCAGGCAGTTCCGCGCAGGCGTTCGAACTGCTCCACAGACAGCATCACGCCCACCGGCGTGCCGTTCCGTGTGACGCGCACGGGCCCCCGCTGGGCGGACCGAAGCAGCTGGCCGAACCGGTTCTTGGCCTCTTTGGCAGTGATTTCTCGCATAGGGGACATAATAGCTACTATGGCTCCGACCGGTCAAGTTGCATCAACCACGGAACGTCCGCCGCAAGCCGCTGCAGCTTGCCCCCGGAGAAGACCTTTACATGGCGACGAACGGGCGTTTACGATGGCTGTAGCACCAGCACGAGGACCTCTTTGGATTGCGCTCGGCCATGAGACTCACGCACGCCGCATTCGGACTGTCCGTCGGGATTTCGCTTCTCGGCTCCGCGCTTCACGCGCAGGATTGGGGCGACCACCGCGCGTACCAGTACCAGTTCGGAGAGATCTCCATCCCGCCGGCGTCGGCGGATGAGCCGGTCGCGGAGAACCTGTCTCTCGAGCGGGCGCTCGCCTACCTGGAGGATGGAGCCAGGGCCTGGGCGAACAACCGCGGCTGCGTCTCGTGTCACACCACGGGTTGGTACGGGATCCTTCGTCCGCAACTCGCCGAGAGCCTGGGTCAGCCCGATGCAGCCTTCCGGGCCTTCCTCGAAGCGCGTCTTCAGGACAGGCTCGCGGCGGACCCCGAAGAACTCCAGCAGGATGTGAACCCCGCGGAAGTCGTGCACCTGGCCGCGTCCCTGGCATCCTGGGATGCGTACGTGGACCGGCGGCTGTCTCCCGAGACCGAGCAGGCGCTCGAGCTCATGTTCAGCCTTCAGCGCGACGACGGGGCCTGGCACTCGCCGGACACATGGCCGCCGTTCGAGTCCGACGCGTATCAGCTCGCGACCGTGGCGGCCATGGGCGTGGGCCTGGCTCCGGGATGGCTCGAACAGGCGACCTCTCCGGAGTTGCAGAGGCAGATAGCGGGCCTGCGCGAGTACCTGCGGGGGGTCCCTCCTCCCCATGACTACGCTCGGGTGGCGTTGCTCTGGGCGGACCGGCATCTCCCGGGCGTGATCGGCGCCGATCGAAAGCAGGACATCGTCCGGATGATCCTCGACCGTCAGCGCCCGGACGGAGGATGGTCGATCCGCTCGTTCGCTCAGCCCGAGGAATGGGGCCGGGGCAACCGCGCGGAACGCCTGCGGGCCGAGGCGGACTTCGGCGATCCCGCGAGCGACGGCCACCAGACAGGTCTGGCGGTTGTCGTGCTGTCGGCCGCGGGGGTGCCGCCCACGCACCCCGCCGTGCAGCGAGGCGTCGAGTGGCTCGGGCGGAATCAGCGGGAATCGGGCCGCTGGTGGACGAAGTCACTCAATACCGAGACATGGCACTTCATCACGTACACGGGGACGCTCTACCCGGTGATGGCGCTCGCCATGACGAATTCTCTGGCCAGCCCCTCGTCCGGGGAGCATTAGCCTCAAGATCGTCAGACCGCCGCAAAGCGTTCCACCGTGATATCCTCCGCGTGGCCGCGTGCCTGCCAGAGATCGTACGCCATCTGCATCCCCAGCCACGTCTCGGGCGTCGCGCCGAAGGCCTTCGACAGCCGGATCGCCATCTCGACCGATACCCCCGTGTGCCCGTTCAACAACTCCGAGAGCGCCTGCCGAGTGACGCCCAGGCCCTCGGCCGCCCGCGTTACGGTCAGACCCAGCGGTTCGAGGCACTGCCGCCTCACGATGCCCCCCGGATGCGGCGGGTCATGCATGGCCATGGTCGGTCCTCCCCTTCAGTGATAATCCACGTAATCCACATCGGCCGCCGCACCGTCCTCGAACCTGAAGGTCACACGCCAGTTGCCGGACACCGACACCGCGTAATGGCCCTTCAGTCCTCCCTTGAGTGGGTGCAGCCGGAAGCCCGGAAGATCCATGCCCTCCGGCCCCCGGCTCAAATCGAGCGCCGCCAGGATGTCACGTAGCTTCGCCACGTGCGCCGGTGCGACCCATCGGGGTGACCGGCCCTCGTAAAGCGCCTTCAGCCCCCGGTGGCGGAACGATGCAATCATGACTCAACGGTGGAGCGTCGCCTGTCAAGTGACAACTTGCGGCCCGCCAGCGGAATCGACTGACGGGTCGCTACTTGACGGTAGGGCGTCGCCTGGTCATCCGAGCGTCCAGTAGATTGGCCCGAGCAAGATCTTGATCGATCGCACTCGGCATGGCATGGGTATCCAATGGATGTTTCACTTGAACGGCGTGGCTCCGGCGTGGTTGCGGTACCGCGAGCGGGTCGGCCGGTGTTGACGGCGGCGGAGGTCGAGGAGACGACCGCCGGCCTCCGGTCCGGCGACGAGTCTGTGTGTCAGTTGTCGGCGGCGAGATTCAACCTGTGCACGGTCTCGCCGTCTCGCTGGACCAGCAGTCCTTGAAATTCCTCTGAGAGGCCCGTCCAACCGTGTCCCGCTGGTGCGCTGCCAAGAAAGATTCTCTCCGGCCCGGTGCCCACCAGAACGCCGTTTAGACCATCATCTTCCAGGAGCAGGACGAGGCCCTCCTGGATACGATCCGTGTCGAGGCCCAAGCCGACGTTGTAGCCACCGTCCACCGGCGACAGACCGTACCCCGTCCGTTCGAATCCTTCGATGTCATTGATCACGATACCGGTAGTCGGCGCGCTGCGCCGGCCGATGTTGGGATCGGGCACCGGATCCCCGACGACCAGGCGATCGAATCCGTCCTCGCTGAGGATCAGCATCCCGGTGGTTTCGTGGCTGTAGTTCTGGTAGAAGTCCATGTAGGCCTCAGGAAACCGGGGTCCCCAGACCTCCCGAACGCGGGCTTCATCGGTGCGGACGCGATCGACAGCCTGCGGGACCGGGGCGCCGATGAGGATTCTCTCGCGCCCGGCCGCGTCCTCGATGATTAGCCCCTGGGCCCTGATCACATCGTCCGTAGCCGCCCCGCTTCTGACGAACAGCACGACCAGCGCGACGGTCATCAACGCGGCGTAGCCCTGTAGCCAGCGAATCGTACGCGTCAGTCGTTCGGCACTCGTACCCATGAAGTTCTCCCTCCTACGACCCTGGCCGTCCGGTCCGCCAACACCCGACTGCGGCGTCTCGAGGGGATCCCGGATTGGCCTCCGCGCTGCTGTCGCGCATGTGACACTGGAACGTCAGACGGGGGTTGTACGCGCCCACTTGAGGGTGGCCGGTAGGTCACTTCGGAGCCGAGATGTCGTGAACGTTACCTCAGCGGGTTCGCCAGAGCCGTAGCGAGGAGATGCTCCCGGCGCCCGAGGCGCGACGCACGTAACGCTCGTCCGCCGTGACGAACACGCCCCCGCAACTCAGAGGGTTGGGCGACCGGTTACGCTTGCGACACCATCGCCCAGCTTCAGGGGCGCAGCAGCAGGCCGGCGGTCAGTCCCGCTTCGCTGGCCTTCATGCTCGAACGGACGGTGACGACGACGTCGTCGAACTCCGTCGTCCACTCTTCCCGGGCGTAGGCCGAATAGCTTGCCTCGACCCGGAGCGCGACCCGCTCGCCCAACGCCTTTTCCAGCCCGAGCCCGGACTTCCAGACCGTGAAATCCATGTTGCGGTCCTCTCGGCCGGACAGGAACCGGGAGGGATCGCACGGCTCGGTCGTGAAACAGCCGTCGAAGTGGTTGGTGAACTGCGCGCCCGCGAGTCGGACCCCGGCGAGGAGGTGCAGGCTGATGCCCCGCGACTGCAGGCCCCAGGGACTGCCGCCGAGCCTCAGCGTCAGCCCGTAGCTCGTTCCCGGATCCAGATTCCACCGGTCGGGCCAACTCTCTCCGAGTTGCTTCCGTTCCGGCGAAATCCCCACGCCGGCGAACTGCGCCTCCACGGCGCCGCCGTGCGTCGCCACGTCGACGGCGGCGTCCAGGAAGTAGGCCGCGCTCGAGAACGGCATCCGGTACCCGGCGACCAGGCCGATCCCGTAGGAGAGCGCGTTCCCGGACACCTCGTCCTCGAAGACCTGCCCGCGCCGGGGCTCCGGCACCTGCGTGTTGGGCGCCGTGTTGTCGACCGATTTCTGCATCGTCGCGCTCAGGTGCCCGAGCGGGGATGCCACGCCCAGGTAGAATCCCCCATTCCCCTCATTGCCCTCGCCCGCATTGCCCTCGTCCGCCTGGCCGGCGAGACCCGCCGTGGCTCCGAAAGCCGCCAGCAGGAGGCAGCCGAACAAACGTGTGGTCGACACTCGTGGGAACATGCCCAAGGCTCCGTTCTCCGCTAATACCGATAGTGGTCCGGCTTGAAGGGGCCGTCCTTCGGCACGCCGATGTAGTCCGCCTGCGCCTCCGTCAGCTCCGTCAGCCGCGCCCCCAGGTGGTCGAGGTGCAGCCGCGCCACCTTCTCGTCCAGGTGCTTGGGCAGCATGTAGACCTGCCGCCCGTAGGACTCGTGGTTCCGCGCGAGTTCGATCTGCGCCAGCACCTGGTTCGTGAAGCTCGCGCTCATCACGAAGCTCGGATGTCCCGTCGCGTTCCCGAGGTTCAGTAGCCGTCCCTCGGACAGGATGAGCACCGAGTGCCCGTCCTGGAACACGAACTCGTCGTACTGCGGCTTGATGTTGTTCCGCGTCACGCCGGCCTTCCCGAGCCCGGCCATGTCGATCTCGTTGTCGAAGTGGCCGATGTTGCCGACGATCGCCTTGTCCTTCATGCGCGCCATGTGGTCGAAGGTGATCACGTCGCGGTTCCCCGTCGCCGTGATGAAGATGTCCGCCGTCTCCACCACGTCCTCCAGCGTCCGCACCTGGAAGCCCTCCATGGCGGCCTGCAGCGCGCAGATCGGGTCGATCTCCGTCACCACGACGTGCGCCCCCTGACCCTTGAGCGCCTGCGCGCACCCTTTGCCGACCTCGCCGTAGCCGCACACGACCGCGGTCTTGCCGGAGATCATCACGTCGGAGGCGCGGTTCAGTCCGTCGATGACCGAGTGGCGGCAGCCGTAGATGTTGTCGAACTTCGACTTCGTCACCGAGTCGTTCACGTTGATGGCGGGGAAGAGAAGCGCCCCCTCCGACGCCATCTCGTACAGGCGGTGGACGCCGGTCGTCGTCTCCTCCGACACCCCCTGGATCGCCGGCGCGGTGCGTTCCCACCGTCCGGGGTCCTTCGCCGCGATCCGGCGCAGCGTCTCGAGGATCACGCCCCACTCCTCCGGCTCCGTCTCCGCGTCGAAGTCCGGGATCCGTCCCGCCCGCTCGAACTCGAGACCCCGGTGGAGGAGGAGCGTCGCGTCGCCCCCGTCATCGACAATGAGGTCCGGGCCCGAGCCGTCCGGCCACAGGAGCGCCTGCTCCGTGCACCACCAGTACTCCTCGAGCGTCTCCCCCTTCCAGGCGAAGACCGGGATTCCGCGCGGATCCTCCGGGGTCCCGTCGGGGCCTACGGCGACCGCCGCCGCCGCGTGATCCTGGGTCGAGAAGATGTTGCACGAGACCCAGCGCACGTCGGCGCCGAGATCGGCCAGCGTCTCGATGAGGACCGCCGTCTGCACGGTCATGTGCAGGGAGCCCATCACCTTCCGGCCCGCCAGCGGCTGCGCGTCCCGGTATTCCGCCCGCACCGACATCAGCCCCGGCATCTCGTGCTCGGCGAGGCGGATCTCCTTGCGGCCCCACTCCGCGAGGCCGAGGTCCGCCACCCTGAACGTCAGGCGGCCGGCCGCAGCCCCGGTCTCGGTCATGTCGTGAAGTACGGCGCCTTCCATCGTCTATCTCCTTTTCTGCGCGGTGGCCGCGAAGAGCGCCGGCCCCGACGCTTCCGGCTCGGGAGCGAGCGGAATGTGGCGGTACGCATCGAGTCCCGCGAGCCGCGTCCAGCCGCCCATCTGATCCTCGGTGAATCCGGGCCACAGGTGGCCCATCGTGTCGCGGTATTCCCTTCTGTCGTGCGCCCGCATGTCGAGCACGAGGAGCCTCCCGCCCGGGGCCAGCGCGCGCGCGACCTCGGCCAGCACTCGCCGCGGTTCGACCGCGAAGTGGAGGACGAGCATGAGCACGGCCAGGTCGAGTTCCCCGTCGTCGATGGGGAGCGCTTCCAGCTCCCCCTCGCGGACGTCGACGTCGTCGCGACCGCCCAGCCGGACGGTCGCCGCTTCCAGCATCTCCGGCGAGCGGTCGACGGCGATCACGCGCTTCACGAACGGTGCGATCATGTTCGCGAGCGTCCCGGTGCCCGCGCCGAGGTCGCCCACGACCCACTCGGGATCGAGCAGGCCGAAGAGCGCCGCAAACCGGGCATCTCGTCCGAACAACTCGTCCCGCAACGCGTCCCAGCCCGCCGCCGATTCCGAGAAGAAGGCCGCGGCGCGGTCGCGGCGTTCGGCGAGGACGCTCTGCGCCCGTTCCGCGTCGTCGGCCACCCAGCGGGCGCCCGCGAGCGTCCCGGCCGTGACCTGCCACAATTCCCGGGCTCCGGGCTCGAGGGCGCCCTCCATCCGGTAGAAACGGGTCTTCCCCTCCTGCCGCCGCCGCACCCAGCCGTCATCCGCGAGCACCTTCAAATGGCGCGAGACGGTGGACTGCGGAAGCTGGAGCACGGAGACCAGTTCCGAGACGGTGAACTCGTTCCGGTTCAGGAGCGTCAGCAGCCGCAGCCGGTTCTCGTCCCCGAGGGATTCAAAGCGGGAGAGCAGATCCCGAGTCGTGGCGGGCGCCCGAGCGATCATCGTATCCATAAATCCAAATATATGGATACAACGATGCCCGCGCTACGCCCTACTCAGGACCGACCCCTTCGGTCGTCCGCTTGACCCTATCACGGGATCGGCTAGCTTCACGGTCCACATCGGGGCGTGGCGCAGCCCGGTAGCGCGCCTGAATGGGGTTCAGGAGGTCGCGAGTTCAAATCTCGCCGCCCCGATTTTCTTCAAACCGCAGCACTTCGGTTCCGTTGTCCTTCTCCGGAGTCTGGATCATGGCCTTACGATCGGTTGTCGCGACGGTCGCCTCCCTCTCCCTCCTCTCCTGGCCCGGTCCGACGACCGCTCAGGAGTCCTCCCCGCCGCTGGCGATCGTCGGGGCGACGATCATCGACGGACACGGGGGCGCCCCTATCGCCGATGGGACCATCCTCATCGAGGGCGACCGGATCGCCGCCGTGGGGCCGAGCGCCGACGTGACCCTCCCCGCGGGCGCGGAGGTCATCGACGGGAGCGGGAAGTTCGTCACGCCCGGCTTCGTGGACACGAACGTCCACATGTCGCTCGCCTTCGGTCGGGGCGGGCGCGTCGAGGAGCACGCGGCGTACTGGGCGCACCACGAGGCGCTGATCCTCCAGGGGCTTCAGCTTCACCTCAAGCACGGCGTGACGACCGTCCGGGACAGCTACGGCGTGCTGCGTCCCATGCAGCGGGTCAAGAAGAAGATCGAATCCGGCGAGGAGATCGGCCCGCGCACGTACCTGGCCGGCAACATCGTGGGTTGGGGCGGCCCCGCCTCGGAGACCTTCGCCGGTCTCCCCGAGTCCGAGATCAGTTTCTTCGCCGAGCGGATGAACGACGAGGTCACGCTCGGAAGCGGCGAAGAGATGATGCACATGACGCCCGACGAGCTGCGCGTCGCGATCAACGCCTACCTCGACCACGGCCCGGACTTCATCAAGTACGGCGCCACGCACCACTTCAACTATCCCGCCGGGATCTCATTCTCGCCGCGCGCCCAGCGGGTGATCGTCGAGGAGACGCACAAGCGCGGTCTCATCGCCGAGACCCACGCCACCAGCCTCGAGGGCCTGCGCCTCTCGATCCTGGCGGGGATCGACCTCATCCAGCACCCCGACAACGTCGGGAACCGCACGATCACAGATGAACTCGTCGACATGATCGTGGAGCGCGACATCGTGTGCTCGATGCTCATCAACCAGTTCACGGGCCCCAGCTGGCAGTTCCACGTCCGCAACATGGAGCGCGCGCGGGAGGACCTCGCCGAGGCCCGGGCCCGGGAGCGCCAGCGCCGCATCCCCCCGACGACCGCCGAGATCCGCCGTCGCGTCCAGGACACGGGCCTCCCGCAGCCGGGATCCCTGATGGAGGGGCGCTACACGACGAAGCGCACGAACGCGAAGAAGCTGATCGAGGCCGGCTGCATCGTGACCGTCGGCACCGACAACACCCTCTTCGGGCGCGGCGGCACGGCCGCCGACTTTCTGCGCGAGGAACCCGAGAACATGGAGCACCAGCTCCCCGGCCTCGGCACCATCTTCGCGATCGAGGGCCTGGTCGAACTCGGCATGACGCCGATGGAGGCCATCACCGCGGCGACGAAGAACGGCGCCATCGCGAGCAAGGCGCTGGACGAGTACGGCACGCTGGAGGCAGGGAAGGCGGCGGACATCGTCGTCCTCGACGCGGACCCGCTCGCCGACATCGCGAACATCCGGAAGCTCTCGACGGTCATCAAGGGCGGCCGCATCATCGACATCGAGGCCCTGCCCACCGACCCGATCGCCCTCGACTGGGCCGCCGGGGCCAGGAACGACCCGCAATAGCGCGGGCATGCGTCGCTGAGCCAGCACGCCCTCGTCATCTAACCGGGCATCTGCGGGTCCGATCTTGAGCAGACGGGTTGGCATCTGGACTACCGGCTGCTCGTTTCGTCAGGGCAGCACCGGCAACGAGACGTGAGACGCCTGGGCCGCCTCGTGATGGACCGTGTTGTTCGCGACGCGCCACCTGCGGTCGCGCGGATCTCCCGTGTTCCGGTTGATGTCGAAGTTGGGGAAGCTGCTGCTGTAGACATCGACGCGGATGCGGTGTCCCGCCTTGAAGAGGTTCGCCGAGGGTTCGAGCGGGAACTCGAGCCGGTAGACCTCGCCCTCCTCCAGGAGCACCGACTGCTCGAACCCGTCCCGGTAGCGCGCGCGGAGGATCCCCTCGGAGACCGGGAAGGCGTAGCCGCTCGGATAGTCGGGGCTCGTCGGGTGGACATCGAGGAGCTTCACGTAGAAGTCGGTGTCCGGCGCGTCGGACGAGATGAAGAGGACCGTCGTGATGTCTCCGGCGATCGTCAGGTCGTCGGGCAGCGGATCGGTCTGGAACACGAGCACGTCCGGGCGGGATGCGATCGGCATGCCGGGGATCCCGTGTCCGGGCAGGGTCTCCATCTCGATCTGGTCGCGCGGGCCCATCCCCTGGAACCCGAACTCGAGCGCCGGCCCGTAGGCGACGATGCAGCGGCCATTGCTGGAGACCGAGTTGCGCGGGTCGTACGTGTAGGTCGTTGACGAGGTCCGCGCGGAAGGTGCCTCGGGCGCGAGCTCTCCTCCCTCATGGAGATAGAATTCGGTGGACTGCGCGGCGGCCGGGGGCCAGCTCTCCTCGTAGCGCCACTCCCCGCCCTGGTTCAGCCGCCCGTTCTCGGCCTTCCGTCCGTCGCCGCCGCCCATGATGAAGTACTTCGCGGGGGCCCACACGTCGGCGCTCTCGTCGCCCTTCAGCCAGCGGTCGAACCAGCGCAGTTCGAGGTTCAGGTAGTCGTCGTAGGTGACAATCCGGGCGCCCTCGGTACCGAAGTTCACGTCCCCGATCGAGGACGCGAAGTTGTTGTGGGTCCAGGGGCCGATGAGGATGTGCTGGTTCTCCCGCCCCATGCGCACCATCGCCTGGTAGCCGTCGCTGATCGTGCGCGGGTACCAGTCGAACCAGCCCACGACCCACAGGATCGGCATGTCCGGGTACGACGCGAAGTGCTCGTCCATGCCCAGTCCCGGCTGCCGCCAGAAGTCGCTGTAGTCGTAGTTGTCGAAGTAGAGCTGGTGGGCGGCCTCCTCGTAGGTGGGCGCCAGGCTGAGCGGCGTCTCCCCGCGCCGCCACGGGGTGCGCGAGGCCCAGTCCAGAAACGTCTGCCCCGTGCGCATCTCGTTGATCGCCTCGGTGATCTGCGGGTTCGCCCGCGCCTCGTTCCCGTTCGACGCGACGGAAAGGATCCACTGCAGGAGTCCCAGACCCAGGGCGCCGCCGCACTTCATGCTGTAGGTGTAGGCGTTCGTCGGCCCCTGGTACGGGATCATCGTCCTGAGGCTGGGCGGGTTCAGCGTCGCGGTCTCGAACTGGACCCACGCCTGGTACGAGACGCCGTACGTGCCCACCTGGCCGTCGCAGGATGGGTGCCGCGCGACCCACTCGACCGTGTCGTACCCGTCTTCCGGCTCCTGCACGAAGGGGAAGAAGTCGCCCCCCGAGTTGAAGCGCCCCCGGCAGTCCTGGACGACGGAGATATAGCCGTTGCGCGCGAAGAACATCGCGTGGTCGATGGAGATCGGGCGCATCTTGTCGTAGGGAGTCCGTGCGACGACGGCGGGGAGCGGTTCGTCGAGCGGGACGCCGTCCTCCGCCGGCAGGTAGAGGTCGGTCATGAGGTCGAGGCCGTCGCGCATCGGGACCGGCACGTCCTTCACGATGACGACATCCCCGTCGCTCTCCGCGGAGCGCACGCGGTCCGCCGCCTCGGTGCTCCCGGCCAGCCGCTCCGGGTCGAACGCGGCGCCCAGTCCGGCCATCCCCGCTCCGGCCAGTCCGGCTCGAACGAACGATCTGCGGTCCATGTGGCCTCCTCCGGTGGGTGGGCGAGGGGACGATTCAGGGCGATGTCTACGCAGGCTCCCAACCTACGGACCTCGTCCGCAGCGTCCAGATGCGGCACCCGGCGGCACGCCCGGACCCGTTACGGTGACGCGCCTTGTCCGGGGAAGCGGCCGCGTCGAAGGTTGGTGGCGCGATGACGGGCTACCAGTTCCACCTCGGCATAGATGTGGGCGGCACCTTCACGGACGCGGTCCTGATCTGTGAAGAGACGGGACGCATCGATACGGCCAAGGTCCCGTCCACGCCCGCCGACCCCTCGATCGGCTTCATGGCGGCGGTGGAGCGCGCGCTCGAGACGGGCGGCGTCGAGCCCCGAGCCATTTCCCACCTCGTCCACGGGACGACCGTCGCTACGAACTCCCTCATCGAGGGGAAGACGCCGAAGACGGCCTTCGTGACCACCGAGGGCTTCGGCGACATGCTGGAGATCGCCCGTCAGGTCCGCCCTTCGCTCTACGACGTCCACTTCGAGAAGCTCCGCCCGCTCGTCCCGCGCGACCTGTGCTTCGAGGTGCCGGAAAGACTCGACGCGGCGGGCGGCGTGCTCCGGCCCCTCGAGGAGGACGCCGTCCGGGAGATCGCCCGGGCGCTGCGAGCGCGAGATGTCCGCTCCGTAGCGGTGTGTCTCCTGCACGGCTACGCGAACCCGGTGCACGAGGCGCGGGTCGCCGAGATCCTGCGCGAAGAGGATCCGGAGCTTCTCATCTCGCTCTCATCCAGCGTGTGCCCGGAGTTCCGCGAGTACTTCCGGGCCAGCACGTGCGTGATCAACGCCTGCATCGTGCCCGTGGTGGCGCGCTATCTCGCCGGCATTGAGAAGGGGCTAGGTCGCGCGGGTCTCGAGGCCGAGCTTCTCGTCATGCAGTCCAACGGCGGGGTTCTGACCGCGGCGCAGGCGGCGAGCAAGCCGGTGTTCATGGTCGAGTCCGGCCCCGCCGCCGGCGTGGTCTCCGCCAACTTCATCGCGGGCCAGCTCGGCCACGCGGATCTGATCTCCTTCGATATGGGCGGGACGACGGCCAAGGCCGGCCTCGTGCTCGACGGGCGCCCGAAGGTCACGAAGGAATACGAGGTGGGCGCGCAGGCCCAGCCGGGGCAGGGGATGACCCGGGCCGCCGGCTACCCGATCCGCACGCCGGTGATCGACCTCGTGGAAGTGGGGGCCGGCGGGGGGAGCCTCGCCTGGGTGGACGCCGGCGGAGGACTCCGCGTGGGGCCCCGGAGCGCGGGCGCCGATCCGGGACCCATCTGCTACGGACGGGGCGGGGCGGAGCCCACGATCACGGACGCGAACCTCGTCCTCGGCCGCCTGAACCCGGACTACTTCCTGGGCGGCGAGATGGCGCTCGACGTGGACGCGGCCGCTGCCGGGATCCGTGAGCGATGCGCTGAACCGCTCGGCCTGGACCCGGTCGAGGCGGCCAACGGCATCATCGAGATCGCCAACGCGACGATGATCAACGCGCTCCGGCTCGTGACCGTGCGCCGGGGGAACGACCCGCGCGAACTGACCATGGTCGCCTTCGGCGGCGCCGGCCCCCTCCACGCGAACCGGCTCTGCATGGAGATGCAGATTCCGACCCTCGTGGTTCCCCCGAGCCCGGGGACGGCGTCCGCCCTCGGCCTCCTCGTCACCGACCTCCGGCACGAATTCTCGCGCACGCACGTCATGCCTGCGGACGCGGCCGCCGAGCAGGCCGGCTTCACGGGACGAATACGGTCGCTCTTCGAGACGATGGTGGAGGAGGGACGGCGCACGCTCCGGCGCGAAGGCGTGGCCGCGAATGACATGGAGTTCCGGCGCGGGATCGAGATCCGGTATGCCGGTCAGTCGTCCGAAGTGCCCGTGGCGCTGCCGCACCAAGGCGCGGACGGCGAGGCGGGTGCCGGGCTCGACGCCGCCGGGCTCGATGCTGCCGTGCTGGCCAACGCGGTGCGCCGCTTCCACGTGGAGCACGAGCGGGCCTACGGCCACGGGTATCCGGAGCAGCCCGCCGAACTGGTCAACTTCACGGTCACGGCCATCGGCAGGATCGCGCGGCCCCGACTCTCGAGGATCGGCTCGAACGGAGCGGCCGTCTCGGACGCCCGGCGCGGGACGAGACCGGTGTACTTTTCCGACGCCGACGGTTTCGTCGAGACCGCCATCTACGACCGGGCACGGCTGCGGGCAGGCCATGTGGTCGCGGGGCCGGCGGTCATCGAGGAAGTCGACTCCACGACGCTCGTACATGCCGGCTACGCGGCGGCCGTGGACGAATTCGGGAACCTTCTGATCGCACCCGGAGACGCCCCGTGAACCGCCCGGACCCCGCCCGCATGGACCGGATCTCGCTTCCGCCCCTGAACCCGTGGCTCGCCCTCCTCATCCTCGTGCTCCTGGGCTTCGGCTACATCGGGCTCTGGGGCTGGCTCCTGGGCGCCGGGCCATGACGGAGGGGGTGCAGCTCTCGTGGTGGCTCATCGGGGCCTACCTCGCGCTCATGCTGGGGATCGGCGTGTGGTTCCGGCGGCGCGTGCGCTCCGTCGAGGACATGGCGGTGGCCGGGCGCCATTCGGGCGTGTGGCTGATCGCCTTCTCCGTCGCCGCCACCTGGATCAACGGGACCACGCTGATCGGGATCTCTGCGCTCGGCGCGGACTTCGGCCTCGACGCGTACTGGAGCGGCGGCTCGTTCATGCTGGGGACGATCTGGATCGCGTACTTCATCATCCCGCGCCTGTGGGAGACCGGCGTCATCACGATCCCGGAACTCTTCGGCCGCTGCTTCGGTCCGCGGCACCGCATCGTCTCGCTCCTCCTCGTCATCCTCCGGGACATGGGGGTGACGGCGGGGACGATCGGCGCGCTGACGCTCGTCACCACGGCGGTGCTCGGAATCTCCGTGGCGGAGTCGCTGCTGCTCTGGCTCGGCGTCACGTCCGTCTACGTGTTCCTGGGCGGCATGTGGGCGGTGATGGCGACCGACGCGATCCAGTTCTTCATCATCCTGGCCGGCTCGATCGCGGTGCTCGTGGCGGGGCTGGCCGCCGCCGGCGGACTCGGCGGACTGAGCGCCACCCTCGATCCGGCGCTGGTCGACATCTTCGGGCGGGCGGGCGTCACCCAGGTGCTGGCGTGGATCGTCATCGGACTCGCGATCACGGGCGCCTACCAGGGACTCATCCAGCGTGGCTTCGCGGCGAAAAGCGCGGACGTGGCGCGGCGGGGTTTCCTGTACGGTGGAGTCATCGCCTCGATCTGGTACATGACGCCGCCGCTGATCGGGATCGTCGCCCGCACGATCTACGGGCCGGGCCTCGCGGCCGAGGATGCCTTCGTCACCCTCGCCTTCGGGGCGGCGGGGAACGAACTCGCGAGTCTCGTCGTCGTGTGCGTGCTCGCGGCGAGCATGTCGACGCTCTCGAGCACGATCAACACGATCGCGTCCAACTTCACGCTCGACCTGTACGCGCGCTTCATCGCGCCCACCGCGAGCGCCGTCCGGCAACTGTGGGTGTACCGCCTCAACGTCCTCCTCGTCGGGGCGCTCGCCGCCGCCCTCTACCTGGCCCTGCCCCTCCTCATCGAACTGTTCTGGATCGGGGGACGGATCATGGGGGCTTCGGTCGCCCCGGCGCTCATCGGGATCGTCCTCTTCCCGCCGCTTCGACAGGCGCCGCGGACGGTGATGGCGGCGATGCTCATCGGAGCCGCCGTGCAGGCGGTGTGGCAGACGTTCGGGGCGATCCGCGAGGTGGGGTCCGTCGTCATCATCTGGGAACTGGATCCGATCCTGGTCGGGCTGCCGCTCACGATCCTCATCCTGTGTGTCGGGGTGCGTCTCGAAACCCGAACGGAGGGCCGAAATGCCGCAGCCTGAGGGCCGCGCAGGAAGCGCCGTCGATCCGGTCCTGTTCGAGGTGATCCGGAACGCGCTCGTCGAGGCGACCGAGGAGATGTCGGTCACGCTTCAGCGCACCGCCTACTCGACGAACATCAAGACGCGGCTCGACTATTCCTGCGCTTTCGTGGACGCGCGCGGCCGCATGATCGCGCAGGCGTTCTGCCAGCCCGCGCACCTCGTGACGATCGGGCGCCTCGTCCCGCGCGCGGTGGCCGAGTACGAGGCGGAGCACGGCGAGGGAGCGCTGGGTCCGGGGGACGGGCTGCTGGTCAACGATCCGCACCGGCAGGCGAGCCACCTCAACGACGTCTTCCTCATCGCCCCCTTCTTCCACGAGGGCGAACTCGTCGGATACGTCGCCAACTGCTGCCACCACGTGGACGTGGGAGGCGGGGCGCCGGCGAGCATCGGGGCGTTCCGCGAGATCTACCAGGAGGGGATCATCCTTCCCGTCGTGAAGCTGTTCGACGGCGGCGAACTGGTGGACGACGTGCTCAAGCTCATGCTCGCCAACGTGCGTGCGAAGAATGAGGTGGCGGGCGACCTGCGGGCGCAGCACGCGGCGAACGAGATCGGGCTGCGGCGGCTGTCCGCGCTCTGGGAACGCTACGGCGCGGAGAGGCTGGGCGCCTACATGGAACGCATGATCGAGTACAGCGAGCGGAGGCTGCGGGCGGAGCTGGCGCAGCTGCCGCGCGGGGAGTTCGAGGCCGAAGGCTGTCTCGACGACGACGGGATCACGGGCGAGCCGGTGCACCTGAAGGTCCGAATCCGCTTCGACGGCTCGACGGCGCGCTTCGACTTCACGGGCACCGACCCCCAGCGCGCGGCGCCCATGAACTGCAACCTGACGCAGTGCTTCACGGCCTGCGTCTACGTGCTCAAGTGTCTCGTCGACCCGGACATCCCGCTGAACGAGGGCTTCTACCGCCCGATCGAGGTGGTGGCGCCGGAGGGATCGGCGGTCAACGTCCGGCCCCCGGCCGGCGTGGTCGGCGGGTGGGAAGTCGCGATGCGGCTGTGCGACATCATGTTCCGGGCGCTCGCCGACCCCATGCCGGAGCGCGTTCCCGCGGGAACGAAGGGGATGATCTGCCACGTGGGCTTCGGGGGCGAGGACCCGGCGACGGGGGAGTACTACTGCTTCCTGGAGACGCTCGCGGGCGGGTACGGCGGGCGGCACGACGCCGACGGCCCGGACGCGGTCCAGACCCACATCCAGAACACGCAGAACGCGCCGATCGAGGAGACCGAACTCAACTATCCGGTGCGGATCCACGAGTACAGCCTCGTCCCCGACTCCGAGGGGGCGGGCCGGCAGCGGGGCGGCCTCGCGCTCTGCCGCGAGTACGAGTTCGTGGGCCACGAGCCTACGTTCACGACGCTGGCGGACCGCGCCCGGTTCCCGGCCCACGGTCTGCACGGGGGCGGGGATGGGAAGGTCGCGAGCTATAGGCTGATTTCGGACGGCGAGGCGCGGGACCTCGGCTCGAAGGCGACGGTGCAACTCAGGACCGGGGATCGCGTGCGGATCGAGACCGCGGGCGGCGGCGGGTTCGGTCCGGCGCGCGAACGCGATCCCGAGGCCGTGCTCCGGGACGTGCGGGAGGGCAAGATCTCGCGCGCCCGCGCGCGGGAAGCCTACGGCGTGGTCATCACGTCGGGCGAGCTGGTTGTCGACGCCGCGGAGACGGAGAGGCTGCGCGGATGAGCGGCGCCATCACTGCGGGGTCCGGGACCGCCGATGCCGTGGTCGTCGGGGGCGGGATCATGGGGGCGAGCGCCGCCCACTTCCTCGCCAAGCGGGGGTTCGGACGCGTCATCCTCCTCGAGAAGGGGCGCCTGGCGGGCGTGAGCACGGGACATTCCGCCGCGATCGTCCGCACGTACTACTCGAATCCGATCACGCTCGAGCTGGCGAAGCGGGCGCTTCACATGTTCGAGAACGACCGGGACCTGCTCGGCGGCGACAGCGGATTCCGGCATATCGGCTTCCTGCTGCTGATCGGCGAGCGTCTGCGCGCCGCCGGCGAGCACATCCTCGAGTCGGAGCGGCGGCACGGACTCCGGATCGAACGCCTCACCCTGGAAGCGGTGGCCGACCTGGCGCCTCCGCTCTCCCTGGACGGTGTCTCGTACGGCCTCCTGGAGCCCCGCTCGGGCTACGCCGATCCCACCCGAACGACCGAGAGCCTCGTGGCGGCGGCGCGCCCATGGGGGCTCGAGCCCCGCGCCGGCGTCGCGGCCACGGGCATCCGTCTGCATGGAGACCGGGTGGTCGCGGTGGAGACCACCCGCGAAACGATCGCGACAAGCGTCGTCGTGAACGCCGCGGGCCCCTGGGCGGGTCGGGTCGGCTCGTGGCTCGGGTTGAAATACTCGCTGCGCTGGAGCCGCGAGAGCGACCTGTTCGTGGAGACGCCGGCCGACTTCGACCCCCTTCCCGTGGTCTCGGATCCGGGGCTGCGCGTCTACCTGCGGCCCCATGGCGACGACCGAATCATCGCCGGACTGGGTGCGCCCAAGGACATCGAGCCGGTGGACCCCGACGCGTGCGATCCGGGCCTCGATCCGGAGATGCGCGAGCGCATCGAGCGCCCGCTCTTCCAGCGGATTCCGGCTCTGTCCCGCGCGCGACACCTGGGCGGTTACGCCTCGCTCTACACGATCACGGACGACTGGCACCCGATCGTCGGTCCGGAGCCCGGTCTCGAGGGCTACTACGCCTTCTTCGGCGGCAGCGGCCACGGCTTCAAGCTCGGCCCGCCGATCGGCGAGGCGCTGGCCGACGTCATCTGCGGTGACACACCGGAGATCGACCTCTCCCCCTTCCGTTCGGGCCGTTTCATCGACGGCGAGCCGCTGACCTCCGCGTGGGGCGAGGGCAATCGCGGCTGAGGCCATGCGTCGCTTCAAGCTTCCTGCGCACCCGCTCTACCCGCCGCCGGTTTACGCCGAAATCGAAGAGACCGACGCGAGATGTAGACCTCACATGGGCGACGCCATCGGGCGGACACCAGCGGAACTCCAGGTCGTCGCGGAACCCGAGGCGGGTTCGGCAGACCGCGTGCAGGTAGTCGTCCGTCGCCGTGACGATGCGGGTACGTGGCATGGCGGCGACGACCCGACGGAGGCGGCGAAAGAGGTCGGGCGGGTCTCCCGAGGGGTGAAACGGCGCCACCCGGTGAATCCACCACTCACCGGGATCGCTGCTCACATGGTCGTGCCTGAGCCGTCCGAAATGGGCGTGTCGCAATCGTGTTCCCGGATCAACGGGGTGTGAAACGCTGGACGCGCCGGCCGGTGGAGGCTTCGCCGACGTAGATGTTGCCGCGGGAGTCCACGCTCATCCCGTGCGGGCGCAGGAACTGGCCCAACTGGCGGCCGCCGCGACCGAACTCGCCCACGATCTCGAGGTCGCTCCGGCGCAGGATCCAGACCTTGTGGTTGGTGCCGTCGGCGAGGTAGAGCCAGCGTTGCGCCTCGTCGGGTGAGAAGGCGATGACGAAGGCCGAGCCCGAGGCTCGCGTGGCCGGGGCCACGATCTTCTCGGCCTGGAACGCGCCGGTCTGATCGAACACCTGGATCCGGTTTCCGCGGCGATCGGCCACGTAGATGAGGCCGTCGTTCGACCCGGCGAGCCCATGGACGGTGGAGAACTGGCGGGGGGGCTCCGAGTCCGGCGCCCGGCCCCCGTAGTCGTACTCGTAGTCGTCGTCCGGCGGCTCTCCGTAAGCGCCCCAGTGGCGCAGGTAGGCGCCCGACTCGCCGTCGAACACGGCGACGCGGCGGTTCCGGTAGCCGTCGGCGATGAAGACCTCGTTGTCCTCGGGGTCCACCCAGATGCCGGCGGGGCCGCCGAGAAGCTCCGTGTCGTCGCTGCCCGCGTTCTCGTCGTAGCGGCCGATCGTCATGACGAGGTCGCCGGAGCGCGTGAACTTCATGACGCGGTGGTGCCGGTACGTGCCGACCCACACGTAATCGTTGTGATCGACGAAGATCCCGTGCGCGTTCCGCGGGAACTCGGACACGTCCTGCGTCGCGGGGTCGCCCCACCCCTGGACCACGTTCCCCTCGGGGTCGAACTCGATGACGACCGGGGCCGGGACGCAGCAGGTGCCGATCGGCGGGTCCTGCACCGCGGACGTCTCCTCCGGCGTCAGCGTCTCGGGGAGGTGCGTCACCCACACGTGGTCGCGTGCGTCGACGAACACGCCCGTCACGGACCCCATGATCCAGAGGTTCGGCATTTCGCGCGGCCAGTCCGGATCGACCGCGAACGACGGCGCGCCGCCTTCGCCGGTTCCTCCCGCCTCCGGGTTCGCGCACCCCGAAAGGACGACCGGAAGAACCAGGAGCGCCAGCGCCCCACCCCCGACTCTCCCGCGATCCCTCGCCATCCCCGCGCGCTTCATGCCCTTTCGCATCGCCGTCCTCTGTGCTCGGTCCGCGTCATGCCCCGGGATCGTTGCCTCCCGGAACGGGAAGATCCACTGTAAGCGCTCACTCTCAGCGTGGGAGACCGTTCCATGTGGAGTCAACCGAGATCGAGGCTGTGGGCGCTGGGATGCGCGCTCGCGCTGGGGTGCGCGCCACGGGGGAGCGACGACGAGGCTGTCGCCGAAGCCAGGGAGACCGAAGCCGATCACTTTCTCCCGTCACGGCCCGAGACGCTCAACTGGGGCTGGTTTCCGATCGACAGGGAACCGGTCCTCCGCATCGCCTCCGGCGAGACCGTGCGCATCGAGACGCTGACCCACGTCGGCGCCACGCAGAGCGAGGATCCGGTGGCCTTTCTGACCGGGCTCGGCGTTCCCCGGGAGGAGATCCTCGACGACGTCATCGACTTCTGGGCCTCGCGTGAGGACCGTCCCCGGGAGGGCCGCAGCGGGCACGTCATCACCGGTCCGATCCACGTCGAGGGCGCGGAGCCGGGCGACATGCTCGAGATCGGGATCCTCGACATCGAGACGCGCGTCCCGTGGGGGGTCAACTCCACCAGCGGGCGGGGCGGGATCTTCTCCCCGAGCTATCCCGGCGCCGGCCCCGAAGACGAGCCGCTCGACATCCCGGCGGGCCGGCACCTGATCCGGACGGGCGAGGTGGAGGGGCGTGAGGTGGCCTTCTTCTCCCCGGAGATCCAGGTCCCGCTGGCGCCGTTCATGGGCATCCTCGCCGTCGCCCCCGATCCGGTGGTGGGGCAGCCGGGCGTGACGGTGGCGGGGGTCCAGGCCTCGCGTCCGCCGGGGCCCTTCGGCGGCAACCTCGATGTGAAGGATCTCACGGCCGGGACCACGGTCTACCTCCCCGTCTTCCACCCGGGCGCCCTCTTCTACGCGGGGGATCCGCACGGCGCGCAGGGAGACGGCGAGGTGAGCGGCACCGCGATCGAGCAGTCGCTGACGGGTGTGTTCCGTTTCGTCGTCCACAAGGGCGTGTCGATCTCCGCGCCGAGGGCCGAGACCGACACGCACTATCTGATCATGGGGATCGACCTGGATCTCGATCGGGCGGCGCGCGAGGCCGTGCGGCTCGTCGTCGAGTTTCTGACCGAGGAGAAGGGACTGGCGCCCGACAAGGCGCTGTCGCTCGCGAGCATCGCCGTGGACTTCCGCGTGAGCGAGGTCGTCGATCTCACGCAGGTCGTCACCGGGTTCATCCCGAAGAGCATCTTCCTCCAGGAGTGAACGCTCCGGGAGGCGACACGCGTCGCGATACAGCCCCCGCCCGCCGAGCCGCGCTCGCGGCGACCGTCGCCGGCGGCCTGGCCGGTGCCGGTGTCGTCGGCGGTTTGGGGCTCTTCGGTGCCGGCGCGTTGCACGCTCAGGGACTCGGCGTCTCGGAACGGCAGGAGATGCGGGCCACGCGCGACGCGGGGCGGACGCTGCGTCTCGACGGATATCTGGACGATGCGGTTTGGGCGGAGGCGGAGTGGGTGTCCTCCTTCTGGCAGCGCGAACCGGATGAGGGCGAGCCCGCCACCCGGCGAACGGAGGTCGCGTTCGCCTTCGACGACGAGGCGCTGTGGATCGCGGGGCGCATGTATACGGATGACCCCGGGGCCATCCAGGCCTACCGCACGCGGCGCGACCAGAACACCGGCTCCGAGCGGCTTCTCGTCTCGCTCGATCCCTACCTGAACCGGCGCACGGCGGTCTCCTTCGGCGTGAACGCGGCGGGCAGCCGCACGGACTGGTACCACCCCGAAGACAACGTGACGAACCGCGACTACACGTGGGACCCCGTGTGGTCGGCGCGCGTGCAGCGCGACTCGCTCGGGTGGACGGCCGAGATGCGGATGCCGTTCTCGCAACTGCGCTTCAACGGCGACGAGCCCGCGTGGGGCGTGAACATCAACCGCTACATGCCCGACGTTCAGGAGAACCTCCTGTGGGAACTCGTGGTGCGGAGCGAGCCGGGGTGGGCCTCGCGGCTGGGCGACCTCACCGGACTCGAGGGCGTCCGGGGGAGCCGCGGGATCGAGTTCCTCCCCTACGTGGCGGGAGACCTTCGGACTCCGACGGGCGGTCCCATGACGGGCGTCGTGACACAGAGCGAATCCCGCGTGGGGGCCGACTTCAAGGTCGGCCTCGGTTCGAGCCTGACGCTCGATGCTGCCGTGAACCCGGACTTCGGGCAGGTCGAGGCGGACCCCGCGGTCGTCAACCTGACCGCTTTCGAGGAAGTGTTCGAGGAGCGCCGGCCCTTCTTCACCGAGGGACGCCAGCTCATGGAGGGTCTGGGTCCGCGCTACTTCTACTCGCGCCGGATCGGGGCTCCGCCGGCGGGGCGGGCCCTCGCGGACAGCGTCGTGGCGCCGGACCAGACCACGATCCTCGGGGCCGCGAAGGTCACGGGTCGGCTTCCCGGCGGGACGTCGGTGGGCGCGCTCGTCGCCGTCACCGGCCGCGAGGACGCCCGGGCGTTCGACTTCACCGCCCGCGGGGCGCGGACGGACACCGTCGAGAGCGCCGTCCCGGTTGCGCCGGCGAGCGCCTTCGCGGTCGCGAGGCTGGAACAGGAATTCGGGGAGGAGGGCTCCACGCTCGGCTTCACGGGGACGACGCTCAGTCGCGAGGGCCGGCCCGAACTCGCCTCGCTCCTCCCGTGGCGCGCCTACGCCGGAGGCACCGACTGGAACCTGCGCTTCGGCGGGGGCGAGTACGAACTGAAGGGACACGCGGGGTTCTCTCACCTCAGTGGCAACCCGGAGGCGATCCTGCGCGTGCAGCGCTCGAGCGCCCGCTTCTTCCAGCGTCCGGACCGCGAGACCGCGCGGCTGGATCCCTCGCGCTCCATGCTGTCCGGGTATACCGCGGCGCTCGGGATGGAGAAGGTGGGCGGGCGGCGCTGGCTGTGGCGCGTGCGCGGCGAAGCCATCTCGCCCGGCTTCGAGATCAACGACGTGGGCCAGATGTTCAACGCGGACCGGCTCACGGCCGAAGCCGACGTGGCGATCCGGGAGACGATCCCGACCGCGTTCGCCCGCGCGTGGCAGATCGGCCTCACCTCCGTGAACGCGTGGAACTTCGACGGCGTGCGGACCGAGACGACGCTCGGGGCCGAGGCGACCGCCACCTGGCACAACTACCTGCGCACGACGCTCGCCGGGGAGTACCAGCCCCGCGCGCTCAGCGACCATCTGACGCGGGGCGGCCCGCTCATGGAGACGCTCGCCCGCTGGCACGCGGGGCTGACGCTCGCCACCGACCGCTCGTTCCGGACAGGCTTCCGGCTCATGGGATCCTACGGCCAGGATGAGATCGGCGGGTGGATGTACGACGTGAGCGGCTCGCTCACCCTCCGCCCGGGCACGGCGCTCCAACTCGAAGTCGAACCGAGCTACCGGCGCGAAAACGAGTCCCGGCAGTACCTGACGACCCTGGCCGGCGGCCGCCGGGCCACCTTCGACCGGCGCTACATCTTCTCCGCCATCGACCGCAGCACCATCGCCCTGAGGCTCCGGGGCGCCTACGCCTTCGGGCCCGACCTTACGCTCGAGGCCTATTTCGAGCCGTTCGCGGCGAGCGGCCGCCGCCACCGGCTGGGCGAACTCCTCGAACCCGGCCAACGGGATCTGCTCGTGTACGGCGAAATGGGATCGGGCATCACGCGGCGGCGCGACGGGTCGTGGGGGGTGACCGAGGGCGGCCGGTCGTTCACGCTCCCCGACGGGGACTTCAACATCCTCTCGATGCGCAGCAACGTCGTCCTGCGCTGGGAGTGGCAGCCGGGGAGCACGCTTTTCCTCGTCTGGCAGCAGGATCGCTCCGACATGCGGACCTCCGGCGAACTCGTGGACCCCGGCCGCCTCGTCGACAGCCTGCGCGCGCGCGGCCAGCACGTGTTTCTTCTCAAGATCGCCTACTGGCTCCCGATATGAGCGACATGGCGGGAAAGGTCGCGCTCGTCACGGGCGGGACGAAGGGCATCGGGCGCGCGATCGCCGAACGCCTGCTCGAGGCGGGGGCGTCCGTTGCGGTCTGCGCGAGGACCGGGGCGGATGTGCGGGCGGCGGAGGCTGCGCTCGGCGAGCGGGCGCTGGGCATCGTGTGCGACGTGGCGGATCCCGACGCCTGCGAGCGCATGGTCGGGGAGGCGGTGGCCCGCTTCGGGCGGCTCGACATCCTCGTGAACAACGCGGGCCTTGGCGTCTTCAAGCCGCTGCAGGAGATGAGCGTCGAGGAGTGGCAACTGCAGATCGACGTGAACCTGGGCGGCGTCTTCTACTGCTCGCGGGCCGCGCTCCCGCACCTGACGGGTAGCGGCGACGGCTTCATCGTGAACATCGCGTCGCTCGCCAGCCGCCACCCCTTCCGCGGCGGCACGCGATCCAACGCGACGAAATGCGGTCTGCTCGGAATCACCGAGGCGATGCTGCTCGACCTGCGCTACGACGAGGTTCGGGTCAGCATCGTGATGCCGGGC
>CAZDZJ010000024.1:0-4302 GCA_964509895.1 uncultured Gemmatimonadota bacterium
ACCGCGTACGCCCGCTCCTGCGCGGTGACGGTCGGCGGACCCGCGACACCGATGACGCAGACGGAAACGAGGAGGGCGGAGCGGAGCGACATCGTGATCCTCCATGTGCGGATGCGATTGGCCGGGCACGAGAGCCGGCACGGGCCCGAAAGCTCGGGGCGACGGACGCGCGCGGCAACAACCGGCTCATGCCGCAGGCGTCCAGGTTGACCCCAACTCGGCAGCGTCGGAGCTTCGGCCCATGGAGACGCTCGACGCAGGATACGCGCTCGGGAGACCCTCCTTCTCGGAGGAGGAAGCGGCTCGGCTCGTCCTGAACCACTGGGGTGTGGACGGGAGGGCCCGCGAGTGCCCCAGCGAACGGGACCGGGTGTTCGAGATCTCCGACGGGGCTGCGGACCGGGCCGCCGACAGAGCCCGGGCTGGTTCCGCGGTCATCGGATACCTGAAGGTCTCGAACCGCCTCGAAGACCGCGCCATCCTCGACGAGGAGGCGGCCATGCTCTCCGCTCTTTCCGAGGCCCAGGCCTGCTTCACCCTGCCGCACTGGCGTCCCGCCTCGGGCGATGCCACGGACGGTCCGCGCCTCGTCGAACACACCGTGGACGGGCACTCCCACTTCGTCCGCCTGCTGGAACCCGTACCGGGGATTCCGCTGGATCGTTTCCGACCCCACGGCCCCGAACTCCGACGACAGATCGGCCGTCTCGCGGGGATATTCGATCGTTCCTCCTCGCGGGTCGCGGGCGCGGACCGGCCGATGATCTGGGACCTGCGCGGCGCCGCCACCCTCATTGCGGAGAATCCGGGCTCGATCCGCGGACCGGGGCGGCGCGACATCCTGGGCCGGACCCTCGAGCGGTACGCCGCTGTCGTGGAGCCTCGTGTCGGCGAGTTGCGGGAGAGCCTGATCTACAACGACGCGAACCCGGCCAACATCCACGTCGATCCAGGGCGGATGAAGGGCGGAGCCCCCCACCTCGTAGGCGTCGTGGACTTCGGGGACGTGATTCGATCGTGGACGGTGGCGAACCTGGCGGTGGCCTGCGCCTACGCGGGGCTCGGGACCCGCGATCCGGTGGCCGCCTTCTGCGACGTGGCGCGCGGGTACGTCGCGGAGCACGAAGTCTCCGAGGCCGAAGCGGACGTCCTGTATGAACTGGCCCGGCTGCGGCTCGCCCTCAGCGTGACGGTGTCGTCGGTGCGGGGCGCGCAGGAGCCGGACAACGACTACCTGCTCGTGAGCCAGGCCCCGGCCTGGGAGGTGCTTGAGCGGCTGGACGGGACGCCCTCGAATCTGGGCCGTTACCGGCTGCGGGAGGCGTGCGGGCATCCGCCGTGCCCCTCGGCCGAGCGGGTCATCGCGGCGCTCGCGCGCGCAGCGCCGGACGCGGCTCCGGTGCTCGATCCGGATCCTCGCTACACTCCCCTGATCACCCTGGATCTCAGCGTCGCGTCGGGCGACGATGGCGGGACCTTCGATCCCACCGACCATGCCGCCTTCTCACAGCGTCTGTTCGACCAGATGCGGGACGCCGGCGCCGCCATCGGCATCGGGCGCTACGACGAGGTGCGCTGGTGGTACACGGGCGAGGCCTTCCGCACGCCGGGGAACGAGATGGATGAATGGCGCAGCATCCATCTCGGGGTCGACCTGTTCGCGGAGCCGGGGACGCCCGTCCTCGCTCCGATCAAGGGGCGCGTCGTGTCCGTGCGCGACAACGCCGAGCGGCTCGACTACGGCCCGACCGTCATCCTCGAGCACGAACTCGAGGCCGACACTGCGGACGGCGAAGGGCCAGTGCGGTTCCGCACGCTGTACGGGCATCTGTCCGCCGAATCGCTGACCGCCGTCGCGCCGGGTGACGTCGTCGAGGCTGGCCGCACGATCGGCTGGCTCGGCGCTCCGCCGGGGAATGGCGACTGGGCGCCGCACCTGCACTTCCAGATCTTCGTCGATCCGCTCGACTACGACGGGACGTTCCCCGGCGTCGCGGCCCCGAGTGCGCGCGATGTCTGGACGGCTGTGAGCCCCGACCCCAACCACCTGCTCAACCTCCGGTGCGAGGCCGCGGCGCCGCGTCCCCGCGGCCACGCCGCCCTGGTCGAGGATCGGAACCGGCGGCTCGGTCCTTCACTGAGCCTCTCCTACGGGAGGCCCCTCCACATCGTGCGGGGGCGGGGCGCCCGGCTGTACGACATCGAGGGCCAACCCTTCCTCGACTGCGTCAACAACGTGGCGCACGTCGGCCACTCGCACCCGCGCGTGAACGAAGCGGCGCGCCGGCAGATGGCCGCGCTCAACACGAACACGCGCTACCTGCACGAGGCGATCCTGGAGTACACGGACCGGCTGACCTCCGTCTTCCCGGCGCCGCTCGACGTATGTTTCCTCGTTTGCTCCGGCACGGAGGCCAACGAGCTCGCCCTGCGCATGGCGCGGACGCACACCGGCAAAGTGGGCGCGGTCGTCCTCGACGGGGCGTACCACGGAAACTCGAGTTCGGTCGTCAACCTCAGCCCCTACAAATTCAACGGTCCCGGCGGGAAGGGACTGCGGCCCTGGGTCCGGATGGCGCCCATGCCGGACACCTTCCGGGGACTCCACCGGGGACCGGACGACGAGGTCGCGCCGCTTTACGCCGCCTATGTGGGGGAGGCGGCTCGGGCGCTCGAGACGGAGCCCACGTGGTTCGGGGACCGGCCGCCGGGCGCGGCCGCCTTCTTTCACGAATCGATCCTCAGCTGCGGGGGCCAGATCCCGCTCCCGGCCGGGTACCTCGCGGCTTCCTACGCCGCGGCCCGCGAGCAGGGCGCCGTGTGCGTGGCCGACGAGGTTCAGGTCGGTTTCGGCAGGGTGGGATCGCACTTCTGGGCCTTCGAGGAGCACGGCGTCGTCCCCGACATCGTCACCCTCGGCAAGCCGATCGGGAACGGCCACCCTCTCGCCGCCGTGGTCACGACGCGCGAGATCGCCGAGTCCTTCGCCAACGGAATGGAGTACTTCAACACCTACGGCGGGAACCCCGTCTCCTGCGCGATCGGCCTCGCCGTTCTCGATGTGATCGAAGAGGAAGGCCTGCGGGAGAACGCCGCCGTCGTCGGCAAACGCCTGCTGGAGGGGCTGAAAGACCTCCGCGACCGTTACGAGCCGGTGGGCGACGCGCGCGGCCGGGGCCTGTTCACGGGCATCGAGTTCGTCCGCGAGGGTGACGATCTCGAACCGGCCGCAGATCTCGCCGACGCCGCCGTCCAGCGCATGCGCGACAAGGGGATCCTGCTGAGCACCGACGGCCCCGACCACAACGTGATCAAGATGAAGCCGCCCCTCGTTTTCGCCGAGGACGACGCGGACCTCCTCGTCTCAGGCCTCGACGAGGTCCTCTCCGAGACCGCCTTCCTGCGCTGACGCGCCCTGATCGTCGCTGCTACGCCCATCCAGAACCAGTCGAAAAGGCCGGCCATCGTGCGTGCGGTAGGTGCGAAATCCTCTGCGGTCGAGCGTCAGGATCTCGCGCACGTCGAGTCGCTGCGCGAGGAGGACGAGGGTCGCATCGGCAAAGTCCATCGGCGTGTCGGCATAGCGCTCCATCAGCAGGGCGGAACTCGTGACCAGTGGAGGCTGGCAGGCATCGTGCACCCGCATATCGCTGTACACGACGAAGTCCGCGAAAGCCGAAGGGCCGTTGCGTGCGCGACCGAGGAGATGCATGGCCTCGGTCACGACCGCCCCGGTGGTGTGAAGCGAACCGCGGAAATCCGTCAGGACCGACTCAACCTGCGCGTGGTACGGATCGTCCGGATCGAGGTACGCGACGATGGGGCCGGTATCGAGCAGCCATTCTCTCACCGGCGCCAGTTGCGGTTCCGGAGCGCCGTCCGCCACTCGTCGTCGTCAGCGACGAGCCGGACGGTCCCGCTGAGGTGACGGATCCGTTCGCCCACCGGCCGATCCGCCACGGCCTCGCGAAGCGTCTCCCGCACGAAGCCGGACACCGTGGTTCCCTCCGCGGCGGCGTGGCGGTCGATCGCCTCCCGAAGCTCCTCTTCTACGCGCACTGCCAAGATCGTTTTACGCATGTATAACATCTACGGAGCGAAGTGGCCAAGGTCAAGGATCAGTTCCCTCTTACTCAGCCGGGGAGCAGAGGCGGGTAAGTGCCTCGCTCCCCTGGAGTTCCCGGTTGCGGCCGGCCGGCTGGCATGGAGTCCGGCAGGCCTTCGCCTTCGATAGCGGCGCTATGAACCGCTGTCGGTCGCGGCGGTGCGCTCGTCGTCGTGGGTGCCCCAGCGCTCGAACCA
>CAZDZJ010000025.1:0-7569 GCA_964509895.1 uncultured Gemmatimonadota bacterium
ATGACCGTGAGCCGCTCGATCTCGCCTCGGTCGAGAAGCTCGCGGGCGATGAGTCCGGCCTCGATCGTCTTGCCGATGCCCACGTCGTCGGCCACGAGGAGCCGGATGGGGTCGAGCTTGAGCGCCATGAGCAGCGGAACGAGCTGGTACGCACGCGGCTCGACGTTCAGGTTGCCGAAGCTGCGGAACGGACCGGCCCCGGCCCGCAGCTTGAGGCGAAGCGCGTCGCGGAGCAGCAGCGCCGCCGCCAGGGAGCCGGGCGCCTCCGGGTCCGGCGGATCGAACGTGGCGGGCAGGGGCCGCTCGGGTTCGAGCGGCAGATAGATGAGCGTGGCGTCGTCCTCGGCGCCGCCCAGCGGCCGGAGGCGCAGGAGGTCTTCGCCTGTCTCCGGCAGGACCACCCACTCGCGGCCCCGCACCCGAACCAGATCGCCCGGCTTGAACGCGAGCCCCGTATCCGCCATTCCCTGCCGCTCCGTTCCCGCTATCCGGCCGAGGAATCGGCGCCCGGTCCGAAGACCCAGGCGTATTCGCGCAGCACGGCCTCCCACGAGGTCCGATCCGATCCGAACCGCACGACCGTGTAGCCCGCGTCCTCCAGCCGGCGCGTCGTCTCCGCGTCCGCACGCCGCCTGAGTTTCCCGTCATGGTGCGGGCCGTCGATGAACACCACCGTCTGGTGGCCGGAGTAGGCGAAGTCGGGCCGCGTTCCGAACTCCTCAAGATATGGCTGCACCCTGTCGGGCCGCCGGTAGCCGCCGAGGCTGACGAACGTGAGCCAAGCCCTCTCCAGCGAGGAGCCGGAGAAGGCCTTCAACTCCGCTGCCGTGTCGCCCGCGGCCGCGGGAACGGACAGGCTCTTCCGCTCACCGCGGATCAGGCGGCAAAACAGGTCGAGCATCTCCTCGTTCCGCCGGTCGATCACCGAATGATCGGGCTGGTTGTAGTAGCCGAGCAGACAACGGTAGCATCCGGCCTCGCACCCGTGCTCGACGTTGTCGAGATCAGCCACGCCGCTCCAAACGCCCGACTTCGACTTGTAGTGGCAGACATCGAGCGCCCGCCGGGCGATCCGCCCCAGCGCGCCGGGGTCGCTCGCGATGCGTGTGAGCACGCCCGCGCCGCCTTCAGAGGCCTCGTAGAACAGGATCGTCGCGCGGTGCTCGCGGTCGGGCAGCGGTTCGGCGGCAAGCTCCGCCTCTTCGAGCTGGAACTCGCGCTCGATGCCGCGCTTGAGGGCGTATTGCAGCGATACCATGGCCGCCTCGGAAAGCTCGATCCCCGGGCGCAGAATCAGGACGTTGCGGGTGTCGCGCACGAACGGCGTGATGCGCTGCACGGTCCCGCCGCCGCCCACCCGGTCGTCCTCGGCGTCGGTCGGCGCTTGCGGGTCGCGGGTCCACTCCCCGGTGTTCGTGTCCACGCTGAAGCCGTAGACGGACTTCTCCCGCCTCCGGCGCCAGCCAAGGTTGATGCGCCACAGCCACGCCGCCGGGCTGTACCGGAGTTCGAGCAGCGTTTCGCCGGCCTCCTCGACGGCGAAGGCATCGACGCGCGCTCGTCCCTCCTCCTCGCTGAACCGCAGCGTTGTCACCATCTCGTAACCCTGGCGCTGGCGCTCCTCCTCGTCCGAGGTGATCCGGTTCGCCCTCCGGGTCGAGACCTGCTCGATGCGGTAGAGGTTCAGGACGGCGCGGCCGCCGTCGAGCCGCGCGTCGCAGTTGGCGCAGCGCTCGAACTCCTTCTGGTCCCCGAAATGCCCGTAGCCGCAGGCCGGACAAATCCGCGCGGCTTCGACCGGAAGCCTGGACGTGGCCGTCGCCGCCGCCTCATCGCCGACCGTCAGGATGGCGCGCCGGACGCGGTACGTGCTGCCCTCGTGGTAGATGATGGACTGGGGGCCGAACTCGGTCAGCCCCAGGAACCGCGGCCTGCTCAGGAAAGAGTCGCGCGCCACCCTCCTGTGGCGCCCGGGGATGAACGCCATGAGCGGCAGGCGCGGAAAGTTGTAGCCGGGCAGGAACCCCTCCGCGGCCAGATAGCGATAGGTGTAGAAGTCGGAGTTCATGGTCGCCCGGCTGCCGAGAAGCAGATTCTGCTGCGTGTAGGCCTCGTCGTACCGGGCCTTCGCCTGGCGGCGCTCCTTCTCGGTCGCGGCCGCGTTGTTGATGACCTCGTTGGCGACCCGGATCTGGCTCGCCGTCGCGCGGAACAGCGAGCGCCACCGGTCAAACGATTCGTCCAGCCGTCGTTCCGCCGACTTCATTGCGCCCGGCAGCCAAGTGGCCGTGTACCACGGAGCCGCGCGCCCGGCGAGATCCTCCTCCAAGGTGGCGAGGATGCGTTCGGCGCGCCTCGTCGCCTCACTCACGGCGAGGCCGGAACCGATCTGCGCCGCGATCTCCTCGTGGAGGGGCAGCTTCTCGGACCGTTCCCGGTCGAGCACATCGCGCACCGAGGATCCGAGCTTCACGCCCGTCTCCCCCAGCCAGACCGCTTGCAGGTGGCTGCGGATCAGGTCCTCGTTGGCCAGATCGATGCTGGGCGGATTGACCTCGCCCGCCACCGCGCGGGTCGGATCGGCGAAGAAGTACTGGTCGTGCGGCGAGCGCGCCGCGCAGTAGGTCACGACGAGCGCCGGCTGCCCGCTCCGGCCCGCCCGGCCGCTCCGCTGCGCGTAGTTGGCCGGGGTCGGCGGCACGTTCCGCATGTAGACGGCGTTGAGCGTCGCGATGTCCACGCCGAGTTCCATCGTCGGCGAGCAGAACAGGATGGGCAGGCCTCGGGTTCCGGAGGCGGCCAACCCCTGCCGGAACCGGCGTTCCCGCTCCTCGCGGTCTTCCGACTCGACCTGCGCCGTGTGCTCGCGGGCCTCCAGGCGGTGGAACAGCCGAGCGTCGGAGCCCAGAAGTCCGGCCACGTTCTCGTAGAGGTCGCGGAAGAACGGGTTCACGCCGCCCTCCGCCTCGCCTTCGTCCCCATCCCCGCCGCCTGAAGCCAAGCGCCACTCTAGCGCCGAGCCGTCGATGCGGTATCCGACGCGCCCGCCGTCGAGTTCGGAAGGCTGGACGTATCCGTATGTGGTCAGCACACCGAGCACATCGTCGATCACTTCGTTGTAGACGCTCTCGTCGAACTTCTCGGGATAGTGCGGGTTGTCCGTTCCCCAGTACTCGGTGGACTTGACCTTGCGGCCGAAGGCCGAGCGGTGGGATACGTGGTGCGTCCGGTACTCGGGCTTTCGTCCGCGGGCGCTCGGTCGCGGAACCATGTAGGCGTGCGAGAACGGGATCTCGTCCTCGGACAGTCCCCAGGGCTCCTTCAACTCGTTGTAGCTCCGGTTGCGCATCCGCTCCTGGTGGTTCGGATCCAGGTAGATCGTCTTGATGCAGAGCGCCCTCCGCATGCGTTCCAGAAGCTCCCGGACGAGGGCGAACCGAACCTCGGGCGAGATCGATCCGAGCAGGGGATGGCGGGCGCGCCACTCCTCCTCGTCCTCGCAGCACTCATCGAGCCCCCGGTAGCCGATATCGAGCAATCCGAGCTGCTCGATGTTCGGGTTGTTGATCCGCCAGCCGCGTTGCAGGTCGAAGTAGAGCCGGTAGCCGAGCACGTCGCGGAGCGCCTTGAGAGTGTTCTGGGCCTTGACGCCCTTGGCCGAGGGGTTGGCGGAGTAGTCCGAGGGATCGAGGCGCAGATGGGTAAGCACCTTCTGGGTCAGGGCCTCGTCGGTCAGGGGCTCGTCGCCCGCAGCTCGCATTGCCGCGAGCAGCGCGCCCCGCAGCAGCAGGATCTGCATGAAGTCGTTGAAATGGCCCGCCTGAAGGCTCGCGTCCTGCCGGTTGTCGGTAAACGCCAGCAGCTTCTTTGTCCGCTCGTCGAGATCGGTGCCGATGAGGTGCTTGAGCGCGGACAGTGCGAGAATCGTCGTCGCCGAACTCCGGCCCTCGCTGGACAGGCCCGACAGTTTCGTGAACTCGTTCCGCACCGTGCCGTCGAAGCGGGCGTCGCAGTCGGGATTGAGGCAGAACCGGAATGCTTCGGGAACGTAGTGCGCCGCTAGGCCGTCGGCCGTGACGGACCCCATGGGATCGACCCGCACCCGCCGGGGGCGGCGCCCGCGGAAATGACGCTTCAGCCGCGCCTCGCCGCCGGGGTGTTCCAGCCAGTCCTCCGGGTACCGGTCGAGGTCCGAGGCGTCGAACATCCCGGCAGGGTCCGGCATGAGGTAGCCGTACTGGACATCCTGCTCGTCGGTGGAGCGTTCGGACAGCTCGCGCGGCTCGAAGGCGCTTGGCTCCTTCCCGGACAGGCTGGCCCAGACGGGCATGTATTCCTGTCCGCACGTCCGGCAGAAGGAGAGCGACCAGAGCGGCCGTTCGCGGTCTCCAGGCTTGAACTGCTGGCCGTCGAGCGTCACGTATCGCTCGCCCGGACCTTCGAGCGTCGCATACACGTTCCATGCGCCGCTGATGAACTGATGGAGCCGGAAGGCGAACAGGCTCCCTCCCTTGTCGTTGCGGCTCCGGTGCGCGGCCAGCAGGAAATCGGCAAGGTGGCGACGGCAGCGTTCCGCTTCGAGGCCGCTGTCGGCCGCCAGAAGCTTGGACGCCTCGTGGATCGAGAGAGGACGCGAGAGCCGGATGAGCTTCCCGTCCCGCTCCTCCAGGCCCAGCTTGTGTTCGACCCAGGCCGTCAAAGGGTGCCCCGCCAGCTTGTCGTAGTCGGAGTCAGGCTGGACGCCCGCCTCGACGGCCGCCCGAAGATCGGCCCCGCTCTTGACACTGGATCGGTCGGTTACGGGCCGCAGCGTCTCCGTCACCACGTTGGCCGGATCGACCGGTGCGCCGAACAGTTGGCTAGCGATGTCCGCCACCGCCTCGTTCCGCGACGCCTCCGAGCCCTCCGAGGCCATTGTCGCGGAGGTGCCGATGCAGAGCAGCCGGTCGTTGAACCGTTCACGCACGCGGCGCACGAGCATGGCCACGTCCGCGCCCTGCCGGCCCCGGTACGTGTGAAGCTCGTCCAGCACCAAGAACCTCAACCCCTCGGCGTGGCGGCGCACCGCCTTGTCGGTCTCGTGGAACCGCGTCATCAGAAGTTCGAGCATGACGTAGTTCGTGAGCAGGATGTCCGGTGGGTTCTTGGCGATCCGTTCGCGTTCCTCGTTCGATTCCTGTCCCGTGTAGCGCGCGAACGTGACCGGCTCGGAGCCCTCGCCGTAGCCGAGTCTCAGGAACCTGTCGAGTTCCTCGCGCTGGCTGTTGCAGAGCGCGTTCATCGGATAGACCACGATCGCGCTGATGCCCCCGCCCCCGTTTCCGGCCTTCCGGCGACGCAGCACGTCGTCCACGATCGGGATGAAATAGGCCAGCGATTTGCCTGAGCCGGTGCCTGTCGTCAGCACGTAGCTCTCGCGCCGCCTGGCGATCTCGATCGCGTCGGTCTGGTGCCGGTGGAGGCGGAGTCGCTTGCCGGATTCGTCGTCCTTGTTCTTGAGCTTGAAGATGTTCGAGCACTCGCGATCGAGCGTGCCCTCGGAGACAAGCTCGTCGATCCAACCGCCCGGCTCGAAGCTCGGATTCAGCTGGATGAGCGGCGCGGGCCAGAACCGGCCCGCGGCGTAGGCCGCGTCCACCGCGCCCGAGATGTCGGGGGCGCGTATTCGCGTGAAGCTCCGGGAGAACCCCGAATACTCGGCGACGAGCTTGTCGCGGAAGGCGAAGACATCCATTGGCCGGTCCCTACCGGCCCGTCACCAACGGTATGTGGGTCCCGGTCTCGCGCATGGCGCAGCACCGAGTCAGCACAGGCAACTGCTGGAAACTTGCCCGTAGAAACCGAAGAGAATCGTCGACTGATCGCATGGGGTGGGTCAGGCCAGCATGAGGCGCTCGCCCTTGGGCTCCGGGACGGGCCGCCCCAACTCCCGAGCCCGGTCGATCCAGAACTGCATCGCGTCCTTGATGTTGCCCAACGCGGTCTCCTGGTCGGCTCCGTGCGCCATGCACCCCGGCAACTCGGGCGCCTCCGCGACGAAGGCCTCGTCCTCGTTGCTCCAGTAGAGGATGATCTCGTATTTGAACATCAGTCGTTCGCTCCCAGCTTGTACTTGAGGATCAACCGCCGAACCTGCCTCACCTGGTAGGGCTTGGCGTGGCTGCCACGCCTCTGGAGGTTGACGATCTCCACGACCCCTTCCTTGTCGAAGAGGTGGTGGCTGCCGCGCACGCGCTCGTCGAATCCAAGATACCGCATCAGCGCCAGAAGTTCATCGAAGCGGATGTTCGCGTCCGAGCGGCCCCCGAGGATCGTCTGCACCAACCGCTCACGGCGACTCATCGTTTAGCCTCCCCCGACCCGCCGGAGCCGCTGGCACCGGATCTTCGCGACGCCTCGCGGATCGTGCCCCGCAACGCCCGCATCGGCGTGGCCTCCGACGTGGCCTCGGGGTACTCCATGATCCGCCCGGGCAGGCTGTTCATTGCGTTCGCGTTCTCCGTCGCAAGTCGAATCGGTCCAAAGCCAATATAGGGCGAGGCCGCGCCGTAGCGACTCTCCGGGGCGAAAGGCCCGGACGCCGCCCGCCAGCGTGTGTCCCTGCCCGAGATGTACGACGGACCATCCGCCTCTCCGGTCCTCCGATCCGACCGCTCCGGCCGTGTTCCGCCCCCCGGGAGCCGACCGTGCGGACGCGCCTCGCATCGCCGCTTCGGGAGCGCCGACGGGGGTGTTTCGCCGCGCCATTGGCGGAGCCTTCCGGAAAGGCTGACCCAACATGACCCATCATGATACACCATAACCACTTAGCCGATTGGCCAACAGTTGACGCTCTCGAAAACACGCCTTCAACATTATGGGCGTCGAGGCAGAAGGAACGGCGGTCATGGCAACGCTGGAGGAGCCCATTCAACTCGCGGGAGAACGTGTTTTTCGAATGGCCGGGTCTGAGGCCCCCGCCATTCGGTGTGGGGGCACTGGGCAATCCGGGTCTGGCGCGCCGGATGGAGGCAGGACGCTCGCCGTCTCTGCGGACGGCGGACCGGGTTCCGGCGTTCATCGACAACCACGACCGGGAGACGGGCGGTGCCCGGGATCCTCCCCCCCTCGCCCTTTCGCGGCGGACGCCGTCAACGCGAACGGGGAGGACGACCAGGAGGAGAACCATGACCGAGAACCGCCAACAGAAAATGGGACCGCCGACCCGCTTCCTGCGGATGTCGGAAGTACAGGCTCGGACCGGTCTCTCGCGAAGCACGATCCGACGGTGGGTCAAACGAGGGCTTTTCCCTCGGCCGATCAGGCTGGGCGAGCGAGTGGTGGGCTGGATCGAGGCCGAGGTCGACCAGTGGATCCGCGAACGGATCGTGGCAAGCCGGGGCGCCGGAGAGACCGTCGCCCATTGAACCCTTCAGGGAAAGGCAGGGAAACGATGAGAACGTTGCTGACAACGATGGGGGGAGCGGCGTGGGCCGTGCTGCTCATGCTGACGCCCGGTGCGCTGGCGGCGCAGGGCACGAGTCCGTGGGTGGACGCGGTGAACGAGCTACAGACGCAGTTCACGGGACC
>CAZDZJ010000026.1:0-4628 GCA_964509895.1 uncultured Gemmatimonadota bacterium
GTGTCGCCCTCCTCCACCTGCACGTGCGCGGCGGGGAGGCCCAGTTCCTCGGCGATGATCTGCGCGTACGTGGTCTCGTGGCCCTGGCCCTGCGACTTGGTGCCGAAGCGGGCGATCGCCTTGCCCGTGGGGTGCACGCGCACCTCGGCGGAGTCGAACATCTTGATGCCGAGGATGTCGAAGTCCTTGGACGGACCCGCGCCCAGCACCTCGGTGAAGCTGCACACGCCGATCCCCATCAGTTCGCCGCGCGCGCGCTTCTCCGCCTGTTCCCGGCGCAGGTCGTCGTACCCGATCATCTCCTTGGCCTTGTCCATCGCGGCCTGGTAGTCGCCGCTGTCGTACTCCCAACCCAGCGGCGACTGGTAGGGGAAGGCCTCCTTCGGGATGAAGTTCTCCTCGCGCAGTTGCGCCGGGTCCTTCCCGATCTTGTGCGCCAGCGTGTCGACGACGCGCTCCATGCAGTGCACGGCCTCGGTCACGCGGAAGGAACAGCGGTAGGCGACCCCGCCCGGCGGCTTGTTCGTGTAGACCGCGTCCACCTCGGCGTAGGCCTGCTCCATGTCGTACGAGCCGGTGCAGATGGAGAAGAGACCGGCCGGGAACTTCGAGGGCGCGGCCTGGGCGTCGGAATACCCATGGTCCGCGAGCGTCTTGATGCGCAGCCCGCGGATCTTCCCGTCCGCGTCGGCCGCGAGTTCGGCGTCCATGTGGTAGTCGCGCGCGAACGAGTCCGCCTGGAGGTTCTCCATCCGGTCCTCGATCCACTTGACCGGCTTGCCGAGCACGACGGAGGCCGCGATCGCGACGACGTAGCCCGGGTAGACCGGCACCTTGCCGCCGAAGCCGCCCCCGATGTCGGGCGACACGACGCGGATCTTCTCCTCGGAGAGCCCGACGTGTCCCGCTACGAGCGCGAGCACGGTGCGGATGGCGTGCGGCGCCTGGGTCGTCATGTAGACCGTGAGGTGGCCCTCGACGGGGTTGAAGTCGGCCACGCAGCCGCACGTCTCGATCGAGGCCACGTGGATGCGCGGCACGTGCATGCTCTCGCGCACGACGACGTCCGCCTCCTCGAACACCTTGTCGGTGGCCGCCTTGTCCCCCGCCTCCCAGTGCCAGATGCGGTTGTCGGTCTGGCCCTCCTTGTCGGTGCGGAGGACGGGCGCGTCCTCCTCGAGCGCCTTGAAGGGGTCGATGACGGGCTTCATCGGCTCGTAGTCCACCTCGACCGCGGCCACCCCGTCGGCGGCCGCGTAGCGCGAGGTGGCGATGACGGCCGCGACCTCCTGCGACTGGTACATGACGGTGTCCGTGGGGAGCACCATCTGCGTGTCCGACATCAGCGTCGGCATCCAGTGCAGGTTGTACGCCTCGAGGTCCTTGCCGGTGAGGACGGCGAGCACGCCGGGGACCTCCAGCGCCTTGCTCGAGTCGATGCCGTTGATCTTCCCGTAGGCGATCGGGCTGCGGACGATGTCGAGCCACAGCATGCCGGGGAGGACGATGTCGTCGATGTAGTTGCCCTTGCCCTGCAGGAAGCGCGGATCCTCCTTGCGCTTCATGGAGTGCCCCATGCCGCAGATGTCGGCGGAAGTCTTCGGTGCCATCAGCTGTCCTCCCCCGCCTCGGCGGCGCCAGCGGCGAGTTTGTCGGCGGCGTACCGGACCGCCTTGACGATGTTCACGTAGCCGGTACAGCGGCAGAGATTGCCGGAGATCGCCTCGCGGATCTCCCCCTCGCTCGGGTTCGGGTTCTCCTCAAGGAGGGCGGCGCCGGTCATCAGCATGCCCGGCGTGCAGAAGCCGCACTGGAGGCCGTGCTTCTCCCAGAAGCCCTCCTGGAGCGCGTGCATGCCGTCGGCGCCGGCGAGGCCCTCGACGGTGCCGATCTCCGCGCCGTCGGCCTGCACGGCGAGGACGGTGCACGACTTGGTCGGCTGCCCGTCGAGCAGCACCGTGCAGGCGCCGCAGTGGGTCGTGTCGCAGCCGATGTGGGTGCCGGTGAGTCGCAGATCGTCGCGGATCAGGTGGACGAGGAGCGTGCGCGATTCGACCTCGGCCGCGTGCGCCTCGCCATTCACGGTGACGCTGATCTGATGTGTCGCCATCGCTCTATCCTCCCGCTCGCGCGAGCGCCGTGCGGATCGCCCTCGCCGTCAGCACACGGGCCATGTTCCGCTTGTATTCGACCGAGCCGCGGCGGTCCGCCACGGGCTCGGTCATGTCGGCCGCGGCCTGGGCGGCGGCGGCGATGACCTCGTCCGCGTCGGGCGCCTTCGTGATCGCGTCGCGGACCCGCTCGATGGCGCCGCGCAGCCCGCCCGCCGGCACGAAGTCCGCGCCCATGAGCGTCTCTTCGGCGGCGGTCGCGCGGATGGGGGCGAAGCCCAGGTTCGTGAGGCCGACTCCGGCCCTGGCGACCACCCCGTCGTCGTCCAGGGTGAGTTGCACGGCGGCGCCCGCCACGGCGTAGTCGCCCACCTTGCGCTCCAGCTTCACATAGGCGCCGCCGCTTCCCGCTGGCGGCACCGGGATGTGGAGTTCGGTAAGGATCTCGTCCTCTCCCAGCGCGGTCATGAAGAGGCCATGGAAGAAGTCGTCGATATCGATCGTGCGCTCCCCGCCCGGTCCGGTGGCGACAACGTGCGCCCCGAGCGCCAGCATCGTCGCCGGGTGGTCGTTGGCCGGGTCGCCGTGCGCGATGTTGCCGCACACGGTGGCGCGGTTCCGCACCAGCGGGTCCGCGATCACGCGGGCGGTGTCGAGCAGGATCGGATAGCGCTCCGCCACGACTGCGGACGCCTCGAGCTGGGCCTCGGTGACGTTGGCGCCGATCCGCAGGCAGCCGTCCCGCTCCTCGATCGTGTCGAGCCCGGGGATGCGGCTGATGTCGACGAGGTTCGCGGGGCCGGCCAGGCGAAGCTTCATCATCGGGAGCAGGCTCTGGCCGCCCGACATCACCTTCGCGTCGTCCAGTTCACCGAGCAGGCCGAGCGCCTCATCCAGTCCGCCCGGCGCGTGGTAGTCGAACTGCGGGGGAATCATGCCTCTGCCTCCTTCGCCTGGTTCTCGAGCGCGCGGGTGAGTCTCTTGACGAACTCCTGAAGCATCCGTTTCGACACGACCTGCGTCATGCCGCGGCCGAGCTGGGCGAGGATCCCGGTGACGGTCACGTCCGAGTCCATCGTCACCTCGGCCCCGCCGTCGGGCAGCGCCATGACGCGGCTGTTCATCGTCATCTCGGCGGTACCCATGCCGGCCTTTCCCTGGCCCCGCGCGCGAACGACCGCCGACAACTCTTCTTCGTTCAGTACGAAGGATACAGTCCCGGTATAGGCCGCCACGAGGGGGCCCACCTTGACGGTCATGCCGCCCTCCCACGTCGTGTCGTCGATCTGCTCCGTGATTTCCGCCCCGGGCAGGAGTTCGGAGAGCTGTCGGGGGTCGGAGAGAATCGCCCACACGCCGGACGCGGGGGCGTCGATCGTGAACCCTTCCTCGATCCTCATGCGGGCACCTCATAGAGTTCCGGGGCCGCGTCGAAGCGACTGCGGCAGCCCTCGCAGCAGAAGTAGACGGGCGCTCCCTCGAAGACCGAGGAAGGGGAGCCCGATATCGAGACGGTCATGCCGCACACGGGATCCGTCGCCTTCTCCGCGACCGTCTGTCGGCCCGCGGCCGCGTCTTCGGCGGCGCCGGGCTCGACGGCCTCCGGCTCCCTCGGTTGCGCCTCCAGCTGGACGATCTCCGCCAGGATGCTGACGGCGATTTCCTCGGGGCTCTCGGCGCCGATGTCGAGCCCGGCGGGGCCCCGCATCCTAGCGATCTCGTCGGCGTCGACTCCCTGCCCGGCAAGCACCTGGCGTACTTCCGCCATCCGGGTGGGCGAGGCGATCACGCCCAGATAGTCCGGCGCGGCGGCCGCCAACTCGGCGAGCGAGCGCTCGTCGCGCCGTCCCATGGTGGCGACGACCCCGTACAGCCTCCAGCCGCGGGGGCGGTCGGCGAACCGCCGGGCGGTCGCCGCCAGGTCGTCCGCGACCTCATCGGCGACCTCCGCCAGCACCTCGTCGTCGCCGGCTTCGGCCACCGTCGCGTACCCCATCGCGCCGCCGAGCCGCACCAGCGCGATGGCGACGGGCGAACTTCCCGCCACGATGAGGACGGGAGCCGGAAGAACCGGATTCACGTGCACTTCCACCTTCCCTCCGCTGCTGCAGGACATGGGTACCGGGACCAGGTCGTCCGGGCGCCCCGGACTCGAGCCGAAGGCGAGGAGCCGGGGTTCGCCCTGATCCAGCGTCTCGAGCGCGTGGCGGATCACCTCCGACCGGGTGCAACTGCCGCCGATCCAGCCGTGGATGACGCCGTCCGCCGACACCAGCGCCATGTTGCCCGGCTTGCCGCTGGTGGGGCGCTCGCTCCTCACAACGGTGGCGATCGCGTACGGCTGCCGTTCGGACGTCAATCTCGCGGCGAGTTCCAGCAGTTCGCGCTTCACGGGAGATCTCCGGGGCGGGGGGCGACCCCGGCGAGTTCCCGCCGCGCGGCCTCGTACTCGTCCGGCCGGTCGAGGTCGCGCAGCCGGTCGGCCGGCCAGTCCACCCGGACCGCCCCCTCGTGGTG
>CAZDZJ010000027.1:0-4471 GCA_964509895.1 uncultured Gemmatimonadota bacterium
CTCCAGCGTCGGCGGGCGGCTCGTCCGCGGGATGGCCGGCGTGTCCACGTGGCTCCGCACGTCGGCCCCGCCACGGGCGAGCCAGCGGTCGTACCCCTTCCTCCCGTCCGTCGGGCCGACGACGATCAAGCGGTCGCGGGCCCGCGTCGCCGCCACGTACAGAAGACGCGCTTCCTCCGCCGTCGCCTCGAGTTCCTCGCGCCGCAGGATCCGGTTGCCGCGCACCCCGCGGTCCGACGCCTTGAGGCAGAAGAGAGGTCCGAGGTCCGGATCGGACCAGTACTCGTTCGTACGCGGACTCCAGAGCCGCCGGTCGACGCCGACCAGGAAGACGACCGGCCACTCCAGCCCCTTCGCCTGATGGATCGTCGACAGCGTGACGACGTCGTCGTCCTTCGAATAGAGGGGCGCCTGCGGAAGCCCGACGTCGCGGCTTGTCGATCGATCCCACACCTCGAAGAAGGTCGAGAGGTCGTGCGCGCGGTGGGACTCCGCGAATTGGATGAGACTCTGGAGGTTCGCGAGGACCTCCTCCGCCCCTTCCATGAGCAGCACATGCAGACGGTATCCGGTGCGTTCAAGCAGCTCCTCGATGACCTCGTCGAGCGCGAGCCGCGGCGCGAGCCGGCGCAGGTCATCGAGGACCGAGAGCCCATCCTCCAGCGCACGGCGTTCGATGCCGGCCAGTTGCGGGTGGTCGGGGGCCTCCGGCCATTCCCCCTCCTCCAGCCATCGCTTCGCCTGGCGCAGGAGCGGCCCCCCGCGCTGCAGCAGGCGGATGCGGGCGACCGTCTCATCCCGGAGACCCACGAAGGGCGAGCGGAGGTAGCCGAAGGCGCGCAGGTCGTCGCGCTCGTTCGCGAGCAGCCGGAGCGCGTTGAGGACATCGAGGATCTCCTGGCGTTCCCCCAGGTGCGTCATGCCGGCGACGAAGTAGGGAATGCCGTGGCGCTTGAGCGCCGTCTCGAAGTGCTCGAGCCCGCTGCGGGCGCGGTACAGGAGAGCGATGTCGCGGAACGCCAGCGGGCGAAGTTCGCCGGTGTCGGGATCGCGGATTTCGTCACGGCCCACCGACGCGAGGACCCGGGAGGCGATGCGGACGGCCTCCGATTCACGGCGCTCGGCTACGTTCTTTCCCTGCGCCGGGATCCACTCGACGCCGGCCTGCTCATGATCGTCGACGCCCGCCACGAGGTCCGCGTACCCGATCCGGCTCGACAGCCCTTCCTCGGCGAGGGCGTCGCCCGTCTCGTCCATCGAGACACGGCCGACGACGTTCACGAAGTCGACGATCGGAGGGGTGCTGCGGAAGTTCCGCGGAAGGTCGAGGATGTCGCCCTTCTCGCCGAAGTCATCGGCGACGGCGTTCCACACCGAGATGTCGGCGCCGCGGAAGCGGTAGATGCTCTGCTTCGGATCGCCGACGAGAAAGAGCTGGGGACGGTCCTCGCCGCGTCCGATGGCGAAGACGATGTCGCGCTGCGTGAAGTCGGTGTCCTGAAACTCGTCGATGATGAGCATCCGGTATCGATCCCGGATCGCGCCGAGCGCGGCACCGCCGACGGGACCGAGCAGGAGATCGGCCGCCCCCAGGACGAGGCTGTCGAAGTCGCGCCGATTCTCTTCCTCGAGCCAGGCGTCCCAGCGCGTTCGGGCTTCGAGCGCCAGTTCGACGAGTTCCGAACAGATCGCGAGGGCCTCCTCGTCCTTGTCGTCGCTCTCCGGGAACAGGCGCTTCACCGCCGGCAGGTCGAGGCCGGAACTTTCGGGCGCAAACAGGTCGAGCGTGCCGTCACTCGCCGGCGGCGCGGCACTCTGGAGCCATCCCGCGTACCGCCGGTCCCGCCACCTCAAGTCGCGGAGCACATCCCGGACGTGGTCGATCGCGCCGTTGGAGTGCTGCCAGCCCGTGAGCTTCCACCGGCGCAGGATCGCCCGGGCCGCGGCGTTTCCCTCTTCGAGCCTGTCGAACAGGAGCGTCTTGATGAGTTCGTCCTGCTCGGCCCACGCCTCGTCTTCATCGAGGATCTCGAAGGTCGGATCGATCCCCAGGCGCAGCGCGTGTTCGCGGAGCAATTCGCCGCAGAAGGAGTGGATGGTGCCGACCGAGGCGCGGTCGATCTCCCAGCGCAGTTCGTCCGCGCGCGACGAGGCCTCGATCCGCTTCCGGAGCTGCCGCTTGAGATCGTAGGCCGCCTTCTCCGTGAACGTGATGGCGGCGATCTCGTCCAGTCGGCAGCAGACGGCGGGCGGCGCGAGCGGTTCCGCCGTCTCGCCGTTCACGCCGAAGGGGAGACCGAGCCGCCACATGATCTTCCCGACCACGGTCGTCGTCTTGCCCGTGCCGGCGTTGGCGACGAGCAGCGTGTCGTCCTCCGACTGGATCGCGCGCACCTGCTCCGGAGTCCACCGGATCTCAGCCACCGGCGCCCTCCCCGCCATCCCGCGCGTCGTCTCTGAAGTCGTCACCGAAGTCGCCGAAGCGGTGGCCCTCCGTGAGCCGGGCCTGGTTGCGGCGGATCTCGAGGGCCGGATCCCAGAACTTCCAGCCTCCCTTCTGCGAAGCGACCGCTTCGAAGCAGCCGTACCGGACGCGGGCGGGAATGGAGAGGGCCATGGAAAGAGCCTTGCCGTACCTCGCGTCGCCGAAGTTGACCTGACCTCCGTTCTTCGGGTCCCCGGGGTTCTTGATCGACCGGTAGCGGCAGGAGGCCATCTCGTAGCCGCGGTCGGCCATCACCTGGGCGTAGAGGACGCCCTGGAGGGCGGTCGCGTCGTCGAACCAGGTCTTGTACGGGGGCTTCCCGCTCTTGTAGTCGAGCACGTGATGGACACCGGCTCCCTCCCCCACCCGATCCACCCGGTCGATGCTGCCGCGGAGGCGCAGGCGCGATATCCGCCCCCGCACGTCTTCGCCCTCCACAAACGTCCGCTCGTCGTCCCAACCGAATCGCAACTCGGTGTGGACGGGGCGTTCCCCGTCCTCCGCCATGTGTTCGAGTTCCCAGGCGACGTAGTCTCGCACCCCCGTCACGATCCCTTCGCGAGTCTGCTCCCAGAGAGCGGCGACGCCGAGCCACTCGCCCTTCGCCGCGCGTTCGGCGCATACCTCCTCGGAGATCTCCGCGAGGCGGCGTCCGGCAGGCCCGGCGAGGGAGGTCGGGAGCCGATCCATGAACTCGGCGTAGAACCGTTCGAGGATCTCGTGCGCCACGCTGCCGAACGTGAGCGGGGTCGTCTCCTCCTCCGCCTCCTCCACGCCTTCGAGCCGGAGCAGGCGCTCGATGAGGAAGGTGAAGGGGGAGCGCGCGTAGGCTTCGAGCTGGCCGGCTGACCACGGGTAGTCGTCGTCAAAGCGGCGCTCCAGTTCCCGCAGCACGTCGGGGTCGCGCAGGTGACCGTTCCAGGGGTTCGGGCGAAAAGCGGGATGCAGGACACCGGCGTCGTGCGCTGGAGGCGCGGGGACGAAGAATCCGGGATAGCGCTCAAGCCCGGGGCCGCGGTGGGTCTCGGCCGCGGCCGCCACGACCGCGCGCGCAAGGCGCCCGGAGCGCGCGGGAGCGATGCGGGGCCGCTCCGTCGAGTCGGGGTCTCCGAGTGTACGGTACAGGGAGAAGGCCGCCCGCCGATCCGCCTCGGCCGGCGTCACGGGTTCTCCGTCGCCCACGGGGCGCCGGATTCTGGGCAGTTCGGCCGCGTCCTCGTGCGGGGGGACCATGAGGGACGGCAGGAGCGGCGTCCCCCCCGCGTCCGTCGTCCGGTAGGTGATCCATACCGGGCCCGACTGCTGCGTGACGGCGCGCCACAGCGCCCGCTCGCGACGGAGGGTCTCGTCCCGGTGCGCGACGGGCAGGTCCAACGCCGCGAGCCGGCGGCGTTCCCCATCGGTGAACACGCCCGTGGAGCCGGTCGCACGCGGAAACTCGCCGTCGTTCGCATGCACGATGAATGTGTGGGCGAAGGGGACGAGCGCCGCGTCGTGCGCCTCCAGCACCTGGACGCCCTTCTGCCCCGGTGTAGAGAGGACGAGCTCGTTCGCCTGCAGGAGCTTTCCGAGGAGCGCGCGCCACGCTTCCGGCGAGAGCGGATCGTCAGGGTGGTCGAGATCCCGCCACTCCCGCAGGAGTCGTTCGAGGAGGAGGATCCCGCGCTGGTCGGAGCGTACGACCTCCCACCGTTCCTCCACGGGGTCGCAGACCCGGCGCCTCAGCCGGAACACGCCGCGCTCTTCCCTGAGGAGCGCCAGCGTCAGGTCGATCCAGTCTGCTTCCGGGCGGACCTCGCCCAGCGGTTCGAGCACGTCTCGCATGGCCGCGAAAGCCTTGATGTCCTTCTCAATGCGATCGGCGAAGAGCCCGCGGCCCCGGATCTCGCGCGCCTCGTTCTCGATGAGCGCGCGAAGTCGCTCGAGATTCTCGCTCCAGGCGTCGAGCCCCACGACGCGGCGGAGCGCCGCGATGGCGGCGAAGAG
>CAZDZJ010000028.1:0-4828 GCA_964509895.1 uncultured Gemmatimonadota bacterium
GTCCGAGTTCGGTCGAATCCTTCTGTTGAATGTGTTCCGTCAACGGCACGGTCTGGAGGGTGCGCCGCGTCTTGGGCGCGAACCATGCGCCCGCGAACAGGCTGGCCCGGAGCGCCTCGTGCGCATGGACCGGGTCCAGTCCGGTCGCCTCCCACGCGGAGCGCTTGGCCTCCACGTCGTCGAGCGTATCCTCGGGCATCGCGTCCAAACCGATGCTCGCGATCGCGACCTCCAGCATGACCTCCTCGTCGAAGAACAGGTCGCCTTGTCCCCCGGAATGGTTCCTCGCCTTGAGGTCCCTGCACACTCCCTTGTCGTCTCCCGTCAGCGGCTTGTAAGCGGCGGGCGGGATCCCCTCGTCGAGGATCTCGGGATCGAGGACGCCGATCAGGCTGTCGCCCAGAGCGATGTGGGCATCGAGGAACGTGAGCGGCTTCCCCGGCTCGATGGTCTCGATCCAGAGCGCCGTCTTGCAGAGCTCGACGGCGAGCGGATTGCGGTCTACCCCGTAGACGCAGTGCTGCACGACCTCGCGGAGCGCGTGTCGGCGCGTCCCCTCGTCGGGGGCGTCGTCGTCCGCGTCGATGCGCGCGATCTCGGCGGCGAGCCGACGTGCGGCCGCCAGCAGGAAGTGCCCCGATCCGCACGCCGGATCGAGGACGCGGAGGTCGAGGATCGCGCCGCGCGGATCCTCCGGCCGGTCGGCGATGGCCCGTGCGATCACGGGATCGAGGGTCGTCCTCACGAGTTCGCCCACGAGGCTGGGCGGCGTGTAGTAGGATCCGCTGAGCTTCCGCGCCGATCCCTTCGTCTTCGTTTGCCCGCTCGCGTCACCGGCAAACGCGAACCGCCAAGGCGAGGCGTGCACGTCGATGACGGGCTGTAGTTCGAGGAGACTCTCGTAGACCGACCCGAGTTCCTCGGTGTCCATGTCCCGGTAGTTGATGCGGGCGAGGCTCCGGCCCGAGAGCGACGGGAAGAACGCGAGCGTGCGCACGGCTTCGAGGAGGTGGTCGTTCGCGATTGCGGCCTTGTCGAGGTCCGGGCATTGGTCGTCCCGGTACAGCCCTCCGAGGGCCGGCAGTCCGAGCCCCGGCGCGCCGCGCGCGAGGGCGCGGAAGGTGACCCGGAGTCCCTGCCAGAGATCCGAGTTCCGGTCGTAGTGCCGCCGCCTCAGTGCGCGTTCGCGAAGCCGCGAGAGCGCGTAGCCCTTGGCGTAGACGATGCGCTCGCGGCCGGTGGCGTCCGGAGCGTGGAGGAGATCGCGTTCCTCGGCGGTGAACAGGAAGAGCATCCGGTAGACGAGTCTCAGAAGCTGCTGGAAGTAGTCCTCCGGCGTCAGCCCGCCATCGTCCAGGGCTTCGCGCAGTTGGCGGTTCGCCGGATGCCCGAGGAACCCGTTCCCGAGTTGGCGCAGCGCGGCGGTGACGCCCTCGCGGAGGTTGTCCCGCGCCCGCTCGCCGGTCTCGTGCGCCTTGGTACGCCACGTCTCGATGATGCAGCCGGAGGGCTTGCCGTTCGCCGGCCTGAACCTGCTGGCGTGGGCGGCGAGCCAGAGCGCCGCGAAGTCCGGATACAGTTCCTCGGTGAACACGAGGTCGAGATCGGCCTCGATGTAGGACGGTCGCGTGAGGCTCGGGTTGTCCCGAAGGATGCGCAGCCTTGCCCCGTTCGAGACCACCCCCCAGAGCGCGGCGGCGTCGGCGTTGAGGTACTCCTGCATCAGGGCGTGCGGGGCGAGCCGCCGCCCGTTGCCGCCCAACCGCGGATCGGCCCTGTCGAGGTCGAAGTCGCGGGTCACCAGAAGCAGGGGAACCGCGCCGCCGCAGGCTCCGTGCGTGAGCCTGAAGACGCGCTCTTCGAGCGTCACGTCGCCGGCGGCCGCCAGGTCTTCGTATCCGAGCAGCGAACGCAGGAACGGGACGAGCCAGTCGTCCACGCCGACCCGGGAGGTCTTGAGATCGCGCCGTGGACGGCGCCGGGCGTACCGCGAGTACAGGTCGGATCCGATCGTCCAGTACCTGGCGATTTCATCCTTGATCGAGAGCGACTTCGAGAGGCCGTAGTCGGCGCCGGTCTGCCTCGGTGCCTGGAGGGCGGCCACCTCGCTCAGGAACTCGGGCGGCAGGATCCCGCCCTCGATCCTGAGCGCCGTGAACCCGCTTCCGTGCCGTGCGCGCGCCATCGTCAGAATGCCGCCATGGGCATGAGGACGCATACGCCGATGGTGTCCACGGGCAGGGCCGGGACGACCTCGTAGCGCTCGCCCCGGATGTCGCTCGCGTCGCGGATCCTGCGATGGTCCGCAAGCAGTTGCCGCGCGCGATCCCGGGCGAGACGCTCGAACGCGGGTTCGAGGGACGGCAGCGCGGCGAGGGCCTGCCGGATGAGGTGCGTCTTCTGTCCGTCGGCCATGTTGCGGCCCGGTTCCAGCGAGAGCAGCGACAGGGCTTCGCTGTCGGACAGCAGCTCCGGTGCGGCCCCGCCCCGGACGGCGACGCCGAGGCACTCCTCGGCGAGCAGCGATTTCGCGGGCGCACCTCCGTTCTCACCGCGCCTCGCGACCCGTAGGTGGCTTCTCAGCCGGAGCAGGTAGAGGACCGTGCGCGTGTCGATCCCGCTCGCGAACGCGGCGCACGCGCGGGCGGCGATCGACGGCTCGCCGTAGTCGCGCGAGGGCTCTGCCACGCGTGCCGCTCCTTCCGGAGAGTAACCCGCCGTGGCGTACCCGAAATCGGCGCCGCTCGCCGGTGCACCCCGGTCGAGCGCCTGCTCAGCCACATGGTCCGCGAGCACGGACACGAGCGGATGGGCGCGGTGAATGATGATCGCGCCTCTCGGAGCGCCTTGATCGAACGCGAGCTTCACGGTTTCCCGGAACCCAATTGCGGCGAGGCGGTCTTGCAACGGTTGCGGGAGGTGGCGCACCGGAAACCGCCAGTGTCCGTCGCGCGGGTCGAGCGGTGCGCCGAGGCGCTCCGCCGACTGGCGCACGAACCGTTTCACGTCCTCCTGGCCTCCAAGGGCGGAGACGGCTCTCTCCCATTCCGGCCACACGTCGCCGGGCCGGAGCCGCCGCTGGGCGAACACGGTGCGCGACATCTTGTCCCTGGCCAGCGTCCAGGCGGCTTCGACCTCCTCTTCGGTCCGGCCGAGTTCGAGTTCCCCCTGATCCGCCCATGAGTCGGTTCGGGCGTGGAGGAGGACGGCCCGCATGATCGCCTCGACGACCTTGTTGTTGTCGGCCGGCGTGGGCACCGAAACCCCGAGTTCCTTCCGGATCTTCTCGGCCTTGCGGACGATGACCCGGAGCACCGCGCCGTCAACCGGGTTGTCCCGGCCGTAGAGCATGAGGGCGCGCACGACCGGCGAGGCCTGTCCGAACCGGTCCGCGCGGCCCTCGCGCTGCTCGTGCCGGGTCGGGTTCCACGTCAGGTCGTAGTGTACGACGGCGTCAAAATGGTTCTGAAGGTTGACGCCCTCGGACAGGCAGTCCGTCGCCACCAGGATCGGGGTCGCGCCGTCGTCGAGTTCACCCAGGGCTTCGATCCGCTCCTCGCGCTGGTCGGGTGTGAGTTCGCCCGTCACCACGAGGATGTGCGGGTGGTTTCGCCGCTTCCCGCCGAGCGCGGCCCGCAGTTGTTCGCCCACGTAATGCGCCGTCGCGATGTAGCGGCAGAACACCACGGGCGAAAATCCCGCATCGACCAGACGCCGAACCTCGCCGATCAGCACCTTGAGCTTGGGGTCCTTGCCGGAACCCCGAAGGCCGTCGGCCTCGCCGATCAGTCTCCGCAGAGACTCGGTGCCCTCGGGGTCGTCCACCGTCCCGGCGGGCACACTCTCGCTGAGCCCGAGCGAGTCGTCGTCCGCCTCGTCCATGACCGTGTCGCGCGCGGCAAGGTCGAGATGGGCGAGTTGGCCCTCCTCCGTCTCCCCAGCGGCGGCCTCCAGCCTCGTTCTGAGCGCGAGCGAAGCCGCCGCTGGGCTCGAAGATGCGCACCGCAGCAGCGCGAGCGCCGCCCACCACGACATGCGCTGTTCGAGCTTCGTGCCCCCTTCCGCGCGCCGGACCATCTCCCTCGCATACGCGAGCACATGCTGGAACAGCTGGCCCCATTCGCCGGTGAGCCGGTAGGTGGCCTCCCGGGTCTCGCGCACGGGAAAGCGGGTGTCGTCCCTCCACTCGGCGATATCGCCGCGGCGGCGCTGGACGAAGTGCAGCGCGAGTTCCTCGCGGAGCACCCGGCGCGCGTCGCCCTCGGGCGTGTCGGCCAGCCCCGCGAAGCGCGGGTCCAGAAGGCCCAGTAGGTTGTGAAAGGCCGTGTCGTCGCCCGAGTGCGGGGTCGCGGTCAGGAACACGATCCCCCTCGGCGGGCGCGCTTCGGCGAGTCCCTTGAGCAACTGGTAGCGCTGGTGGCGGGTGTTCGTGTTCGCCCGCACGCAGGTGTGCGCCTCGTCGACGATCACGAACTCGGGACAGGCTCTGAGAAAGTCGCTACGCCGCCGATCCGATTTGATGTAGTCGAGCGATACGACGGTGTGCGGATAGACCTCGAAGACGGACTCGTCCGGTCTGAGCCCTCGTTCTAGCCGCGTCGCCGTGCCGGTGCGGACGACCTCCGCGTCGATGGCGAACTTCTCGCCGAGTTCCGCCCGCCACTGGTCGCAGAGATGCGGAGGGCAGATGACCGTGAGCCGCTCGATCTCGCCTCGGTCGAGAAGCTCGCGGGCGATGAGTCCGGCCTCGATCGTCTTGCCGATGCCCACGTCGTCGGCCACGAGGAGCCGGATGGGGTCGAGCTTGAGCGCCATGAGCAGCGGAACG
>CAZDZJ010000029.1:0-29118 GCA_964509895.1 uncultured Gemmatimonadota bacterium
TGGACATCTGGACGCCGGATGACACGGCGGCGCCGGCGGCGTTCAGGGTGAAGCTCGTCGACTTCGGCGCGGACGGTGTCTGGTCCCCGGGCGTCGATGACTCCGAGCACGAACTCACGCTCACCGCAGACGACGGATTGGCCACGGGCGAATGGGTGCAGCTGGACCTGGCTCTGGCGGACTTTGCGAACCTCGCATCGAGCGAACACCTCGCCCAGCTGATTATCTCGGGCGACCCGAACACGATGTTTGTGGACAACGTCTACTTCCGCGGCGGCGAGGCGCCGCCCGCGCCCGAAGCGCCCACCGCGCCCGCGCCCACGCCGAACGTCTCGTCGGACTACGTCATTTCCGTCTTCAGCGACGCGTACACGGACGTCACGGTGGACACCTGGTCGGCGTCGTGGGACCAGGCCGACGTGGAGGATGTGGTGATCGAGGGCGACAACGTGAAGAAGTACACGAACCTCACATTCGCGGGCATCGAGTTCACGTCGCAGACCATCGACGCCGAGTCGATGACGCACCTGCACTTCGACGCATGGACCCCGGACCCGACCGACGACCCCGCCGCCTTCAGGGTGAAGCTGGTCGACTTCGGTGCGGACGGCGCGTTCGGCGGCGGCGACGACACGGAGCACGAGGTCTCGCTGACCGCCAACTCGGATCCCGCGCTGCAGACGGGCCGGTGGGTCAGCTACGATCTGTCGCTCGCCGACATGACGAACCTCACCGCGCGGGGCCACCTCGCCCAACTCATCATCTCCGGCGATCCGAACACGCTGTTCCTCGACAACATCTACTTCTTCGAGCCGCCGCCCACCGCGCCGAGCGAGTCGGCACCGGCTCCGTCGCACGCGGCCGACAACGTCATCTCGTTCTTCAGCGACGCTTACGACGACGTGACGGTCGACACCTGGTCCGCCACGTGGGACCAGGCGGATGTCGAGGACGTCGACATCTCGGAGAACGCCGTCAAGAAGTACACGAATCTGAACTTCGCGGGGATCGAATTCACCTCGCAGACCGTGGACGCCACGGACATGACGCACTTCCGGATGGACATCTGGACGCCCGACGGGACCGGCGCTCCGGCTGCCTTCCGCATCAAGCTGGTCGACTTCGGTGCCGATGGCACGTTCGGCGGGGGTGACGACTCCGAGCACGAGATATCGCTGACCGCGGATTCGGAACCAGCGGCGCTCGCGACGGCCCGTTGGGTGAGCTTCGACATACCGTTCTCGGAACTCACCTCACTTGCGGCTCGAGACCACCTCGCGCAGCTGATTATCTCGGGCGATCCGAACACCGTGTTCGTGGACAACGTGTACCTGCGCAGATGATCCCGAGCCACGCTCCTGTGATACCGCGTCGGGAAGCGGGCGGCCGCCATGCCATCCGGTAGGCGTCCGCGCCCCGCCGCCGTCCTGGACGACGACCTGACCAGGACAGTTCTCAATGTAGTCTGGAAGCGCCGCGAGATTTCGCGCGCCGAGATCGCGCGCGACTCGGGCCGGTCCCGCTCGACCATTTCGGATGTGGTCGGGCGTCTCCTTGGCACGGAGCTGGTGGCGGAGGTGGGGAGCGGGGAAAGCCGGGGAGGCCGGCGTCCCATCCTGGTCGGATTCCAATACCAGGCCGGGGTGATCCTGGGGGTCGACGTGGGAGCGACCCACATCTCGGTGATCCTCATCGACCTCCGCGGGCGGACGCTGGCCTGGCGCGAACGCGCACACCCCGTGCACAGCGATCCCAAGGGGGCCGAGGCGATCATCGCGGCGCTGGGCGAGGCTTGCCTGGCCGAATGGAACGGGGAACGGTCGCGGCTCATGGGCATCGGCGTGGCGGTGCCCAGCCCCGTCGACCCCGGTTCGCCGGACCGGGTGCTCGAACGGGTGTTGCCCGCCTGGCGCGGGCATGGCGTGCTGGACCGCCTGGAGTCGGTGTTCGGCGTGCCCGTGTTCGTGGACAACGACGCCAACCTCGGCGCGGTGGCGGAGCGTTGGTGGGGCGAGGCGGTCGGGATCGACGATTTCGTGTATCTGAAGGTCGCCACCGGGGTGGGGGCGGGCCTCATGTTCGGTGGGGAGATCTACCGCGGAGCCACCGGGGTCGCCGGCGAGATCGGTCACGTGGCGATCGACCCCGGCGGACCCGAGTGCGTGTGCGGCAACAGCGGCTGTCTGGCAACCCTTGTGGGGACACGCTACCTCGTCGACCGGGCCCGCACGCTTCTCCGGGACTTCCCCGACAGTGCCCTCGCCGGACGTGATCTGGACATCCGTGCGATCGAAGACGCCGCCCTCTGTGACGACCCGCTTGCCCTGCAGGTGGTTGACGAGGCCGCGCTGCGCCTGGGCATCGTCGTCGCCGGCGTACTCAACCTCCTCAATCCCGGCTCCGTGATCATCGGCGGCAGCCTTGCGCGGGCGGGCGCCCGGCTGGTCAAGCCGCTGCGCGAAGCCGTCGCCACGCGCACACTCGTGGATTCGGCGGCCGCGTCGGAGATCCGCACGAGCGAACTCGGCGAACGCGCCGTAGCCCTTGGGGCCGCCACGCACGTGCTGGTTACGGCGCTCGCGAACCCACGGCTCTTTCCCGGCGTGGGTTCCGCATGACCACGACCGGACGGCGGCTCGTCCTCCTCCTCCTCGCCGCCTCGCTCACCGCCTGCGGCAGCCTCGGCACGGAGCCGGATCCCGACTGGACCCTCGTCTGGAGCGACGAGTTCGACGGTCCGGCGGGACAGCTGCCCAACCCCGCCAACTGGGTCTTCGACATAGGCACCGACTGGGGTAACAGGCAGCTCGAGTTCGACACCGACCGGCCCGAGAACGTCTCGCTGGACGGCGCGGGCAACCTGGCGATCACCGCTCGGCGGGAGTCCTACGGGGGCAGCGCCTACACATCGGGACGGATCAAGACGCAGGGGTTGTTCGAGCAGGCGTACGGGCGCTTCGAAGCGCGCATCAAGCTGCCCCGCGGGCAGGGCATCTGGCCCGCGTTCTGGCTGCTCGGCAGCGACTTCCCCACGGTAGGCTGGCCCGAGTGCGGCGAGATCGACGTCATGGAATACCGCGGCCAGGAGCCGACGATCATTCATGGCACCGTGCACGGACCCGGGTACTCCGCGGGCCGCGGCCTCACCGCCCGCTACCTGCTCCCCGGGGACCGCTTCGACACGGGGTTCCACGAGTTCGCGATCGAGTGGACGGAGGAGCGCATCGTGTGGTTCGTGAATGGCCAGCGGTATCACACCGTCGACCGGGACGACCCGCCGGGCCGCTGGGCCTTCGACCATCCCTTCTTCATCCTCCTGAACGTCGCCGTGGGTGGCACCTTCGTCGGACCTCCGAGCGAATCGACGAACTTCCCGCAGTCCATGCTGGTCGACTGGGTGCGCGTCTACCGGGCCGAATAGTCGGTGAGCCTCCGGACGGCCCCCGAAGACCGCATCTCCTTCCCGCACAAGATCGTCTACGGTATCGGCGGGTTCACGAACAACCTGCTGGCGCAGGGCATCGGCAACATGATGGCCGTGCTGACGCTGGCGCTGGGAATGGACTTTCGGGCGGTCGGACTGCTCGGCGGCCTCCCTCGCTTCTTCGACGCGCTCACCGACCCCCTTGTCGGTTTCGTGTCGGACAAGACCCGGTCCCGGTGGGGACGGAGGCGACCGTTCCTCTTCGTGGGGGCGATCTCGGCCGGAGTCATCTTTGCACTGCTCTGGCAGATGCCGGCGCCAACCCAGTTGAGGCTCACGCTGGTGGACTACGGCGCGGACGGAGTCCGCAGCGCCAGCCAGGCCGACGAGTCCGCCGGCTGGCCGGCGGCCGCGGGCGATGCACTGCGAGCGATCTTCACGGTGGAGGGCGTCGACGACGCCGAGGACGAAGTCAGCATCCGTCCGCCGAGGCTCGTCACAGGTGCCTGGGTGAGCGTTGACCTGCCCCTCACCGACTTCGACCAACTCGCCACTCGCGCACATCTCTCGCAGATCCGGATCTCGGGTGACCTCACCGAAGTCCACGTGGACAACGTCTATTTCTACCGTTCCGGCGACGCCGGGACGGAGGCGCCGAATTCCGGGTCCATGCCGGCGGCGCCTTCCGGACAGGATGTGCTGGGCCTCGCGGCACCGAACATCGCCGCGCCGCCGCCGACGGTGCCCCCGGAGGACGTGATCTCGCTCTTCAGCGATGCCTATGAAGACGTCCCGGTGCAGTCATGGTCCGCCGACCGGGACGAGGCCGAGGTGACAGACGCCGAGGCCGGGGGAGACGAGGTCAAGCACTATACGGGCCTGCGCATGGCCACGATCGACTTCGGCGCAAACCCCGTCGACGCCCGCGGCATGACGCACATCCACATGAACATCTGGACCCCCGAGGAAACCGGTGAAGGCTGGAGTCAGCGCAGCTACTTCTGGTACTTCCTCCTCGGTTCGTTCGTTTTCTTCCTCGCCTACACCGTCTTCGCCACGCCGTGGGTGGCGCTCGGGTACGAACTCACCCCCGACTACAACGAGCGCACGCGGTTGATGGGCGTGCAGAACTTCGTGTCCAACACCGTGTTCGTCATCGGCCCCTGGTTCCTCGCGATCGTGACCAACGTGGCGTGGTTCCGAAACCAGATGGATGGGGCCCGGTTCCTGGCGCTGGCGATCTGCGTGACGACCATCGCGCTGGGCGTGCTGCCTGCCCTCTTCCTCCGGGAGCGCGTGCTCACGGGACGCGGCGGCGCGGGAGCGGGCAGGGACGGTCCCGGCCTGCGAGAGAGCACCGTCGAGTTTCTCCGGGGCCTGTGGCAAACCGTGAGGACCGGTCCCTTCCTGCTGCTCTGCATCGCAACCTTCCTGATGTTCAACAGCTTCATCATGATCTCGCAGTTCCAGTTCTGGGTGTTCGCCTACTACGTGGCCGGCGGCAACGTCGCGGAAGGGGCGGGTCTCGCCGGCGTGGTCGGGAGCCTGGGGACCGTCACCGGCTTCCTGGTGATCGCCATCGTCACCTGGCTGGGGACCAGGATCGGGAAGAGGAACGCATTCTTCGTGTCGACCGGCATTTCGATGCTCGGGTACGCGCTCAAGTGGTTCTGCTACACGCCCGAATACCCGCTGCTGGCGCTGCTGCCCGCCCCGTTCCTGGCTTTCGGACTGGGCGGGCTGTTCACGCTGATGGGGTCGATGATCGCCGATGTGGTCGACCTCGACGAACTCGCCACCGGCGAGCGCCGCGAGGGGATGTTCGGATCGGTCTTCTGGTGGATGGTGAAGCTCGGCCAGAGCGGCGCGATCCTGGTCGGCGGGTTTCTGCTGTACTCGACAGGCCTGGACGCCTCGCTCGGCGCGAACCAGCCTGAGGGGACGATCTTCTGGCTCCGCTTCTACGACGCGTTCGTGCCGCTCGCCGCCTCCGCCATCGCGATCTACGCCGTCTACCGGTATCCGATTACGGAGCGGAGCGCGTTCGAGGTGCGGAAGGAACTGGAGCGTCGGCGCGGAGTGGCAGTGCCCGCGTAGGTCAGCGCGGCCGCAGTCCATACCCCCTGGGGAAGAGCACGCCATTGCTGCCCATCCCGCACCCTCCGTTCCCCCCGGGCATCTCGCTCGGCCATGCCATCGGCAGCCGCCCGCTGAAAGGGCGGTGTCCGAACAGGACATCGGCCACGCCGGCCCCCTCCGAGCCCGGCAGCCACGCAGCCACGAAGGCCGACGACGCGGCGAGCTCGGCGTTCACCACCAGCGGCCGTCCCGAGATCAAAACGGTCACCACGGGGATCCCCTGGGCGGCCAGCTCGCGAATGGTGCGCAGGGCCTCGGGATGCAGTGCCGCGAACTCCAGGGTGTTGCCGTACGGTTCAAGCGTGACGGGAGCCCCCGACAGGTGCGCCCCCGGACGCACGGGGCTCGGCTCGCGGATGTCGCCCAACCCCTCCGCGTACGGCTTCTCGCCGACGATCACCACGGCCACATCGAAGTCCCGCGCATCCGAGACCTCCCGCTCGTCCTCCCGCAGGACCGCCCCCGGTGCCAGGGCGCGAATCCCCTCCCAGATCGACGTGCCTCCCTCAATCGCGGCGTTGCCGGACACACCCTGCCACTCGATCGTGAAGCCGCCGCACTGCCGTCCGCGGTCGTCGGCGGCGGGTCCCGCCACCAGTATGCGCGCGCCCTCGTCCAGCGGGAGAAGCCCGCCTTCGTTCTTGAGCAGGACCAGCGACTTCCGTACCGCCTCGCGGGCCGCCTCGCGGTGCTCGAGCGACCCGAACGCGACGCCGTTCGACGCCCGCCGCGCCGCCGGCCGCGGTCGCTCGAACAGGCCGGCGGCGAACTTCACCCGCAGAATCCGCGCGACCGCGTCGTCGATTCTCCCGATCGGCACCCCCCCACGCTTCACCTGCCGCTTGAGTTCGGCGATGATCTCCCGCCACGTCTCCGGCACCATCAACATGTCGATCCCGGCGTTCACCGCCATCGCGGCGGCCTCACCGTAGTCGGCGGCGAGCGGATCGACACCGTTCCAGTCCGACAACACGAACCCCGTGAACCCCATTTCCCCTTTCAGCAGATCCTGGATCAGGTAGCGGTGGGCGTGGCACTTCTCGCCCCTCCAGCTGCTCAGCGACGCCATGACCGTGAGCACCCCGGCCTCCACCGCCGCCCGGTACGGCGCCATGTGCACCCGGCGCAGCTCCCCCTCGTCGATCACCGTGTCACCCTGGTCCACTCCCGCCTCGGTTCCCCCGTCGCCGACCCAGTGCTTCGCACACGCCAGGATCCCCTCTCCCTGCAGCCCCGTCACGATCCTCGCCGCATACCCTGCCACCACTTCCGGGTCCTCCGAATAGCTCTCGTAGGTGCGGCCCCAGCGAGGATCGCGCGCCACGGCCAGCGTGGGCGCGAAGGTCCAGTCGACGCCCGCAGCCAGGACTTCCCGGGCCGTGACCCGCCCGATCCGTTCGAGCAGTTCGGGATCGCCAGCGGCCCCCAGCCCGACATTGTGCGGGAAGACGGTGGCGCCCCGGACGTTGGCGTTGCCGTGGACGGCGTCGACCCCGTAGAGGATGGGAATCGCCAGGTGGCCGGCGTCCTCCTCCATCGACGCCGCCCAGTAGGCGTCGTTCATCGCCACCCAGTCCGACGGGCGGTTATCCGCGGGGCAGGAACCGCCGCCGCTCAGCACCGAGCCGATGTGGTATTCCCTCACCTCGGCCGGAGTGACGTGGAGCCGCTCCGGCTGCGTCATCTGCCCGATCTTCTGGTCGAGGCTCATGCGCGCGAGGAGCGCGCGGACACGCTCCTCGACGGCGCAGCCTCCCCAGGCCGCACCTGACCCGGTCACGGACCCGAGGGCCCCGCTGGCGGCACTAGATCGCGATGTGGAGGTAGGTCCGGATTTCCCACTCGCGCCCCAGGTCTCCGCCGATGTCCGGGTTGCACTCCATCCTGCCGAATTCGTCCGGGCTCAGCCCGGGACAGTAGCGCGGGGAGTATTCGTTCAGAGACCGCCAGGTGGCGCGCACGCCGAAGCGGGTCTGCGGCAGGTCGAACCAGTCGGGCGTCCCCAGCGTGAAGGAGATGTCGCCCGTGAGCTGCAGCGGGAAGGTGAGGTTGAAGTCGCGGTGGTAGTCATACGGCCCCCAGTCGTTGAACCGGGCCATCCCCTGGAACTTGAGCGATCCGCTGATCACGCGCAGGTCGATCCCGGCGCGCTGGATCACGCGGTCGTCGTCTCCGTTCGGCTCGCCGGTTCCCGCGTATACGTTGGCGATCAGGCCGGGGCCCGCCCGTCGCTTCGATACGAGCCGCGCCTTGACTTCCCACAGATCCCGCGGCGGGGGGGCACCGGGGAAGGCGAAGGTGGAGCGTCCGTCGGCGAAGATGCCGATCCCGGCGTCCTGCGTCGTGGGGAAGTTGTAGTACACGAAGCCGAGCGAGGCTGCGAAAGCCGCGTCCTCCCGGCGGTCGCTGTCCCAGTTGTACATCCAGGTGGCCGGCGTGGGGTCGTACGTGAAGAGGATCTCGGCCGCCCGGGTCTCCCGGTTCCCGCGCACCGCGAAGGGGTCGTCGAGGACGTTCCGCGGCCGCCCCGGCGCCGGCGCATCTGCCGGGACCGGCCCCACGAGCGGCTTGCGCCAGAGGAGGTTGGGCGCGATCTGCCAGTTTCCCGCGAGGACCGTGAAGCCGGTGATCACGTTGCGCTGGTTGCCGCTGCCGGTGTCCTTCAGGGTCCAGCCGGTGTAGGTCTGCGTCTGCGTCATGCCGCCATCGGCGACGAGCCCCATGGCCGCACCCTGCAGATACCAGTTCAGGCGCCCCCGCGTGTAGCTGATCTTCGCCTTCGCGCCGAACGCGTCCGAGGTTCTGATCTCGTCCTGCAGGACCCGGTAGCCGCCCGGCTCCCCGTCGACCACCTGGAAGGTCTCGCCGACCTTCGTACCGCCGGACATGATGCCGCCCACTTCGAACGTCGCGCCGTCCCGCGTCGTGGCCAAATGCACTGTCGCCTTGCGCGTGGGGGGCAACGGAATCGCGAAGGAACTCGTCGTCGTGCCGGCCTCCGCCAGGTCCTCCTGATAGATGACGGCGGTCTCGACGGGGCCGATCCGGGACTGGTGCTTGACGAGCACCGCAGGGTTGGCGCCCCACCACAGTTCGGGGCCGACCGCCACCTTCAATCCACCGAGGATGCGCTTGCCGGCGATCTCCATCCCGACGGGCGCGAGCCCGTTGTAGATGTCGATGTTCGGCCCGTAGTTGGCTTCCTGATACAGTCCGAAGAAGTCGCCTTCGTAGCCCCAGTGGTAGTGTCCGGAGCGGTAGAATCCCTCGAGGTGGAACCACTTGTCGTCCCAGGACACGCTGGCGTTGTAGACCTTGAGCCGCTCGATGTCCTGCAGTGCGAAGTCCTCGCCATCGACCCTGACATTCCGCGGGCGGCCCCGGTTCTCGTAGAAGAGCTCGTCGATCGGGTTCGCGGGTACGTCGCCGAGTATGTTGAACGACACGTTCGCGAGCATGTTCTGCGTGGGCTGCGCCGCGAGGTCGGCGTAGAAGGACTGCATCCTGTCGAAGCCGCGGAAGCTCGGGTAGGAAGGATTCCGCTCGGGTGGCGCTTCCGGGGTGCTCACCAGGGAACCGCCGGTACTGTAGGTCTCCAGTTCGATGCGCACGCCCCGCACGTGGACCCGGTCGAGTGCCGACGCCAGGAGCGCGGATCGGTCACCTTGCGCCTGCAGAGCCATGGCGGCCGGCTGGATGTTCGCGAAGTGCTCGCGAATGGTCGTGAGGTCGGTTCCGGGCGCGTACGGGTCGAGGGTGTACGCCTCCTGCAGGGCGTAGTAGGCGGCACGCGGGAAGAGTTCGTAGAGGTTGTTGAGTTCAGTGGGGCCTTTGGCGACGATCCCCCACCACTCCTCGTTCATGTTGTTGTCGCCTTCCACGAAATCCTCGACGTAGCCGCCGTTCGCCCAGGAGGCGTTCGTATCCTGGATGTCGAGCCGGTCCTCCTGGCCGAACTTCCACCAGCCGTCCGTCCACTGGAAGGTGAGGCCGCCGATCGAGTTGCCGACCATGCCCTTCCCGGCCGACTGCTCGTAGATCTCGCGCCACTGCCCGATCAGGTATCGCGCCTGCGTCGCCTGGTCCTCGCGCATGTTCCTCGCATCCCACGCGTCCGCGCCGAACTCGGTGAACATCACGGGGCGATCGAGTACGTCGTTCACTTCCTGGAACAGCTCACCGAAGGAAATGCCCCTGTACACGTTCGTACCGAAGATGTCCACGTCGGGAACCTCCTCGGCGATGATGGCGAGGTACTGGAGGTCGCCGTTGGCCATCGCAACCGGACGCGACGGGTCAATCTCCTTGATCCGCCCGGCCACCTCCCCGAACAGCGAGTACATGTGGCGCGCGCGGACCGCGTTGGCTTCACCCTCGGGCAGATCCTCCGTTTCGGCCGAACTCCACACGAGCCCGTAGTTGTTCTCGTTGCCGAGGAGCCACATGAGCAGGCCGGGCGTGTCCTTGAACTCGTCGACCATCTCCTCGATCTCGGTCGTCAGCACCTCGCGGGCGCGGGGGTCCGAATAGTCGGTATTCGCGCTGAAGACGCCGCCCACCGTTACACCGTAGCGGCCCAGCGCGTGGTTCAGGATCGTGTAGATGCCGTAGCGTTCGTAGATGTGCTGAACCCACTTGGGCGTGATCCCCACGTAGGTGCGGATCGCGTTGCCCCCCATCGCCTTGAGCACCGACATCTCGCGCTCCAGCGCCGCCTCGATGATGTGGTCCGGCTCGGTCCAGAAGCTGTAGTTGTAGGTGGTCCCGCGGGGGAAATAGTCCCAGTTGACGCCCTGGACCATCATGTCCCGGCCGTCCACCCGGAGGCGCGTGCCGGAATCGTCGCGGACGAGTTCGATGACGGGCAGCGGACCCGCGGGGTCCTGGGCGGCAGCGGGGGAGAGTGGCGCGAGAATCACAAGGAAGAGCGCCGGCAGCCACCCGCGCGGACGCCCCCTGCAGCCATCGGGAGCACCCGCAACCGACGCGGTGAAGTACGTGGTGTCAGTGCGGATCGAAGTCATGGTGACAGCCCCCCCGGCGCGACCGAACACCCTTTGTTCGGTCACCGAACAAAGTGCGCGGGCGGCTCGTCGCCTGTCAAGGAGAGAGCCGGTCAGTACCCGAGGAGATTGGGCAGAAAAAGCACCACGCCGGGCAGCAACGCGAGGGCCACCGTCAGCGCCAGCATGAGCGCCAGGTAGGGCCATAGCGGGCGGGCGACCTCCGCTGGCTCCACCCCTCCGACGGAGCAGGCCACGAGCAGGCTCACGCCCACGGGAGGGAGGAACACCGAAATCCCCTGGGTGGCCACGATCACGGCACCGAAATGCACGGGATCGATCCCGAGTTGCGTCGCGAGGGGCAGCAGGATCGGCGTCAGCAGAACGACGGCGGGCACGCCCTCGAGGATGGCGCCGAGCGGGAGGAAGACGAGGATCGTGAGGAGCAGGAAGCCGATCTGACCGCCACCCATCCCCACCACGGTCGACGCGAGCGCCTGGGGCACCTGCAGGACGGCGAGGACCCAGCCGAGGAGGTGCGCGGCGCCGACCACGAACAACACCATCCCCGACACCACCGCCGTCTGGACGACCTTGTTCCACAGATCGGCGAGCGTGAGGGATCGGTATACGAACCCGGCCAAGAGCAGGGCGTAGAAGACGGCGACGGCGGCCGCCTCCGTGGGCGTGAAGAGTCCGAAGCGGATGCCGCCCAGGATTACCACGATCATGAACAGCGGGAGCACGGCATCGAGTGCGGCGCGGCGGAGTTCGCCGAAGGATGCGCGCTCCGCCGCCGGCCACCCTTCCCTGCGCGCCTGCCACCCGATCTGCGTCATCAGGCCTACCGCGATGAGGAGCGCGGGCACGATCGAGGCGACGAACAGCGCGCCGACCGACACGTTACCGATGACGCCGTAGACGACCATCACGATCGCCGGCGGAATGAGGATCCCCATCCCGCACGCAGCCGAAACGATGGCGGTGGAGCGGGCCCGGCTGTAACCGTTCGCGGTCAGTTGCGGTCCCATGATGCCCCCGATCGCGGCCGCGTCCGCCGACGTGGAGCCCGACACCCCCGAGAAGAAGATCTCGGCCACGATGACCACCTGACCGAGCCCTCCGGGGAGGTGTCCCACCAGGGCCCGCGCCAGCGTCACCAGGCGGCGGCTGATCCCCCCCACATCCATGAGGAAGCCGGCCAGAATGAAGAGGGGCACGGCGAGCATGGGGAACGAATCCATCCCCGCCACGATCTGCTGCGGGATGACGACGAGCGGGAGACCCGCCAGCAGGATGGCGATGACGGCGGCGATCGCGAGCGCAAACCCGATGGGGACGGCGGCCAGCACCAGGAGGCCGAAGACCCCGAGTAGGAGCCCGCCCATCAGCCGCTGTCCTGGGCCGGGATATCCCCGACCCCGACCGCCAGCCGCCTGTCCGAATCGGCGACCGTCGGACTTGCCAGCATATGGATCGCCATGAACACGCCGGACACCGGCGCCGCCGCATACACGAGCGCAACGGGCAGGTTCAGGGCGGCGGAGCGCTCTCCCATCGTGAGGCCCATCAGGGCGATGCCCGTGCCGATGAGGAGGAGTGCGAACAGCAGCACGACCGCTGCGGCGAACCTCTCCGCCGCCTTCCTCGCGCGCGGAGGCAGCCGCCGCGTGACCTGATCGAACCGGAAATGGGACCGATGCGCCACGGCCAGCGAGGCCCCGAGCATCGACACCCAGATGAAGCAGAAGCGCGACACTTCCTCGCTCCACGGATTCGGATAGGAGAAGAGGTAGCGCATCAACACCTGGAGGAGGACGACGTCGACGATTGCGATCACGAGGACGCCGACGGCGTACGTCTCGAGCCTGATCAGCACCCGGTTGAGCGCCCGCACCCGCTCCGTCATCGACGCTCCACTTCCGCCACCAGCTTTGCGATCAGCGCTTCGCCGTCCGGCAGCCGGTTCGCCAGGTCATCCCAGATGCGCGGTCCGACGGCCGGGGCGAACAGCGCCAGGTCCGGGCGGGAGATCTCCACGCCAGCCTCGCGCATCTCCCCGATGGCATCCGCCTCCATCCGGCGCGCCACTTCGCTCTGGTAGGCGAGCGCCTCCGCTGCGGAACGGTCGACGGTCTCCCGGATATCCCCAGGGAGCCCCCGATAGAACGGTTCGTTCACGAGAAGCGTGATGGGGTTGTAGGTGATGGACGTGAAACTGTAGAACTTCGCCACCTCGTGGAGCCGGCTGCTCACGAAGCCGATCGCGTTCGCCTCCCCGCCGTCGATCACGCCCTGCTGGAGCGCGGAGTAGACCTCGCCGTAGTTCATCGGCGTCGCCTGCACGCCAAGCGCGGAATAGGCCGCCAGGTACGTCGCGTTCTGGAGGACCCGGAGCTTGAGGCCGGCGAGATCCGCAGGCGTCTCGACGGGCCGGCGCCGGTTGTAGACGTGGCGAAATCCGTAGTCGAGGAACCCCAGCGAACGGACGCCAGTGTGTTCGAGCAGCAGGTCGCGCCACCAGTCTCCCACCGGGCCGTTCATCACCGCGAGCCCGTGGTCCCGGGTCTCGAACAGGAAAGGGAGATCGAAGACCTGCGTCGCCGGCACCCAGCCCGAAAGCACCGGCGTGCCCGTGATGGCCATGTGGACCGCCCCGACCTGGATCTGCTCGAAGGCCACGCGCTCGCCCCCGAGCTGTCCCGACGGATAGATGACGACCCGAAACCGCCCATCCGTCCGCTCCAGCATGAGATCCCGGAACCGCTCCGCCATGAGGTGGAACTCCGAGCCGGTCGAGAGCACGTGGGAGAAGCGAACCTCCCACGCAGGTGCGTCGGTGGACGGATCGGAAGCGCCGGAGCCGGGGCCGCCGCACGCCACCACCAGGAGCGCCGCCATCGTGCCCGGGCAGAAGCTGGACCGGACCTGCGCGGGACGCGCACTCACGGAGCGATCAAGCCCCCCAGATCGTCTGGCCGCCATCGATGAACAGGGAGGCACCGGTCACGAGGCTCGCCTCGTCGTTCGACGCGAGGTACACGACGGCCCCCACCAGGTCGTCGGGAACCCCGATCTTCCCCAGCGGGATGCGGGCGAGACGCCGCTCGCGGAATTCGTCCTGCGCGATGTCGGCCCGGTTCAGGTCGGTCTCGATCAGCCCCGGTGCGATGGCGTTCACCCGGATCGCATGGGGCGCGAGTTCGAGCGCCATCTGCTTCGTGAGCATCTCGACCCCGGCCTTCGACACGCAGTAGTGGGTGAGGTTCGGGCCGGCCACCGCCTGCCCGGCGGAGGACACGTTGACGATCGCGCCCGCCGTCCCGGCCTCGACCATGCGGCGGCCGACCGTCTGCCCGACCAGGAAGTACCCCTTCAGGTTGACGCTCTGAATCGCGTCCCACTCCGCCTCGTCGATCTCGAGGAAGGGCGTCCGCTTCAGAATCCCGGCGTTGTTCACGAGGATGTCGAGGCCGCCCAGGAAATCGTGGGCCTCCGCGACGAAACGGTCGACATCGGAACGGGAATCGGTCGATCCCTGTACCGCGACCGCGCGACGCCCCATCGCCTCGATCTCACGGACGGCGCTATTCGCATCCTCACGACTCCGCCGGTAGTTGACCGCCACGTCCGCGCCCTCACGGGCCAGTCCGAGCGCGATGGCCCGGCCGATGCTCCGCGAGCCGCCGGTAACCAGAGCACGCTTGCCGTCAAGACGCATTGGAAGTCCGGGGGTTCGAGCCGCACGCGTCGCCGAACCGGCAAGGTCCGGGCATCGACGGGGATTCGCAACGCGCCTGATCACCATGGTCGCAGCATTTCGGCTTGCCGAGAACGGCCAGAACCCGGTGCTACTCCGCCAGGTTGTGACTACCGGCGGAGGTTCGCATGTTCCGAACACCTGAGAAAGGAGCCCTCGCATGTCGCGCGAACGCGCAGCGACCACGATCAGAACGGTCCTCGGTGTCTTTGTCGGCGTCGCCCTGTACAACGTGTTCGTCGATTTGACGGGCCCCGGATGGACCGACTCCCTGGACGTCCTTACGGAGGGCTGCGCAAGGCAGGGGATGTACACGAGCTTCGCGATCAGCGAGGGCGGACTGACACATTGGGAATGCGTACCTCCCGACGAGACAACGGCTCGACAGCTTGGGGCAGATGAGGGGCCTTCTCAGGAATGACTTCCCCGGTCCGCTGAGCCGCTGATCGACGAAGGTCTGGAGTGTGGTGTTGTCATCGGAAGTCTGCAGGTCCGACCCCCTCCCGGAGCGATCCATGAAGCCCTCGGTTCAGTTCGGACTCGCCTGTTCGCTTGCGTTCCTCTTCACGCAGGCCGCGGCGGCGCAGTCGTTTCCCTCTGACGACCCCGTCATCCGGGCGATCTGGGAGGAGGGCGTCGAGCGCTCGCAGGTCTACGAACTCGGCCAGGTGATGATGGACTCGATCGGGCCGCGCCTCACCGGCTCCCCCGCCATGGCCGGCGCCAACGACTGGGCGCTGGCGAAGTACGCGGAGTGGGGCATCGAGGCCTACAAGGAGCCGTACGGCACCTGGCGCGGGTGGGAGCGCGGGATCACCCACATCGATCTCATCGCACCGCGCGTGCGCACGCTCGAGGGCATGGCGGCCGCCTGGAGCCCGGCCACGGACGGGCCGGTCGAGGCGGAGGTGGTGATTCTTCCGGACGCGGACAGCCCCGGAGCTTTCGAGGCATCGCTTTCGGAGGTGCGCGGCAAGTTCGTGCTCGTCTCGCGCCCGGAGCCGAGCTGCCGCGCGCCCGACAACCTGGAGTGGTTCGCGCGGCCCGAGACGACGGCCCGCATGGCGGAGGACCGGGAGCGCGCAATCGCGGAATGGAGCGAACGCGTGGGGAACACAGGGTTTGCTGCGCGCTCGCTGCCGGAAGTGCTGAACGTCGCCGAACCCGCCGGAATCATCCGCTCGCAGTGGTCCGAGGGCTGGGGCGTCAACAAGATCTTCGGCACGCGGGCGGACCGACCGCCCGTGCTGGACCTGATCTGCGAGGCGTAGGGGATTCTGTACCGGCTGGCCGAGAACGATCAGGGGCCGGTGCTGCGCGTCGACGCACAGGCCCGTTTCCTGGGAGAAGTGCCGGTCTCCAACGCCTTCGCCGTGATCCCCGGCAGCGCCGAGCCCGAGGAGTACGTGATCCTCGGGGGCCACTACGACTCGTGGGACGGCTCCGACGGCGCGCTCGACAACGGCACCGGCGCCGTCGCGGTCATGGAAGCGATGCGCATCCTGAAGCATGCCGTCCCGAACCCCCGCCGCACCATCATCGGCGCCCTCTGGAACGGCGAGGAGCAGGGCCTCAACGGGTCACGCGCCTTCGTCGAGGACCATCCCGACATCCTCGAGCGCACCCACACCGTGTTCAACGTCGATCACGGGAACGGGCCCGTCACCTTCATCCCCATGCAGGGCTTCGCCGGGGCCGCGGGGCGCTTCGGCGAGTGGCTCGCGCAGATCCCGAGCGAGCTGTCCGACCTCGTCACCCTCGAGGTCCCGGGGATGCCCGAGTCCGGCGGGACGGACCACGCCTCATTCCTGTGCGCGGGCGTGCCCGCCTTCAGCTTCCACGTCGGCGCCGGCCGCAGCGGCATGAACATCGCCGACAACCGCTGGGACACGAGCACCTACACCTGGCACACCAACCGCGACACCTTCGACAAGATCGTCTTCGAGGACCTGCGCGACGACGCCGTGATGACGGCGATGCTCGCCTACCTCGCCTCCGAGGACGCGGACCGCATGCCCCGCGACCGGCGCGCCATGCCGGACGGCGAACAGTGGCCCGACTGCCGCCCCCCGGCGCGGAGTTCGGGCGAGAGCAACCGCTAGGGAACGGGACCGGGAGGCCGACGGAACCCCGCGACCCGATCGGGTACCAGACTTATGCGAGATCGAAGTCCAACGCGGTACTCCTTGCGTCCGTATCTCGTTGCCGCTGCTGCCCTCCTTGCCGCGTGCGGCGACGATGAGCCTCTGGCCCCTACTCCCACCGATCCACCGATCGGGAGGCCGGTGCCCGACCAGTCTCTCGTGGTCGGGAGGACCGTCGAGTTGAATCTGGCCACCCTCTTCGCGAATCCGGGGGGCGTTTCGCTTCGTTTCCGGGCGGAGACCTCGGACTCGAACGTCGTGGCCGTCACCCTCGCCGGCGCGGCACTGAAGCTGCACGCCGCCGGAGGCGAAGGCTCAGCCGACGTGACCGTGACCGCCAGTGACCCGGCAGGTCGGTTCGCAATCGTCAGCTTCGCCGTCATCGCGGACTACGGCGACTCGATCGCGGCGGCCGCAGCCGTGTCCATCGGCGATACGATGCGGGGATCTCTCACGCGGCAGGACCAGGACTACTTCGAATTCGACGTCCCGGCCGATGGTTTCGCCGTGCGGGCGTTCGCACAGGGCGATACGGACACTGACGGAGTGTTGTACGACACGAACGGCACGGTTCTCGCAGAAGACTATTGGGCGGGCGAGGGCTCGAACTTCCACATCGTTCGCGAAGTGGATGCGGGGACGTACTACCTGAGCGTAAGCGGGTGGCCGGGCAGGTATACGCTCGTTCTCGAGGAGGCCGGACCCGACGACCACGGTGATTCGATCGAGGCGGCCACGTCGGTGTCCGTCGGCGATACGGTGCCGGGCGTCCTGACGCCGGGTGACCAGGATTACTTTGAATTCTCCGTCCCGACGGACGGTTTCCGCCTGGGCGCGCTCACGCAGGAGACGACGGACACGTTTGGGGAACTGTACGACGGGGACGGCTCCAGCATTGGGTACGACGACGACGCCGGCGAGGGCGAGAACTTCCATATCGTCCGGGAACTGGATGCCGGAACCTACTACCTCGGTATTGTAGGGGAGAGCCGCCGTGAATCCGGGTATTACACGCTGATTCTCGAAGAGGCCGAAGCCGATGATCACGGCAACTCGATTGCTTCAGCGACGACCGTGTCCATCGGCGATACGGTGCAGGCCGTTCTGACGGCCGCGGACGAGGACTACTTCGAGTTCTCGGTTCCGACGGACGGCTTCCGCCTGAGCGCATTCACGGAGGGTGATACTCACACCCTCGGGATATTGTACGACGCGGACGGCTCCCGGGTCGCTTACGACTCCTGGTCCGGCGAGGGCGACAACTTCCACATCATCCACCTGCTGGCTTCCGGCACCTACTATCTCGGAGTAAGGGGAGGGCTTGGAAGTTATTCGTTGATTCTGAAGGAGGCCGAACCCGATGATCACGGCGACGGGTTCGGCACCGCCACTGCTGTATCCGTCGGCGATACGGTACCGGGCGTTCTGCAGCCCCAGGACCGGGATTACTTCAAGTTCTCGATCTCGACGGACGGCTTTCGTCTACGCGCGTTCGCGCTGGGCGATACGGACACCGACGGGGTGCTGTACGATGGAAGCGGCGCCTGGCTCGATAGCGATCAGGATTCCGGCGAGGGTCGGAACTTCCACATCGTCCGGGAGCTGGAAGCGGGAACGTATTACCTGGCAGTCGTCCAAAGCCCCTACTCCAACCGTACCGTGGGGAACTATTCGCTGGTCCTGGAGGAGGGGTAGCCCGATGATCATCGGCGCCTGACCAGGGAGCCTCATAAGAAACTCCGCGACCGCATCGCTTCTACCCGAAGCGCGATCTCGCCGAACGCCTGAAGCGCCTCAAGGCTTGATCTCGTGGGTGGGTACCCCGTCAGCGGAGGGGCCTCGCCTTCGCCTACTCGAAGTTCAATCGTCGAGACTCAGGGCCCAGTTATTCCACTTGTCATCGGGGGAAGCGCCCAAGGATCGGTAGAAACCCTCCGCCGCGCTGTTCCCGTCCATGACGGTCCAGATCACCTCGGCCGCTCCGATGGATCTGGCGTGAGACACCACGGCCGCCATCAGAGCCTTCCCCGCGCCGAGGTTCCGCGCACTCTCTTCAACAAACAGCTCCTTTAGCACAACCTTGGGTTGAAGCGTATAGGTCCACGGAATCGTGTATACCACGGCCATCCCGACGAGATCATCGTCCTGCTCGGAAACAAGGGCCGTAAACAAACGCTCTTCGCCGAACCCATGCTCGAGCACGCTCTCCCGCGTCACGGCGAAGTCGTCGATGTACTCCTCAAACCACGCGAGCCCCCGCATCAACTCCAGCAACCGATCGACATCTCTTTCTTCAGCCAGCCTCACGCGCATGCAATGAACCCCTATCCCCGAGGAAACGCGGAGGAAGCGTTTGAGCAAGTCGACCCCCGCAAATCGATCGCCCGGCGGACCCTCACTCAGCGAGCGGGCGCAGCCCCCGCGAGCCCACCCACAATCCCGCCCGGCACCTGTGCCCAAAGAGGAAGTGCCTGGAAGGCCATTCGGCTGTCCCCGGGAGAATTTGGCCAGCGAAGGGGAGCGAAGCTCCACGAGCGCCCGAATTCTCGCGGGCGCAGGTTTGACTTCCGAAGGAAGGAAAGCATGCGCCCGGGAGAATTCGAATCCCCAACCTCCTGATCCGTAGTCAGGTGCTCTATCCAGTTGAGCTACGGGCGCCCGATGTGTGCTGCACGCGGAATCGGGGAGATCCCGCGGTCCTGCATGCCCAGGAGAGGATTCGAACCTCCACGTCCGTAATAGGACACTAGCCCCTCAAGCTAGCGCGTCTGCCAGTTCCGCCACCTGGGCCGGTGATGCTCGGGGGGGGAGTCGAACCCCCACGGGAGTTTAATCCCACAGGATCCTGAATCCTGCGCGTCTGCCATTTCCGCCACCCGAGCCTGCGCCCCTGAACCCTCGGGTCTGGAGCCGCCCCACGGCCCGGTTACCGCTCTGGGCCGAGTGCGCCCGACAGGATTCGAACCTGTGACCTCTTGCTCCGGAGGCAAGCGCTCTATCCAGGCTGAGCTACGGGCGCAGACACGAAACGCGCCGCCGGAAGAGGCGACGCGCCGTGCGGGGCAATCTAACCGGACCGGCCCCCAGCGTCTACCTGTCGCAGCGGCCGACCCCGATTCGTCTCAGCGCGATCCGGATGAGGCCGCGGCCGCGTCGTCGATCGCGCCGATGACGAGGTCGAGCAGGCCGTCGATCGCCCCTCCCGGGATCCAGCGCGCCACGACGACGAGATCGTTCACCGGGTCGCAGTAGATCATGTTCGTGCCGTTGCCGAGGTGGGCCCACGCCTCCGCGGGCGCGCTCGGATAGCGCCTGTTCCCTTCGTCGTCGGCGACGTTGAGCATGAAGTTCATGAACCCGTAGGAGCCGTTCGCCGGGCCCGGCGTCGTCGCGAGGTCGAACCATTCCTCGGACAGGAGCTGCCGTTCTCCCCATGTTCCGCGCCGCAGGGTGAAGAGGCCGAAGCGCGCCTGGTCGCGGGCGCTGATGAACATGCCGCCGCCCCAGTGGCCGCCGCCGCTCACCGACTGCACGCGACGCCCGTCGATCGTGACCCACGAGTTCTCGTAGCCGTTCCAGCGCCAGGTCGGGGAGGCGCCGATCGGTCCCATCACGCGTTCGTGCAGGACCTCGGGCAGCGGGCGCCTGAGGACGCTCATCGCGGCGAGCGCGAGGAGGTTCACCCGGGTGTCGTTGTACTCGTACACGGTGCCCGACGGATGACGGTCGCGCGTCATCCACGTGTCGGGGTCGCCGCTCGGACGGTCGGCCCAGTCCGGCTTCCCCCACAGCGTGCCCTCCCAGTCGGACGTCTGCCGCAGGAGGTCGTCCCAGGTGATCGTGCGGTTGTGCTCGGACTCGAACATCGTCGTCGGATCGGGCTTCCCGAACCCGATGCGGTCGACGCCGGGCTCCCCGTCGCCCGGTGGCACATCGATCGGAGCCATGTATTCGCGCACGGTGTCGTCGAGCGAGCCGATGAGCCCCTCGTCCCACGCGAGCCCCACCGATGTCGAGAGGAAGGACTTGGTCACGCTGTACGTCATGTCGACGCGCTTCGTGTCCCCCCACTCCGCGACGATGTAGCCGTGGCGCACGATCATGCCGGCCGGCCCGCCACGCACGTTGAAGGGGCCGATCCCCTCGCCGAGCGGTTCGCGCCCGAAGCTCCTGCTGTGCTGGAACTCCCGGTCGCGTGCCTGGCTCGTCTCGTGCTCGAGCGCGTACTCGACGGCCGCCTGGACGCCCGCCGCGTTCATCCCTACCTGCTCCGGAGTGCGCGTCTCCCACGCGTCCCCACGCGCCGGCAGGTACTGCGCGGTCACCACACCCGGAAGCGCGACCGTCGCTGAAACGGCAAGAAGTCCGGCCCAAAGCGCACCACGCTGTGCGCGGATCATGCCTTGCATGAGAACACCTCCTGATTCGGATCGATCACGCCCAGGGGATGGTAACGACTGGGACACGCTCGGCACACCGGGCCCGGAGGAGGTCGATCAGGAGCGCGGCGTCGTTGGCGGCGTCCTGCGAAGGGCCCCGACGCAGGAGTGGACGCTCCCTGCCTACCGCGGGGAGAAACGGAGCCGCACCACGCGCTGCACGTCGAACTCCATGCGCTGGACGCCGAGCGCCACGTCCCCGCTCACACCGCCCAGCGAGAGATCGATCCCCCGCGGCCACTCGGCGGTGAAGAGCATCTCTCCGTCCGGGCCATAGACGTGCGCCCGCAGGACTTCGTCCGCCTCCGCCCACGCGAGCCGTACCCACAGCCGGCCATCCTCGTCGTACCACATGTCCCCGACCGGCGGCTTCCGCTGCGGCATTTCGATCGTGGGAAACTCGATGAGCACGTCCTCGACGCGATCCCGTAGCCGGTCCAGTGCTTCTCGTTCGCGGCGCGCTTCCGCCTCGGTGATCATCGGACCTTCGACTTCCCGGCGGATCTCGTGCAACAGTGCCCCGTCAATGTCGAAGACCTGGACGTGGTAGTCGCGGTTGTACAGGTGGGCGAATCGACCGTCGGGGGCGTGAACACGGATGTTGCGGTTGTAGAACGGGGGCGGAATCTCCATCTCCCGCCGACTTTCGTCGGGACGGCGAAAAACCATCACGGGCCAACCGATCTCGCCCAGATCCCGTTCGCGTAGCGTCACCCGCCCGATGACGTTCCCCTCCTGCCCGACGGTGACGTGTTGTCGGTCGGCGTCGACCTCCCCCGCGTCATCGAGGTAGAAGTGGTCCACCGCCAACACGAGGCCGGTCGGCCCGGCGAACATCGGGAGCAGGCAGTTGGTGGTTCGGCTAACCTGCGAGGTGTTCCCGTCCGCGTCCGTGATCTGCCACGCCTCATCGGGGGGCAGCATTTCCCGAACGTACTCGGCGCGTTCCTCGAAGATGTCGAACACCTTGTGAGAATCCCAACCGTCGACCCAGAGGCGGCCGTCTGGATCGAACGCGAGCCCGCAGACGGCGTGAAGGAGTTCGCCCGGGCCTTCGCCCGGTCCCGTCACATGAAACAGGTATCGTCCATCCGGCCCGTACACCCGGACGTCCCGGGCGCCCCGGTCGCCGACGTAGATCGTTCCAGCGGCGTCCCGCGTCAGGGCTCCGATGTTCTCGAACAGATACTGCGGTGCGCCGTCCACGACGCCGATCGTCAGGTCGGTTTCCCCCCGAAGCGTCCGCTCCTGTCCGTGGGCGGGAGTCGCGGCCATTGCGATGGCGGCCGCCGCGAGGCGCACCGGGATCCGCGAACCGCGCGTCCCGGGGAAGGTTCGAACACGCCGCATCGGACTGCCCCTCATCTGACGACAACCGTGCGTTCGACGTGGATCGTATCGGCTCGCCGGCTGGAGCCGAAGGATGGATACGTGATGTCGTTCAACCCGAATACCGTCACGGTTCCAACGCCGGGAGACGCGAATCGCAGATAGGCGATCCGATCCGTTGCGCGAAGAAAGTCGGGGCAGTTCACACCGGGGATCGTGCGCATGAACGGAGTCACCTCCGCGCTGAGACCGTTAACCTCAATCTGTGTTCTGCCCTCTTCGAGGAGACAGCCGTAGTAGGTCCGCACGGTGACGGGGAAGGACTGACGCACGCCCACCGTGTCGGGGGCGCGAACCACGGCGGTATCCGGCGAGGGAGCACCATGCGAAAAGTCGATGGTCGCCATGACCTCGCCGCTTTCTTCACCGGAGAAAACCGCCTCACAGCCGGTCGCGAAACCGGCTGCGAATACCGCCGCCATGACTGGTTTCACCGTCGCCTCCTATTCGTCGGCGGACACGGCCGCCCGGACGACCGCTGGCAGCGCGACGAGGATCGGGAACCTGTCCCGGCAGATGGCCAAGTGTTCGGTCGCCTCGGATCGGGCCCGGGAAGCTCCATGAGAGGCGGTTGAGATTCTTCCCCAAGAACGTGTAGAAGGGGCGATTCGAGACGCCCCGATTTCCCGCGCGGCCCTGGACCCAAGCCGCCGGATTACCGCGAGGAATGCCACCTTCCGATCAGCCGGCGTACCCAGCGGATCGAGACGCTCGAGCCGACCGCCAGCACGCTCGCCAGCAGGTCGAACCCGATGTCGAACCAGTCGAACGTGCGGCTGGGGAGGAAGAACTGGATGCACTCGTCCACGACGCCGACCGCCGTCGTCAGCGCGATGGCGAGTACGGCGGGTACCGGGACGCGCTTCCCGTGGGCCGTCCGTTCCACCAGGGCCTCGTGGATGATGAGCGCCAGCACCGCGTACTCGATGAGATGGGAACGCTCGGCCGCGGCGATCCCGCGGGCGAAACCGAGGACGGCAATCGCCGCGACCCCCAGCGCGAAGCCCACCTCCACGCCGCGCGACCGCTCCCTCAGCCCTTGCACCAGGATCGCGATCCCGATCAGGAGCATGCCGGCGCTGAACATGGTGGGCGTGAGTTCGAGCAGCCCGCTCTCGCGCAGCGCGTCGGCAAGCGTCCGCGCGAGATCGGCCGTCGCGTAGATCGCCACGACCACGGCCAGCGCCCACATCCAGAGGCGCCTCTCCCGGTTGGACGAGAAGTCCGGCATCCGCATCTCCATCCCGGCTCGTGTGGATGGCCCACCCCGTGAACCATCGCGCAGCGAGCCATATGATAAGAAAGTGACGACGCTTTGTGTCGCTGAGACGCTGAACCGCGAGGGAAGTTCCGATGAAGGTAACCACGATGCGAGCAACGGTCGCGGTGGCGGTGGTCGCCGCCGTGTCGATCCCGGTCGCGCGGGCGCAGGATGGCGGCGCGGCGCCGCGCACGCCGGACGGGCGCCCGGACCTGCAGGGGAACTGGACGAACGGGACGATCACGCCCATCGAACGGCCCCAGGGGTTCGAGGCCGTGCTCACCCCTGAGCAGGTGGCGCAGATCGAGGGCGGCCGGCAGGAGTGCATCGAGGCCCACTCGGGATCCAGCGATCCGGACCGTGACGCGCCGGCGGAGGGCGGCATCACCATCGGGTGCGACTTCATCCTGGAAGCGGCGGCCGGCGGCACGGGCGGCTACAACCTCTTCTACCTGGACCGGGGTGATCAGGTCGCCGTCGTGAACGGCGAGCCGCGCAGTTCCCTCCTCATGGTGCCGGAGGATGGCCGCATCCCCGCGCGCACGGCGGAGGCCCAGCAGCGACTCGGCGGACTCCTCGCGGTCCGCGGCCGGCACGGCGAGTACGACAACCCCGAGAACCGGCCCCTGTCCGAGCGCTGCATCGTCTCGTTCGGGTCCAACGCCGGGCCTCCCATGCTCCCGAACTACTTCTACAACAACAACTACACCATCGTGCAGACCCCCGACCATCTCATGATCATGACGGAGATGGTGCACGACGCGCGCATCATTCCGATCGGCGTCGCTCCCGGATCCGGGGAGGCCGACGAGACCGGGGCCCCGCCATCGCTGCCGGATGCGATCCGGCCCTGGTTCGGGGATTCGCGCGGGTGGTGGGAGGACGACTCCCTCGTCATCGAGACGACGAAGCTCAACCCGCAGCAACTCACCGCCTACCGCGAGTTCTTCGGTGCGAGTCCCAACATGAAGATCACGGAGCGGCTCACGCGCGTGGACGCGAACACGATCAACTACGAGTTCCTCATCGACGACCCGGACACGTGGGAGACCCCGTGGGGCGGCGAGGTCCCGTTCGTGAAGATGGACGACCTCCTCTACGAGTACGCCTGCCACGAAGCGAACTACGCGCTGGAGAACGTGCTGCGCGGCGCGCGCGCGCAGGAGCGCGAGAACCCTTAAGGCACGAGCCGACCCCGGGGAAGCGAGGCCAGGCGGAAGGCGCAACGAGGAGACCTGTGGGAGGATGCGCCGTCAGGGAGTCGAACCCCGAACCTACTGATTAAGAGTCAGTTGCTCTGCCAATTGAGCTAACGGCGCGTACGGCCTCGCGACCTCGATCTCGAGGCGGCGAGAATGGAGCCGAGGGGATTCGAACCCCTGACCTCTGCAATGCCATTGCAGCGCTCTCCCAGCTGAGCTACGGCCCCGCGCTTCAACTTCCGGTTCGCGCGGACGGGCTGTCTCCGCTCCCGCCCGCTCAAGTACCCCCAAGGGGAATCGAACCCCTATCTCCACCTTGAAAGAGTGGTGTCCTAGCCGTTGGACGATGGGGGCTCGTGCCGCTGTCGTCCCCTGTCTGCCACGCGCCCGCCAGGACTCGAACCTGGGACCCCCGGCTTAGAAGGCCGGTGCTCTGATCCAACTGAGCTACGGGCGTCCGCTCTCCCGTTCCAAGCTGCTCCAAGCTAGCGGCGGGATTTGAACCCGCGACCTCATCCTTACCAAGGATGCGCTCTACCCCTGAGCTACGCGAGCCGACAGGGGCGGAGGGACTCGAACCCCCAACCGCCGGTTTTGGAGACCGGTGCTCTACCAATTGAGCTACGCCCCTCTGCCGCTTCCCGCGAACCGGCCGTCGGCGGCCCGTGGCAATGGCTGGGGGCGGAGTCGAACCGCCGACACCGGCGTTTTCAGCGCCGTGCTCTACCGCCTGAGCTACCCAGCCCTTTGGCAGCCCGTGGCAGAAGCCCTGCTGCCGACTCCGGGGGTGGGATTCGAACCCACGACCTAGTGGTTAACAGCCACCCGCTCTGGCCACTGAGCTACCCCGGATCGTACCCCTCTCCCGCGAAAGAGATCGGAGACGAAAACGCCTCGCCCCGCAGCTTTGCGAGGCGAGGCGAGTGATAGCGGGGGCAGGATTCGAACCTGCGACCTTCGGGTTATGAGCCCGACGAGCTACCAGACTGCTCCACCCCGCAGCGCGACCCGCAGGATATAAAAGGACGGGAAAGGTGTCAACCTCGAAACCGCCCTCCGGGAGCCAGCCGGAGAGCTAAACCGTGGCCGACCCTCCGCCCCAGCCGCGCGGGTCCGGGCCCCCGGAAAACCGCCCGGTCTCCGGGTCGATCCCGACCGCGTGGAGCTGCGCGACGAACGCGTCGTTCGCCACGTCGAGACCGCGCCCTTCGAGTTCGTCCTTCAGGTGGTGGTAGAGCTGCGGCTCCATCTCCAGGAGGTGATCCTCCCAGTGCCAGCGAGGCACGGACACCGCTTCGAGCGCCGACATGCCGAAGTCGACCGTGTTGCTGATCGTGTGCTGGACGGCGCCCAGGATGCGGGTGCCGCCCGCCGCTCCCGTCACGAGGATGGGCTGACCGTCACGGAGCACGATCGCCGGCGAGATGCCCGTGATCCGCGCCTTTCCCGGTTCGATGCTGTTCGGCCGTCCGGCCACGGGGTTGAACTGGAACATGCAGTTGTTCCAGGTGAAGCCGAGGCCCTCGGTCACGACCCCCGAAGCGGACCCGAGCGTGTGCGTGAGCGCCACGCAGTTCCCGGCCCGGTCCGCCGTCGAGAGGTGCGTCGTATCCGGGCCCTCCGCCGGCTCCTCCACGACATCGGGCGGGAGTTCGCGGCGGTCGATGAACGCCCTCAGTTCGGCGGCGCGGTCCTTCGACACGAGGATGTCCGTCGGGTCGTCGATAAACCTGGGATCGCCGTGGTAGCGGCGCCGGTCGATGAAGGAGAGGATCTGCGCGCGTCCGAGAAGTTCGACGTGGTCCGCCTTCCCGTGTTCGAGGTCCGGCACGTCGTAGCCCTCGAGGAGGTTGAGGATCTCGATCACCTGGGCGCCGCTCCCGGGCAGGGCGTTCGAGAGCACGTCGTGTCCGCGGTACGTGCCGTGCACGGGGTCGTAGACATCCGGGGCGTACGCCTCGAGGTCGGCCATCGTGAGGAGGCCCCCGTTGCGCTCGAAGTCCGCCGCGATGCGCTCGGCGATCTCGCCGCGGTAGACCACGTCGGCGCCGCCCTCGGCGATGAGTTCGAGCGTGCGGCCGTAGTCCCTCTGCACGAGACGTTCCCCGGCCCGCCACGGCCGGCCGTTGTTGAGGAAGATCCGCGCGGAGGCCTCGGTCGTCTGGACCTTGGTGAAGAAGGGGACGACGCCCGAGGAGGATTCCGTGCGGGTCGTGAAGCCGCGCGCCAGGACGCCGGGGATCGCGAAGCCGTCGTAGGCAAGCCGGATCGCGGGCTCCACGAGTTCGGCCCACGGCCGGGTCCCGAAGCGGCTCCACGCCTCCGAGAGCCCGGCGATCGTGCCCGGGGTGACGACGGACTTGTAGCCGATCTGGTTGATGTCGCCGCGCACCTTCCAGCGATCCGCGTGTCCGTAGATCCGTCCTTCGAGGGCGCTGCGGTAGATGTCGGGCGTGGCCCGGCTCCCGGCGCGCCCGTGGAAGTCGATGGAGGTGGTGCGCCGGGTGCTGGCGTCGTACACGACCATGCAGCCGAAGCCGCCGACCCCCGCCGAGAAGGGCGTCGTGATGAACTGCGCGAAGGCCGTCGCAACGGCCGCGTCGATCGCGTTTCCGCCGCGTCTGAGGGCGCCGACCCCGGCCTCCACGGCGATCGGCCCGCGCGCGACGACGATCCCGCCGCCGGTGTCGCCCTCTCCGGTGCCGGAGGTGCGTGCGGCGGACGCCTCACCGGCCTCATCACACGCGCCGAGCGCGCCCGCAGCCACCGCGCCCACTCCGGCCGCCGCCGTCGCGAGGAAGGCCCTTCGTGACTGCGCATCTGCGGGCCGGAGGTCGGTTCCGTCGGTCTTCACGTCACGACTCCTTGGTGGCGGCGTCAGGTGGCGGTGTTTCGCCGGGGGCTGTTAAGGTTCGCCCAGCAGCGTGGCGCGGCACACGGCGTGCGGCCAGACCCGACCAGGGCCGGTCTCGATTGAATCTCGATTGAAGATATACACGAAGGGTGGCGACGGAGGAGAGACCACGCTCCTCGGGGGCGCGCGGGTCGCGAAGGACGACGTGCGGGTCGCGGCGTACGGCACGGTCGACGAATTGAATGCCGTGATCGGGATGGTGCTCGCGCTCGACCCGGAAAACGCAACCCTCGGCGAGTCGGCGCCCGCGCTCGGAGCCGTCCAGGAGGACCTGTTCACGATCGGCGCCCGGCTCGCCGCCTCCAATCCCGACCGTCTGCTGCGGAAGGGCACGATTCCGGCGCTTTCCGCCGACAGGATCGACGCGCTCGAGACGTGGATCGACGCGCTGGACGCCGAGCTTCCGGCGCTCGATGCCTTCGTTCTGCCCGGCGGGTCGCCCCTCTCCGCCCAGTTGCACGTCGCGCGGACCGTCTGTCGGCGGGCGGAGCGGGAGGTCGTCGCTCTCCTCGATGAGCAGCCGGACCTCGGTGAGGTCGTAGTCCCCTACATCAACCGCCTCTCGGACCTGCTCTTCACGCTCGCCCGGGCCGCGAATCGGCGGGCCGGCCGTGAGGACACGATGTGGCTGCCCCAGCGACGGCGGGACGACGGCGCCTGATGGGAACCCTCGGCCGCACCCCGTTCCGACTCACGCCGCCGGGTGCGGATCTCCGGGGCGACTACTGGTCGCCCGCCGGGGCGCCGGACGCCACCGCTATCGTCGTCTGCCACGGCTTCAAGGGGTTCAAGGACTGGGGATTCTTTCCCTACCTCTGCGAACAACTGGCGGGCCGAACGGGAACTGCCGTCGTCTCGTTCAACTTCGACGGCTCCGGGGTCCGCGACGCCGATTTCGACGACCTGGAGGCCTTCAGCCACAACACCTTCTCGCGGGAACTGTGGGATCTGGAGGCCATACTGGACGGACTCGCGGCGGGCTGGCTGGGCGACCTCGAGATCCCGCCCGCCACACGCTTCGGCCTCCTCGGCCACAGCCGGGGCGGCGCCACCTGCATCCTCAAGGCCGGGCTCCGTTCACAGGTCCGGGGGCTCGTCACGTGGGCTTCGATCGCCTCGGTCACGCGCTACGAGAGTTTCGCCGAGCAGTGGGACGCGGGTGAAACCGTGACCATCCCGAATGCGCGCACGAAGCAGGACATGCCGCTCGAGCGGAACGTGCTCGACGACATGCGCGCGAACCGGGAGCGCCTCGATGTCCTCGCCAGCGCCGCGAGCCTGCGGATTCCGGTCACGGTCGTCCACGGGACGGCGGATGAATCGGTGCCGTTCCATGACGCGTGGCAGATCGCCAACGCGGTCGGAGACCTCGCGAGGCTTGTCGGGGTAGACGGGGCGACGCACACGTTCCAGGCCGGACACCCCTTCCAGGGGACCACGCCG
>CAZDZJ010000030.1:0-21915 GCA_964509895.1 uncultured Gemmatimonadota bacterium
GGTCGGCGATCGAGACGATGTCCAGCCCCTTGGGGCCGACCGGCCCGTACTGCATGCGTCCCACGTAGGCGTATGGCCGGTGCATCTCCTGCTCGCTGTCCCTGCCCGCGGCTCAGCATCGCGGACATGGACATCGAGCAGGAGATGCACCGGCCGTACGCCTACGTGGGACGCATGCAGTACGGGCCGGTCGGCCCCAAGGGGCTGGACATCGTCTCGATCGCCGACCCCGAGAATCCCGAAGTGATCTACGAGTGGCGGATCGAGGATCAGGACCTCCACCAGCGGACCGGCGGGATGGACGTCAAGCATTTCAAGTGGGGCGACCGCTACTACGTCGTGCAGTCGCTGCAGTTCGGCCAGGGCGGGCCGGACTCCGACATGGGAGCCGTCGTCCTCGACGTGACGGGGCTGCCGGACGCCTCGACGGTGCGCGAGGTGGCGCGCATCAGGGAGCCCGATCTCCCGGGCGGCTTCCACAACATCTTCATCTACAAGCACTCCAACATGAACGTCTATCTCGTCGCCACGGTCTCCGGCCCGTACGCGGCCGTCTATGACCTCGGCGCGCTCGTCGAGGGACGGGGCGATGAGATGGTGGCGCAGATCCCTGTCCCGGATCAGGGGATGGCGGGGAACCGGCGGCGGGGATACCACGACTTCTATCTCGGCTATCACCCGGAAACGGGGACGGACCGCTTCTACGGCGGCGGCACCGGCGGCTACTACATCTACGACGTTTCGGACCTGCAGAATCCCGAGCTTCTGACGCAGATCGTCGGCGTCTCCGGAATCCGGAGCGGCCACACGTTCACGCCCACGCCGGACGGGAACTTCGCGATCGCCGAGACGGAGTATCAGTACGCCCCGCTCAGGATCTTCGACCTCCGGCCGGGCTTGGACGGCGAGGTGTCCGCCATCACCCGCCCGATCGCGGCGTGGACGGCGAACTGGAAGAACCTCGTCCACAACCACGAGGTGCGGTGGCCGCTCGTGTTCGTGTCCGGCTACCTCGACGGGCTCGTCGTATTCAACATGATGGACCCGGAGAACCCGATGACGGTGGGCCACTACGACACGTACCTCGGGCCGCCGAACCCCGACCGGACGCCCGTTTTCAACGGAACGTTCGGGGTCGACATCCGGAACGAGGACGGCCTCATCGTCGTAAGCGACATGACGACCGGCCTCTGGACCTTCAAGATGGAGGGCTTCCAGGGGTGGAACGGGGACGACTGGGGCGTGCCGAACGTCTCGAGCGCCCAGGACTGGGACAATGGCCCCGCCGGCGCTGCCGGACGCATCACGACGGATCAGCAGGGCGGCTGACGGCGGCGGCATGAGCACCCGGCCACGGCTCCTCGTGGTCGGGAGCCCCTCTCTGGATCTCCTGCACTTCGGCGGCCGCTCCGTGCGGTCCGCCGGGGGCGCGGGACTCTACACGGCGCTCGCCGCGCAGCGGGCCGGCGCCCGCGTGACGGTCGTAGCGCCGCGGCCCGATCCCATGCCGCCCGAACTCGAACCGGCCGACCGCCTCCTCGACTGGCGGGGACCGTCCGTTCCGCCCTCCGCGCTCCCCCACTTCGAGATCGAGTACTTCACGGACGGCCGAACCGTCTACCGCCGGGCCGTACGCGGTTCCGAGGGCGACATCCGCTACGGCGACATCCCCGACGCGGGGCCGGGCGCCTTCTCCTACGTCGTGCCTCTCCTCGATCCGGAGCTTCAACTGGGTTTCGCCCGCCGACTCGCGGCGGCGGGGGTGCGCGTGGGGTGCGGGACATACGCGCCGGGGATCCGCGCGCACCGGGAGGTCGTCACGCGCGTGGTGGAGGCCTCGCATTACTTCTTCTGCAACGAGGAGGAAGCCGAACTGCTGTTCGGATCCATCGACGACGTTGCGGTGGCGCCCGGGCGCGCGGTCTTCGTCACGCGGGGGGCGCGGGGGGCGCGCGTCGTCCTGGGGGATCACGCGATCGACGTCCCCGCGCCCGAAGTCGACGAACGGGACCCGACGGGCGCCGGCGACACCTTCTGCGGGACGGCGCTGGCCCGGCTGGCGGCCGGCGACCACCCCGGCATCGCGGCGCGCACCGCGGCAGCCCGGGCCGCGGTCACGGTCACGGGCATCGGCCCCGAGCCGCTGCTCTCGGACGACCCGACGGCGGCGCCCCCGCACCTTGACGTCCGCCTCGACGCGGGCCGGATCCGGCGCGTGGCCGAGATCATCGCCTCGGCAACCGAGGCGGCCCCGTTCGATTTCACCGGTCCGGACTTCCCCGACCCCGGCGATCCGGCTGCGCTCGACTTCTTCTTCGCCGGCACACTCCAGCAGTTCGGCTTCTGGTACGAGTGCGGGGGCCGATACGAGCGGCCGATGATCGCCTCGCTCGGGGGCATGGCTCACAAGGGGAGCGACTTCCTGTGGGCCGCCTTTCGTCGCTGGGCGCGCGAGGCTCCCGGGGAACTCACGCCCGCGGGCCAGACCGCCCTCGACGACGCGGACTTCGATCGGCGGCTCCGGGACGACGATGGCCGCAACCCGCTCCCCGCCGGCCCGCTGCACCCGGCGTGCGCCCGGGCGTACGGCCGCGACATGCTGGCTCTCGGGCTGACCCCCGCGTCGCTCGTGGCGGATGCCAACGCTGCGGAGCGGCCCCTGGCCCGTTTCCTCGTCCAGCTCGATGCCATCGGCGGCTACAAGGAGGACCCGTGGCGGAAGAAGTCCGCCCTTCTCGCAGCGATCCTCAGCCAGCGCCCCGAACGATTCCTCCGGTTTGCGGAGGGCGAAGACGTGCCGCCGATCGTCGACTACCACTGCCAGCGCAGTTGCCTCCGGCTCGGCGTCGTCTCCGCAACGGACGAGGCGCTGGCCGCGAAGCTCGTGAAGCGGGAGGTTGTGAACGCGGAGGAGGAGGAGGCCGTGCGCGCGGCCTGTCACGAGGCGGTCGGAGAGATTCGCCGACTGAGCGGGCGCTCGATGGGGGCCGTGGACTGGTTCTTCTTCCAGAACCGGACGCGGTGCCCGGAGATGACGGAACCCGACTGCCCGGCATGCCCCGCCGACCCGGCGTGCGCGCATCGCACCGGACTCTTCCAGCCTGTGTTCCGCACGACAGCGTACTGAGTGAGGAAGCCGGCTCACCGAGGGCAGGCCAACACGAACCCGGAGAATCTCATGAGAAAGTTCGGAGCGACGTTGCTTCTCGCAGCGGTGGTCCTTGCCACCCCCATGCATGCCGCCGCGCAGACCGACGCCGAGGCGGGCGCGGTCGCCGCCGTGCAGGCCCTCTTCGACGCCATGGCGGCCCGCGACGGCGACGCGATCCGCAACCTGCTGACCGAGGGCGCCACCTTCGTGGCCACCGCGGAGACTGCCGACGGCGTTCAGGTGCGGGAGAGCACCGGACAGGAGTTCGCCGCCTCCATCGGCCAGCCGGGACCCGCCCTGCTCGAGCGGCTCTGGGATCCGCACGTGATGATCGAGGGTCCGATCGCCGTCGTGTGGACTCCGTACGATTTCCACGTGGACGGCGAGTTCAGCCATTGCGGGATCGACGCGGTCAGCCTTGTGCACGCGAGCGACGGCTGGAAGATCTCGAGCATCGCTTACACGCGCGAAACGGAAGGCTGCGAGCCGAGTCCGCTCGGCCCCCCGGGCGGCTGAGCGCCCCGGGGGGACGGCGGACGCTTCAAGCTATGCGTCGATGATCACTTCGATGTCCTTCGCAAAGATGCTCCGGATCGTCGCGATTCCCGATCCGGCCAGCACCAGCGTCAGCAGGCCGGCGATCAGGAGCAGGTTGAACTCGTAGCCACCCTGCCCCGGGCCCACGACATGGAACCCGTTCGGCAGGTGCACAAGGAAGATCCCCGCCACCATGTGCGCGGCGAGAAGCAGGGCGACCGGGGTGACGAACCAGCCGATGATCAGACAGGCGCCGCCGACGGTTTCGAGTACGGCGATACCGCTGGCGACGACGAAAGCAAGTGGGATGCCGAACGACTCGATCAATGCCGCGAGTCCATCTATTCCTCCGGCCAGCTTGGGCCAGCCGTGCATGACGAAGATGAAACCCATCGTGAGCCGGAGGATGGCCAGACCGAGGCCGGGGTTTCTGCCACCGAGCATCGTGCCTCCTCGGTTGGGGGAGCCGCGGATCACCGGACGCTCCGGGATCCCCGCGGCGAACCCATGTACAGGGGCTACGCCGTCACCATGAGCGCGGTTCCGTACATGACCAGCAGGCCGAGAAGGAGACCCGTGGCGTTGAGGGGGGTGAACAGGCCCTGCGGCCAGCTCTTCCGGATCAGCCGCGTGACTTCGTAGATGACCTGGAGGATGGCCCCGGCGCCCAGCGCGAGGAAGAAGGTCGCCAGCGTCGGCGAGTAGGAAAAACCGCCCGCCCACGCCCCCAGCACGGTCGGCAGTCCGGCGATGCCGCCCATGAAGGCGAAGTGCCGCAGCGCGGGTCGCTTGTCCGCTACCGGCGCGACGATGGCGAGGCCTTCGGTCGTGTTGTGGAGCGCGAATCCGATGACGAGGAAGCTCCCCAGCGCGATCTCTCCCAGCGAAAAGGCCGCCCCGATGGCGAGGCCCTCGCCCAGGTTGTGCAGCCCGATGCTGATGGCGATCAGGTACGCCACGGTGAGCCCGGGGCTCGCCGCGCTCGTGCCCTTGCCAGCGGTGCCGCCGACGGTGCCGCCGCCGCGACGACCACGGCCAAGGCTGCCGAGCGCCCTCAGGCCGACGACGGCTCCGATGACGCCGACGGCGATGAGCCCCGCCGCCTGGAATCCCTCGGGCACCAGCGCCGACGCCTCGAGCGTGTCCTCGAACGCGTCGACGACGAGGAAGGCGAGCAGCCCCACGGTGAGGCTGAGGTAGAAGTGGATCCACTTGCGGTCGATGCGGCGCAGGAAGGGATACCACAGCAGACCCACGAGGACGGGTATCACCCCCGCGTAGAGGCCGAGGAGGCCGAACGTGGTCAGGTAGAGGGTGTTCGGCCGCGGGGAGAGCGTCGCCACGGCCACCTCGTGGTCGAACGTGAGCCCGGTGGAGGTCACGAGGCGGATCACGTGCAGTTCCCCCTCCACCCAGGGGTAGTCCAGCTCGAGGGTGGCGCGCGCGAGGCGCGGGAGGGTCGGATCCCGGTCGATCTCGAACTGCCAGTAGGCGTCGTCGACGATCACCTGCGCGACGGTCGCCGCCTCCGGCCCCCCGTTCACGACGTGCACGCGCATGACCCCGCTCTCGGGAAAACTCACGCGCTCGATCGTCAGATCTTCCACGGGCGGGAACGCGTTCCGGAAGGGAGCCGTGGGATCGGCGCCGAAGAAGAAGACGACTAGCCCCGCCAGGAGCGCGAGCGGGAAGAGGCCCAGCACCCAGCGAGACAGCCCTCGGCCTGTCGAAGCGTCGGGAAGGGCGTCGCCGGAGCGCTCGTCAGACATGGCCGCGCACGGGCACGCCCTCGTCCGCGGCAAGGCGCTCTACCGCCTCGAAGAATCCCATCCACCCCAGTTCGGCGAATTCGCTCTGGTGCGCGTGGAACATGTGCATGCCGGGGTTCTCGAGCCGGAACTCGAGGACGTGCCGCTCACCCTGGCACATCATGATCGTGTCGGTGAGTTCGTACTGGTCCGGCCGCGTCCCGGTCCGGAACACCTTGAACATGCCGGCGTGCAGGTGGAACGAGTTGATGAGATCGAACTCGGTCGTGTTCACGAGATAGATGCGACAAAGGTCGTTCACGCCCACGCGGACGGGGTGGTGCTGGTAGTGGAACGCCGACGTGTTGACCGCGTAGACCTCGTTGTCGCCGTCCAGGTTGCTGTCGAAGGCGTTCATCACCATCACCATCTCCCGCGCCGGCTCCCGGCCTTCGGGCGGATCGACGATGAACGTCCCGTACAGCCCCTTATGGATGTGCCGCTTGAGCGGCATCGTGTGGCAGTGGTACAGGTGGAGACCGAACGGTTTCGCCTCGAACTCGTACGTGAAGCGCTGGCCCGGCTCGACGATCGGCTCGAAGCCGTCCATCTCCGGCGGGTGCGTGCCGTGGAAGTGGATGGTGTGGGGATGCGAGCCCGCGTTCGTGAACTCGACCCGGAGGATCTCCCCCTCGGTGCAGCGCAGCGTCGGGCCCGGCACCTGTCCGTTGTAGGTCCACGCGGGGAAGAAGACGCCGGGAGCGATCTCGATGTCCCGGTCGAGCGCCACGATCTGCCAGCGCCGCACGACCCGCCCATCGTCGCGGGTCGTGACCTCACCGTAGTCGAAGTCCGTGAGGAAGGCTGCGGGATCGAAACTCCCGTCGGGCCCCGGCATGCCGACGATCCCCATCCCGTCCTGGCGCCGCCCGTGTGAAGCCGGGCCGGGGGCTCCGCCTCCCGACCCTCGCGGCATGACGCCGGTGGCCGCCAGCGCCTCACGCGCGCCGCCCCGAGATGCCAGATCCAGCACGGTTGCACCGGACACACCCGCAACGCCCGCCGCGCCGAGCTTGAGCCAGTCGCGCCGACTCAACTTCTCCGGCTTCACGCATCCTCCAGATTTCCCGCGAATACCGATCCGGGGCCGCAGCCCGGCACCGATTTTTAGTCCAGGCTAAAAATCATGCCGGAAGATGGGCGGAAGCCCGACCGCCGTCAACCTTCGCGGGGTGGGTCCGTCGAGGGCTCGGGCCGCCGCGGGGTCAGTCCGTGGCGGGGACGATGCGGGCGCGGGCAGCCTCTCGAGCCCGGTCGAGTGCGGCGCGGGCTTCGGCCTGGGCTCGGGCGACGCGCGCGAACTTGCCGGGCCGCACGCGATCCACGCGGGCCCGCGCCCTGGCGGCGGCGCGGTCGAGACGCGAGAGGTCCCGTGCCTGGCGCGCGTGTTCGATGCGCCGCAGGCCCGCTTCCCGGGTCCGCTGGATGCGCGACAGCGCCCGGTCCAGACGCCGGTTCACCCGATCCGCCGAGTTCCGGTAGAACTTCGCCGCGAATTCGCGGGGTGACGCCGTGCGCGCGTAGAGGATGTTGGCGAGTCGAAGGAAGCTCAGGATCCGGATATAGAGCCAGCCGATGTCGAACTCCCACCAGTGCGCCTTGAACTTCGCCGAGCGTGGGTCCGCGTGGTGGTTGTTATGGAGCTCCTCGCCGAGAATCCAGATCCCCCACGGATAGAGATTGTGGCTGTCGTCGCGGGTGCCGAACGTCCGGTAGCCGAGCGCGTGACCGAGACCGTTGATGATGTTCCCCATCAGCGGCATCCAGAACACCATGCACGTCCAGACGATGAGGCCGGGGATGATCCCGAACAGGAACAGGTCGAGAACGAGCATCACCCGGAGTCCCAGGACCCGGTGCTTCGTGTAGACGTTGCGCTCGATCCAGTCGTCAGGCGTCCCCTTCCCGTACTTCTCCAGAAGGACTTCGTCCTGCGCCGCCTTCCGATAGAAGAAAAGCCCGCCGAACGCGATGTTCGCGAGACCCTCGAGCGTGGGAGAATGGGGATCGCCCTCGCGGTCCGCGTAGGCGTGGTGCTTCCGGTGGATCGCGACCCACTCCTTCGTCACGATCCCGGTCGTGAGCCAGCACCAGAAGCGCATGGCGTGCTCGACGACCGGGTGGAACACGACCCCGCCGTGCGTGGCGGAGCGGTGCAGGTAGAGGGTGTTGACCATGTTCGTGAGGTGGCCCGCGACCAGGATCCACACGAGGGCGATCCACCACGGTTCTCCCAGGATCGCGTAACCTGGCATGCGTTCTTCTCCGGATTTGGGGGTCCGAGCTGACTACCCGGTCCGCGAACACATGCACCAGGCCGACACCTCATCGCGCTGTCCCTCGCTGCGCCGTTTCAACCTAACCCCGGTACACGCCGAGCGCCCACCGGGCGTGCGCACGCACGAGCGGGGATTCGTCCTTCGCCAGCCTTTCAAGGATGGGTCGCGCGCGCGCCCCGCCGCCGTTCCCGAGACCGACCGCGAGATTCCGTAGCAGCCCGTCGCGCCCCGGTCGACTGAACGCGGTCCCCTCGTAGCGGACGCGGAACCCGGCGTCGTCGAGAGAGGCGAGTTCCTCCGCCCATGCCACCATGTCCTCCGGAGGCATGGGCTGCCCGGGACGCGGCTCGAATGGCGCCCGGTCGGGGAGCGGGGCGTCGGAGTTCCAGGGACAGACTTCCTGGCAGATGTCGCACCCGAAGACGCGGTTTCCGATCGCGGGGCGAAGCGCCTCGGGGATCGAGCCCCGCAGTTCGATCGTGAGATACGAGATGCAGAGCCGGGCATCGACGAGGCGTCCGTCGAGAATCGCGTCGGTCGGACAGGCGTCGATGCAGCGGCGGCAGGTCCCGCAGCGGTCGTGGACGAATGGGGGGTCCGCGTCGATCTCGAGGTCCGTGAGCAATTCCCCCAGCATGAAGTAGGAGCCGAACTCGGGATGGAGGAGCATGGTGTTCTTGCCGATCCAACCCAGGCCGGCGCGCTGCGCGTGGTCCCGCTCGAGGACCGGACCGTAGTCGACATAACGCTTCGTCCGGGTGCCGGGAGCGAGGTCGGCGATGGCGGCGGAGAGTGCGTCGAGCCGTTCCTCGAACACGTCGTGATAGTCGCGTCCCAGAGCGTAGCGGGCTACGACCGGCAGCCGGCGTCCGCCGTCGGCACCCCCGCCATCCGAAGCCGGCGGGGCCGACGGAGTCCGGCCGGCGGGTTCCGAGCCGTACAGGAGACTGACGACGATGAGCGTGCGGCAGCCCGGGAGGGCCTCCTGCGGGTCCAGGCGGCGGCGGACGGCATCGTCGCGCGCCATGTAGGCCATCTCGCCGTGATAGCCCCGCGCGAGCCACGTCTCGTACGCTGCCGCGTTCGCGGGCGGCTCCGCCGGGGCAAACCCCACCTGATCGAACCCGGCCGCACGCGCGGCCTCCCTGATCCGCTCCTTCAGCGCGCCGGGGTCGGCCATGGAGGCGTCTGCCGTGGACGGGTCGGCCGTGGAGGGGTCGGGCACGTCACCCGAACTTCCCGGCGCTCGCGCAGAGATCGGCGACGGGGCACTCCCCGCAGCGCGGCTTGCGGGCGTGGCAGACCGTGCGGCCGTGGAGGATCGACCGCCAGGCGAAGGGGTGCCATTCGTCGCGCGGCAGCACCCGCATGAGATCCTTCTCCACCTTCGGCGGGTCGACTTCGTTCGTGAGGCCGAAGCGGTGCGTGACGCGCTTCACATGCGTGTCCACGACCACGCCCGCATGAATCCCGAACGCGTTGGAGAGCACCACGTTCGCCGTCTTGCGGGCGACGCCGGGGAGCGTGAGCAGCTCTTCCATCGTCCCGGGCACCTCCCCGTCGTACGCCTCGACGAGCCGACGGCCGAGCCCCTTCAGGTGGCGCGCCTTGTTGTTGAAGAATCCGGTCGGGCGCACGGCTTCCTGCAGCGCCTCCAGCGGCGCGTCCGCGTACGCGCGGGCATCGGGATAGGCCGGGAAGAGGGTCCGCGTCACCTGGTTCACGCGGGCGTCGGTGCACTGGGCGGAGAGCACGGTCGCGACGATCAACTGGAGCGGCGTCTCCCAGTCCAGCGAAACCGTGAGGTCCGGATAGAGGACGGCGAGTCGCGGTGAGAGCGCCGCGGCCACCTCCGAACGGGCCTTCCAGGAGCGGGGCCGGCGCACGACGTCAGGCGCTCTTCGCTGGGGGCGGCCCGAGGTCCTCTCCGGAGTCCCGCGCCCGGACGGCCGCCGGATTCTTCAGCGATACGAGGCCCAGCCGCTGCAGCCGCCGGACCCTGGTCGCGACCTCGCGCGGGTTCAGCACGCCGACGACGAAACCGTTCTCGACCACGAACAGGCTCGAGACCTGGACCCGAATCCGGAACAGAGCCTCCGCCAGAGATTCGTCGGGACGCGTCGAGGGGAACTCATCCGCGGGTCTCATGACGGCCGATACGGGCGTTGTCGCGCGAGCCCTCCCCGGCACGGCGGAGACCGCCTGCGCCTCGACGACGCCGATCAGGCCGCCGTCGCGCTCCACCGGATACGCCTCCTCCCGTCCGCGCAGGAAGTAGTCGGATATGGCCCGCTCCACCGGGAGGCCGGCGTCGATCATGCGGGGTCGTGGGTTCATGACCGTCGCGACGGGGATCCGGCGCAGAAGCATGCGCAGTTCGAAGTGCCGCAGGCTCGAGGAGGCGGCGTTGACCACGAACCACCCGATGAAGGCCGCCCACACGCCGGAGATGAACAGCCCGCGGCTGAGGTTGAAGAGGCCGAGGACGATGAGGGCGCCGCCGAACAGCCGGCCGCCGTGAGTGGCCCAGCGGGTCGCCTTGACGAGGTCCCCGCTGACGGCCCACACGATCGAGCGGAAGATCCGGCCTCCGTCGAGCGGAAAACCGGGGATCATGTTGAAGACGGCGAGCACGAAGTTGAGGAGCGCCAGGAACCCGAGCACCGTCACGACGGGCTCCGGGGCGGACCAGGCCTCCGCCGCCAGACGCGCGCCATGGAACGCGCCTGCGAGCGCGACGCTCGCGAGGGGACCCGCCACCGTCAGGAGGAACTCGTCCAGCGGACGCTGCGCCTCGTCGCGCGCCTGGGCGATGCCTCCGAAGATGAAAAGCGTGATGTGCTCGACCTCCACGCCACGCGCCCGGCCCGCCAGGGCGTGGCCGAGTTCATGCAGCACCACCGAGAGGAAGAAGAGGAGCGCCGCCGCCGTCCCCATCGCGAGATACGTGGACTGCGGATAGAAGGGGAGCGCCCGCGGGAACTCTCGGGTGGTGAAGGTCCAGATCACGAGCGCCGCGATCGGAAACCACGAGTAATCGATCCGGATGGGGAATCCGAACCAGCGGCCGATCCGGAAGCTGCCGAACAACGGCATCCCGCTACCCGTGCCGGGTGGGCAGGGGGAACGCACGGCGGGAAAGCTCCACGGGCTTGAGGCCACGTTCGCGCAGGCGCCGCCACCACGGGCGGCGGCGGCGCACAACCACGCACAGACGCCCGCCCGCCAGGTTCGGCACCTCCACGAACGCGCGGGTCGCGTAGGTCGGCGCCTCCACGGCGTAGCGCCGCCCGCGCCACTCGAACTCGGCTTCATACGCGCGTTCCAGCACGGTCGATTCGACGAACAACTCCGACTCCAGCCTCACGACGCCGTCCGGACCCGTCGGCACGGCTCGGGGAAAGTCCGGATCGAAGGGCTGGCCGGCGAGGCGGCGCAGGTTCTGCTCCTGCGCCCAGTCGATCTCATCCAGGCCGGCCTCGCCGGCGGCGGACTCCCGGTGGTGAAGCAGTTCGTGCAGGATCGTCTCCCACAGCTCGCCCTCCCAGTCGAAGTCGGGATCCTCCTCCGCGAGGGCCCGGAAGGACCCGTGATAGAGGACGAGTTCCGAACGCACGTCGCCGTCGCCGCCGGCGCCGCTCGGCCACGCCTCGGTCAGACACTCCCCCATCGTGTACACCCAGTCGAAGTCGGGGTGAGAAGTAGCCCCCGGCTCGATCGTCAGCCCGTCGACGCCCTCGCGTGCCTCGGCGGGAATCTCATGCCACATGCGGCGGGCCGCGGTTTCGAAGCGCACGAAGTTCATGGCGCCATCGAACGCTCGCGGCCCCGGTTCGGCGGCGAGTCCCGGTGGTCCCGGTCCGTCGAGGACATGGGTGCGCGCGGTCAGGCGTCGTCCGCGGCTGCCGCCGAGCCCGCGGCGTTGGCGGCCAGCCAGCGGTTGAGGCCCAGGAAGGCCGCGATCGCGATCGCCCACTGTATGAGCACCGTCCCGACGTTGAATTCGGAGAACAGCGTGAAGGACGCGGCCAGGTCGTTCAGGTCGACGGCCTGCCACAGCCACCAGACCGTGATGACGACGGCCTGAAGGGCGACGAGCCGGATCACGACGTTCCACCAGCGCCCGACCACGAGATCGCTGCCCTCGCTGTTCACGAGCCGTGCGCGGAAGCGTTCGACGCCGTGCCGCATGATCATGATCGAGAAGAAGAGCCCGCTCAGCATCAGTCCGACGCCCCACACCCAGTCCTGGTTCCGGAACACCTCTATCCAGATCGCCGATGGCAGCCCGAGGATCAACCCGAGGCCGCCGATCGTCAGCACGGCCTTCTTGCGGGCGATCCCCGCATCCGTGAGGACGCGAGTCGGCATTTCGATCATGGCGATGAGGCTGCTCCAGGCCGCGAACACGAGCGCGAGGAAGAAGAGGACCATGAACACGGAGCCGCCCGGCATGAGGCCGAAGAGCTGCGGCACCCAGATGAACGTCAGCCCCTCGTTCCCCGCTCCCACGATCTGGTCCGCCGCGTTGGGCAGGATCGCGAACACCGTGCAGAGCACCATGATCCCGGCCAGCAGCGACACGGAATTGTTCCCGAACCCCAGCATGAAGGCGTTCAGCGTCGTGTCTTCGCGCTTCTTCATGTAGATCGCGTACGCCGTGATCAGCCCCCAGCCCGCCCCGGTGTCCCAGGCGTTCTGCGTGAGGGCTTCGAGCCAGATGTTGGCGTCGCCCAGCGCCGCCCAGTCGGGGGTGAAGAGGAACGCGAGGCCCGCACTGGCACCGGGGAGCGTGACCGCCCGGATCGTCAGCGCCACAACGAGCAGCAGCAGGCTCGGAATGAGGAAACGCGCGGCGCGCTCGATCCCGCGCACACCGCGCAACACCACCATCACCGCCAGCGCGATCGCGATGGCGTGGGTGAGAATCGGCCAGGGAGACCCGATGAAGGTGTCCCAGTACTCCTGGGGGCCCACGCAGGTCGCGGCCCCGGCCTCGCATGGGGCGGTCGGCACGGTGCGGGTGACGGCCCCGACGAGATACCGGATCGTCCACCCCATCACGACCGTGTAGTAGAACATGATCGCGGTCGAGACGAAGGCGATCCACGCTCCCATCCAGCTGTAGTTCTTCCCGGCCAGCTTCGTGAACGCCCCGATCGGACCGGAGCGGGCCGCCTTCCCGGTGGCAAACTCCGCGAGGATCAGGGGCACGGACCAGAGGAGGAGGAAGACGACCCACGCAACGAGGAATGAGCCGCCCCCGTTCGAGGCCGCGATGCGCGGGAAGCGCCAGATGTTGCCGGTTCCGACGGCCATCCCGAGCATGGCCAGCATCATCGCGGCCCGGGAACTGAAGACGGGATTCGTCATGCGTTGCGCCTCTCTACCCACCCTGCTTCGGTGACTCTTCTTCCTCTTCCTCGCGCGCCGGGAGCCGCCGGAGCCAGCTCTCCAGGGCCTCGTTGAAGGCGCCGGGGCGCGAGATATGCGAGCCGTGTCCGGTGCCGGGAATCGGGACGTACTCGGCGTCGGGGAGCAGTTCGGTGATTTCGCGCGCCCAGTCCACCGGACAATACTCGTCGCGCGGACCCTTCACCACGAGCGCGGGAACTGCGGTGTCCGCCAGGCCGGGACGCAGGTCGATCTTACTCAGGCGGGCGACGCGGCGGGTCGAGACGGAGGGAGGTACGGTGCGTGGCCCGGTGAAGAGCACGTATTCGATGAGCGCTTCCCGGCCGGGCGAGTCGTCGAAAACCCAGACGCCGAGGCGGCTCCAGTAGCGGGCGAAGCCACGCGACAGCTCGGTCGGCAGATAGCGGGTCGTGAACCTGGCGAGAAGGATGAGGGCGGCGCGGTCGAAGCCGACGTGGCCGTAGGAGATGTGGGCCAGGGGATTGCAGAGGACCACCCCGCGCAACCGTTCCGGAAAACGGCGGGCAAAGCGCATCGCGATGGCGCTGCCGAGGCTCACTCCGATGAGGACGAAACGCTCGACGCCGCGTGCGTCCACGAGTTCGGCCACGTCGTCGACCATGCGGTCGAAGTCGTCCTCCGCCGCGAAGTTGCGGCGCAGATCCGCGCACACCACGCGATGCCGCCGGGCGAAGCTGGGCAGCTGGTAGCGGAACGTCTCCTTCGGCCCGTCCGCGCCGGGGACCCAGACGAGGGCATCGCCCGACCCGGCGTCCACGAACTCGACCCGCTCGCCATCGGAGTATTCGAGGACGCCGCCGGGCAGCGTCTCGCCGGAGCCATCGCGGATGGGCGGCCGCACGAGCGCCCGGTTGCGCCGGGTCATGGCCAGGAACCAGGCGGCCCCCGCGAGCCCGGCCGCCGCGCCGAGGGCGAACGTGCCCGGCCAGCGCGGCCCGCTCACGGTCGTCCGCTCACTGCCAGCGCTCGACGCGTGTCAGCAGCGTCTCGGGGGTGAGCCCTTCAACTCCGAACTGCGGGGCGAGCTGCGCAGCATCCTCGCGACGGCCGGCCCACAGGACCTCGAGCAGGAACTTTCCCGCGGGGGCGCTGCGGTGCCATTCGGCCCCGAAGCGCTGGTTGAGGCGATCGATGACGATGGAGCTGAGCATCCAGCCGCGCAGGCGCCGGGCGGCCGGATAGCCGCGGCGATGATCCGTGAGATAGGTGCCCGGGTGGTGCGCGAATCCGGTCGCCTCGCTCAGCAACTCGGCGTATCGCTCGGCCTGTTCCCCGGGACGCTCCGCCCGGGCCAGCTCCAGTTCCCACAGCAGGCGCGCGGCATCCCGGCGCAGACGGTAGAGGCGGAGGAAGCCCGCGAGCTGCCGGTATGCCTCCAGGTCGGCGTCCCCGAGTCCCGTCGCGGATCCGACCCAACCGCGATCCAGCGTCAGCGAGTCGAACACCAGGCCGAAGGACTCGCCGATCGAGTCATCTCCGAGCACGCGCTCCTCCCACGAGAGCGCGGTCGAGGCGTGCGTGTAGTGCAGGGCGTGTCCTGTTTCGTGGAGCAGGCGGCGCGCGTCGATCCAGCCGCCGAGCGGACACACGACGAGCCGGATGTCCCCGGGTACGTCGATGGCGGCCGTGAACGACCGCTCGTCCTTGAGGGGTCGCCGGTCGATGTCCACCCGCACGGAACGGCCGAGCACCCGCCCCAGCCCCATCCCTTCGATGGCGCGTCGAAGGTGGGCGGCGAACGGCTCGATCTCGAAGTGCCGGCCGAGCCATCGCATCCCCATCAGCCACCGGGCGTCGGCGCGGGAGGGCGGTCCCCCGCCCGTGTCCAGGCGACGGTCCGCCTCCTCCGCGAACATCTTCCGATAGCGGGCATCGGTCCCCCGCAGGATCGCCGTCGCGTCGCGCTCCAGGCGCGCCAGGTCCAATCCTGCCAGACGCTCCCGTGATTCGGCGTACGGGCCCAGGCCGAGTTGTACGACGGCTTCGCGCCCCCGGTGGACGACATCGAGGCGGAGCGCGGCGGCCTCTTCGATCCGTCGGTGCCGCGCCGCCTCCCAGCCGAGCCGCTCCTCGCGGTCTTCCGCCCGCACGATCCAGTCGGGGACGCGCCGCAACGGAATCTCCCGCCCCTGGAGCGACACCGACGCCCCGGTCTCCCACGAGCGCAGTTCGTCCTCCAGCGGGGCCACCTCCGCTTCGATCTGCTGGCCGGCCACCCAGTTGAAGAGCGTCTTCAGCCGGCGGCGCTCATCCCCGTACGCCTCGGAAAGCTCCCGCTGGATGGCTTGCAGCACGCCGGGACTGAAGAGGAAACGATGGTCCCGGTACAGCGACGCAAGCGACGACCGCGCGTCCAGTCCGCTCCGGAGCCGATAGTGCGCGCGCGCCAGGGCACTCTGCAGGCGCTGGGCCCGGTCTCGGATCTCGTCGACGCGGAACGGCATGCGTCGGCGCGCCGGCTACGAGCCGGGACGGGCGCCGGCGATCGCGGCCCCGAGCCACGCCGCGACGCGTGAGAGCGGCACGCGCGTCTGCTCCAGCGAGTCGCGATCGCGCACCGTGCACGTCTCATCCTCGAGCGTTTGGCCGTCGATCGTCAGACAGAAGGGCGTCCCCGCCTCGTCCTGCCGCCGGTATCGCCGCCCGATCGACCCCGCGATGTCATGGAAGACGTTGAACGCGCCGCGCAGGTCAGCCGCCAGCTTCTCGGAGATGTCCGGCATCCCGTCCTTCTTCACGAGCGGGAAGACCGCCGCCTGGAAGGGGGCCAGCGCCGGCTCGAGCCGCAGCACCACCCGCTGCTGACCGCCGACTTCTTCCTCGTCGTAGGCATCGGCCAGCACGACGAGAAGCGTGCGGCTGAGTCCGGCGGAGGTCTCGATCACGGAGGGCACGTACTTCCGGTTCGCGGGCTGGTCGAAGTACTCCAGCTTCTTCCCCGAGTGCTCCTGGTGACGCCCCAGGTCGTAGTCGGTCCGGTTGTGAATCCCCTCGAACTCCTGCCACCCGAACGGGAACCGGTACTGGATGTCGGAGGCGTCCTTGCAGTAGTGCGCCAGTTCATCGGGCCCGTGCCGGTGAAAGCGCAGCCGCTCCGGCCGGATCCCGAGCGTCCCCACCCACGCCATGCGGCGCTCCTTCCACCTCTCGAACCATTCGTCCTCCGTCCCCGGCGCCACGAAGAACTGCATCTCCATCTGCTCGAATTCGCGCGTGCGGAAGATGAAGTTGCCCGGCGTGATCTCGTTCCTGAACGCCTTCCCGACCTGCGCGATCCCGAACGGGATCTTCTGGCGCACCGACTCCTGTACGTTCCGGAAGTTCACGAAGATTCCCTGCGCCGTCTCCGGCCGCAGGTAGACCGTCGACGCCTCGTCCTCGACCACCCCCATGAACGTCTTGAACATGAGGTTGAACTGGCGCGGGTCCGTCCACTGGCCGGTCGTCCCGCACACGGGGCACTGCTGCGCCTCGGCATCTCCCGCCTCCACCTGCGGCAGATCGTCCGCCCGGAAGCGGCGATGACAACTCCGGCATTCGACGAGCGGGTCCGTGAACGCGCCCACGTGCCCGCTCGCGACCCACACCTCGGGGTTCATGAGGATCCCCGCGTCGAGCCCGACGATGTTGGGGTGGCGGTACACCATCTCCCGCCACCAGAGATCCTGAATGCGGTTCTTGAGTTCGATGCCGAGCGGGCCGTAGTCGTACACGGACCCCACGCCGCCGTAGATCTCGGAGGACTGGAAGATGAACCCGCGCCGCTTCGCGAGTGACACGAGTTTGTCCATCAGGCCGGGCGGATGGCCCGAATCCGTCCTGGCATCCGTCTTCGTTTGGTCGGTCATGAGGTTCGGTGGCGGCGGCGCGTGCCGCGCGCGGAGGTATCATCGGCTGGTCATCCGGAGCCTCGGGAATCGCGCGCGATGCGGCTCCGGTCGCGAGCGGCAACGATAGCCGTGGCCGGCGGGCCGTGGCAAAACCCTCGCCGGAATGCCGGCCGCGCTCGCTGGCGGTCGGACGCGCGGGAGGACCGATCCCGGCGACGTTCCTCGGCGAGTAGCGGGCGGGCCCGCCGCGACCGGAAGAGACTGCCGGCGGAGAACTTCACCTGGGTGCGCTGCGCGGTTGACAGGATGGACGACGCTCCGCACGTTCCCGGGCGTGAGTCCCGGGCGTGAGTCCCCTTCAGACCCGGGAGGAGCAAATGCAGCAGAATTTCTGCTGTGCGTTTCTCGCCGTATCCATCGTTGTTGTCTTGGCGGTCGTGTCGTTCGTGGTACCCTCGGTGTTGGTGGCTGCCGAGAATGGAACGGTCTCCGGCGAAATCGTTTCCGGTCTGCCCGGCCACGACTTCGCCGCGTGTTCGACGGATGCGTCAACATCATCGGGACCGTGTACGGTGAAGACGTGGCGCTTTGCAGCGTCACTCGCGTTGTGTGCGGTTGGCATGTTCCCGATTGCCAAAGCGTATCGAGTTCTCAAAGCTGGAGTTCGAGCGTTGCGAGCAGGAGAAAAATGGGGTGCGGCCATAGGCTCGTTTTTCTGCGCGGATGCGTGGCTAAGCGGATGGGACTGGGCGGAATGTGTTCAGGACAGCGGGATGCAGGACGGCGGTTCGATGTTTTTGGAACCCGATGTGTGGTCGGTAGGGGGTGGAGCCTCCGCCGACGCTTCTTGGGACTTGGCTGATGCACTCGACGCGGAAGCGGAATCGCTCTTGGACCGCCGAAGGCCGGGCGACCCGTGGTAGCCATTGTCGTTGGACTGGTACTTGCTACCGCGGCAGGGATTGCGGCGGTGACCGGAGTTTGGGTTCTCTTTGAGAATCACTCGCGCCGTCGCCAGTAATTCCGGAAAGGAGCTTGTGTGGGGGCGTGGGGAATCTTGTCCCGCGTCCCTACAGAGGTGTAGTCGGTGGTATGAAGCACGCTCCGACAAGAAAAGTACATGAGCCTCAATCCGTAGTCCCGTCGAGCCAGCGTCACCTCCCTTTTCTCAGCATCCTGAGTGATTCGGAGCAATCCGTCGCACCTCCGCCCCGGGGTCGGCCCAGTCGCTGGCGGTCCGGCGGGCGGGGAACGAGATTCGAACCCGGTCGTGGCGTGTACCAAGTCGTGGTGTAAACCCCGACCAGACGAGAGGAGTGGGCGGGCAAGATGATCGGCACCAGGATGCAGGCGGCGCTCAACGGGCAGATCACGCAGGAGCTGTACGCGAGTCAGGTCTACCTGTCCATGTGCGCGCACTTCGAACGTGAGGGCCTTCCGGGCTTCGCGCACTGGATGCGCGCGCAGGCCGAGGAGGAGCGGGCGCACGCGCTCCGCATCTTCGACTTCGTGCACGACCGCGAGGGACAGGTTTCGCTGGGCGCGATCGATGCTCCGCCCTCGGAGTTCGGCACACCGCTGGAGGTTTTCGAGAAGGCGCTCGGGCACGAGCGGAAGGTGTCCGGGATGATCGGCGACCTCTATCGCCTCGCGATGGACGAAGCCGACTATCCGGCCCAGGTCATGCTGCAGTGGTTCGTCAACGAGCAGGTCGAAGAGGAGAAGACGATCTCCGACATCGTCGACCGGCTGCGGCTCGCGGGCGACGACAAGTCGGCCCTGCTCATGCTCGAGACGGAGTTGGGCGGACGCACGGGCGACCCCGAGGCCGGCCCCGCCGCGTAACCGCCGCCTCCCTGCTCGCGGCGTCCCGCCCGCGGCGCTCTACCCGCCGCGGGTTTCGGTTAGGTGACGGGCGGGGCCCTTCAGTACGTGGCCGGGCTTCGCGCCCGTGACGGAGCCGTCGAGGATCACCGGGACGCCGTTCACGATCACGTGGTGAATGCCGACCGAGTAGCGGTGCGGGTCCACGTAGTCCGCCTTGTCGATGATGCGGTCGGCGTCGAAGATCGTGATGTCGGCCATCATCCCGTTCGCGATCCGGCCCCGCTCTGACTGCCCGATCTCGTCGGCCGACATCGAGGTCATCTTCCGAATCGCCTCCTCCAGCGTGAGCACGCCCATCTCGCGGACGTAGCGGCCGAGGATGCGCGGGAACGTCCCGTAGCTCCGCGGGTGCGGGAAGCCGAGGCCGTAACCGACCGGGTCGCCGTCCGTCTCGAACATCGCCTGCGGGTGCTGCATGATGCGGATGACGTCCGCCTCGTCCATGAAGTGGTAGATGGCGCTGAAACCGCCCGCCAACTGGAGTTCGATCGCAAGCTGCACGCCGGTGGCGTCGTTGTTCGGGAGCCCGCGGTCCGCCGCCATGTCCGACATCCGTTTCCCGTCGTACTCGGGGAAGGCCCGTACCGTGCGGAACTGGATCCGTGACAGGTCCCCGCCCGTCCAGTCGCGGTTCATCCACACCTCGGTCTCGCGCTCCACCCTCGCCCGCGTCTCCGGATCCTTGACCCGCACCCGGAACGAGTCGACGCCGCCGGCCAGCACCCACTGCGGGAAGAGCACGCTGGAGCCGGTGCTGCCCGCCATGTACGGGTAGAGGTCGACCTTCACGTCGATCCCCTCGGCCCGGGCGGAGTCCACCAGCGCGAGCGACTCGACGGTCTTGCCCCAGTTCGCGACCCCCATCGCCTTGAAGTGGTTGATGTGGACCGGCAGCCCCCCCTCGGCGCCGACCCGGATCGCCTCGCGCACGGCCGGCAGCAGCCCACGCGCCTCGTCCCGCATGTGCGTGTAGTAGATGCCGCCGTATTCCGCCGCGACCCTGGCCAGTTCGATGACCTCTTCGGTCTCGGCGTAATTCGCGGGCACGTAGAGAAGTCCCGTCGAAAAGCCGAGGGCGCCGTCCTCCATCGCCTCGCGCACGAGGTCCCGCATCTCGTCGAGCTCCGCCGGCGTCGGGGCGCGGTCCTCCATCCCGATCACCTGCTTCCGGGTCCAGCTGTGGCCCGCGAAAAAGCCGACGTTCGGCGCGACCTCGAGACCATCGATGTAGTCGCGCAACGGATACGGCTGGTCGCCGCTGTGGAGCGAGGGGAGGATGGTGGTGATCCCCTGGCGGATGAAGTTCTCGGCCAGCGGCCGCCGGTGGACCTGGTTCTGGACGTGGTTGTGGTGGTCGATGAAGCCCGGCGACACGACGAGGCCGGTGGCGTCGATCTCCTCGGTGCCCTGTCCCGAGAGCCCGCCGTCGCGGGCGACCTCGACGACCCGGCCGTCCCGGATCCCGACATCCGCCGTGAAGCGGCCGGCGCCCGTCCCGTCGACGACGGTCCCGCCGATGATGACGATGTCGAAGGCTGTGTCGCCGGCAGCGGCCGATGAGGGATCGTCCGCCGACTCCGGCACGGCGCTGCACGCGGCGAGGCCCAGCCCGGCGGCGAGGACCGCCGCGAGGGCGACCGCCCGGACGGCCGGCCGGCCCCGCCCGCAGGCGGAGGTGAGGGGCGGGAGCCGGCGTGTCACGATCCGCTCGTGCTCGTCTGCGCGCGGTCCAGCTCCCACGCGGGGACGCCGTCGCGCTTGTAGATGATCCCGTCCTTGATCACGTCGGTCACGTAGCCGAGCACGTTGATGTCGAACAGCGGGTTGCCATCGACGACGATGATGTCGGCGAGCTTTCCGGGCTCGATCGTCCCCGTCTCGCGCAGTCCGAGAACCTCGGCCGCAACCTTCGTCGCCGACGAAATGGCCTCGATCTCCGTCATCCCCATGTCGACGAGCGCCGACACCTCACGCCACGCCGACTCCGCGTGGAAGTTCAGGGGTGAGCCGGTGTCGGTCCCCATCGCCATCACGGCATCCGCGTCGATGAACTGGCGCGAGGCGCGCTCGCTGTTCCGGATCTGGCGCGGCGTGCTGCGGAAGTACGGCTTCCGCCAGAAGTCGTCCTTCGTGTAGGAACTGAGGACCTGCTCGCGGATCGGCTCGGGGAAGCTGTTGATGATGTCCGGGTCCCACAGCCGCTCCGGGAACTCGAGCGTGGCGGGATAGACCCAGATCCGGTGCGCGATCGTCTGCACGACCGGGATCCCCTCCATCGCGATGTGGTCGACGAGTTCCTGCGAGTAGGCCGGGACGCTGCCGCCGGAGCCCGCGTGCTGGAGCACGTCGCAGCCGCCGCGGATCGCTCCCCAGACGACCTCCTCCTCGTAGACGTGGCAGTGGATGGGGACGCCCGCCGGGCCCGCGACGGCCTTGATCGCGCGCATGTCCTCCTCGGTCGTCCCGATCCATGTCTTGATCACGTCGACCCCGGCGTCGATCAGCATCCGCGTTCGCTCCGCCGCCTCCTCGGGCGTGCGGTGCAGGACGCGGAGTTCGTCCGGGAGGAAGTCCCACGCGTAGCGCGTGACCCACGGCCCGCTGACGAGGAGCCGCGGGCCCGGAACCTCGTTGCGGTTGACCCGGTCGCGGAAGGCAAGGCTCGACATCGGCGCCGCCAGGTCGACGCCCGCGGTCACACCCGCCGCGAGCAACTGTTTGGCCGACGTCTCGTAGACGAGGTCGTCGTTCCCCTCGAACCAGGGGAACCACTGACTGTAGTCCCCGTGCCCGAGGATCATGATGTGCACGTGCGCGTCCACCATCCCCGGCATCATCGTCTTGCCCCGGGTGTCGATGATCTCGGCGTCGGGCGGGATCTCGATCTCCGCCGCCGGTCCCACCGCCACGATCCGGTTCCCCTCGATGACGACGGCCGCGTGGTGGATCGGGGGCACCTCGTAGCCATCGAGCAACTGGCCGCCGAC
>CAZDZJ010000031.1:0-12651 GCA_964509895.1 uncultured Gemmatimonadota bacterium
GATGGTGATGCCGGGCGACAATGTGAATATGGCGGTGGAGCTGATCGCGCCGATCGCGATGGAGGAGAACCTCCGGTTCGCGATCCGCGAGGGAGGCCGGACGGTGGGCGCCGGGGTCGTCACCGCCATCCACGACTAGGAAACGCAGATGAGGGTTCGGATCACGCTCGAATGTACGCAGTGCAAAGAGCGTAACTATTCCACGACGAAGAATCGGAGGACCCATCCGCAGCGGGCCGAACGCAAGAAGTACTGTCGGCGCTGCAACGGGCACACCATGCACAAAGAGACACGGTAAGGGGTTCGATTGGCCGGCATCGTCAGAAGAACCCAGGAATTCGCCGAACAGGTACAGGTCGAGATGCGTCGGGTCACGTGGCCCGACAAGGACCAGCTGCGCAGTGCCACGATCGGAATCCTGATCTTCGTCTTCATCATGGCCGTGGTCATCGGGGCCATGGATTCCGTCTTCGCGGCGGCCGTGCGGTTCATCATCAGGTCGTTCGGTGGTTGAGTCCCCGGGCGCGGGAGCCGCGCAACCGGACCGCCCGGATGAGGACCTGCGGTGGTACGCGCTGCAGACCTACTCCGGTCACGAGAAGAAGGTAAAGACGCTCCTGGAGCAGAAGATCCAGGAGTACGGGGAGGAGCCGCCGATCCGGGAAGTCATCGTCCCCACGCAGGAAGTGGTCGAGATCAAGGGAGGGAAGCGGGTCAAGTCGACGAAGCGGCTCTATCCGGGGTACGTGCTCATTCAGATGCTGCTGGACCAGAACACGATGTACCTCGTCAACAACGTCCCGGGCGTCATCAAGTTCGTGGGTAGCGGAAAGGACCCCCAGCCGCTCAAGACCGAGGAGATGAACAAGATCCTCGGCATCGCCGACGAGCTCGAGCAGGCGGGCCCGGAAACGGAGATCCCCTTCCGGCCGGGGCAGGTCGTGGAAGTGATGGAGGGGCCGTTCAGCGATTTCAGCGGAACGGTGGAAGAAGTGTTTGCGGAAAAAGGCAAGGTGCGCGTGCAGGTGAGCCTGTTCGGGCGCCCGACGTCGGTCGAACTGGACTATACGCAGTTGCAGGGGTTCTGATGCCGCCGAAGAAACAGGTTACCGGATTCATCAAGCTGCAGATTCCCGGCGGGCAGGCCAACCCGGCCCCGCCCGTGGGCCCGGCGCTCGGCCAGCATGGTCTCAACATCATGGACTTCTGCAAGGCCTTCAACGCGCAGACGCAGCAGGAAGCCGGCACGATCATTCCGGTCGAAATCACGGTTTACAAGGATCGCACGTTCAGCTTCATCACCAAGACGCCGCCGGCGGTGGAGCTGCTCAAGAAGGAGCTGGGCCTCGAGTCGGGCTCCGCGGTTCCCAACCGGGAGAAGGTCGGCACGGTCACGGACGACCAGCTGCGCAGAATCGCCCGGATCAAGATGAAGGATCTCAACGCGGCCGATGAGGAGGCCGCGATGCGGATGATCGCCGGTACCGCACGATCCATGGGGATCGAGCGGGCCGACTGATCGGGAGAGATCGGGAAACATGCCGAAACGCGGCAAGAAATACCGCTCCGCCGTAGCGGCCACTCCGTCGAACGGCGCCCTCGCGCCGCGAGAGGCGCTCGAGTGCGTGCAGAAGACGGCGTTCGCAAACTTCGACGAGACGGTCGAGGCCGCCGTGCGTCTGGGCGTGGATCCGCGGAAGGCGGATCAGATCGTTCGCGGCACGGTCATCCTGCCGGCCGGCACGGGACGCCAGGTGCGCGTCCTCGCGCTCGTGAAGGCGGATCGGGCGGCCGAAGCGAAAGAGGCCGGCGCGGACCACGTCGGGACGGAGTACATAGAGCGGATCCAGGATGGCTGGCTCGATTTCGATGTCGCGATCGCGACGCCGGATCTGATGAAGGATGTTGCCAGGCTGGGCCGGATACTCGGTCCGCGCGGACTCATGCCCACGCCCAAGGCCGGAACCGTCACCATGGACGTGGGTCGAGCCGTACGCGAATCGAAGGCGGGCAAGATCGAGTTCCGGGTCGACCGGACCGGAAACGTCCACGCGCCGATCGGCAAGGTGAGCTTCGAGATCGACCGGCTTGCCGAGAATTTCGAAGCGCTCATGGACGAGATCGTTCGGTTGAAGCCCTCGGCCGCGAAAGGCCGATACGTGAAGAGCGTGACCGTGACCAGCACCATGGGTCTCGGTGTTTCCGTCGACGAGGACCTGTACCGATAAACCGATGAGACTCGAAGAAAAGCTGCGCGTCACGCAGGAACTCACTGCTCAGATCGAAGAGAGCGGGACGATCTTCCTGACCGACTTCACCGGGCTGAACGTGAAGGCGATCACGGATTTCCGAACGCGGCTCCGGGATGAGGGTCTGAGATATCGGGTCGTGAAGAACACCCTCATGAAGCGGGCGATCGAGGATCTCGATTTTCCGGATCTGAGCGCCCATCTGGAGGGCCCGACAGGGCTGATCCTCAGCGATTCGGACCCGGTCACTCCGGCCAGGGTCCTGAAGGAATTCGCCAAGGCGAACGAGAACCGGCCGGTCGTGAAGGTCGGGGTCATCAATCGGGTGGAGACATCGCCGGAGGAAGTCGGGCGTATCGCCGACCTTCCGGCGCGCGAGGTTCTGCTCGGAGGTATCGCCGGCGGGCTCACGGCGAGCGTCGGCGGCATCGCCGGAGCGCTGAATGCGCTCATGCGCGACATCGCAGACATGATCGAACAGGTCGGCAGGAAGAACCAGTCCGCCTGAGGGGGGACGCCGCGCCCGTGAGAGTGCGGGCACGGGGAGTGCGTACAGGATCCAGGGAACGGAAGAACATGTCCAAAATCGACGATCTCTTGCAGCAGATCGGCTCGCTGACGGTGCTCGAAGCCGCCGAGTTGAAAGACAAGATGGAGGAAACCTTCGGCGTGTCGGCCTCCGCGCCGGTCGCCGTCGCCGCCGCTCCCGGTGGCGGAGGTGACGCCGCCGAGGAGGAGCAGACGGAATTCGATGTCCTCCTCACGGCCGTGGGCGACAAGAAGATCCAGGTGATCAAGGTCGTGCGGGAAGTCACGAGCCTGGGTCTCAAGGAGGCGAAGGCCGTCGTCGACAACGCCCCCGGGCCCGTCAAGGAAGGCGTGTCCAAGGAGGAGGCGGAGGAGATCAAGGCCAAGCTCGAAGAGCAGGGCGCCACGGCGGATCTCAAGTAGCCGCGCTGAAGAGCGTGGCAGGCCCCGGCGTCGAACTCATGGTCGGCTCCGGTCTGCGGAAGGACCGCAGCCGGGCCGATGGCGCAGGGGTCCAACCTCACACCGTGCACGAACCGGAGCGGGCGCCACGGGGCGTTCCCCGGTATTTGCGCATCTCCCATGTACTCGCGGGGTTCCCGGGGGAGGTACGATTTGACGGCTAACGGCAGACCTGCGGTCTCGTTCGACAAGCTCGACCGCCCGATGCACATGCCTCATTTCCTCGATGTGCAGCGAGAGGCGTTCGAGCGTCTGCTGCAGTCCAGGACGAGCGAAGAGGAGCGCCGGGATCTCGGTCTCGAGCGTGTCTTCCGGGAGATTTTCCCGATCACGGATGTGAACGAGAACTTCTCCCTCGAGTTCGTCAGCTACTCGCTCGGAGAGCCGAAGTACGAGGTCGAGGAGTGCATCGAGCGCGACATGACCTACTCCGCGCCGCTGAAGGCGCGGCTCCGGCTGGTCATCTTCGAGGTGGTCGGGAAGGACGGCGAGAAGCGGCCGGGCGACATGCTGGAGAAGGAAGTCTATCTCGGCGACCTGCCGCTTCTGACCGAACAGGGAACGTTCGTCGTGAACGGAGCGGAGCGGGTCATCGTGAGCCAGCTCCACCGCTCTCCCGGCGTGGTGTTCGAAGAGACGCTGCACCCCAACGGCACGCGACTCTTCTCGTCCCGCATCATCCCCTTCCGGGGATCCTGGGTCGAATTCACGCTGGACATCCACGATGTGATCCACGTCCACATCGACAAGAAGAAGAAGTTTCCCGCCACGGCGCTGCTGAGGGCATTCGGTTACGGTCGCGACGTGGACATCCTGGAATGCTTCTGCCGGCGACGGCTCGTCCAGATCGAGCCGGAGGCGGACGAGGAGTCATCGGGACATCGCGAGGTTACGGGCACGCTCGTCGCGCGGAGCATCGCGAACCCCGACTTCGGGGAGGATCCGGGGGGGCTGGAACTGCGTGGCTACGAGCCCGCTCCGGACGCGCCGCGCTGGCTGGCGGAGGACCTCCCGGCCGCGGACGGCGGAGAACCGGCCGCGGCCGCGGGGGACCATCTGGACACGGAACTGCTGCAGCGCCTCCTGGACAGCGAAATCGCGAACGTCGGGGTCTTCGAGGATGAGGATGCCTTCATCGTGCGTCGCGGGGAGGTGCTGAACGAGGAAGCCCTCGAACGCCTCGTGCGTGCGGGCGTGTCGGAGGTCGAGGTCTACTCGAGCGCGACGTTCGTGCCGCTGCGGGGGACCTACGAGGACCTCGCCATGCGGCGCGACTGGAGCTCGAGTCCGCAGCTGGCCGCGGACGTCGTGGCCGAGGACACGGGAGAAGTCCTGGCCGAGAAGGGCGCGCGCTTCGATGCGGGCCTGTTTACCGAGCTGAAGTCGGCGATGGTGCGCGAAGCTCTGGTGTTCACCGGCGGGCCGCGCGGCGAGTCTCCGCTGCTGCGGAACACGCTCGCGAAGGATCCGACGGCGAGCGAGGCCGCCGCGCTTCACTCCATCTACTCTCTCGTCCGGCCCGGCGAGGCGCCGAATCTGGCCACTGCCCGGGGCGCGCTCGACCGGCTCTTCTTCAACCCGAAGCGGTACGATCTGGGCCGGGTGGGGCGTCACAAGATCAATCACCGGCTCAAGGACGTATACCGGCTGCTCGGCCTCGACATGCCGGCGGGCGACCTCGTGGTCCTGGATCCCTCGGATTTCGTCGCCATCATCCGCTATCTGGTCGAACTGCACGAAGGTCGCGGATACACGGACGACATCGACCATCTCGGGAACCGCCGCGTGCGGTCCATCGGTGAACTCATCGCGAACCAGTTCTCCGTCGGCCTGTCGCGCATGGCGCGCCTGGTTCGCGAGCGGATGTCGATCAACAGCGACCCCGAGAAGATCTCGATCGACGATCTCGTGAATGCGCGCACGGTGAGCGCCGTCATTCAGGCCTTCTTCGGCAGTTCGCAGCTCAGCCAGTTCATGGATCAGACGAACCCGCTCTCCGAACTCACGCACAAACGGCGCCTGAGCGCGCTGGGGCCGGGCGGGCTGACGCGGGAGCGCGCGGGGTTCGAGGTGCGGGACGTGCACTACTCGCACTACGGTCGGATGTGCCCGATCGAGACGCCGGAAGGCCCGAACATCGGCCTCATCACGTCCGTGACCACGTACTCCCGCCTGAACGAACTCGGATTCCTCGAGACGCCCTATCGCAAGGTCGTCAACGAGAAGGTGTCGCAGGACGACATCGTATGGCTCTCCGCCAGCGAGGAGGAGGAATACGCCGTCGCGCAGGCGAATGCCGAGCTGAATCCCGACGGGACGTTCGCCCGTTCGCTCGTGCTCTGCCGGCGGCGAGACGACTATCCGCTCCTTCCGCCGGACGAGATCGACTTCATGGATGTGGCGCCCGACCAGCTGGTGGCCGTATCGCCCGCGCTGATCCCGTTCCTCGAGCACGACGACGCGAACCGGGCGCTAATGGGGTCGAACATGCAGCGACAGGCGGTCCCGCTGCTGTTCCCGGAGCGGCCCCTCGTGGGCACGGGGCTCGAGGGCAAGGTGGCCCGCGATTCCGGCGCCGTGGTGCTCGCGAGGCGCGCCGGAACGGTGACGCGGGTTACGGCGGACGAGGTCGAGGTCGACACCGGCAAGCCGCGGCAGGCGGCGGGAGAGATCCCGCTCGCGCGCCTCACCCAGTACGACACCTATCGGCTCAGGAAGTTCTGGCGCACGAATCAGGACACGGCGATCAACCAGCGGCCGATCGTCCGGGTCGGAGAAGAGGTGGAAGCGGGCGACGTGATCGCCGATGGAGCCGGTACGGACGGCGGTTCGCTCGCGCTCGGCCGCAACGCCCTCGTCGCCTTCATGCCCTGGTTCGGGCACAACTTCGAGGACGCGATCGTGATCAGCGAGAAGCTGGTCAAGGGTGACGTCTACACGTCCGTACACATCCAGGAACTCGAACTTCACGTTCGGGACACCAAGCGCGGAATGGAGGAGATCACCCGCGAGATCCCGAACGTGGCGGAGGAAGCGCTCGTCGACCTCGATGATCGCGGGATCGTCCGCATCGGCGCGGCGGTTCGCTCCGGAGACATCCTCGTCGGCAAGATCACGCCCAAGGGAGAGACGGAGCTCTCACCCGAAGAGAAGCTGCTGACCGCGATCTTCGGCGAAAAGGCGAAGGACGTGAAGGACAGCTCGCTGCGCGTGCCACCCGGCGTCGAAGGCACCGTGATCGACGTCAAGATCTTCTCGAGGCGCATCGACGATCCGTTGCTGGAGCGGGAGCACGGCGAGCGGATCGCCGAGTTGCGCGAGAACGAGCGCGAGGAGATCGGCCGGGTGATGGAGGCCCGGGACGAGGAGATCCTGGAGCTGCTTCAGGGTGAGACCGTCGTCCTCTGCCTCGGACGCGGCTCTCTCGAGCCGCTCTTCGCCGAAGGCACGAAGCTGACGAAGACGAAGCTTCGCGGGATCGACCTGGGCGAGATCGACCTCGCGACGCTGAAGGTGGGGACGGAGAAGTCGAACGACCTGATCCGCCGCGTGGAAGCCGAGGCTCGCACTCGCGTGGAACGGATCCGCGAGCGTACGGAAGAGGGCATCGACAAGATCTTCCAGCCCGACGAACTGTCTCCGGGCGTGGTTCAGCTCGTGAAGGTCTACCTCGCCGAGAAGCGAAAGATTTCGGTCGGTGACAAGATGGCCGGCCGTCACGGGAACAAGGGCATCATTGCGAGGGTCGTCCCCGAGGAGGACATGCCGATCCTGCCGGACGGACAGTCGGTCGAGATCGTGCTCAACCCGCTCGGCGTACCGAGCCGGATGAACGTGGGACAGATCCTCGAGACCACCCTGGGATGGGCCGCCCGAGCCCTCGGCTTCGAGGCGAACACGCCTGTCTTCCAGGGCGCGACGGAACACGAGATCGCTGCCCTGCTGAAGATCGCAGGCGCCTATTGGGCCGCTCGTACGCTCGGATCGGAAGTGGAGCCGCCCGAGCTGGCGTATCCGGAGATCCAGGCGCTCGTCAGCGAGATCCAGTCCTGGGAGGGCGACGATCCGGTTTCGGACGACCCGACCCGCCTGGGGCGGACCCTGGACGCCTATCTGGGAAGCGGAGGCGAACTCGCAGCGTACCTGCGGCGTCTGGCATCCTTCGTACTGCAGGTCGTGCGCGACGTGTCGGGCGCGACCACGGCGGCGAAGCTGAAGGCCGAGGGTTGGCCGCAGACCGCCGAGCTGTCGGGCCGGCGCAAGGTCACGGCGGGCCTGGATGCGGCGGTCGTCGAACTCATGGAGCGGGCGGGCCTGCGCCCCAACGGGAAGATGAGGCTCCGCGACGGCCGCACCGGTGACGAGTTCGTGGCGGATATCGCGGTCGGCGAGATTTACATGATGAAGCTCTCGCACCTCGTCGACGACAAGATCCACGCGCGTTCCATCGGGCCGTACAGCCTCGTTACGCAGCAGCCGCTCGCGGGGAAGGCGCAGTTCGGGGGGCAGCGCTTCGGGGAGATGGAAGTGTGGGCGCTGGAGGCGTACGGGGCGGCCCACACGCTCCAGGAGATGCTGACCGTCAAGTCGGATGACGTGACGGGACGGAGCCGGGTGTACGAAGCGATCGTAAAGGGCGACAACCTGCCCAAGCCGGGCGTGCCCGAGAGCTTCAACGTGCTCGTCAAGGAACTGCAGGCACTGGGGCTGAGCGTGACACTCGGAGGCGAGGAGCCGGAGGCGCTGTTCTAGCTGCCGGTGGGTGGGCGGTGGACGGACGTGACCGGGAGCCCGGTCGGGTCCGGAACGAAACAAGAGGGTGACAGATGATCGATTTTCCGCGAAATCGCAGTGCCGGGTCGTCCGAGTTCGACTGGATTCAGATCAAGCTCGCCTCCCCCGAGGAGATCCGCTCCTGGAGTCACGGAGAGGTCACCAAGCCGGAGACGATCAACTACCGGTCCTTCAAGCCGGAACGCGATGGCCTCTTTTGCGAGCGCATCTTCGGACCGGTCAAGGACTGGGAGTGCCACTGCGGGAAGTTCAAGCGGATCAGGTACCGCGGTCACATATGTGACAAGTGCGGGGTCGAGGTCACGCTTTCGAAGGTTCGGCGCGAGCGAATGGGCCACATCGAACTCGCGGTGCCCGTGGCGCATATCTGGTTCTTCAAGACGCTTCCCTCGCAGATGGGCTATCTGCTCGGGATGAAGCTGCGGGATCTCGAGAAGGTGATCTACTACGCCGCGCACGTCGTCACCGAGCCCGGGGCGCAGGACGTCGAGTTCAAGCAGGTACTCGAAGAGGATGAGTACTGGGAGCTGACGGACAAGGCCCGCGAGGAGGGCGACACCCAGTTTCGGGCCGAAATCGGGGCGGAAGGGATCCGGACGCTGCTCGGACAGCTGGACGTGGACGAACTCGCCGAGCAGCTGCGCTACGAGGTCGTGCACGAGACCTCGAAGCACCGGAAGAAGAAGAAGCTCAAGCGGCTCAAGGTCATTGACGCGATCCGCAACAGCGACGACGAGGTCTCGAAGCGAAACAGCCCGGAGCACATGATCATGGATGTGATTCCGGTCATCCCGCCGGATCTGCGTCCCCTCGTTCCCCTGGACGGTGGCCGGTTCGCGACATCGGATCTCAACGATCTGTATCGGCGGGTCATCAACCGGAACAACCGGCTCAAGAAACTGCTGGAAATGCGCGCGCCGGAGGTGATCCTGCGCAACGAGAAGCGCATGCTCCAGGAAGCGGTCGACGCGCTGTTCGACAACGGGCGCCGGGGCAAGGCGATCCGGGGCCGGGGCAAGCGGCCGCTCAAGTCGCTGTCCGACATGCTGAAGGGCAAGCAGGGCCGGTTCCGGCAGAACCTGCTTGGAAAGCGCGTGGACTACTCCGGCCGCTCCGTCATCGTCGTGGGTCCGGAGCTCCGCCTGCACCAGTGCGGACTGCCGAAGAAGATGGCGGTCGAGCTGTTCAAGCCGTTCATCATCCACGAACTCGAGCGGCGGCTGCACGCCGAGACGGTGAAGCGGGCCAAGAAGCTCGTCGAACTCGACGACCCGACGGTCTACGAGGTCCTCGAGGACATCATCAAGGATCACCCGGTCCTGCTGAACCGGGCCCCGACGCTTCATCGGCTCGGTATCCAGGCGTTCGAGCCGGTCCTCGTCGAGGGGAAGGCCATCCGCATTCATCCGCTGGTGTGCGCGGCCTTCAATGCCGACTTCGATGGCGACCAGATGGCGGTTCACGTACCGCTGTCGTTCGAGTCGCAGCTCGAGGCGCGCATCCTCATGCTGTCCAGCAACAACATTCTGAAGCCGGCGAACGGGCGGCCGATCGCGTCGCCGTCTCAGGACATGGTCCTCGGCTGCTACTACATGACGAAGGTTCGCCCGGACTTCGACGAAGTCGGGGAGGGAACGGATCTCCCGCACTTCGCGAACGCGGACCAGGTTGAATTGGCGCTGGAGGGGGGATACCTGCGCTCGTCGGCGGGAACGCCGGACTACCACATGCCGATCCGGCTCCTCGTCGAGGAAGAGGCGGACGACGGCCGGACCGAGCGGCGGTGGATCGTAACCAGCGTCGGTCGCGCGCTCTTCAACGCGATCCTGCCATCCCGGGTGCCCTACGTGAACGAGACGCTGGGCAAGGGGGCGCTGGGAGACCTCGTCTTCCGGTCGTTCCGGCTCGCCGGGCTCGAGGACACCACGGCGTTCCTCGACGATCTCAAGGACTTCGGGTTCCGCAACGCGACGAAGGCCGGCGTGTCGATCGGACTCGACGACATGGAAATCCCGACCGAGAAGCACGAGATCCTCGGTGAAGCCCAGGAGGACGTGAACCGGTTCACGAAGGCGTACCACCGCGGTGTGATCTCCTTCGGGGAACGGTACAACAAGGTCATCGATGCCTGGACGCACGCGAACAACGATGTCGCCGACGCGATGATCCGCGGCCTCCAGCAATCGAGACACGGCTTCAATCCGATCTTCATGATGTTCGACTCGGGGGCGCGGGGTTCCCGCGACCAGATTCGGCAGCTCGCCGGCATGCGGGGCCTGATGGCCAAGCCGCAGAAGAAGCTGACCGGCGGCATCGGAGAGATCATCGAGAGCCCGATCCGGTCCAACTTCCGCGAAGGGCTCAGCGTGCTGGAGTATTTCATCTCGACGCACGGCGCGCGGAAGGGACTCGCCGATACGGCCCTCAAGACGGCGGATGCCGGTTACCTGACGCGGCGGCTCGTCGACGTGGCGCAGGATGTCACGATCATCGAGGAGGACTGCAACACGATTCTCGGGCTCGATGTCACGGCGCTCAAGGAGGGCGAGGACATCATCGAGCCACTGTCGGATCGCGTCGCCGGCAACATCGCGGCGGAAGCCGTGATCGATCCCATCGACGACGAAGTCATCGTCGAGGCCGGGGACATGATCACGGAAGCCCGGGCGCGAGCCATCGATGAGAGCGGTGTCCAGCAGGTCCGTATTCGGTCGGTCCTCACGTGCGAGTCGCGGCGCGGGATCTGTCAGCAATGCTACGGCCGCAATCTGGCCACGATGGACCTGGTCGACCTCGGCGAGGCCGTGGGAATCCTGGCCGCGCAGTCGATCGGTGAGCCCGGGACGCAGCTCACGCTGAGGACATTCCATATCGGCGGGACGGCGGCACGTATCGCGGCGCAGACGCAGCGCCGCTCCAAGCTCGAGGGCCGGATTGCGTTCGAGCGCGTGACGACGGTTTCGAGCCCGTCCGGCGACACGATCGTCACGAGCCGCGAGGGCGAACTCCTCATGAAGACGCCGGATGACCGCATTCTTTCGCGACTCGCCGTTCCGTACGGCGCGACGCTCTTCGTGGAAGACGACACGGACGTCCGGCACGGAGACCTGCTGTTCGGGTGGGACCCCTACTCCGAGCCCATCGTTGCGGACAAGAAGGGGAAGATCCGGTTCACGGACATCGTGCCGGAAGAGACGGTCCGCGAGGAACTGGACGAGGCCACGGGGCGGCGCCAGCAGGTCATCATCGACGACCGCGAGAAGAAGCTGCACCCGGTCATCAACATCGTGAATTCGAAGGGTGCGAAACTGCGCGAGTTCATCGTACCGGTGGGTACGCAGCTGCTCGTGCAGGACGGACAGGGCGTCGACGCGGGAGAGACGCTCGCCAAGATCAGCCGCGAGGCCTACAAGACCCGCGACATCACCGGTGGCCTGCCGCGAGTCGCCGAACTCTTCGAGGCGAGGAGGCCGAAGGATCCGGCCACGATCACCGAGGTCGACGGCCGTGTCTCGTTCGGCGGAATCAAGCGGGGCAAGCGCGAGATCATCGTGACGATGGACGACGGCGAGGAAATGGTGTACCAGATTCCGGTCGGGAAGCACCTTCGCGTGCACGAGGGGGATCTGGTGCGTGCGGGCGATCGCCTCTCCGAGGGGCCGGTGAATCCGCACGACATCCTGCGTGTTCGCGGACCCCGTGCCGTGCAGGAGTACCTTCTCAACGAGATCCAGGAGGTCTATCGCCTGCAGGGCGTGCGGATCAACGACAAGCACATCGCGGTAATCGTGCGCCAGATGCTGCAGAAGGTTCGCATCACGGATCCGGGCGGTACGGAATTCCTCGAGGGCGAGCACGTGGACCGCATGGAGTTCCGGGATGCGACGCGCGCCATTCTGGAGAGTGGCGGCAAGCCCCCGCGCGCCGAGCCGATCCTGCTCGGGATCACGAAGTCGAGCCTCACCACGGAGTCCTTCATCAGCGCGGCCTCCTTCCAGGAGACGACCCGGGTCCTGACGGACGCCGCCGTGCGTGGTGCCAAGGACCGTCTCAGAGGGCTCAAGGAGAACATCATCATCGGGCACCTGGTGCCGGCGGGTACGGGCACGCACCGATTCTCCGACATCGAGTTCCTCGTCGACGATGCGCTCAAGGCACAGATCGACTCCATGCGGCGCAGGGTTGTGCCGGAGGAGATGCCCCGGAGCCTGTTCTCGGACCTGCGGGACCAGGCCGAGGAGGACGATGCCGGCGTAGCGGGGGAGGGCGCGGTCATGACGACCTGACGCCCGGCCGGGACCTGCAGCGGGGGTGCGGTAACGCGATTCCGCGCCCCCGCGCCGCGACGAAAGTTGCTTGACAGAGCAGGGCTTCAGGACTACTCTTTCTTGTCTGTCGACCGACCGGTCGGCAGTCGCCGCGGGGGCGGTTCGGATCCGTCCCCGATTTTTTTACCCCCAACGGCCGGGCTCCAGTTCGGTGATCGGCGCACCGGTGCGGCCGGAGGGAGCGATGGAGCGGGAATGCCGACCATCAATCAGCTGGTCCGGAAGGGCCGCAGGAAGGTCCACAAGAAGAGCAAGGCGCCGGCGCTCGAGGGGAACCCTCAGAAGCGCGG
>CAZDZJ010000032.1:0-12360 GCA_964509895.1 uncultured Gemmatimonadota bacterium
CCTCAGGACGGACTCGGGGTTCCTGGCCTACGATGCGCGGCTGGCCCGCCTCAACGAGTTCTCGGAGAGCGGGGAGTTCGTCACGTCGTCGCCGCTCTCCGCCAAGAGCGCCATCGTGAGCCTGAAGCCGCTTGCCAGAGACGCCGCGGGGCACCTGTTCGCGATCCTGGGACAGCAGCGGCGCTTTCTGTCCGAGGGGATGAAGAGGGACACGACGCCACTGCTCCTGTTCGCCGATCTCGCGACCGATCCGGACACGCTCGGAATGCTGCCCGCCACGGAATGGGCCTACGGTGGCATTCCCGGCGGCGGGGCGACGCGCACCGAACCGGCAGCCCGGCGAGACATCGTGGCCGGCGGCTTCCGCGATCGGGCCCTGATCGGGGACAACGAGATTCTGAGCCTCTCCGTGTACGCGGCGGACGGGCGTCTGACGCGTCAGATCCGCGGTTCCGGCGGTGGGTGGGCGGTCACGCCCGAAGAAATCGAGGCATGGAGGGCGGAACGGCTCGCTCGCAGGGGTCCGGATGCCCCCGACTGGTACGTGGAATTCACTGCGAACGCCCCCTACCGGGAGACGCACCCGGCCTTCCACTCGGCCGTGCTGGGTCCCGACGAGTTGATCTGGATCGGCCTCTCGGCTCGCTTTGGCGCGGATACGAGACGCTGGCTCGTGATCGGCCCCGACGGACAACCGCGAGGCTGGTTGAATCTCCCTTCCGAAGCGCGCGTGCTGGCCGTCGATGCCGACCGCTTCGTCCTGCTCCAGCGGGACGCCCTGGACGAGGAGGAGATCCGCCTCTACCGCTACCGGTAGGACCCCGGCGGCAGCGGGCCGCGAAACCGTTCAGGATTGTATTCGTACGACCGATTCGGTATGCCTGTTCGGCACATTTGGCGCGAGAACCACGCGTGAGATTCCCCCGCCGAACGAACGAGGTCGCGCGGCGACGTAATGAAGACCCAACCCATTCTGTTCACTGGCCTGCTCATCGGATGGCTCGCGGGCGTGGCGGCCTGCGCCAGCTCCGGCAGCGGTCCGCCGGACACGGCCGTCAGGCCCGACGCGGCGCGGGTGGCCGAGCTCGAAGCGATCTACCGGGCGCGGGCCGAAGCCGCTCTCGAAGGGGCGCACGAGGCGGACATCCGCTTCATGACGCACATGATCCCGCATCACGCGCAGGCCCTGGTCATGGCGGGCTTCGCCCCGGACGCCGGCGCGAGCCCCTCCATCCGGACGCTGTGCGCCAGGATCATCAATGCCCAGACCGACGAGATCGCGATCATGAGCCGGTGGCTCTCCGACCGCGGCCTCCCCGTGCCCGAGACCGGGGACCGGCGGGATGGGGCCATGCTCATGGCCGGGATGCTGACCCCGGAGCAACTCGCGGCACTCGAGGCCGCGCGCGGCGCCGAGTTCGACCGGCTTTTTCTCCGGTACATGATCCAGCACCACAACGGCGCCGTGACGATGGTGCGCGAGTTGTTCGGCACCGATGGCGCGGCGCAGGACGACTTCGTGTTCAAGCTGGCCTCCGACATCCACGTCGATCAGGCCACGGAAATCGCCCGCATGGAATTGATGCTCGAGGCGCTCGGCGCGCCGGAGCCGGGCGGCTGATTCGTGCAGTTCACTCCAATCGAAGGACGCGAAATGATCTCCGTGAAGAAGGGACAGGACCACATTCAGCCCTCCGTGCGCCTCGCGACGCTGCTCGTCGGCGCGGTCGCCGTGTCGGGGGCGGCCGGCTGCGCGTACCAGGCGGCGCAAACGGGCATGGCGACGGCGCCCGCCGCTCCGGCGGCGGCGCCCACCGGGCTGCGGGCCGATCCGCCCGCGCCGGACCCGCGCGTCGGACTCGCGCCCGGCATGTTCGACGCCGGCGAGGCGATCTGGAACCTCAACCTCGTGTCCGCCACGCCGCCGCCGGACCCGTTCGTGGGCAAGACGAACTCCGACCTCGCCTTCAGCGGCCAGTACGCGATCCAGGGCAACTACGACGGCATCCAGATCTGGGACATCTCCGATCCCGCCAATCCACAGACCGTCGTGACGTACGTCTGTCCCGCGTCCCAGAGCGACGTCTCCGTCTACGAGAACCTGCTCTTCGTGTCCGGTGAGGGTCTGGGCGGCCGGCTGGACTGCGGTGGCCAGGGGATCCAGGAAGAAGTGAGCCACGACCGGCTCCGCGGCATCCGCATCTTCGACATCTCCGACATCACGGCGCCGGAGTACGTCGCCAACGTCCAGACGTGCCGCGGCTCGCACACGCACACCGTGCTGGAGCACCCCGGCGACGACGAAAACGTCTACATCTACGTATCCGGTTCCGCGCCCGTGCGCCCATCCGAGGAACTCGTCGGCTGCTCCGGCGGGCCACCGGATGAGGACCCGAACACGGCCCTCTTCCGCATCGAGGTCATCCGCGTCCCGCTCGCCGACCCCGCGAGCGCCGCGGTCGTGAGTTCGCCCCGCATCTTCGAGGACCTGGTGGCGCCGCCCCGCCACGGACCGACCGCCGAGGAACGTGCGGAGATGGATGAAGCCCGAGCCCAGGGCGCCATCATCATCGAAGTCATGGGTCAGCAGATGCCTCTTCCGCCGCAGGCCGCCACCATGTTGTTGGACTCCATGGTGGTGCTGCGCGGAGGGGAAGGCGCGCCGACCGCCCAGGACACTGCCGCGCTGCAGGAATTCATCACCAATATGATCGCCGAGCAGATGGGGGGCATCGACCCGAACGCGGGTCCGACGCAGTGCCACGACATCACCGTGTATCCGGCCATCGGGCTCGCCGGCGGAGCGTGCGAGGGCTACGGCATGCTCCTCGACATCTCCGATCCGGAGAACCCCCGGCGGCTCTCCGCCGTGGCCGACTCCAACTTCTCGTATTGGCACTCGGCCACCTTCAACAACGACGGCACCGCCATCCTGTTCACGGATGAATGGGGCGGCGGCGGGTCGCCGAAGTGCCGGACCTCCGATCCAATGGAATGGGGCGCCAACGCGATCTTCACCATCGAGGGCGCGGAGATGGAGTTCCAGAGCTACTTCAAGCTCCCCGCGCCGCAGACGGCGGAGGAGAACTGCGTGGCCCACAACGGGTCGCTGATCCCGGTCCCCGGCCGCGACATCATGATCCAGGGCTGGTACCAGGGCGGGATCTCGCTCATCGACTGGACCGATCCGACGGATCCGGTCGAGATCGCCTACTTCGACCGCGGCCCCGTGGACGGCAGCCGGATGGTGATGGGCGGCAGCTGGTCCGTCTACTGGTACAACGGCGTCATCGTCAATTCCGAGATCGCCCGCGGCCTCGACATCCTCGAGCTGGTCCCGAGCGAGGCGCTCACGCAGAACGAGATCGACGCGGCGAACTCCGTGCGGCTGACGCACCTCAATTCCCAGGGTCAGCCGATCTTCGAATGGCCCGCGACGTTCGCGCTGGCGAGGGCCTACCTGGACCAGCTGGAGCGGCACGGGGGGCTCGCCGCCGCGAGGATCGACCGTCTCCGGGGCGGACTGGCCGAGGCCGAGGAGATGACGGGATCCGCGCGCGCCGACGCGCTCCGGTCGCTTGCCGACGCCGTATCCCGTGGGGCGGCGGGGGCGGGAGAAGCCGCGAAGGTCCGCATGCTGGCCGACGCCGTCCGGTCCCTCGCCGACGCAGGCATGTAGGGAACGCGCGGAGGGACGCCCGGCGCGGTCCGGGGATGCCCACGCTGATCGAAGCCCCGGCCGTCATCGAGGCGGCCGGGAACAGGCCCAAGCGGATCGAGGAGTACGCCGGTCGCGTCCGGACGAGCCACGACGGCGTCAGCGTGGCGCGCATGGTTGCGCCGTCCGGCTGGGTCGAACCCGGTCAGCGCCCCGAGTTCGAGGAGATCACCGTCGTCCTGAGGGGATCACTCCGCGTAGAGCACGAGGACGGCGTCATCGACGTGGACGCCGGCCAGGCAGTCATCACCCACGCGGGCGAATGGGTCCGCTACAGCACGCCCGGCCCGGAGGGCGCCGAGTACGTCGCCGTGTGCCTACCCGCCTTCTCCCCCGATACCGTCCACCGCGATCCCGAGGGGGGGAGCTGAGGTCTTCTATTCCGGATCGGCGATGCCGGACAACTCAACGGGCGGTCGGTCGGGGAAACTCGCGATCAGCGCGAGCGTGCCGCCCATGGCCTCGACGGTCTTGCGCAGAGTCGAGAGGAGGAGATCGCTACGCTGTTCCATCCGCGATATGCCTTCCTGGCCGATGCCGAGTTCCCGCGCCAAACTGACCTGGGTGAGCCGCCGCGCCTCCCGCAACTCGCGCAGCGTCATTTCCTCCGCGATGAGTTCAGCGGCGCGCTCCTCCACCCGTTGCCGCCGCTGGCCGTCGAGTCCCTTGATGACGTCGTTCACGTTCAATGCCATCATGATCCTCCTTCCATCGCGAGCCGCGCCAGGTGCCTGTCGAAGCGCTGGTCCGCCTTGCGGATGAGCGCCCGGTAGAACGCCTTGGAACTGCCGCCTGCCTTGTCGGCGGCAACGAGCAGGACCGCCGTGCGCCTGGGATCGAAGGCGAACGCGACCCGCCACTGCCCGTCAGCACGCGCCGAATCTCAACTCCTTCATGTTGGCGTGCCGCGACCCGCTGAGCGTGTCCACCCGTGGGCGTCCCAAGTGCGGGCCGAAGTGCTGCAGGAGGCGAGACGTGGCCAGGATCGCGTCCTGCACCTCCACCTGCAACGCACGGAACTCCGGCGCAAACTCATCGGCAATCTCGACCGTCCAATCCACCAAGCAATATGTTTCTGACAACATATGTGCCGCAAGTCATGGCGGACGGCTCACGCTCGGACCAAACCCCTCCCAGCGGACACCGGGGACGGACTCGAACCGTTTCGCCATCACTTCGAGGGCCTCCGGGTTGTCGTCGACGAGGATGAAGTCTCGGCCCAGTTCGTGGGCGGCCATGCCGGTCGTGCCGCTGCCCGCGAAGAAATCGAGCACGAGGTCGCCGGGATTCGATGAGGCGGTGATGATGCGGCGCAGGATGCCGAGCGGCTTCTGGGTCGGATAGCCCGTCCGCTCGGCGCCGCTCGTGGGGACGATCGTGTGCCACCACGTGTCCGTGGGGAGCTTGCCGCGTGCGGCCTTCTCGGGTCCCACCAGCCCCGGGGCCATGTACGGGATGCGCTCGATCTCGTCCACGTTGAAGACGTAGTTCGACAGGTCCTTCACGTAGAACAGGATGTTGTCGTGCTTCGCCGGCCACCGCGTCTTCGGTCGCGCGCCGTAGTCGTACGCCCAGATGATCTCGTTCAGGAGATTCCGGGGGCCGAACAAATCGTCAAGGAACAGTCGGCAGTGGTGCACCTGTCGGTAGTCGACGTGGAGATAGAAGGACCCGTGCGGGGCGAGAACGCGGTATGCCTCGACGAGCCGGGGCCCGAGGAACGCGAGGTAGTCGTCGAACCGGTCCGCGAAACGGCGGCTGCCAAGGACGGTCGTCTCGTAGCGCTCGCCCTGGAAGCCCGTCCGGTCGCCTTCTTCACCCGGTGACGAGCGCCGGGTTCGGATACGGGTTCGCCGCTGCGTCCGGCCGGTGTTGAACGGCGGGTCGATGTAGATGAGGTCGGCGTGGCCATCCGGCAGGCCCCGGAGCGCGTCGAGGTTGTCCGCATGGATGATCCTGGGCATCGAGTCTCCCGGAGCGGAGCGCCGCGGCGTGCGCAAGGAAGTGAGGGACCGGATTCCCGAAGCTAGAGCCGTCGCGGAAGGGGCTCAACGCGGGAAACCATGTGACGCCCATTGCCCGCCCGCCGTCTGGACACCACGATCAACCCCCGTTGGATCGATCGTTCGAGCAGCGGCCGGACCGCCTCGAGGTCAGGCCGCTCCAGTCGCTGATACGCGCCGCGCGACGGCGCCGCACCGGAGACGCCAATGGAATACGATCCCACCCTTCCCTGGTACCGCCGCCTTCACTGGCAGGTGCTGTCCGCCATGATCCTGGGTCTCGGCGTGGGCTGGGCTTTCGGGCTGCCCGCGGCCAATGCGATCGGCTGGATCGGCGAGCTGTTCATGAAGCTGCTCCGGATGATCATCGTGCCGCTCGTGCTCACCTCGATCGTGTCCGGGGTCGCCTCGGTGGGCGGGGGAAGGGCCATCGGCCGCCTGTTCGGCAAGACGATGGGCTACTACGTGCTGTCCAGCATGCTGGCGGCGCTGACCGGCCTCCTGATGGTGAACCTCATCCGGCCGGGCCGGAACGCGGACATGGGCGCGGCCGCGCAGCAGGAGGTGCCCGAACTCAGCACGCCGGACTCTCCGGTCGAGCTCATCCTCGACATCGTCCCGAACAACTTCTTCGCCGCCGCCTCGGCGGGCGACATGCTGGCGATCATCTTCTTCTGCATCGTCTTCGGGGCCGCGATCACGGGGTTGCCGGAGAAGCCCCGCGTGGTGGTCACCGACATCTTCCAGGCCTTCTTCCAGGCGATGATGGCGCTCACATCGGGGATCATAAAGTTCCTCCCCATCGGCGTCTTCGCGCTCATCACCAAGATGGTCGGGGAGACCGGCTTCGACCGCTTCGCCGCGCTCGCGAAGTACTTCGCGACGATCGGGTCGGGGCTCACGATCCACCTCTTCATCACGATGCCGCTCCTGCTCATCCTGCTGGGCCGCATCAAGCCGCTGGTCCACTTCGCGAACCTGCGGGAGCCGCTCCTGACCGCGTTCTCGACGAGTTCGTCGGGCGCGACCCTTCCGGTCACGATCAAGACGCTGCGCGAGAAGGTCGGCGTCTCGAACAAGGTCTCCTCGTTCGTGCTTCCCATGGGCGCCACGGTGAACATGGACGGGACGGCGATCTTCGAGTGCGCCGGCGCCCTCTTCATCGCGCAGGTGCTCGGGGTCGACCTCACGATCGGGCAGCAGGCGATCGTCGTCCTCACGGCGCTCCTCGCCTCGATCGGGGCGGCCGCGGTGCCGTCGGCGGGCGTGGTCGTGATCTTCATCGTGCTGAACGCGATCGGCCTCGGCGACAACCCGGAGGCGATCACGATCGTGGGTGCGATGCTCGCCATCGACCGGCCGCTCGACATGTACCGCACCGCGGTCAACGTGTTCAGCGACTCGTGCGGCGCCGCGATCATCGCCCGCTCCGAGGGAGAGGAGGGGGTGGACACCGAAGTCCGCCACTGACGGGGCCGGGACCGACACGGGGGGCCGGGAGACGACCGGCCCCCCGCGTGGTCACCGCGACTTCAGCCCGTTCAGGATGGCGGCGTGCGTCCCGTCCTTCGTCAAAATGTCGATGGCGCCGCCCCGGGCGCGCGGCCCGTACAGTTGGATCGCGGCGGCCCCCTTCACGATTTCCACGTGGTCGATGTCCAGGTGCTGAACGTCCGCGAGCCGGTAATCATCCGGCTGCATGATCCCGTCGATCACGACGAGCGGTGCGATCGAGACCCTCCTCGTCCGCGGGGCCGACTTCGGCTGATCGTCCACGGCGTCTACTGACGAATCCCCCGCCTCGCCGCCCGGAGGGGGCGGGACATCGATGGCCGCCGCGGGAGGATCTTCGGCCGAAGGCGGTTCTTCCGGGAGGGAAAGCCGAGGGATCTCTTCGACCGCGAAGTCCGGTGCGAAGGGCGATTCCACCGTACGGCACCCGGCAGCCGCGAACACGCACCCCATGGTCGCGAGAAGGGTCGGCAGGGTCAGCCGCTTCCGCTTCGGTGAGCCTGGTGACCTGGGGGCCATGATCGCTCCTTCCGTGTGCGCCGTCTTCCGGGTTGCCACACCGTAAACGCCCGGCGCCCGGGTTCTGCAACGGTTCGGAAGGCGAGCGGCACCCGTATTCCGGGTTGCGCAGCTTCCATCCGGCGTCGAACGTGGCCATGACCGGAGACGGAGGAAGATCGGATGCCCGACCGAAGAGAGTTTCTGACGCTTGCCGGGGTCGGCGGGGGCAGCGCCCTCCTCGGCGCCTGCGCCGGTGGGGCCTCGTTCGACGCCGGCCGGGCCGGGGCCGAGGGCCTGGATCCGACGGCCCGGGCCCTGCTCGACGAGTTGCGCGAGATCCCTGTCGACGACACGCACTGTCACCCCCTCACCTTCGACGACGCGCAGACGGACACCGACCGGTTCATCGAGCGGCTGGCGCTCTCCGCCTTCCCAATGGACCGCTACTTCCCGGCCGGCGTCTACCAGCGCTGGCAGGCCGGGGACGCGGCGGCACGCAGCGCGCTCGACGCCGAATTCGACGTTGCCGCGACGCGAGACCGCGTTCTCGAACAGGCGGGCGAGACCGTCTTCCTCCGCTATCTCGTGAAGGAACTCGCCGCCTTCCTCGACTGCGAGGCCACCTTCGGGGCGGTGATCGAAGCCCGCAACGAGAGGGGGCGGGACTACGCGAGCTACCTGGGCGCCCTGTTCGCCGACGCGAACATCGAGAACGCCATGCTCGACATGGGCTACCGCGAGGGGATGGACCAGGCGGGCGTCGACCGGTTCAAGGACGCGATCTCACCCACCAATGGACGCCACATCCTGCGCGTGGACACGATCCTCCGCGGCCTCATGGGCGCCGACCTCGACCTCGGGATCGACGAGATCGAGACCGGGATGATGGCCGAGATCGAGGCGGGACTCGACGGCGACGGCAACCTCGGCGCCCCCTCGTACGGGATGAAGTCGTACCTGCTCCCGCGCCTGGGACTCCTCAAGCCGCACTTCGATCGAGAGGCGGCCCGCCGCTCGTGGGATGCCTTCCGGGCCAGCCGCGCTCGAGGCGAGGTGCCGGCCGGCGACACCCAGGACCGCGACGACTACTGGCAAATGCAGAGCGAAGCGCTCCTCTACCTGCACTCGCTCGCGCTCGATGCGTGTCTCGAACGGGACATGCCGATGCAGTTCCATGCGGGCGACGGCGAAGGGCCCCGCGGGATCATGCGGAACCAGGATCCATTCCTCATGGAAGAGATGGTCCGCTTCGAGCGCGGCGGCGTGATGCGCATGCCGCAGGTCATCCTCATCCATGCCGGCTACCCGCTGATCGGGCGGGCGGCGTGGCTCACCCACCTGTACGCGAACTGTCACTTCGAGTTGTCGCTTGCCGCGCCCCTCATCCACCACGGCATGCTGCGCATGTTCCTCGAGGTGATGGAGGTCGTCCCCCTCTCCAAGATCCTGTTCGGGAGCGACGCCTACCACCTGCCGGAGTTCTACTGGCTCGCGGCGAAGTGGGGCCGGCGGTTCCTCGCCCAGGCGCTCGGGATCTACGTCGACGCCGGAATCCTGAACCGGGACGAGGCCGTGGCGGCCGCCCGCATGATCCTGAACGAGAACAACCGACGCCTCTACCATCTCGATGACTGACCCGGGTCTCGACTCCCGCAGCGACGAGCGAGGCCAGATCAACGGAGGACCGATGAAGACGACCCGCCACCCCATCCGGAGCGCCACTCGCCGTGCCACCCGAAGCGGCCTGACCGCGCTCTCGGCGCTGATGCTTCTGGCCACAGCGGCCGGGGCCGTGCAGCCGACGCAGATGGTCGGGGCGCCGGATCGGGCGCCGGACGAGGGCGAGGGGCCGTACGACCGACTCATCATCCGTGGCGCCACCGTTATCGACGGCACGGGCGCGCCCCCCATCGGGCCGATGGACATCGTCATCGAGGGGAACCGCATCGTCGACGTCGTCGGCGTGGGCGTCCCGCAGCGGCCCATCGACGAAGCGCGGCGCCCGGGCCTCACCGTGGAGGGCGACCCTGACGCCGTCGTACACGAGATCGACGCGACGGGCATGTACGTCCTGCCGGGGTTCGTGGACCTTCACCTGCACACCGGCGGCGTCCCCAAGGCGCCCGAGGCGGAGTACACGTACAAGCTCTGGATGTCGCACGGGATCACCACCGGGCGCGGCGTCGCCTTCGGGCCCCACGACTGGTCCGTCCAGGAGAAGGCGCGGAGCGCGGCGAACGAAATCGTGGCCCCCCGCATGTGGGTCTACCCCTTCACCGGCGCCGGCGGCGAGGGATGGGGAGGCCGCCGGATCGACACCCCGGAGGACGCGCGCGACTGGGTGCGGTACGTGAAGGAGTCGGGCGGCGACGGGCTCAAGCTCAACTCGTTCCGCCCGGAGATCATGGAGGCTCTGCTCGACGAAGCCGCGCAACTCGGCCTCGGCAGCACGGCCCACCTCGGCCAGATGGGCGTTGCGCAGATGAACGCGCTCGACGCCGCGCGCCTCGGCCTCGGCACCGTCACCCACTTCTACGGGCTGTTCGAGGCGCTGTACAAGGACCACGACGTCCAGCCGTGGCCCCCCTGGATGAACTACAACGACGAGCAGCACCGCTTCGGGCAGGTGCCCCGGCAGTGGAACCTGATCCACGAGCGGGGGAGCCCGGAGTGGAATGCCTTCCTCGAGGAGATGCTCTCGTACGACGTCACCCTCGATCCCACGATGACCGCCTACCAGGCGAGCTGGGACGTGGACGACCAGATGTACGCGCCGTGGCACGAGACCTACACGCTGCCGACGCTGTGGGAGTTCTACGAGGCGAACCGGGAGGACCACGGCTCGTACTACTTCGACTGGACGACGTGGGAGGAGGTGGCGTGGCGCGACTTCCTCGAGGTGTGGCACGACCTGCTCAACGACTACAAGAACATGGGCGGCCGCGTCACGGCGAGTTCCGACGCGGGCTACATCTACAACCTGATGGGCTTCTCCACGATCCAGGAGATGGAACTTCTGCAGCACGCCGGGTTCCATCCGCTGGAGGTGATCCGCGCCGCGACCTTGCACGCGGCCGAGACGCTGTTCAAGCCGACGGGCCGGCCGATCGAGTTCGGTGTCGTACGCCGCGGCCTGCTGGCGGACCTCGTGATCGTGGACGAGAACCCGATCCGGAACCTCAAGGTCCTGTACGGGACGGGCGCGCGGCGCCTCAACGACGAGACCGGAGAGGTGGAGACGGTCGGCGGCATCCTCTACACGATCAAGGACGGCATCGTCTACGACGCGAAGCGCCTCCTCGCCGATGTCGCCGAGATGGTCGAGGAAAAAAAGCGCGCCACGACCACCGCCACCGACAACGGAAGTTGACCGATTCGGACCCTGTAGAGAGAGATTTGATAGATGAGTGAGAGAACCGAGACGGCGACGCTGGCCGGGGGGTGCTTCTGGTGCCTCGAGGCCGTGTATCGACTGCTGGAAGGCGTCCACGGCGTGAAGTCCGGATACGCCGGCGGACATACGGAGAACCCGAGCTACCAGCAGGTGTGCACCGGGCGCACCGGGCACGCCGAAGTCGTGCGTGTCACCTTCCATCCGGATGTTGTGACGTTCGACGATCTGCTGGATGTCTTCTTCACGATCCACGACCCGACGACGTTGAACCGGCAAGGCGCGGATGTGGGCACGCAGTACCGCTCGGCGATCTTCCATGAGAGCGAGGCGCAGCGGGCGTCCGCGGAACGAAAGGTCGCGGAGATCACGTCTGCCGGAATCTGGCCCGATCCCATTGTGACCGAGATCGCGCCGCTGGAGACCTTCTACCCCGCCGAGGCATACCACGACGACTACCTGAATCGGAACCCGACGCAGCCCTACTGTCAGGCGGTCGTGGCGCCGAAGGTGGCGAAGTTCCGCCGACAGCATCTGCAGCGGCTGAAGCGCGGAGCCGGCGTCTGACCGGGCTCCCGCTCACGAGGACGGCCCGGACGGCGGGGTGACGACGCCGGCGCACGCCGCGCTCAGCCTGATCGTCCTGGGCCGCTCCGAGCGCAACGCGCTGCCGGTCGCGCTCGGGGCGGTCGCCCCGGATGTCCCGATGCTCGTCTTCTACCTCTGGGAACGGCTCGCGCGCGGCGTGTCGGAGGGCCGGATCTGGTCGGAGCGGTACTTCGACCCGGGCTGGCAGGTCGTGTTCGACATCCCGAGTTCGATCCCTCTCCTCCTGCTGGCCCTGGGGATCGCGGTCATGGCCGGCCGGCGGGCCCCGGCCACGGCTGGTGCGCCCGGAACCGGGGCGCCCCCCGGGTGGCAGCGCGGACTGCGCACCGCGCCGGCGCTCTTCATCGCGAGCATGATCGTCCATGCGCTCGGAGACCTCCCCCTGCACCGGGAGGATGCGCACCGCCACTTCCTTCCCTTCAGCGACTGGCGCTTCATCAGCCCCGTCTCGTACTGGGATCCGGAATTCCACGGGGGATACGCGGCGCTCGGCGAAGTCGTCCTCGTCCTCGCCGTCTCGATCTTCCTCTTCCGGACGTACCGGGGAACGGGCCGCTGGATCGTGGCGGCGGTCGGTGCGATCTACGCGCTCTTCATCGCCTTCGCGCTCGTCGTGTGGTCCGGGA
>CAZDZJ010000033.1:0-11101 GCA_964509895.1 uncultured Gemmatimonadota bacterium
CGAAGGTGAAGATCTGCGCGTCCTGAACGAAGAACGGGCGTTTCTCCGGGAAGAAGGTCTCGAAGGCGGTGAGGTTGATGACCTCGGGGTCCACCTCCACCTGCCCGAAGTCCGGGTACACGGTGGCGTCGAGGCTGAACGCGGAGCCGATGCCCATGCTCATGTCCAGACCGCCCCGCGACGCCGTCTCCGTGCCGTCGAACAGCGGGTTCCCCTGGGCGGCCGGCGCGGCGTGGTACTGCGACACGGCGAACGGCCGCACCTCGAACCGGCGGCTCGAGCGGGGCAGTTGAAGTCCATCGATGGTGCCGAACTGGCTCACCCGCCCGCGGGCCGTGCGTGACTGGAGCGCGAAATAGTCCGTTTCGTTCGTCTCGAGCCGACGGCGCTCGAAGTTGATGCCCCAGGTCTGCATCCCGGCCCGGGCCTCGTAGCGGATCTGCGAGAGGGGAATCCGCATCTCGACTGTCCAGCCATGGCCGTCGACTTGCACGCCCGAGTCCCAGATCGCGTCCCAGTTCACGTCCTCCTGGGTATCGCCGAACAGGTATCGGTCGGTCTGGGCGCCGGCGGCGCTGACCTCGAACTCGTAGCCGGTCAGCCCGTCGCGGTTAGGGTCGAGGGAAAGCTTGAAGGAGTCGAACGAACCGCGCTCATCACGGCGCGTAAGGCGCGCCCGGATGACGCGGGGGTCGCTCTCGAACATGCGGGCGGCGACGTAGATGGCGTCGTCGTCGAACACGACCTGGACCTCGGTCGGCTCGGAGGGCTCCCCTCCCTCCAACGGCACCCCCTGCACGAAGTCCGTGATGATGGGGGCGGCTTGCCACGCCGGGTCGTCGAGACGGCCGTCGATCGAGAGCGCGCCCTCGCGGCGCACGGCCTCCACGGCCGCCGGCGTCAGACCACCGCTGAAGATGGTCGCACCGAGGTCGTCGGGCGGTGAGAGCGCCCCCTCCTGCGCAGAAACCCCCCACCCCGTCCCGCTTATCGCAAGAGCCGCGAGGAGGAACGCCCCGCGGCCCGCTCCATGTCTGCATCCCATATCAGCCGAAACACATCCCGCCGTCACGTTGTTTAAGCGCGCGCGCCTAAAGTTCCCATTTTGTCGTCCGCGCGCTAGTTTTTTTCCGCCGGAACATGCCGGACGTGGTGATTTGAGGCGGATTGCAACCACGTAAAACAATCGCTAAAGAGCCACGCCCCGGGCGCGATTCTTTGGCGACCGGGTCTTTTTTTTGGGGTGAACGTCGTGTCCGAAGAGCGAAGAAAGCGCGTCGCGCAGATTCGGGAGGGGCTGGGGCAGCGCATCCTCCTGATGGACGGCGGCACGGGAACGATGATCCAGCGGCTGGATCTCGACGAGTCGGCCTACCGCTCCGGTCCGCTCGCGGATCATCCCGGCCCGCTGTTCGGGAACCACGACGTGCTTTGCCTCACCCGTCCCGAGGCGATCGTGGAGCTGCACCGCAGCTACCTGGAGGCGGGGGCCGACTTCGTCACCACGAACACCTTCAACGCCCAGGCGATCTCGCAGGCGGACTACGGTATCTCGCCGGAGCACGGCAACGAGCACCTGATCCGGGAACTGAACACGGCGGCGGCGCGGCTCGCCCGCCGGGCGGCCGACGAGTTCACCCGTGCCGATCCCTCCCGTCCCCGCTTCGTGCTCGGGAGCATGGGTCCGACGAACCGGACCGCGTCGCTCTCCCCCGACGTCGAGAACCCGGCCTTCCGCGCCGTCACCTTCGACGAACTGGCGGCGGCGTACCGTGGCCAGGCGGAGGGCCTGCTGGAGGGGGGCGCGGACGTGCTCCTCGTCGAGACCGTGTTCGATACGCTGAACGCCAAGGCCGCGATCTACGGAATCCTCGAACTCGGGGCGGAACTCGGCGAGACGCTCCCCGTCGCCGTTTCGGGCACGATCACGGATCTGTCGGGACGCACGCTGTCGGGGCAGACGGTCGAAGCGTTCTGGCTCTCGATTCAGCACGCGGACCCCCTCTTCGTGGGCCTCAACTGCGCGCTCGGGGCCGAAGAACTCGAGCCGTACGTGGCGGAACTCGCGGCCACGGCCGAGGTGCCCGTGAGCTGTCATCCGAACGCCGGCCTGCCGAACGAATTCGGGGGATACGACGACACGCCCGCCCACATGTCAGGCCTGCTGGGGAACTTCGCGGACCGCGCGCTCCTGAACGTCGTCGGCGGGTGCTGCGGGACGGGGCCGGAGCATATCCGGGCCATCGCCGAGCGCATGGAGGGCGTGGCCCCGCGACGCCCTCCCCCGATCGAGCCGCTGCCCCGGTTCTCGGGTCTCGAGCCGCTCACCATTCGGCCCGACACGCTGTTCGTAAACATCGGCGAGCGCACGAACGTCACGGGCTCGGCCCGCTTCGCGCGCCTGATCCGGGAGGACGATTTCGACGAGGCGGTCGAGGTCGCACGCGACCAGGTGGTCAACGGCGCCCAACTCATCGACGTGAACATGGACGAGGGGCTCCTCGACTCCGAAGCCGCCATGACGCGCTTCCTGAACCTGATCGCGGCGGAACCCGACATCGCCCGCGTCCCGACCGTCATCGACTCGTCGCGCTGGGAGGTCATCGAAGCGGGGCTCAAGTGCACGCAGGGGAAGGCGATCGTCAACTCGATCTCGCTCAAGGAGGGGGAAGAGGCGTTTCTCGAACAGGCGGCCCGGGTCCGCCGGTACGGGGCCGGCGTCATCGTCATGGCCTTCGACGAGCGGGGGCAGGCGGACACCGTGGACCGCAAGCTGGAGATCTCCGCCCGCGCCTACCGGCTCCTTCTCGGTGCCGGCTTCCGTCCCGGGGAGATCATCTTCGATCCCAACGTCTTCGCGGTGGGGACGGGGATCGAGGAACACGACGAATACGGCGTCGCCTTCATCGAGGCCGTCCGCAGGATCAGGCACGAACTCCCCGGGGCGATGACGAGCGGCGGGATCAGCAACATCTCCTTCTCGTACCGCGGGAACGAGGCCGTGCGGGAAGCGATGCACACGGCCTTCCTGTACCACGCGATCGCCGCCGGTCTCGACATGGGGATCGTGAACGCGGGCCGCCTGCCGCTCTACGACGACATCGAGCCCGAACTGCTCGAGGCCGTGGAGGATGTCCTGCTGGCCCGGCGTCCGGACGCGACGGAGCGGCTTACGGACCTCGCGGGGCGGATCCGCGACCGGGGGGTCGAGACACGGGTCGACGACGCCTGGCGCTCGGAACCCGTCGATGTCCGGCTCGAGCATGCCCTCGTGGAGGGGATCGTCGAGCACATCGAGGAGGACGTCGAGGAGGCGCGCCTTGCCCGCGGGAAGGCGCTCGAGGTCATCGAAGGGCCGCTCATGGCGGGGATGAACCGCGTCGGCGACCTGTTCGGGAGCGGACGGATGTTCCTCCCCCAGGTCGTGAAGTCGGCCCGCGTGATGAAGCGCGCCGTCGCCTTCCTCGTCCCCCACCTGGAAGCCGAAAAGGCGGCGGAGAGGGCCGCCGGCCGGGGCGCGGCCCCCGGAGGGGACGGGAACGTCCGTCGGGCCGGGACAGGCCGCAGGGGGAAGGGGACGATCCTTCTCGCGACCGTGAAGGGGGACGTCCACGACATCGGGAAGAACATCGTCGGCGTCGTCCTGCAATGTAACGGCTACGAAACCGTGGACCTCGGCGTCATGGTTCCTCCCGACCGGATCCTCGCGGAGGCGAGGGCCCACGGCGTGGATGCGATCGGGCTGAGCGGCCTCATCACGCCGTCTCTGGACGAGATGGTGCGCGTGGCGCGCGAGATGGAACGGCAGGCGTTCGAGGTCCCCCTCCTCATCGGTGGGGCGACGACATCGCGAAAGCACACCGCGGTCAAGATCGAGGAGCGCTACTCCGGGGCGACCGTGCACGTGCTCGACGCCTCGCGGGCGGTCGGGGTGGTCGGCAAACTGCTGGGCGACGACGGCGGGGCGGATTTCGTCGAGCGGACGCGGGCCGAGTACCGACGGGTGAGGGAGGAGTACCGGGGAGGGCGGCGTCCGCTCGCGACGCTCGAGGCGGTGCGCGCCAACCGGCTCCCGATCGACACTTCCTTCCCGGTCCCTGCCCCCCGCCGGCACGGGGTGCACGTCTACGACCCGTTCCCGCTCGAGGAACTCGTCGACTACATCGACTGGACGCCGTTCTTCCAGACGTGGGAGATGAAGGGGCGCTTCCCCCGGCTGCTCGAACACCCGGAGCGGGGGCCGGCCGCACGGTCCCTGTACGACGACGCCCGCCGGCTGCTCGACGAGATCATCGGCGAGGGATCGCTGACGGCACGCGCCATCGCGGGGCTGTACCCGGCCAATGGGCGGGGGGACGACATCGTCCTCTTCGCTTCGGGGGACGGGCGTCGCGAGTTGCTACGCGTGCCCCACCTCCGGCAGCAGATGGACCGCTCATCGGGGGCGAACGTGAGCCTGGCCGATTTCGTCCTGCCCGAAGCGACCGGGGCCCCCGACTGGAGCGGCGCCTTCGCCGTGACGGCGGGCATCGGTCTGGAGGCGCTCTGCACCCGCTTCGAGGCCGCGGCGGACGACTATCAGAGCCTGCTGGCGAAATCGCTCGCGGATCGGCTCGCGGAGGCGCTGGCCGAACGATTGCACGAGATCGTGCGGACGGATCTCTGGGGCTATGCGGCGGCCGAGGCGCTCGACAACGAGGCGCGGATCGCCGAACGCTACGTCGGGATCCGTCCGGCGCCCGGCTATCCGGCGTGTCCCGACCACTCGCAGAAGGCGCTCCTCTTCGGCCTGCTCGACGTGGAACGTCGTCTCGGGATCAAGCTCACGGAGAACTACGCCATGCACCCCGCCGCCTCGGTCTCGGGGTGGTACTTCGCGCGGCCGGAAGCCCGGTATTTCGGTCTGGGCCGCATCGGACTCGACCAGGTGCAGGACTACGCGGCGCGCAGCGGGATCTCCCTCGCCGAGGCCGAGCGCCGCCTGTCGCCCAACCTCGGGTACGACCGGGATGCGGTCCTGGAGGCGACGGCATGAGCGACCGTCTGCGGGAGTGGATCGAGGGAGACGAGATCCGGCTGATCGACGGCGCGATGGGAACGGTGCTCTACGAGAGCGGCGTCTTCGTGAACCAGTGCTACGACGAGCTGAACCTCTCCGAGCCCGACCTCGTCCTGGGCGTCCACGCCGACTACGTGCGGGCCGGCGCGCAGCTCATCGAGACCAACACCTTCGGCGCGAACCCCGTCAAACTCGAGCCGTTCGGCCTCGAGCCTTCCGCGCACGAGATCAACGCGACGGCGGCGCGCCTGGCCCGGCAGGCGGCCGGAGGGCGCGCCGAGGTGCTCGGGGCGATCGGCCCGCTCGGCCTCCGCATCGAACCGTGGGGTCCCACGTCGGTGGATGAAGCGGCCGACCTTTTCGGGCGGCAGGTCGCCGGGCTCGCGGAGGGCGGCGTCGACGGCTTCATGCTCGAGACGTTCTCTGATCTCGACGAACTGCTCCAGGCGGTGCGGGCGGTGCGGCAGGTCGCCGGGGCCGCGCCGGTCTTCGCGCAGATGACGTTCGGAGACGCGGGCCACACGGAGTACGGCGCCACGATCGAAGCCGCGGCGGCGGCGCTGGAGGGGGCCGGCGCGGACGTCATCGGACTCAACTGTTCGGTCGGTCCATCGTCCATGTTGTTCGGCGTCGAGCGCATGGCGGCGGCTACGTCGCGGCCGGTGTCCGCTCTGCCCAACGCGGGGCTGCCGCGCGACATCGGGGACCGGAAGATGTATCTCGCGAGTCCGGAGTACATGGCCCGCTACTCCCGGCGCATGGCGGAAGCGGGCGCCCGCTTCGTGGGAGGGTGCTGCGGCACGTCGCCCGAACACACGCGCCTGGCGGCGACGCTGCTCGGGACCCGCGGCCCCGGGGCGGCTCGCGTGTCCATGTCCTCTCCGGGCGACGCGGGCGGCCACGGGGCGGCCGAGCCGCATCCGCTCGCGGACCGCTCGGCGCTCGGACGGCGACTCGCGAGCGGTGGGTTCGTCCGGGCCGTGGAGGTGACGCCGCCGCACGGCTGGGACCCGGGCGAGCTGCTGGCGGGGGTCGGCCGGCTCCGCGACGCCGGCGTGCACGCCGTCCACATCGTCGACGGCCCCGCGCACCGGAGCCGCATCGCCTCGATCCCCGCCGCCATCGTCATCGAACGCGAACTCGGCATGGAGACCGTCCCGCACTACAGTTGCCGAGACCGCAACATGCTCGGCATGCTGAGCGACCTTCTCGGCGCGGCGGCCGCCGGTCTGCGCAACGTCTTCCTCATCACCGGCGATCCCCCGCGGGGCGGCCCCTACGACACGGGCGGCGTGTACGACATCGACAGCATCGGGCTCACCAACATCGTCCGGCAGCTCAATCTCGGGCTCGATCCGGGGGGGAGTTCGATCGGTGCCCCGACCTCGTTCGTGAAGGGGGTGGCCGTGAATCCGGGAGCCGTCGACCCGGAGGAGGAGATCCGGCGTTTCGCCTGGAAAGCCGAGGCGGGCGCGGACTTCGCCGTCGCGCAGCCCGTGTTCGACCCCAAGAAGTTCCTCGCCTTCGCGCGCGAGATCGAGGGCTTCGAGGTGCCGCTCCTCGTCGGCCTCTGGCCCCCGCTATCGCTGGAAAACGCGGAATTCCTGGCCCACGAGGTGCCCGGAGTCGACGTGCCGATCGAGGTGCTGGAGCGAATGGCGGGGGCGCAGGAACGCGGAGCCGACGCGGCCGCCGGGGAGGGCGTCGCCGTGGCTCGCGAGGTGCTGGAGGCCGTGCGGCCTCATGTCGCGGGCGCCCTGGTCAGCACCCCCGGCAACAGCGTCGACCGCGCAGCCGCCGTGCTACGCGACCTCTGATTTCAGTTGCCGCGGAGCCGGCTCGCCAAGGCGTCAGCGAAAGCTTCGATGGCCGCGTAGACCGGCTTCACGGCGAGGCCGGCAATGAACGCGATTACGATGGGGCCCATCGCGATGGGGTTTGCGGCCATCGGGTTCACCGTAACGGAATCCATTGCGACCGAGTCGGTTGCCACCGGGCCCGTGGCCATCGGAATCGACGTCATCTCGAAGTCCGTAAACGCCACAACTGCGAACACGCATCGCGGGTTAGGGATCGCTCTCCACGGACGCGTGGCGGGCCCGTCAGCCGGCGCCGTCGAGCGCCTGCAGCTTCGCTCGGGCGTCGCGGGCTGGGGCGAACGCTTCGTCGGCGGGTTCCCAGGCCGCGAGGGCGCTCCGCACGTGTTCGATCGCGCCCGACATGTCGCCGCGCGCCTCGAGGACCCTTGCCATCTCCAGGTGGGTGTGCGGGTCCGCGGGTCGCAGGCGCAGCGCCTCCTTGAGTTCCGCTTCAGCTTCCTCGAGCCGCCCCCCCTTTCGGAGCGCGGATCCGACGTGGCGGTGCATGTTCCGGTCGCCATCCAGCGCCATGGATTCCCGGTAGTTGAGGACGGCCGACTCGTAGCCGCCGGCGAGTTCGTCGATCCGGCCCAGATCGCCGGTCAGCATGGCGCGCTGCAGCCCGACGTCCAGAGTTTCCATCGCGTCGAGAGCGGCGTCGTAGGCGGCCCGGGCCCGGCGCACGTCTTCCGCGCCGAGCGCGACGTGAATCCTGAAGTGGGGGACCGAGAAGTCGGCGATGGGCGGCTGAAGCGTGGCCTCCAGTTCCTCGAACAGGGCCTCGGCGTCGTCCTGCCGCCCGGCTTCCACGTAGAGGTCGACGAGGTCGAACCGATCCTCGGCCATCAGCGCGGGCGTCATCACGGTCCCGAGCGCCTCCAGCCGGGCGACCGCCGTCCGGATCGCGCCTTCCATCTGCCCGCGGAAGCGGTAGTACGCGACCATCCCCTCCAGCGCTTCGGCCCGCTGTAGCGCGCCGCGCGCCAGGTCGAGCGCCCGCTCGTGTCCCGCCAGGGCCTCGGCGAACCGCCCCACAACGAGATCGAGCGACGCGAGTTGACTCGCGAGTTCCGGTCGGACCGGTTCGATGATGATCGCCCGCTCGAGGTATTCCCGTGCGGCATCGTGCGCCCCGCGACGCCGCTCGAGCCCGGCCAGGGCCACGTAGCCCGTGTGATCCTCCGGGAACCGTTCCACGTATCGCGCGAGCGTCTCCCGCGCCTCGTCCTGCCTCCCGAGTTCGAGTTGAGCGTCGGCGATCTGTCTGAGAAGCGAGTGTTCGGCGGGGCTCACTCGGTACAGCCTCTCCAGCGTCCGGATCAGCTCCTCGAGGTCCCCGCGCAACAGTTGAACGAAGCTGTAGTTGCGGAGTGCGTTTGGATCTTCCGGATGAAGTTCGACCCACATCTCGACGACGGCCCACGCCTTCTCCGGCTGCTGCGTGAGGAAGTAGTAGTCCGATTTCACGAGGAAGTGGAAGCGTTCCGGAAGCCGGTACAGGTGGTCGACGGCCGCCTGGATCGCGGGAGCGGCCTCTGCGGGACGGTTGCTGGCCAGCAGCATGACGGCGAGCTGGTGCTGAGCCAGCGTGAACGTCGGATCGAGTTCGGTCGCGGCGCGCACTTCCTCGAGCGCGGCCCCCAGATCCGGCGGCTCCACGAGTACCGCCGCCGTGCCACGCCCGTAGGCTTCCCATGCGGCGTCGGTCGCGGTCAATCGCTCACGCGCGGGGAGGTCCTCGACGCCGTCCCGATCCGGGATGCCGAGACCCTCGGCGAGCGCGACGGACATCTCGTCGACCAGCGCCAGGATATCCGGCCCTTCGTGAACCGTCTCGCCGATCTGCGCGCCGCTCCCCGTCTCGTGCAGGGTCAGCGTGATGCGGTAGCCTCCTTCTCCGCGCTCGATCCCGCCGCCGGCGATGAACGCTGCGTACACCTCCTCCGAGACCTCGCGCTTGAGCGCCAGCGGTACGTCGAGCAGGCTGGGGAAGCCGCGTTCCCACAGGCGCGTGGCGAAGAGGGCGGCGGGAATCGGTTCGAAGAACTCGTCCGCGCTCAGATCCACCTGCATGGCCATCGGCGCCATGTAGGCGAGCCACGCCTCGTCCTCGCCCAGACCGGGACCGATGTCGAAGGGGAAGATAGCCGTGCGCTTCCGAAACTCGGCCTTCGGTATGACGCGCTCGAGGGTCTCTCCGTCCTCCGTCTCGACCGTCACGGACGTGGTCGCCGCCCCGAGGTCCCGTCCCCCGAAGACGAGCACGAGGACGACGAGCGCGACTGCCAGATTGGCGGGAATCCCGATCTTCTCGAGTAGCGGAACCTCATCCCGCCCCTGCCGGCCGTGGAACCAGGCGAGCAGGAGCACGCTCGGGAAGAGGAGCAGCACCGTGAGCAGCGCCACGCGCGTCCAGTGCGGAGAGAGGAGGAATTCGTCGACCAGGAAGTTGACGACCTCCACGAATCCCCACGAGGCACCGGCGTAGATGGCGAGGACGTGGGGAACGCGACGTTCGAAGAGGTTCTTCGCCAGACCCGCCATGGACCGTCTCCTCGCGGAGGATACTCGGCCGGGAGCCACCGTCCGAGGTTCCGCAGTTTGTGCACTTGAATGGTGCCCACGCAACTTGCGGCGCCCCCCGATCTTCCGAGGTCGCGGTATACCCTGCGGTTGGACAAAGGAACGGAATCGATATGCTGGATGAAGTACGTCCTCTGGCAGCACGCCCGGGTGCCTGAGTTGGCGGGTGTCGTGAACCGGCCGTCGCTTCAACAGATCGCGGCGGACGTGCGGGATGGCCGCCAAGGGGCACGACTCGAGGCGGACGCCGCGATCCGCCGCCACGCGGCCAGCGATCTGAACGCGTACGTCGCGTTCGATGCGGATGCGCTGCGGCGGCAGGCCGGCGCCATCGATGATGCGGCCGCGCGCGGCGAGGATGCCGGCCCCCTCGCCGGCGTCACGGTATCCGTCAAGGATCTCTACTCCCTCGACGGATACCTGCTCCGCGCCGGCACGAAGCGGGCGCTCCCCGTCTGGCCCGAAGGATTCCTTGTGAAGTCACTTCGGCGGCTGGGCGCGGTGTTCACCGGCAAGACGCACACCGTCGAGTTCGCTTTCGGCGGGGTCGGGCTGAACCCCAACACGGGGACGCCCGTGAATCCGTGGGACCCGGTCGAGCACCGGGCCCCCGGCGGCTCGTCCGCGGGCGCCGGGGTGAGTCTGTGGGAGGGGTCGGCCCGGCTCGCCCTCGGCACGGACACCGGGGGCTCGATCCGCATCCCCGCGTCGGCGACCGGCGTCGTGGGTCTCCGTCCCACCACCGGCCGCTGGCCGACCACCGGCGTCGTCCCCCTCAGCACGTCGCTCGACACGGTGGGGCTGCTCGCCCACACCGTGGAGGACCTGCGCTACGCCTTCCGCGCCATCGACCCGCTCGCGCGAACGGGAGACGAGCCGGCCGACGCCGTCCCGGAGGGGGTTTCGGGGCTCAGGATCGGGGTCCCCGCCTCCCGCCTTTGGAGCGACGCGGATTCCGGGATCGCGTCCGTGGTCGACGGTGCGCTGGAAGAGTTGCGTGCCGCCGGTGCGGACCTGCTCGAACTCGACGCTCCCGAGCTGGACGAAGCGGCGGAACGCTACCTCTCCGGGCCCATCGTCCAACCCGAGTTCGTGGAATTTCTGCAACGCGAGTTGCCCGACTGGATTCCGCTTCTGGATCCGATCATCGGCACGCGGCTCGAAGCGGCGGGCGGGGTCCCTGCGCTCGACTATATCGCCGCCCACCAGGACCGCCGCCGACTCTCCGCCCGCCTTCACGCCCGGCTCGCGGCGGAACGGATCGATCTGCTCGCGGCACCCACGCTCCCGATCTCGCCGCCGCCGCTCGCGGCTCTCGCGGAACTCGCTGCCTACCGTCGGGCCAACCGCGCCATGCTCTCCGGTACGTGTCCGGCCAGCATGCTCGACATGTGTGCGATCTCGATTCCCGCCGGCCTGGACGAAGCGGGCATGCCCGTCGGCCTGCAGCTCGCGGGTCCGAGCGGCGGGGACCTCACGCTGCTCGACCAGGCGTCGGCCGTGGAAACGGTCCTCGGGACGAACCTGGATCGGCTGGGGACGCCGCCGAGGATTCGCGCGTAGCCGGTCCCGCCGTTACGCGGCGGGGTCGGGCGCCTCG
>CAZDZJ010000034.1:0-7858 GCA_964509895.1 uncultured Gemmatimonadota bacterium
GCCGGTGTCCCTCCATGTCGATGAGGAAGACGTACTGCCCGAGGCTGCTCTTCGCGGGACGCGACTCGATCTTGTGCATGTTGATGCGCCGGTCCGCGAGCTCGCCGAGCACACCGTGGAGTGTGCCCGGGCCATCGGCGGAGAAATCGAAGCAGATCGACGTCTTGTCCCTCCCCGTGGGCGCGTGGTCCTCCCGCCCCAGTACGACGAAACGCGTGCGGTTCCCGGGAACATCCTCGATGCGGGACGCGCGGACGAAGGCCCCCAGCACCTCGGCGGCCCGGCGGCCGGATATGGCGGCCGCCGTGCGTCCGCCCACCTTCATGTCGTGCACGGCGCTCACCGTGCTCAACGACGCCACGGGTTCGGCCCGCGGGAGATGGCGCGACAGATACCCCCGGCACTGGGCGATCGCCTGCGGATGCGAATGGACGACCCGTATCTCGTCCAGGCCGACTTCTCGCGATGTCAACAGGCAGTGATGGATCGGGACCACGACCTCCCGCCGGATCCTGAGCTTCGTCTGGTGGACGAGAAGGTCGGTCGTCAGCGTGACGGCGCCTTCGGTGCTGTTCTCGAGCGGGACGATGGCCTCGCCTACCTCGCCCTGGTCCGCCGCGCGCACCACGCTCGCGATATCGCCGAACGGTACGTGCCGCGCGTCCGGATCGTAATCCAGCGCCGCCTGCTCGCTGAATGTCCCGGGAGGCCCGAGGTAGCCGACCCCGCCGCCGTGGCCCTCATTCATCCGGTTCATCCGGCAACATACGTCGGACCCACCGTTGCCGTGACCCGCATGCCGCGCGAGCCTCTCAGGGGGGAGCCAGGCGGAGAAGGGCTGATTCGGCCGGGACCTCCGGTTGGCCACATGGGACCCGGAAACCACTGGGTCGCCAGCTGCGTTGGTACGAATGAGGCTCCTGGTTGACCCTGACGGCTCACCTCGCGGAGAGAAGTGACGTGACGCGAATGGATCGAGGGCTGCTGCTGACGGTGACGCTCGGGGCGATCGCGGCGGGGTGCGGCCGGGATGAGGCGGGACCCGGCCGCACGGTGGCGGTGGACAGCGCCGATGTCGCCATCGTGACGAGCGATCCCCTCAATCGCGACGAGCGCTGCACGTTGGGCGAGCCGATCTTCGAGGTGGGAGACATGGCCGGCGATGAGCGCTACGCACTCGACCTTGTGCGGGGCGTCGCACGTCTTTCGGACGGCTCCGTCGCCGTCGCCGACAGGGGAACGGCGGGCGTTCGCATCTTCAGCCCGGCGGGGGAGTACCTCCGGTCGATGGGGAGGGAGGGTGAGGGGCCCGGAGAGTTCCGCGATCCGTATCTCATGTGGGCGCTCCCCGGGGACACACTCTGGGTGGGCAACCTGCGGCCCTGGCACTTCAACGTCTTCACCGCCGACGGCGATTTCGTCCGGCTTGTCCGGCTCAATCCCCCGTACGCGAATCCGAGCCGGGGCGGCGGCGTCCTGTCCAACGGGACGTCCGTCAACGTGCGCATCGAAGGGGGAGGCGAGGATTATCGCACCCCGCAGGATGTCTTTGTCGACGCCCACACGCGAGACGGGGACATGGTCGGTACTCTGATGGCGCTGGAGGGGCGCCGCTACGGTCCCCCGAGCGGCCCCATCAACTTCGTTATGGACCCCCTGTTCGAGGCCGCGCCCTCAGTCGATGCGAGTGGGACGACCATCGCGGTGGCCAACGGCCGGGATCCGGAGGTGCGACTGCTGGACGAGAAGTTCCGGTTGCGGCGGATCATCCGCTGGCTCGATCCCGACCGGGATGTGGCGGCCGCGCAGGTGCGCGCGTGGCGAGAGGACTATATCGAGCGCCGCGGCGGAGAAGGGGGGAGGCGGAGCCCCGTCACCGACCTCATGGTGAGCGAAGATCGCCCGGTTGCCGACCGCTTCCCCACCGTGAGCAGACTCGCAGTGGCACGGGATGGGCGCGTCTGGGTCGGCCGCTATCCGAAACCGCGGGAGTCGGCGGGCTGGCTGGTATTCGAGGAGGGTGGCGGGTTCCTCTGCCACCTGGAGTCGGTTCCCGGTCTTGAGGTCTGGGAGTTTGGCGCCGATTACATCCTCGGAACGCGCGAGGACGCGCTCGGAGTGGAGTCCGTGGTGATCTTCCCGTTCCGGCTGCCGGAGAACGCGGCCGCGGGGATCCCCGAAGGGAGCTGACGCCTTCGGCGAATCCCCGCCGGGGAATCGCCGAAACCGCGCCGCTCACCTTCCATCGATGTGGAATCGGCGCCTATCTTGGCGTGAGATCGCTCACGGTTGTCGACCGTCCAATTCCCGGAGCCACGCCATGGACCGCATCTCGCGCCTCCCCATTTCGCTTCTGGCCCTTTCTCTCCTCACTCCTTTCGCGAGCCCGGGCGAGCCGGCACCCCTGGACGCACAGGAAGTTGCGCCCGGAGCCGTGATGCTCGATTCGGCGTTTCTGGCGGGCTACCGCTGGCGCAACCTCGGGCCCGACCGGGGCGGGCGCTCCATCGCCACGAGCGGCGTCGTCGGACGACCGTTGGAGGGTTACTTCGGCGCCACCGGCGGCGGGTTGTGGAAGACGACGGACGGGGGCGAGAACTGGTTCCCGGTCACCGACTTCAAGATCACCTCCGCTTCGGTCGGGGCCGTGGCCGTCTCCGAGACCGATCCGGACCTCGTGTTCATCGGCATGGGCGAGACGTGCATCCGCGGCAACATCATGCCGGGCGACGGCGTGTACCGGAGCCGGGACGCGGGCGAGACGTGGGAGCACATCGGGTTCTCCGAGTCCGACGCCATCGCCAAGATCCGCATCCATCCCACGGACCCGAACATCGTCTACGTCGCCTCGTTCGGGAAATACGGCGCGCCGAGCGAGGAGCGGGGCCTCTTCCGGAGCACCGACGGGGGCGACACCTGGGAGCGGATCCTCTTCCGCGACGAGCGCACGGGTGCCGTGGACATCGCGCTCGACCGCAACAACCCCGATGTGATCTATGCGGCGCTCTGGGAAGCTTTCCGCAAGGAGTACACGATGTCCTCGGGCGGCCCCGGGAGCGGGATGTTCAAGAGCACCGACGGGGGCGACACGTGGACCGAGATCACGCGCAACCCGGGCATGCCGGCCGAGGGCGTCGTGGGCCGGATCGGGCTGGCGGTCTCGAGCGCCAACTCGGGGCGGGTGTTCGCGCTGTTCGAGCACGCGGACGGAGGCCTCTTCCGCAGCGACGACGGCGGCGACACCTGGGAACTGGTCAACGACGAACGCCGCATTCGGCAGCGCGCCTTCTATTACACGCACGTGTTCGCCGACCACCACGATCCCGACGTCGTGTACGTGCAGAACACTTCGCTCTTCCACTCGACGGATGGGGGCGTCACGTACGAGGTGATCAACAACGGGACGCACGGGGATTTCCACGACTTCTGGATCAGCCCCGAGGATCCCGCGCACCTCATCGTGGCGAACGACGGCGGCGGCGCCGTCAGCTTCGACACGGGGCAGCACTGGACGGACCAGGAGTTCTCGACCGCACAGTTCTATCACGGCGTGACGACGGCCCACGTGCCGTTCCACGTCTGCGGCTCGCAGCAGGACAACACGACCCTCTGTCTGCCCTCCGCCTGGAACGCGAACCGCTTCGGCTTCGGGGAGGCGCCGCGGTTCGGAGGCCCGCCGGGCAGCATCACGGAAGGCTCGATGAACGTGGCGTACCAGGCCGGGGGCGGGGAACCGGGCTACATCGCGCCGGATCCGAAGGACCTCGATGTCTACTTCTCGGGAACGAACAACGGCCGCTACCTCGACCGCTTCAACCGGCGGCTCGGGACGTCGCGCGAAGTGAATCCATATCCGTGGTTCTACTCCGGCGAGCCTGCCAGCGAGATGGTCGAGCGCTGGCAGTGGACCTTCCCCATCATCTTCTCCACGCTCGACCCGAACGTCCTCTACACGTCCTCGAACCGGCTGTGGAGGACGACGAACGCGGGCGACGACTGGGAGGCGATCAGCGGCGACCTCACGCGCGCCGACCCCATGACGCTGGGCCATTCCGGCGGGCCGATCACCGGGGACATGAACGGGCCGGAGGTCTACGCCACCATCTTCTCGGTCGGGCCGGGGAAGGTGGACATCGACGTGATCTGGACGGGCTCCGACGACGGCCTCGTGCACGTGACGCGCGACGGGGGAGACACGTGGACGAACGTGACGCCGCCGGACATGCCGGACTTCGGGCGCGTGAGCCAGATCGACGCCTCGGCGTTCGAGGCGGGCCGGGCCTACGTCTCCGTGCGGAAGCCGCTCCTGAACGACCTCTCGCCCTGGATCTGGAAGACGGACGACTACGGCGCCACCTGGACCAGGATCGTGAACGGGATCCGGGGCGACGCCTACGTGCACGCCGTGCGCGAGGACCCGAACCGTGAAGGGATGCTGTACGCCGGGACGCAGCACGGCATGTACGTCTCGTACGACGACGGCGCGAACTGGCAGGAACTGAACCCGGGGTTCCCGGACGTGCCCGTGTCGGACGTGATCGTGGAGCACAACGAACTCGCGATCGCGAGCCACGGGCGGGGCTTCTGGGTGCTCGACAACCTGGCCCCGCTACGGCAGGCCCGTGCCGGGCTGACGGAGGAGGCGGTCGCGCTGTTCGAACCGGCCACCGCGTACCGCTCCGCCAACGGCGGGCTCATCTCGTGGTGGTTCGGCGAGGCGCCGGAGGAGGCGCGTCTCGACATCCTCGACGCCTCGGGGACGCTGCTCCGCAGCTACGAACCGGCCCCGCCGCCCGACCCGGCGGTGGAAGGGGACTCGGCGGCGGCGGAGGGCGAGGCGGCACCCGCCCCGGCGCGGGACCGCTGGGCCGGTCCGGCGATGCCTGCCGAGGCGGGTCTCAACACGCTGCACTGGGACCTGCGCGTGGCGCCGGCCGCGACCTTCCCCGGCATGATCCTGTGGGGCGTCCGCACGATGTCGCCCGCGGTGCCGCCGGGGACCTACACCGTGCGGCTGACCGCCGACGGCGAGGTCCGGACGACGCAGATCGAGGTCGCCCGCCACCCATGGATCGAGGACGTGACGGACGAGGATCTGCAGGAGCAGTTCGCGTTCGGGATGCGGATCCGTGACCGGGTTGACGAGGCGAACTCGGCCGTGATCGCGATCCGGCGCGTGAAGTCGCAACTTGACGACCGGCTCGAAGCGTCGGACGACGCCGCGCTCGCGGAGGCCGCGGAAACCCTGCACACGGCGGCTTCCGCGGTGGAGGCCGACATCTATCAGGTGCGGAACCGCAGCAACCAGGATCCGCTCAACTTCCCGATCCGGGTGAACAACCGGCTCGCGAACCTGCTCTCGATGTCGGAGCGGGGCGATGGCCGGCCCGGGAGCGGGATGTACGAGGTGTTCGAGATCATGGTGGCCGAACTCGAGGGCTACACGACCCGCCTCGACGAGGTATGGCGCGTGGAACTGGCCGCGGTGAACCGCGAACTGGAGCGCCTGGGACTCGCCCCCGTGGATCCGGCCGACGAAACGGTCGAACTCGTCTCCTGAACGGCCGGTGGCCCGGGCGCGACGTTCCTGCGGGAACGCCCTCCCGGGCCTCGTCTCAAGCTGTCGGGGGTCGGTTGCTCAGCCGGCTTCGGGGAGCTCGCTCACGAACTCGATCATGCGCCGCTGCTGGTCTTCGTCGGGGAGACGTCCCATGCCCCCGCCGAGGTTGTCGACCATGTGCTCCGCCCGGCTCGTCGCCGGCGTCACGACCGTCACGGCGGGGTGCGCGGCCGCGAACTTGATGAAGAACTGCGCCCACGAATGGGCGTCGAACTCGCTCGCCCACTCCGGCACCTCGCGGTCGCCCACGCGGGACCACAGCCGGGTGCGTCCGAACGGGACGTAGACGAGCACGCCGATCTTCCGTTCCGCCGCGAGCGGCAGGATCTCGTCGGCCGCGCTCACGTTGTCCACCGCATAGTCGATGCCGATGAAGTCGAGGGGATAGTCCTGCATGGCCTGAATCAGGGCTGGATACTGCCGCTTGCTCGTGCTCGTGATCCCGATGTAGCGCACGCGGCCGGCCGCCTTCAGCTCCTCGAGGATCCCGACCTGCACGGGCGGATCGCCCAGATTATGGACCTGAATGCAGTCGATCACGGGCACGCCGAAGTACTCGAACGAGCGCTCGATCTGCGCCCTCGCCGCCTCCGGATCCGCGGAGCCGCCGCCTCGCCGGGCCACGTTCACCTTCGTCGCCCAGAAGATGCGGTCGGAGATCCCCAACCGCTGGCAGATGTCCCCCGCCGCCCTCTCGGACGCCCCACGCCCGTAGCTGGGTGCGGTGTCGAACACCGAGCCGCCGCCGTCCACCAGCGCCTGCATGACGCCTTCGATCTGCGTGTGGTCGTCGCTGAGCGCCACGCGCTGAAAGGTCGCCGAACTCCCGAGGCCGACGATCGGCAGTTCCTCCCCGGTGGAGGGGATCGGCCGCGTGATCATCTCCTGTCCCGCGAACGCGCGCAGGATGCGGGGGTTGAGGGAGAGCGCCGCGCCCGCGGCGGCGGTGGAGCGAAGCCAGTCGCGTCGAGTGAACATCTTCGAATCGTCCTCGTGCTGGGGTTGTGACCGTGGCATCAGGCGTGCCTGTGCCGCGCCGACGGTCGGGTAACACTTCACGCGGCCCAACCGCTGTGCTGTTGCCCACGCCGTCGCGGGCGCCGGCTCGCGCACCGGCCTGGGCCCCGGCGTGGAGGATCATTTGACCATGGTCATGCCATGGTTCTATTGACGGCGCGTTGAAAGCGTCTGACAGACTCGGAGCGGACGGATGGCATCGGATCACGAACCGTCCGCGGGGCTCCCGCGGACGATCAAGGCCTCCGAGTTCAAGGCGAAATGTCTCAAGCTCATGGATGAAGTCGCAGAAACCGGCGAGGAAATCGTCATCACGAAGAACGGTCGCCCCGTGTCGAAGCTCGTGCCCTGTGCGGAGAAACCGGAGACGCTGTTCGGACTGTATCGCGACGTGATCCGGATCCGTGGCGATATCGTGGGGCCCATGCCCAGAGAGTGGTGGGACGACGGAGACGACGCCGACGAGGACCTGTTTTGATCCTGCTCGACACACATGTCCTGCTATGGCACGGGCGCGGGGACCGCAGGCTCGGGCGGCGCGCCCGGCGGATGATCGAGCGGGCGCTACCCCGGAGGCGGGCGGCGATCTCGGCCATATCCTTCTGCGAGATTGCGATCCGCGTCCAAAGCGGGCGGTTTGACCTTCTCATGGAACCGGAGGCCCTGCGTCGCGATCTCCTCGCCCAGGGACTCGTCGAAATCCCGGTCAGCGGACTGATAGGGGTGCGGGCGGGACGGCTCCCGGGCTTGCACGGCGATCCGGCCGACCGGCTCATCGTTGCCACGGCTCTGGAAGGGCACGAACTGCTCACAGCCGACCGGCGCATTCTCGACTGGTCCGGCAAGCTGAATCGGTTCGACGCGACCGAATAGTTCGGGTTCGGAAGTTCCCGCGGGAACGTCACGTGCCCGCAGCGACGCAATCAACTCGCGCCGGTCTCGATTGCCGCGACCTCGGCCATGATGCGGTCGAACTGCGTGGCGGCGCGGTGTGGGGCGAGGTTGCACAGGTAGACGTGCCGCGCCCCGAGCTGCCGGAGGGCGACGATCGTCTCCGCGCAGTGCCGCTCCGGCGTGACTCCCGCTTCGAAGGCGCAAGCCACCGCGTCCACCGGCACCGGGAAGAAGCGGGACAGCCGTTCCAGTACCGTCCGGCGGCCGTTCCGGTAGTAGAAGACGCCGAACGAGCCGGGAATCTGGAGGCCCTCGCGCTCGGCGCTC
>CAZDZJ010000035.1:0-24814 GCA_964509895.1 uncultured Gemmatimonadota bacterium
CCAACGCCCGCGAGCGTCCCCTCCGGCATCCTTCGTCCGGAGGACCTCGCCGTGGTGCACCTCGTGGCGGAGTACTGGCCCTACGCGCGCACCGGCGGGCTGGCGGAGGCCGTGCGCGGCATCGCAACCTTCCAGGCCGCGCAGGGCACTCCGGTAACGGTGTTCATGCCACTCTACGACTCGGTGCGTGAAGCCCATCCCGACCTGGTGCCGATCGCGGACAGCTTCCGCGTTCGCGTGGGGCCGCGTGTGGAGGAAGTGACGATCCTCCAGCACCCCGGCCCGCGACAGAACCCGCGCGTCCTCTTCGTCGACCATCCGGGCTTCTTCCGCCGGCGGGGGATCTACGGGGAGAACGGAACGGATTACGGAGACAACCCGCTCCGCTTCGCGTGCTACAACCTCGCGGCGCTCGAGATCCTGCCCGAGCTCGCCACGGTACCGGTCGTCGTCCACGCACACGACTGGCACGCCGCGCTGGCGCCGGTCTATCTGCGGACGCGGTTCGGCGACCGAGGCGTGTACGACCGCATGGCGGCCGTCCTCTCGATCCACAACGCCGGCTACCAGGGACTCCAGCGCCCTGAGGTCCTGCCGCATCTCGGCCTCCCCCGAGAGGTCTTCCATTGGCGGGGGATGGAGTTCTACGGCTACCTGAACCTGCTCAAGGGCGGCCTCGTGTTCGCGGACTACGCGACCACGGTGAGCCCCACCCACGCGCACGAGTTGCGGACGGCGGCGGGCGGATTCGGCCTCCACGGTTCGTTCATCGAGATGGGGGACCGCTTCCTGGGGATCCGGAACGGGATCGACCTCGACGTGTGGGATCCCGCCACGGACCCGCATATCGAGGCGACCTACTCCCGCTCGGACCTGTCGGGCAAGGCGGCCTGCAAGCAGGCGCTGCAGCGCGAGTATTCCCTGTCCGAGGAACCTCGTGCGCCCCTGTACGGGATGACGGCGCGCCTCGTCGCCCAGAAGGGACTCGACCTGCTCCTCGACGGTGACCTGCTCGAGCGGGCGGAGGGGCAGTTCATCTTCCTGGGGGCGGGGGAATCACGCTACGAGGATGCGCTGCGTGACATCGCCGGGCGGCACCCCGCGCGCGTCGCCGTCGACACGGATTTCGACGAAGCCAAGGAGCACCGGCTGCTCGCGGGCGCCGATCTTCTGCTCATGCCGTCGCAGTACGAGCCGTGCGGCCTCACGCAGATGCGCGCCCAGCGGTACGGTGCGTTCCCCGTCGCGCGCCGCGTGGGGGGACTGGCCGACACGATCGAGGATCAGATGACCGGCTTCCTCTTCGACGGCTACACGGCGGAGGACCTCGAGATCGCCCTGGGCCGGGCCGTGGCGGCCTTCTCCGGAAACCGGGAGGCGTGGGCCGAGCACATGATCGAGGCCATGTCGCGCGACTTCGGCTGGGAGCAGAGCGCCCAGCGGTATCTCGACGTGTACCGCCGCGCCCTCGCCGCCAATGCGCCGGAGGCCTGAGGAACGACCGGGCCCAGCGACCCGCGGGAGGCCGCGGACGCCGGGGAGGTCCTCGACGGACCTCTCGGCCCGGCCCGCGCGGGTCGTGATTCACGGGCACTTCTACCAGCCGCCGCGCGACGACCCGTGGACCGATCGGACCCGCACCGAACCGACCGCGGCGCCCTTCTCCAACTGGAACGAGCGCATCTCCGCCGAGTGCTATGCCCCGCTCGCGGCGGCGGGCGCCTTCGCATGGCTGAGCTTCGATCTCGGCCCGACGCTCGGCCGCTGGCTGGAGCGGGAGCGGCCGGAGGTTCACGAAGGGTTCGTGCAGGGGGACCGGGAGAGCCGCGCGCGCTGGGGCCACGGGAACGCGATCGCCCAGCCCTACCACCACATCATCCTTCCGCTCGCCTCCCGGCGGGAAAAGGAGACGGAGGTACGCTGGGGACTGCGGGACTTCGAGCGGCGCTTCGGGCGCCGGGCCGAGGGGCTGTGGCTGCCGGAGACCGCGGTGGACACGCCCACGCTCGAGGTCCTCGCGGCGGAGGGCGTGGCGTTCACGGTCCTCGCCCCGCACCAGGTGGCGGATCCGCCGTCGAGTGGACTGGGGCGGGTGCGGCTCGGCGGAGGCCGTGAGATCTCGGTCTTCGTGTACGACGGCGGTCTCTCGCACGGCATCGCCTTCGGGGCGCTGCTCGAGGGAAGGGACGCATGGTTCGAGGCCCTGCGGGCGGCGGCCCAGGACGGGGCGCGGCTCGTCGCGCTGGCCACCGACGGAGAGACGTTCGGTCATCATCACCGCGGGGCGGACCGGGCACTCATCGGGGTCATTGAACGGATCCGCCGGAGCCGGGAGGCCCGGCTGGCGAACTTCGCCTCGGTGCTGGCCTCGGCCGGCGAGCCGCCCATGGTGACGCTGCGTGAACCCAGCTCCTGGAGTTGCGCGCACGGGGTCGAACGCTGGCGGGCGGACTGCGGGTGCAAGCTGGCCCCGCACGTCGAATCGCAGCAGCGCTGGCGGGGGCCGCTTCGCGCGGCGCTCGAGGGGCTCGCCGCCGGACTCGGGGAGGCGTACGGGGCACTTGCACCGGGGCGGCTGACCGAGCCGGGCAGAAGCGCCGCCGACCTCGGCGCGGTCCTCGGGGCGCCGGAGGGGCTGGGAGCCTTTGCCCGAACCGCCGCGGCGGATGGAGGAAGCGAGGAGGCGCTCGCCCTGATCGAAATCATCCGCGACCGGGCCGCGATGTTCACCTCGTGCGCGTGGTTCTTCGACGATGTCGCGGGGATCGAGCCGACCCAGGTTCTCGGCTACGCGGCGCACGCCCTCGACCGCCTTGCGACGCTCGCTCCGGAGCGTGCGGCGGCACTCGAGACCGAATTCCTCGAAGCGCTCGCCGGAGCGGAGGCGAACGACGCCACCCTCGGGAGCGCCGCCGGCCTCTACGCCCGGGAATACGGCGCAGGGCGAGAATGACGGCGCCTCCCCTTCGCTTCGCCTTCGCGGTCCACCTGCACCAGCCGGTGGGGAACTTCGACCATGTCTTCGAGGACCACCTGACGGGAGCGTACCGGCCCCTCCTGGACGCGATCCACCAGCACGGGGCGTATCCGATCACGCTGCACGTCTCCGGACCGCTCCTCGACTGGCTGGAGCGTCACGCACCCGACTTCCTGGACGACCTCGGCGAGCGCGCGGCCGAGGATCGGATCGAGTTTCTCGCCTCCGGGCGCTACGAGCCCATCCTCGCGGCCCTCCCGCCCGCGGATCGGAAGGAACAGATCGAGTGGATGCGGGCCGATCTGAGGAGCCGGTTCGGGGTCGAGGTCTCCGGACTCTGGCTCACGGAACGGGTATGGGAACCCGACCTTGCCTCGGATCTGGCGCGCGCGGGGATCGCGTACACCCTCCTCGATGACCGCCACTTCCTCTCCGGCGGACTGGAACGCGAGGAACTGGACGGGACCTTTACGACCGAAAGCGGCGGGGCGCGCCTCCGCCTCCTCCCGATCGACGAGCGGCTCCGCTACCTGATTCCGTTCCGCCCCGTGGAGGAGATCCTCAGCTTCTTCCGCGACCGGCGGCGGGCCGGACAGCGCCAACTCGTCCTTGGTGACGACGGGGAGAAGTTCGGCGGCTGGCCGGGCACCCGCGAGTGGGTGTACGGGGGCGGGTGGCTACAGGCCTTCCTGGACGGGTTGGACACGGCGCGCGGACGTGGCGAAGTGGAACTGATCAGGACGCGCGAGGCCGCCGACGGACCGAGCGCCGGGCTCGTCTACCCGGGGACCGGCTCCTACCGGGAGATGGAGGAGTGGACGCTTCCGCGCCCCGCCGCGAGACGCCTCATCCGCCTCACCGGCGCGACGTCGGGCCCCACCCCGCTCATCCGCGGTGGACACTGGAAGGGTTTCTTCCGCCGGTATCCGGAGTCGAACCGCATGCACAAGACAGCCTTGCGGCTCTCGGGCCTTTGCCGGGACCGCGGGGAGCCGGAGGAAGCGCGGAGGGCCATTGCGCGCGCGCATTGCAACGACGCGTATTGGCACGGCGTGTTCGGCGGGGTCTACCTTCCCCATCTGCGCCAGACGATCTGGCGCGAACTCGCGGCGGCCGAGGAACGGCTCCGCGCGGATGAAGACCTCACATTCGAGATTCTCGACTACGAGTTCGATGGCCATGAGGAGATCTGGGTTCATTCACCGCAGGGTTCCGTTGTGCTCAGCCCCGCCCGAGGCGGCGCAGTCGAGATCCTCACGGTCTTCCGGCACGCCGTGAACTACGCCGATGTCCTCTCCCGCCGCCTCGAGGCCTACCATCGGGCCGCCGGGGAGAGGGACACGGCGGGAGATGCCCCGGGCCCGGCCAGCGGCGTGGCCTCGGTCCACGACCTGGGTCGCGAGGCTCCGGTTCCGCCCCACACGGATCGCGTGCCCCTCGCGCTGCTGCAGGAGGTCGCGTTGGGGCGAGCGGCTCGGCCGGGATCTCCCGAACCGCCCGTCGTCGCCGATTGGCGGCAGCATCCGTTTGGCCTTGCCGCCGCTCCCGAGGAACAGCACGGGCGGGTGCTTGTCCGCCTCGAGTCCGAACCGGGTCTCCCGCGCCTCACGAAGACGCTCGAAATCCACGAGAATGGACGGATCGACGCGACGCTCGACTGGAGCGAGGCCGGGATTCCCGCGGACGGGATGGTTGCGTCGCGGTTGTCGCTCGCCCACCCGATGCGGATCGAGGCCGGTGCGGCCGGGTCCAGGGTGCACGAATCGCGATCGCGGATCGTCACGGTCGCGCGATCAGAACGCGGCTTCGAGGAGATCGACCAGGGGGAACTCGTCGAACTCGCCTGGCCCGGAGCGCAGGGACGTGCCCGCTTCAGCCTGATGCCGGCGGCCGGTGCCTGTCCCGAAGGAGACCCGGCGTGAATCGAGGTCGATTCCCATGGGCCCGATGTCCGTGGTGGGCCCTTCTCCTTGCCGGCGTCGCCCTGTCCGCCTGCGGAGAGGGCGAGACCGTCGCCCCCCCGGAGAGGGGACCGGCATCCATCGTCGTTCTCACGGGCGCCGATCAGCGCGGCGTCCCCGCGCGCCCGGCCGCCGAGGAGATCACCGTGCGGGTCCTCGATGGCGAGGGACGCCCCGTCGCCGGAGCCGCGATCACCTTCCAGCCGGCGCCCGGGCACGGAAGTGCCGATCCGGCGTCAGCCCTTGCGGACGCCGGCGGGGAGGCCGGCACGATCTGGACGCTCGGGGCCACCCCCGGCCCGCTGAACCTCACGGTCTCGGCCGGCTCGGCCAGCGCCACCATCCGCGCCGAGGCGATCGACCTCGACGCCGAACTCGACGTCCTGTTCGGCCCCGCCTCGGCGGCCGAGATGGACGCCGTCCGAGCCGACTGGGCCCGGCGCGACGTTTCCGCGGCGGGGATCTCGCTCGAACTGACCGAGCAAATGGCGTTCGGCGCGTCGACGGCCACGCTGCGCATCGTCTCCCACGTCGTGGCGGGCGCCCGCCACTTCGGCGCCATCATCGTCCCGGACGGCGCGGAGGCGGGGTCGCTGCCCCTCCTCGTGTACTCTCACGGGGGCGACGGCGGCGTCGGCCTTGACGACATCCAGGTCGTAGCGCTCGCCCTCGGAGAGCTGAGCCGCCGTTTCGTGTACGCGATTCCCTCGTTCCGCAGCGAGCCGCTGCGCCACGACGGGCGGAGTTGGGTGTCGGAGGGCCCCTCCAGCCCCTGGGACTACGATGTGGACGATCTGCTCGCGCTCGCGAACGTCGTGTTCGAGACGACGCCGGAAGCCCGGCCGGACGCCATCCACATCCTCGGCGGCAGTCGCGGTGCCGGCGTCGCCCTGCTTGCGGGGGCGCGGGACGAGCGGGTGGAGCGCATCGTCGCCTTCTTCGGGCCGACCGATTTCTTCGACAGCTGGATCCAGGTGATTGCGTGGAAGACCGCGATCGACGGTCCGTGGGACCTGCCCGGGCTCGTCCATCTCGACTCCACCGTCGTGCAGCCGCTCGTTCGCGGCACCCTGTCCACGCCGGAGGCGCGTCTCGAACTCGTGCGGCGCTCGTCCGTCCTCTTCGCCGCCGACCTCCCCACCGTCCAGGTTCATCACGGCACGGCGGATTTCGTCGTGCCCGTGAGCCAGGCGGAGTCGCTGATGCAGACGATGGCGGCGCTCGGCCGCACGCCGCCCGATTTCGAGGCGTTCATTTACGAGGGAGGCGGGCACGACTTTCTCTCGCTCATCGGAGCCATCCCCCGGGCGGTCGAGTTCATGTCGCAGGCACTCCAGCCGAAGGGAGACCCGTAGGGATGAGAACCAGGATCGCCCACACGGTCGAGATCTTCGAAGCCGCCAGGAAGCCGCTGTTCACGGTCCTCGACGGGATCTCGCGCGAGGACCTCGACTGGCAGCCGGCGGACGGAATGCGCGGGATCGGGAAGATCTGCCGTCACCTGTACCGCGTGGATGTCTGGTTCCTGAAGCAACTTGGCATCACGCCCGCGATCGACGACGATGCGCCGGGCCCGGCGGAGGAGATCGCCGCGCGCATGCGCACGATCCAGGAACAGATCATCGCCGAGGTGAACGCCTGCGAGAGCGACGCGGATCTCGCGGCCGAGCGTACGTCCCTGGACGGGAAGACGACGTCGAAGATGGGAGAGACGGTGATCCACATCGCCCAGCACTACCTCTACCACCTGGCACAGATCACCTACCTGCGCCGTACCCGTGACAGAGAGTGGTCCGCGCCGCTGGACGAATGGGAGACGGCCACGCACATCATCGGCGATCGCATTCTGGAGTAACGGGGTCCGACCACCGACGCCGAAGGAGAATCCGCTAATGTCCCTCATGCCGCAGCGGCCGTTGGGGTTCGGTGAGATACTGGACGGCGCGATCCAGTTCTACCGGCGCGACTTTCGGCTCTACTTCCTCATCGCCCTGGTCGGCTCGCTCCCCGGCTATGCCATGGGACTCGCGGTCGGGACGCCCAGCACCGGCGTCGATCCCTCGGGGAACCCCGCCTTCGGTGAGCTTGGACTGGAGCTGGCGATCCTGTTGCCGGCCGCGGCCCTCTCGTGGATCGCGACCCTGGCCGTCGCCGTCGCCGTCTGCGCACGGCTGGAGGGTCGTCCGGCGTCGCTGGAGAACGCGTACCGGGGAGTGCTCCGCCCCTTCCCGAGTGCCGCCGGAGGGCACTTGCTCGCCCTTCTCGCCGTCCTCCTCGGCAGCGGGCTCGCGATGATTCCGGTCGTGGTTCTGGGGGGGATCGGGATCGCCGTGTCGGAAAACGTCGTCGTCGGGGCGGTCGTGTTCGGCATCGTCGGGCTCTCGGCCGCGCTCGTGATCCTGGGGCTCTGGTTCTGGACCACGTTCGCCATTTTTCCGGCCGTCCTCATGGAGGGGCGGACCGCGGCGCAGGCCGTGCGCCGCTCGCTGAAGCTCAGCAGGGGAGCCCGGCTCCGGGTCCTCGGGATCATGCTCGTCGTGTTGATTATCCGCGACGGCCCCTCCTTCGGCTCGTACGCGCTCTTCGGAGGCTTCGACATGTTCACGTCGCCCGCGACGGCAGGCACCGTCAGCGCCGGCGTCATGGCGATACAGAACACGCTGGATCTGCTGATCGGATCGCTGATCACGCCATTCGTGGTAGCCACGCTGTTCTTCCTCTACCATGATCGGCGCGTGCGCCTGGAGGCGGCTGATCTGGAGACGGCCGCTACCGGAATGACGGCCGACCGCCGTTGATCCGGCAGGAGGCGCCCGCTCTCGAACCGCTCCCTTCGCCGGATGAGATGTCCGGCGCGCTGCGCGAGATCGTCGCCGGACCGGACTTCGCTTCCCTGCCCGTCCCTGCGCGGCGACGAATCTTCAACTGGATCGCAGACCGGCTGTCCGATGCGTGGGAGTGGCTGCGTCGATTCCTGTTCGACGACGGAACCGGACTGCTGGAGTTTCTCGCTCTCGTCGTGGTCCTGGGTGCGCTCATCGCCCTCGGCGCGGTCGCCGTGCGCCGTGGACCGGACTGGGTCGGGAGAGCCCGGGACAAGGCACACGGAGGGCCGGATGCCGACCGCGCGCCAGCCTCGGCCACGGAGTTTTTCGACCTCGCGCGGGCTCGGGCGGGCGAGGGGCGCCTCCGGCCCGCCGCAAGCGCGCTCTACCAGGGCTTTCTACTGACGCTGGACAAACGGGGTACGGTGGCGTTCCACCCCTCGAAGACGCCGGGGGACTACGCCGTCGAGATGGATGCCGCCGCCGGCCGCAGCTTCATCCGTCACTTCCAGGGCCTTTCCTTCGGGCAGGAGAGTCCGACGCCGGCGGGGTATGCGGCGCTCGAGGAAATGGCGCGGGAGGCGGGTTGCCCGACGACCGCCCCGGGGGAGGAGACGGAGCCGTCGTGAACGCCGGCAGATTCAGGACTGTGGCGTGGGTGGCCGCGATCGCACTCGTGGCGGGACTCGCCGGCTATTGTGTCCGTCCGGAGGGGCGCGCGGCGGAAGATGTCCGGCGAACCCTGTTCCGGACGACGCCGGACGGCGTGGCCGCGCTCGCTCGCGGTCTCGAGCGTTTCGGCCGCCGGACGGCGCCCCGGCTCACGCCGCTGGCGGACGCCGACCCGGTCCCCGCTGCCCTCGTCCTGCTTTCGCCGCCCGTGGTCCCCAGCCCGGTCGAGGTACACGCCCTGCTCGAACGCGTGCGGGGCGGTGGCACCCTCGTGTACGCGCCACGCCTGCTTCCGGGCGGATTCGCCGACGCACTGCGCGTGACGCCGCTGATGGACTCGCTGGCCCTCGCCTTCCGCGTCCCCCGGCCGGGCGACCTCGAACGGCCGGATTGGATCGCGCACCCCCTCACCGACGGCCTGCCCGCGCCGCGGGCTCCGCGGCGCGCCCTGCGGCGCTTCAACTCGCGAGAACTGCGCGGGAGAGGCCGGGCCGGTGAGACGGTTACCCGGACCGTCCCCCTCCTCGAGCGCCTGCTGACCGTGGGCGACCGTGACGACGAACGGTGGGTGGGCGCCGGCCTGGTGCCGCTCGGCGAGGGGCAGGTTCTCATCCTCAGCGATGCCGAGCCGCTCTCGAACGGGCGCATCGCCGACGACCCCCTGGCGCTCGTCGCCATGCGCGCCCTCCTCACCCACACGCCCCCCGCCGATACGGTCTTCTTCTCCGAGTTCCACCAGGGAGTCCGGGGATACGAGAGTACCGCGCGGCGCTGGGCGGGCTTCATCTTCGGCACCACACCGGGGCGCACGCTCTTCCAGCTTCTCGTTGCCGCCTTCCTCGCGCTCGCCTTCGCCGGCCTGCGCTTCGGCTCGCCGACCGCCACCGTGGCTCCGCCGGACCGCGAGCGCAGGTCCCCGCTCGAACACGTCTCCGCCCTCGGCGACCTGTACGAGAAGGCGGGCGCGCGGCAGACCGCCGTGCTCCTGCTGCTGGCGAGACTGGCCCGAAGCGTACGCCGCCCGCCGCCACGTAACCTCACGGAGGCCGAGGCGCTCGTCCGGGAAGTGGCGTCGCGCCGGGGAGAGCAGCCCGGACTGGCCCGGATCGGGCGCGGCTTGCGCGCCGATCCGGTGGACCTGACCATGGTCGCCGCCGGCATCGACGACCACCTGGGAAGAAGGGCGGAATCATGACGACGCACGACGCCGCGCTGCGTCTGCTGGGCGACATCGAACAGGTGATCCTGGGCCAGCGTGTTGTGCTCAGACAGATCATGATCACGCTTCTCGCCCGTGGCCACGCGCTCCTCGAGGGGGTGCCGGGGACCGCCAAGACGCTCTCCGTGCGCGCGCTCGCCCGGGGGCTGGGGCTCGATTTCGGCCGCGTCCAGTTCACGCCCGATCTCATGCCCACGGATCTCGTCGGCGTGAGCGTACTCGACGAGACGCAGCAGAGCTTCCGCTACCGCCCGGGGCCCGTCTTCACCGACCTCCTCCTGGCGGACGAGATCAACCGGGCGCCGCCCAAGACCCAGGCGGCGCTGCTGGAGGCGATGGAGGAGCGGCAGGTTACGGTCGACGGCACCACCCGCGCCCTGCCGGCGCCGTTCACGGTCTTCGCGACCCAGAATCCGGTGGAATACGAGGGGACGTACCCGCTCCCCGAGGCGCAGGTCGACCGCTTCCTCATGAAGATCGTCATCGACTACCCGCCGGAGGAAGCGGAGCGGGCGATCCTCGACCGCCACGAGGCGGGGTTCCGGGCGGACGACGAGGCGACGTATCCCATGGGGGAACTGCTGACGCGGGACGCGCTGCTGGCGGCGCGGGAAGCCGTCGACGGCGTGCACATGGACGAACGCGTTCGCCGCTACGTGACCGGGATCGTCCGGGCCACCCGGGACGACCAGGCGTTCGCGCTGGGGGCGAGTCCCCGTGCCGGAGTGGCCCTCTTCCAGGCCGCGAGGGCCGAGGCGTACCTGCACGGCCGGGACTTCGTGACCCCGGACGACGTAAAGTCGCTTTCCTTCCCCGTGCTGCGGCACCGCGTCGTTCTGACCGCCGAGGCGGAGGTCGAGGGGCGTTCTTCCGACGACGAACTCCAGACGCTTCTGGAGACGCTGGAGGCGCCCCGATAATTCGCATCCCGGTGGTCCCCGGCGCGCGGACGCTGTGGCTCCTGGGGCTGGCTTCGTTCGTCTTCCTTTTCTCGGCCGCGGGCGCCGCGGCAGCGGACGCCGCCATCCTCCTCCTGCTCTGGTTCGACGGCCGCCGGACGCGGTCGCCATCGGCCTCGCGGGCCGTCCCACGCATCGCCGCGCTCGGAGAGGTGACCGAGGTCGGGATCGACGTGGTGAACCCGACGACACGGGCCCTGATGGTCCGCCTCACCGATGATCTCGATCCGTCCCTCCGGCGCCTCCCGGGACCCGGGGGGAAGGACGCGTGGGAGGAGGGCGTGCGTCTGGATGTCCCCGCCGCCTCGGTCGTGCGCACCCACTACCGGATGCGGCCCCGCACGCGCGGCTTCCTCGCTATGGGTGCGATCCACCTTCGAACCCGCTCGCCGTGGGGCTTCGCGTGGCGACGATCCACCGTGGACGTGGCGCACACGCTGCAGGTGCAGCCGGGAATCCGGAGCCTGTTGCGGGACCGCAGCGGCCATGCGCTCCGGCGCGGCCTGCGCACGGCCGGATCGCGGCGCAGCCGGCAGTGGGGAGACGGCCGCGAGTTCGAGAGCCTGCGCGACTACGCCGAGGGCGACGACCCCCGCATCATCGACTGGAAGGCGTCCGCCAAGCGCCAGCGTTTCGTGGTCCGCAACTACGAGGCGGAGCGCAGCCAGAACGTCGTCCTCGCCATCGACGCCGGGCGTCACATGCGGGAGCGGCTCGAGGACCGGGAACGGGTCGACTTCGCCCTCGCGGCGGGCATGATGCTCGCCAACCGCGCGCGCAGTTTCGGGGACCGGGTCGGGACGATGGTCTTCGACGAGAGGATCCGGCACGTCTCCCCGCCCCGCCGCTCCGACCCCGCCGCCCTGGCCCGGATCTTCGCCGGCGTGGAGACCCGTCCCGTGGAGCCCAACTACCCGCTGGCGCTCGCCACGCTGGGGCGGACGTTCCGCAAGCGGTCGCTCGTCATCCTCTTCTGCGATGTCATCGACGAGGCCGTCTCGAAGGCCCTCGTGACCTCGTTGACGCGCATCGGGCGCGCCCACCTCCCCCTCGCCGTCGCGATCCGCAATCCCGCGCTGGAGGCGGCCGCGACGCGGCCCGTCGCCGATGAGGCCGCGGTGTTCCAGCGCGCCGCCGCGGAGGAACTCGTGCAGTCGCGGGCCACGACGCTTCAGATCATGCGCCAGTCGGGGATCCTCGTCGTGGACACGCCGCCGGGCGACGCCCTCGTGCGCACCCTCGACAAGTACGTGGAGATCAAGGAGCGGGGGCTGCTCTGACCTCGGCCCCGACCTCTTCGTCGGGGCCCCGACCCGCGAAACCGAAGTACGCGGCAAGCAGCAGCGCGGTGGCGCCACCGAAGGCGAACTTCGCCACCGCCGGCAATCCGGAGGGGGAGTAGAACCCCTCCACGAGCCCAGCCGCGACCAGGAGGAGCACCGCGCCGCCGAGGAGCGAGAGGAACGCCCGCCCCCGCTCCCGCAGCGCCTCCCGCCGCGTGCGCCGCCCCGGCATTAGGAGTGCCGAACCCAGTCCCAAGCCGGCGCCGCCGGCGAGGCAGATGGCCGTCAGTTCCATCACGCCGTGCGGAAAGACGAAGGCGAGGATCACCCCCAGGATCCCGTTGTTCGCGTACAGCCCGAACGCCGCGCCGAGCAGCACGCCGTTGAACACGAGGATGAGTACCGTGCCTACGCCGGCGAGCAGACCGCCCGCGAATGCGGTGAAGCTGACGCCGATGTTGTTCGTCATGAGACCCGACGAGAGGGCGGGCCGGTCGGCCCCTTCGACCTCGATATAGTTCGTGTTGATGTCCCCGCGCACGGTATTCTCGGCCCGGGCGAGCATCCCCGCCGGCATGATCGCACGCGCCCGAACCGGACGATCCCGGACGGCCGCGTACGAGGCCAGCATCGGACCGAATAGAAGGAGAGCTGCGAGCAGTACCGGGCGGTGATGGCGCCGTACGGCCCGGGGCAGTTCGCGCATGATCCAGCGACCGAGGGGCACCGCGGCCCTGCCCTTCGCGCGATAGAGGAGGTTGTGCCCCGCGCCCGTCCACCGCTCCACGGCTTCCAGCAGCCCCGGCGAGGCGCCGTAGGTTCGCGCGCGCGCCAGATCCGCCGTAACGCCCCGATACAGGCGGCCGAAGGCGCGGACCTCCGCCTCGCTGAACCGTTCCAGACCCCTCTTCCGCCCCTTTTCGACCAGGTCCGTGTATGCGGCCCACGCCTCGCGCCGCTCCCGGGCCATCGCCGCAGCCTGCAGACTCGCGCCTCCCCGGCGCGCCGCGTGTCGCGGCGCTTCTTCCTCGTGGAATCGGATGAGGCGCGTGTCGGGGGCTGCCTGCGGGTCGAAACCGTCCCGGCCCGCCGCCGGTCGCACGGCCTCCCAGACGGAGGCGGCCACACGGCTGCGCACCTCCGGCTCCAGCCCGCCCCTGCGCGCGACGTACCCCGCCACGAGCGCGAACTGCTCGGCGGAGAGCGTGGGGCGCCCCGCCCGTCCGGCTGCAGGCGCCTCGTCACCGAACATCTCGCCGCCACCCGTATCCCGGACGACGATCGTACCGGCCACCAGATCGCCGAGCCGTTGCGCCCGACGGTTGAACAGGATCGAGGCGGCCCCGGCGATCCCGGTCGCGCCCGGCTGCAGGTCGACGATCCGCAGCAGGTTGCGAAGGACCGCCCCCTGGAAGGAGAGCGGCTCCCCTCCGTCGTGCAGCACCCGGAGCCCGACCGCCCGTTTCCCCGGCGTGCGCCCGTCCCAGATCGCCTCGAAGAAGAGGAAATAGCACCACAGGGCGAAGAAACCGGCGATGTAGAGCACGGCCTGTCCCAAGCCGCCCGTGTACTGGATGACCAGGCCCACGAGCAGCATGGTGGCCAGGATGATGACCATATCGAGCGCGAAGGCAGCCGCGCGCGACCCCAGATCGGCGAGCTGGTACTCGAGCTTCACGTGCTCGGGCGTCTCCAGGGCAACCCGGCGGTGGAGCCCCGCCCGCGTGTCACGCATCAATCAGAATCAGAGGTCGCGGTGGCGGAATGAGATGAACGCGACGCCGACGAGGAGCGCCGTCCAGGCGGCGGCGGTGACGAGGTGCCACGCGGGGTCGACTGCCGGGGACGGTGTCCGGCCTGCCGCCTCGACGGCGGCGGCGTAACGCTCGTAGGCGGTCGCGTCGTAGTTGCGGAAATCCAGGAGCGGGAAGGTGTTCGAAAACGGCAGGTAGTCGAGCCAGCCGGTGTGGTCCGGCAGGAAGCGGCGGACGAGCGCAGGCAGCATCCCGGACTCGATCGGGCCGATCCACAGGAACCACACGGCGAGCGCCGCCCCGGTCCGGCGGATCACGAGCGACAGGAGGAACGCGAGCGCAGCCACGCTGAGGAAGGCCAGTCCGAGCCCCCCGGCCGCCTGGAATGCGGACAGCGGGACGAGCGGCCCCTCGGCGGCCGCGAAGTCGGTCCGGATCAGCGCGAGCACCGTCGGGATCAACACGTGGACGCCGATGAAGGCGAGTCCCACCAGCGGCAGCAGGAGCGACTTGCCCCAGAACCACTGGGATTTCGAGAGGCCGTCGATCACGTTCTGCCGCGCGGTCCGCCAGCCGAACTCCGTCGCGGACAGCAGCACGAGCGTGAGGGCGGCGAAGATCAGCACCATGGGCGACTCGTTCCCGAACACGGCGGTCCAGATGTCGGGGAGCCGGAAGCCCTCGCTGCGGTCGAGGAACGGCTGGGCGTGGTTCATGACCGTGAAGAAGGCGTAGAAACCGAGGGCGATCCAGAATGCGAGCCGCTTCCTCGCCTTGAACCACTCGTTGCGCAGCAGCACGCCGAACGCCTGGGCGCCCTTCATTGGATCTCTCCGAACCCCTCGGGCGTACCCGTGATTTCCATGAAGGCGTCCTCCAGCGACTGCCGTTCCAGCGACAGGTGAGAGGCGTAGATCCCCCGCCCGGCGAGAAAGCGGTTCAATTCGGAGAGCCCGGCATCCTCGATCTGCACCAGGACGCGGCCATCCTCGACCCGCGTCCGGCCCGCGCCCTCGAACTCCGATACGGCCCCGCGGAGCGCCTCGGGATCGCCGTCGGCCCCCACCGCGGCCACCGTGCGGGCAGAGGTGAGTTCGTCCACGCTCCCCTCCCGCACGAGGCGGCCGGTCTCGATGATCGCGACGTGCGTACACGTGCGCTCGACCTCGTGCAGCATGTGGCTCGAGAGGAAGATCGTCTTCCCGCGGCGGGCGAGTTCCCGGATGATGTCGCGGATCTCCCGCTGTCCCGCCGGGTCGAGCCCGTTGGCCGGCTCGTCGAGAATGATGAGCTCCGGGTCGCCGATCATCGTCGCCGCCAGCGCGAGGCGCTGCTTCATGCCCAGCGAGCAGGCCCTGAACTTCGTCTTTCGGCGCGAGGCCAGGCCCACGATGTCGAGCACCTCGGCGATCTCCGCCTCGTCGCTCCCCTTCACCCGGGCCACGACCCGCAGGTTGTCCCGGCAGCTCAGGTAGGGGTAGAAGTTCGGATACTCGAGCGTGGCGCCGATCCGCTGGCGCGCGGCGTGCAGCTCGGCGGGCGTCTCTCCGCCGAACAGGCGGAAGGAACCGCCGGTCGGGTTGATGATCCCGAGCAGCATCCCGATCGTCGTCGTCTTGCCGCTCCCGTTCGGCCCCAGGAAGCCGTACACCTGGCCAGCCTCCACGCGCACGGAAAGCTGATCGACCGCGAGCGTCCCCTCTCCGCGCAGCGCCGCGTACCGCTTGGAAAGTCCCTCGGTTTCGATGATCGTCATGTGCGTTCCCCACCGCCGGCGCGCTCTTCCAGCTGCCGCCGGAACAGTTCCGCCTCGGCGAGCTGATCCAGAAGTTCGCCCCGCTCCCGGCTCTCGCCCTCGAGCTTCTCGATCCGCTCGGCCAGCCGCGCGATCGTGTCGCGGTCCTGCCTCCGTGGCCCGAGCGCTTCCGCCAGATCCCGCACCAGCGGCCGCAGGGCGAAGTGCGTCGCCATCGCCAGGACCGGAACGCCGATCGTGAAGACGATCGCAACGATGGCGATGATCATCTCTTCCATGTCTCACCCCCGCGCTTGCGCTTCATGCGGCATCAGAACGCAAGGCGTGGCCCGCTGGTTTCGCGCGGGCCGGACGACGGCGGTTTCCTCGCGGAGCGGCGGCGGCTACGGGGGCGGACGCCGGCCGATGATGCCGCGTCCCCACACGTTGTTGCCGCGATTCACGTCGGGCAGCACGCCGTCCGGGTCGATCTGCACGTTGCGCACGGTTCCGCCCACTACCTCCAGGACATAGGTACCGTCCACCTGCCACGCCTCGACCGGCACGTCGTACCGTTGCTCTCCCCCATCCCGGTATACGATCCGCGCTTCGAGCGGCATCGGGATGCCGCCACGGTTCTCGAACACGACCTCCGTCGTGTCGCCCCGGCGCGTGACGGAGGCGATCGCCTGGTCCAGGATCGCGTCCTCGTAGATCCAGCCCCGGAAGAACCAGTCGAGATCCTCCCCCGACACATCCTCCATCGTGCGGATGAAATCGGCCGGCTGCGGGTGCTTGTACGCCCAGCGCCGGATGTATTCCCGGAACCCCTCGTCGAACACCTCGGGCCCGAGCACCTCCTCGCGCAGCAGCACGAGGACCGCAGCCGGCTTGTTGTAGGCCAGAACGCCGATGTCGGCTTCCGGAATGCTGTCGGCGGGCGTGAGGATGGCATGGGTCGGGCTGCGGGTGTCCGTCGCGATCTGGGCCGGCGACATGGGCTGGCCGAGGATCGGTTCGCCGCCGCCGAATTCGATCCCGGAATAGTAGTTGATGAACGTGTTGAACCCTTCGTCCATCCACGCGTACCGCCGCTCGTCGGACCCCACGATCATCGGGAACCACGTATGGCCGATCTCGTGGTCCGTGACGGAGAAGAGGAAGGCCCCGCGCGACTGCCACGAGCAGAAAACGATCATCGGGTACTCCATCCCGAGCGCGAGACCCGCCACGTTGATGGCCACGGGATAGGGGTACGGGAGCCACTTCTCGGAGTAGTACTTGACGCTGTGGCGGAGATACTCCGTCGAACGTTCCCAGCCGCTGGTGCCGCGCCTGCCCAGACTTTCCTCGGGGTAGACGGACATGATGAGGACATCCTCCCACCCCGCGGCGTCCCAGATGAAGCGGTCCGAGGCGGCCCATGCGAAGTCGCGGACGTTCTCGGCGCGGAAGCGCCACGTCAGCGGGAGTTCGCCGGGTGGCCGCGTGTGGTCGTCTCCGGCCTCTTCCGGGCCGATGATGTGGACGGCCTCCTCGGACAGGCGCGCCTCCGCCAGCCGTTCGCGCTGCATCGGCGTGAGCACTTCCTCCGGATTGAGGAGTTCACCGGTGGCGACGACGACGAAATCCCGCGGGACGGTCAACTCGACGTCGAAATCGCCGTACTCGAGATACCACTCGCCCTGTCCGAGGAAGGGAGACTGGTTCCAGCCGTTCACGTCGTCGTAGGTGAAGACACGGGGATACCACTGCGCGAGCTGGAAGATGATCCCGCCGCTGATGTCGAGCTGCCCCATGCGGTCGCCGCCCGTTTCCGGGATCTCGAAGGCGAAGTCGATCTCGACCTCGAGCTGGCTCCCGCCCGGAGGGAGCGGTTGGCCGAGGAGGATCTCCATCATCGTGTCCTCGGTCCGGTACTCGGGGACGGTCATCTCCCCCCCGTAGTCCGCGCGGACGCCGGAGATCACGAAACCGCCGTCGTTGAAGAAGCCGCCGTGGCGGACATCCCCGCCGAGTTCTTCGGCTCTCTGCGCGCCGTAGCTGGTCTCGCGGAAGAGGTTCTGGTCGAGTTGCACCCAGATGCTGGTAAGGGAATCCGGGCTGTTGTTCGTGTAGGTGATGCGTTCGGTGCCCTCGATGCGGTCGTCGACGAGCGTGGCGCGGATGTGGTAGTCGGCGCGCTGCTGCCAGTACGCCTCGCCGGGCGCGCCGGCGGCATCCCGAAACTCGCCCGGGGCCGGCAGTTCCAGGGGCGCGAAGGCGCCGTCCGGGTCGAAGATCCTGCGCAGGGAGTCGCGGCGCGCGCGTTCGGCGGCCTCCGCCGCCTCCCGTGCCTCGCGGTCGTCCTCCTGCGCCGCCAGGCGGCCCGCCCGCAGGAAGTCGGCCAGCGGCGGCGGGCTGGCCAGCGGCGAGAGGACAGGTGTGACCACCGCGAGCAGCCCCACCGCGGCGCTCCGCCGCATCCCGGCCCCGATCCCCTTCATCGAACCTCCATGTTCCACACCGCGTTCAGTGTCCGTCCGCTCGCGCGACCCTCATCGGCGGGCGCCGCCCGTAGGACAGGGTACGCCAGAGCCACTCGAGGGGTCCGAAGCGGAAGCGGGCGAGCCACCACGGCGACCACGCCAGCTGGAGCGCCCAGATTGCCGCGACGATGCCGAGGCACGCCGCACCCCCCAGGCGCGCGAACAGACCCAGGCCGTGGCCGTAGAAGACCAGCGTACAGATCAGGCTCTGTGCAATGTAGTTCGTGAGCGCCATGCGACCCACGGCCGCCAGACGCACCCGAGCACGAGCCAGCCGCTCGCTCCGGACCACGAGCATCACCAACCCCGTGTAGCCAAGAAAGACACCGACGGAGCCGACGTAGTTGAAGAGGCTCCCGCCGAGCTTCGACGCCTCCCACGCGAACCCGGCCGCCACGTTGTACCAGACCCCGGCGGCGGCGAGGGGCAGGCCAAGGCCCAGTCCCCAGGCGACCAGCCGTCGGTAGAATGAGGCCGGCCGACGCCCCGACAGCACGCCCAGCTTGTACAGGGCCATGCCCACCAGCATGAGCCCTCCGGCGCGCCACAGGAGGTAGCCCGCGAAGGCGACGGTCTCGACGAGGAACGCGTAGTAGGCGCGGACCGGCATCTGCTCCGCCCAGCCCCCGCGCATCGCTTCGATCTCCGCTCCGATCTCCGCCGCGGAGGGTGCCCACCGGGCCGCGACATCCGCCCGCTCCCCGGCGGGCCAGTACGGGATCGACCAGTCGGCGAGACCCATCATCAGCACCACGACCGCTACGGCGCACCCACCGAGCCACAGCAGTCGGCGTGGGGCCCAGTCGCGGAAGCCGTACAGGAGGAAGCCGCAGAGGGCGTAGGGGACGAGGATGTCGCCGTGCCAGATCCCGTAGGCGTGGAGGAGCCCGATGGCGAGGAGCCAGAACTGGCGGCGATAGTGCAGCCGGCCTCCGGAGACGCCGCGACGGTCCATGCGCTCGCTCATCATCGCGATCCCCGCGCCGAACAACATGGAAAAGATCGAGATGAACTTCGTGTCCGCGAACACCTTGACGGCCGCCCAGATCCGGAAGTCGGTGCCTCCGAGACCTCCCCCCGGGGCGATGGACGGATTGGAATACGCCGCTGTGACCCAGGCGAAACTCCAGATGTTGACGATGAGGATGCCCAGCACGGCAACGCCGCGGAGCACGTCGATCGCCTGGATGCGGTCGGATCCCGGCACCGGAGCGTCGGTGTGCGTGGCTCGCATCGTCTCGGACATCGGGTACCTGTTCGCTATGTTGGACGCGTGGTGCGATGCGCGAGCACGCAACGACGCCAAGTGAACCGAGAGGTGTGATCATGCCCGGGTCCAGCAACATTCTGTCCCAGTCCTTCCTCGCCCGCACCCCGCGGCCCGCCCTCGCCCTGGCGGCGATCCTCGTCGTGGCCGCGACGGCCGGCGTCCGGGAATCCGCCGCCCAGGACGACGCCGGGTGGACGCCGGCGCTGAGCATGCAGTATCGGGCCGTTTCCGGCACGGCCATTTCACCCGACGGCGCCCGCATCGCCTTCGTCGTGCGCGAGCCGCTGATGGAAGGACCGCAGTCGGAGTACCTGAGTCACATCTGGATGACGGACTCCGAGGGATCGCGGGCCGCGCAGTGGACGCGTGGCGAGGCCTCGGCGGGGGCGCCGCAGTTCTCGCCCGATGGCGCCTGGCTCGGCTTCACCTCCGGCCGGGAGGGCGAGGGCGAGGCGGGAAGCCAGTTGTGGGCGCTGCCGCTGGGCGGTGGCGAGGCACGCCAGCTCACGAAGGCGGACGGCTCGGTCGGGGGATACCGCTGGTCGCCCGACGGCACGCGGATCGCCTTCCTCATGCGGGATCCGCCGACGGAGGAGGAAGAGAAGGCGCGCGAGGAGAAGCGGGATGTCATCCTCGTGGACCAGGACTACAAGTTCTCGCACCTGTACGTCGTCGCGATCGATCCGGGGTCGGACGAACCCGCCTCGCCGGTGCGGCTCACGGCGGGCGACTTTCACATCACGGGCTTCAGCTGGGCACCGGACGGCGGACGCATCGTGTTCGCACACCAGGCCGACCCCCGAATCAACACGGGTCGGCTGAGCGGCGACATCTCGACGACGACGGTCCCGGACGCGGCGCGGATCGCCGAGATTCTTGCCGCGCGTGAAGCCGAGGCCGACAAAGACGAGGACGCGGCCGGGGGCGCGGACACCGATCCGGCGGCGATCGGGGAGGTCGCGCTTCTCGTCGGCGGGGCGGGCATCGAACGGAGCCCGCTCTGGTCGCCGGACGGGACCTCGATCGCCTACGTGTCGACCGGCAACCGGCCGGAGCCGATCGGACTCGGCGACGTGTACGTCATGCCGGCCGAGGGTGGGGAGGCGGTGCGGCTGGAGACGCCCAACCGCAGCGCGTCCGTGCTCGGCTGGTCGGGGGATTCCTCCGAACTGCTCCTGCTCGAATCGCTCGGGACGCGGCGGCACGTGCTCGCCGTCCCGGCCGACGGCGGCGAGATGCGCTTCATCTCCTACGGGGACGGCGTGATGGGCTCCGTCGCGCTCACGGATGACGCGAGCCGCATGGCCTTCACCTGGCAGACGACCGACGAGCCGTGGGACGTCTTCGTCTCGCCGACGAACGGGTACGCGCCGACGCGGGTCACGGACCTCCACGCCGACGTGCCGCGCCCGGAGATGGGTCGCACGCAACTCGTCTCCTGGACTTCCACCGAGGGGTTCGAGATCGAGGGCCTGCTGACCTATCCCGTCGGCTACGAGGAAGGCGAGCGGGTGCCTCTGATCCTGAACGTGCACGGCGGGCCGGCGGGCGTGTACAGCCAGAGCTTCACGGGCAGCCCGGCCGCCTACATGCTGCAGTACTTCGCCCAGGAGGGCTTCGCGATCCTGCGCCCCAACCCGCGCGGGTCGACCGGCTACGGGAAGGACTTCCGCTACGCCAACTTCCAGGACTGGGGCTACGGCGACTTCCGCGACCTCATGTCGGGCGTCGACCACGTGATCGAGATGGGCGTGGCGGACCCGGACCGTCTCCTCCTCATGGGCTGGAGCTACGGCGGCTACATGACGTCGTGGGCCGTCACGCAGACGGACCGCTTCGTCGCGGCGAGCATGGGAGCGGGACTCCCGAACCTGATCTCGATGACGACGACCACGGACATCCAGGACTACCTCGTGGGCCACATGGGGATCGAGTTCTGGGAGGACTACGAGCGCTACGAGCGCCACTCGGCCATGTACCACATCGCGAACGTCGTGACGCCGACGCAGGTGATCCACGGGGCGGAGGACCTGCGGGTCCCGTTCACACAGGGACAGGAGTTCTACCGGGCCCTCGACCGGCGCGGCGTACCGACGGAGATGGTCGTGTACCCGCGCACGCCGCACGGGCCGCGCGAACCGAAGTTCGTGATGGACGTCTCCGAGCGCATCCTGACCTGGTTCCGGAGGCACCTCGGTTCCGAAGCGGTGACGGCGGCGGACGGGGGACGCTGAGCCGGGGGCGGCCCCAGCCCGCCTGTGTCAACGGAAGCGCTCTCCCGGCTGCTGCTCACCCGGGAGCCGGGAGAGGCCGCCGTCCGCGCCTGGACGGACGAGATCGCGGAGGAGCTCCTCGGCCGGTCCGCCCACATCCGGGCGCCGAACTTCACGGATATCGGCCCGGACGATCTCGCCTTCCTCTTCACGGCCTACGACGGGCGCTTCCTCGACGGTCTCTGCGCGCGGACCCCGGGGCCGGACGCGCTGAGCTTCAGGCTTTCGCGACGCATGACGCGCGCGGGCGGCAAGACGACGCGCTTCGAGCCGGGTGGCGCCACTCCGCGATTCGAGATCGCGATCGCCACATCGATCCTCTTCGATGGGTTCGGAGAGAAAGATCGGGACGTCACGGCGTGCGGGCTCCCGTGCCGGCACCGGCTCGAGGCGCTGCAGCGGATCTTCGAGCACGAACTCGTCCACCTCGCGGAATGGCTCTGCTGGGGTGAGAGCCACTGCGGGAGGTCGCGTTTCCGGGGGATTGCGCGGCGGCTCTTCCTCCATCGGGCCCACACGCATCGGCTCATCACCCGTTCCGAGCGCGCCGCCCGGGACGGCATCGTGGTGGGCGCCCGCGTCGGTTTCGACTATCGCGGACGGACCCTGGCCGGACGGGTAAACCGGATCACGAAGCGCGCCACCGTGCTCGTCGAGGACGCGGATGCCCCGCGCTGGTCCGACGGGCGCCGCTACGCCCGCTACTACGTGCCCCTCGGCGAACTGCGGCTCATCGGCCCGGCCCCGACCCGCACGCCGGAGCGTCCCGACGGGGCGTCCGAGGCGCGCCGGGAACCCGCGTGATGGCGGCCCGCCCCAAACGCCCGAGCTTCGCCCGGGAGGCGGCGGTTCGGCTGTGGCTGCACCGGCAGGGGCTCGACCGGCCCCGCGGGTGGACCCCGCTCGACGCGGCGGCCTTCGTCGACCACCTCGAGCGCACGGGCGCCCTCCAGCTCGACAGCGTGAACGTCGTGGACCGCGCCCACTACCTGACCCTGTGGAGCCGGTTCGGATCGTACGACCGCTCGGACGTGGACCGCTGGGTGTGCGAGGATCGGCTCGCGTACGAGTACTGGGGACACGAGGCCTCGATCCTTCCCATCTCCCACCTTCCCCTGGGACGACGCCGCATGCGTCGCTTCCCGCCCCCGAGCTGGTCGGGACGCGCGTGGTGGACGCGATATGCGACCTCCCCGGCCTCGAAACGGCGGGTGCTGGGGCGGCTGCGCGCGGAAGGGCCGCTGGAGAGTGTCGATTTCCAGCCGCAGCCGTCCGAGCGCGAGGAGGCGACCGACTCACTCGCGTGGCGTGTGAAGGAAGACAAGCGCTCCCTCAAGCTCCTCTGGCACGATGGACGGGTCGCGGTGCGCGCTCGGCGCCACTTCCGGTGCGTCTACGACCTGGCGGAACGGGTCTACCCCGACGGACCCGCAGCCTCGCTCGCGGAGTACCACGACAGCTGGCTCCTCACCGGACTCTCCGGATGCGGCATCGCCCCGGAGCGGCACCTCGTCAACTACTTCACGGGACCCGAACTCAACGCGGCGGAGCGCCGCAGGGTCATCGCCCGGAACCTGCGCAAGAAGCGAATCGTCGAGGTCGAAGTCGAGGGTCTCCGAGGACCCTGCTACGCCCTGCCGGAACACCTCGAGACGATCGACAACCTCCCCGAGCCGACCGGCACTACGCTGATCTGCCCTTTCGATTCCCTGCTCTGGCAGCGGAAACGCGCGGCGGAACTCCTCGACTTCGAGTACACGGTGGAGATCTACGTCCCGGCGAAGAAGCGGAGGTACGGCTACTACGTCCTCCCGATCCTGCACGACGGCCGCCTCGTGGGCCGCCTCGACCCGAAGCTCCACCGCGACCGCGGTCTGCTCGAGGTCCGGGCCCTCCACTTCGAGCCCGACTTCGCCCCGACGGCGGATTTCCGCGTCAGGCTGGATGAGACGATCGCGGATCTGGCGAACTTCCTCGGCGCGACGGATATCCGGCTGCCCTTCCGATGAAGGCTGGACCACGCCGGACGGGATGGCGTACCGTGTGAGGAAGCCGAAACGGGGACGCCGGAGGGCACAGGAGGTGCACGGAATGAGACGTCATCTGTCGACAACCCGTGGTGTCGGACTCCCCATCCTGCTCGGCGCGGCCGCGGTTGCGTTCGCGGCTCCCGTCGCGGCTCAGTCCGGGAAGCTGCGCATCGTTCAGACGAACTCGGCGGGGGACAACGTCCACATCATCGACCCGGCCACGAACCGGGTCGTGCAGGTGATCGAGGGCATCCCCAAGGTGCACGGCGTCGCCGCGTCGCCGGACGGGAGCACGCTCTACTTCAGCAACGAGATCGACCGCACGCTGGAGATCGTGCCCACGGACGTCATGACGGTGAAGAAGCGGATCCCGCTCTCGGGGCGTCCCCACAACGTCGCGATCAGCAACGACGGCACGAAGGTATACGTTGCGATCATCCAGGACTGCCGCTGCGTCGACATCGTGGACCTGGCGAAGGGCGAGGTCGTGAAGTCGATCCCCACGCTCGGGACGGTGCACAACGTCTTCATGTCGCCGGACGGACGGCACGTGGCGGCGGGGATGATCGGGGCGCGTACGCTGACGATCATCGACACGTCGATCGACGAGGCGGTCTGGTCGCTCCACTTCAGCGGCCGGACGACGGGCGGCTACGCCGATGGTGGCGTGCGGCCGATGGCGTTCGAGACCCATCCGGATGGATCCACCAGCCGCCTCTTCGTACAGATCTCGAACTACCACGGCGTCTACGTCGTCGACTTCGCCGCGCGCAAGGTCGTGGAGAAGCTGGACATGCCGTCGCTCCCGATCTCGCGCGTGACGAACGACGCGCTGCAGGGATCGCCGGGCCACGGCCTCGCCGTGTCGCCGGACGGACGGCAGTTGTGGTCGACCAGCAAGCCCAACGGGCACGTCTACGCGTGGTCGCTCCCGGATCTCGAATACCTGGGCGGGGTCGAGGTCGGCCACATCCCCGACTGGCTCACCATGACGCCGGACAGCCGCTATCTCTACGTGGCGAACGCAGGTTCGAACGACGTGTCGGTCGTCGACACGCGGGAGATGGTGGAGATCGCGCGCATTCCCGTGGGCCAGACACCCAAGCGCAACAAGACCGTGGTGTTCCCGTGAGTCGCGTGTCCCGAGGCTCGAGCCGTGTTTCTCCCGCGCGGCTCGCCGCGCTGGCCGCCATCGCGCTGGTATCCGCGGCTTCGAGCGCCGGTGAGGGGGCCGGCCAGACGCCGCTCGACTTCGAGCGCTACCGGGAGACCATCGAACCGATCTTCCTCGCGGACCGCGGCGGGTGGGGGCCGGGGCGGGCGCCCTG
>CAZDZJ010000036.1:0-2737 GCA_964509895.1 uncultured Gemmatimonadota bacterium
GTGAGGACGCCGGGCGTGATCAGGACGACGCCCGCGGCGAGAATCAGCAGCGCGTGGACGAGCGATTCGCCTGGAAGCCCGCCTCCCTGGAGTTCGTCGCGGACGGCAAGCCAGGCCCGCAGCCCCTCGCGGCGGGCGAGCCAAGCGCCCGCGGCACCCGTTCCGATGACGAGCAGGAGCGTGGGCCCGAGTCCGAGCAGGCCGCCGATGCGTATGAGGAGCGCGAGTTCGACGACGGGGACGATCGTGAACAACAGGAACAGCCGAAGGAGCATCGTCAGAACCGGAACTCCGAAGAAGCCACCGTCAGAAGCCCATCATCGCCCGCACCTTCGGGTCGATCCTCTCCGGCGTCCAGAACGGCTTCCACACCAGGCTCACGACGGCCTCCTCCACGCCGTCCACCGTCTCCGCCGCGTCCTTGGCGCCCCCGAGAATCTGCCCGCCCGCGGGACACCCGGGGCTCGTCAGCGTCATCGTGACCTTCGCCTCGCCCTCCTCGACCTCGACATCGTAGACGAGTCCGAGATCCACGATGTTGATGCCGAGTTCCGGGTCCGTCACGGTGCGAAGCGCGGTCCGCACCTTCTCCTCGATCTCCGGCGCCCCCCCGTCGGTCGCCTCCGGGGAAGATGCCTCCTCCCCCGCGGGCGCCGCTTCGGCCGAACCCATGCCGTCCATCGGATCTCTCGTTTCCTTCGTATCCATCTGTCCCGTCACCTTTCGACCGTGTTGCCTGCTCAAACCACTATTCGACCACCATCACCTACCCCACAAGCTCACCGGGACGCACGCCCGGCTTCTCGAATTCCTTCAACAGATCCTCGACCGTGGGGCGCGCGCGCACCAGCGCCCGGCAATCCTCCAGCGCGCCGGAGGCGTTGATGAGGATCGTCCCGGTAAGGCGGTTGTCCGTCACGCAGTAGACGATGGAGCGACCGGAGCCCAGTTCGCCGGAGACGATCGTGCGGTCCACTTCGGCCGTTTCCCCGAAGACGTTGATGCTGAGATCGAAGACGTGCGTGAAGAAGTAGGAGAGGTGATCGAAGGTCTCCCTCGCGCCGGCCATGTTGCGGCCCGCGTGTCGGCCGTGGGCGCGGGCGTGATCCCAGTGTTCGAGGCGCGAGAGTCCGCCCTCGATCGGATCCGGAAAGCGCGCCACGTCGCCAGCGGCGTAGATGTGGGCGGCGGTCGTTTCGGCGAACCCGTCCACGACGATCCCATCCTGGACGGCCAGGCCCGCGCCTGCGCCGAGTTCGTCGTTGGGCGCCATTCCGACGCCGACGATCGCGAGGTCGGCGGGGACCTCCTCGCCGCTGTCGAGCACGACCCGTGCCAGCCGGCCCTCGCCCTCGAACGCCGTCACGCCGGATCCCATCATGAAGCGCACGCCCCGCTCCTCGAAGTAGCGGCGGAGGAAGCCCGCGATCGTCTCCGGGAAGACGCGCGCCCACACCCGCGGCTCGGTCTCGATGACGACGGCATCGACATCGAAATTCGACAAAGATGAAGCGAGCTCCATCCCGATGAAGCCGGCGCCGACGAGCGCGACGCGCGACGCCCCGCGGGCCATTTCGCGGAGGTTCTCGGAGTCGGCGGCGGTGCGGAGGGTCGTCACGCCGGCGAGGTGGCTGCCGGGAACATCGAGCCGCCTCGCCCGCCCGCCCGTCGCGATCAGAATGCGGTTGCCCCGGATCGCGTCGCCGTCGGCCGTGCGGACGGTCATCGCGCGTGCATCCAGGCGCTCGACCGGCGTGTCCGTGAACAGCGTGAGTCCGTCCGCCTGGTCCTCGAACCAGCGCGCGGGCTTCACGTGCAGCAGATCCCGCGGCGCCCCGTCCGCCTGCAGGAACTCCTTCGAGAGGGGCGGCCGGTGATAGGGGGGGTCCGGCTCTTCGGCGAGGATGGCGATCGAGCCCTCGCGGTCGATCTCCCGTATCCCGTCCACCGCCGAGACCGCGGCGAGGCCGCCTCCCACGATGACGTAGTCGAAGCTCGGCATCGGCGGGTCAGTCCTCCGGGTCTTCCGCGGACTGGTCATGGACGATGAGCCACGCTCCTTCCACGTTCAGCAGCACGAGCGTGAACGGTCCCATCGAGGTGACCATCCCCTCGCGTTCGAGGACGTAGCGCGCCGTCGCCACGCCGACCCGCTCGTCCACTTCGCGCACCCGCAGGTTCTCGAAGCGGAGGCTGTCCCGCTCTGCGCCCTCCGCGAACCCCGGCGCATAGCGCTCCCGGATCGCCTCGAATCCCTCGATGAGCCCCGTCGATCCGATGTAGGTCGTCGTCGGAGACGGAGAATAGGCGCTCATGAAGCCGTCGAGATCGCCCGCGTTCCAGGCCGCCGCCTGTCGGTCGAGGAGGGATGCGACCTGGGTGGCGAGATCGGGCACCACCGTCCCCACCGATGAACCGGTCTCGTCGAGCCGCACGAGCCTGCAGCCCCCCACCACGAGTCCGGCGGCCAGGGAAACCGCCACGGTCCCCGCCAGCCCGATGCGCCGTGTCCGGCCCGATCGAATGCGGATCATGCGTCTCCCTTCAGCGCGCGCGTAAACAGGTCCACGGAGGCGTCGATCGCCTCTTCGAGTTCCGGCGTGGTCCCCTGGAAGGGGTGTCCGGCCTGGAACGTGTGCGTCGCCCCGTCTACCCCGACAAGCCTCGCGAGGTCTCCGACCGCGTTGGCGATCTGCCACGCGTCATGGAACGGCACCGATTCATCCGCCGTCCCGTG
>CAZDZJ010000037.1:0-8326 GCA_964509895.1 uncultured Gemmatimonadota bacterium
ACACCAGGAGGGTGAGGGCCGCGAGCGCGAGGAGCACCGGGGCGGCGATGGGGCGTTACTGCGTGCCGCTGGTGATGGCGCGCCCCGGGTAGACGCCGGGCACGATCTCCCCATCCCGCACGACAGCGGTCCCCTCGACGAGCAGGTACATCACGCCCTCGGAAGGCGCCGCCGGATCCGCGTACGTCGAGTGGTCGATGATCGTCGCCGGATCGAACACGACGAGATCCGCGTCCGCGTCCACCTGCACCCTGCCCTTCCGCGCCATGACCGGGGCGAACCCTTCGACGCGCTGCGCGGGCAGGATCGTCATCTTCGCGAGCGCATCCATGAGGCTCAGCGCCCCCCGCTCGCGCACATAGTGTCCGAGCACCCGCGAATAGGTCCCGGCCCCACGCGGGTGGATCGCCTCGTACAGGTACGGGATCCCGTCGCTCGCCACGATCACGTCGGGCTGCGCGACGATCCACTCGTTCGTTTCCTCGTTCCGCCCGTGGATCACGACCCAGCCGCCCTGCTCCCGGTAGCGCCGGAAGGTCTCGGCGTTGAGCCGCTCCGGCGTCCCCGACCACTGCAGACGACTGTACGCCTCGTCGGTCAGCCCCTCCCACGAGTCGAAGAGCGCCGATTCGATCCGGGTCGAGCCCGCCGTGTAGGGGTAGGATTCCGTCGTGATGTCGATCCCCCGCGCGCGAGCCCCGCGGATCATCTCGAGCGTCGTGCGCGCCATCTCATCCGCGCTCGAGTTCATGTGGACGATGTGGAGGGAAGCCCCCGTGGCGAGCGCGTTCGCGATCACTTCCTGGAAGGCGCCCAGCGTCCCGCCCGAGTTCTCTCCCCGGATGTGGACGTAGGCCGGGGCCCCCTGCGCGGCCGCAAGCTGGAAGACGCGGTAGATCTCCGTCCGCGATGCACCCGGCGTGTACGTGATGCCGAACCCGATCCCGAGCCCGCCCTCCTCCAGGCCCGAGGCGATGAGTCCGTTCAGTTCAAGAATCTGATCGTCGTCCAGTTCACTGTACACCGCCTCGGACTCGAACGGGCTTGGCTCCCCGGGAGGCGTCATCGTCGAGTGCCCCGCGTCCACGCCCGTTACGAGCTTCACACGCGCCCCGGGATGGCTCACGGTCGCACCGAAGTGGATCGGCGCCGTCCCCTCTCGCGAGACGACCCATTCGGCCACCGGGTATACCCCGATTTCCATCTCCAGCGCCGTCGTCACGCCGTCCAGCGCCTGGAGCTTCGCGCTCACGGTGTCCTGTCCATGCGCGTGCAGGTCGATGAAGCCGGGCGCCACCACGAGCCCGGCCGCGTCGATCGTGTCGCGCCCCTCGACACCTCCCTCGGTGACCGCCGAGATCCGCCCGTCCGTGACCGCGACAGCGCGCACCGCGTCGAGCCGCGTCTCCGGGTCCATGACGCGCCCGCCGAGGATGACGAGGTCCGCGACCCCTCCCGCTTCGGCGGCCGCATCCCCCCTCTCCGGGGCAGCACATGCCGCGAAGGCGAGGGTCACCAGCAGCGCGGTTCCCAGTCCCGCCGTTCCCGCCCCGGTTGCCGTCGGCCGGCCGAGGCCGACGCCGCTTTCCATCGTCATGCGACCACCTTTCCGGGATTCATGAGACCCTTCGGATCGAGCGCCACCTTGATCGAGCGCATCGCGTCGACCGCTTCGCCGTGTTGTGCCCTCAGGTAGGGGAGCTTGCCGTAGCCGACCCCATGCTCGCCGGTACACGTGCCCCCGACTGCGATCGCCTGCTCGATCATGCGCGTGTTGACCCGCTTCGCGCGCGCCATCTCCTCCTCGTCATCGGGGTCGATGATGAAGAGAACGTGGAAGTTGCCGTCTCCGGCGTGCGCCACGATCGGCGCCAGGAGACCCTCCGCGTCGATGTCCTCCCGGGTCTTCAACAGGCATTCGGCGAGCGAGGAGATCGGGACGCAGACGTCCGTCGCCCAGCCCCGCGCCCCCGGACGGAGGGCGAGCGACGCATAGTAGGCCTCGTGCCGCGCCGCCCACAGCCGCGACCGGTCCTCGGCGCGCGTGGCCCACTCGAAGTCCGTCCCACCCAGTTCCTTCGCGATCACGCCGACTTCCGTCGACTGTTCCTCGACCCCGGCCGCCGTCCCGTGGAACTCGAAGAAGAGCGTGGGGCGCGCCGGGTAGTCGAAGTCCGAATACCGGTTCACTGCATCCATCTGCACTTCGTCGAGGAGTTCGACGCGCGCCACCGGCACCCCGCTCTGGATCGTGTAGATGACGGCGTCGACCGCGTCGGCCAGCGTCGGGAAGGAACACACCGCCGAGGCGATCGCCTCGGGGATCCCGTGCAGCCGGAGCAGGACCTCGGTGATGATCCCGAGCGTGCCCTCGGAGCCCAGGAAGAGGCGCGTGAGGTCGTAGCCGGCGGAGGATTTTCGGGCGCGGCCGCCCGTCCGGATCACGGTGCCGTCCGGGAGGACGACGGTGAGTCCCAGCACGTTCTCGCGCATCGTGCCGTAGCGGACCGTGGTCGTCCCCGAGGCGCCCGTCGCGGCCATCCCCCCGAGGCTCGCGTCGGCGCCCGGATCGATCGGGAAGAAGAGCCCCGTCCCCTTCAGGTGCTGCTCCAGACCCATCCGCGTCATCCCCGCTTCGACGCGGCAGTCCATGTCCTCGGGGTTGAGTTCGATCAGGCGCGCGAGACCGCTCGTGGCGATCGTCACGCCTCCTCCGAGGGCCGCCACGTGCCCCTCGAGCGAGGTCCCTGCCCCGAACCCGATCATGGGGACGCCGTGGCGGTGGCAGGCCCGCACGACCCCGGCCACCTCGGCGGTCGACTCGGGGAACACCACCGCATCGGGCGGCTCGTTGGCGTGGAACGACTCGCCCTCGCCGTGCTGCCGGCGCATGGCGGCGGCCGTCGTGAAGCGATCTCCAAGGAGTTCTTCGAGTTCGCGCTCGACGACCGCGGGGAACGGAGTCCGCCTGGTCGGGGTGATCGTGCTCATGCCGGACGTTGCCGCCGACCTCGCCCGGCGTCAAACGGTTCGGCCGGGGCCCGATCCCGGGGGCGGTCCCTTGACCCGCCTGCGCGGGGCCCGGACTTTGCGCGCATGGACATGCGCGGAGTGATGCTGTTTCTGCATCTGATCGGCCTGGCGCTCTGGTTCGGCGTCACCTTTTCGCTCGCCATCCTCGGCGTTCGGGCCAACCGGACGGGCGACCGGAACGTGATCGCGTTCTTCTACCGCGCCGGCCACCGGCTGCTGCGGGGCCCCGGACTCCTCGGCATGCTGCTGACCACGATCTCGGGCTTCGGACTCGCCGGCCTGGGCGGCTACGGGGTCTTCCGGCTCACCCCGCACTGGCAGTTTCAGATGCAGGTGCTGGGCCTGATCGCCTTCGCCCTCGCGGTGGCGGTCCAGATCCCCAACTCCGGACGCCTCGCGCGGGCCGCCGAGGCTTCGGCCAATGCCGGCGAGGAGAGCGCCTCGTTCGGTCGCTTCCGGAAGACGAACGCGATCGTGGCCTCGATCAACGGGGTCCTGATTCTGATCGTGACGGTGCTGGGCGCCATCCGCCCCATGTAGCTCAGTCGGAGCCGGCGAGCCGCGCGAAGTGGTTGGCCCGCCGGTACGCCCACTGCGCGGCTTCCGGATCCCCGTGCAGCTCCTCGGAGACTCCCTGGAAGGCGTGTGCGGCATAGTAGGCTGTGGGGATGCTCGACCTCGAGGACGGCTCGGGCCATGCTTCCATCTCGAGTAGGTCGTCGACGAGATACACGTCCTCCAGCAGCGCTCCGGTCCGCTCGCGGTCGTTCCACGCGGGCACCCACGACGCCGGAATGTGCTCGCTCAGGTCGACCAGCGACTCCGATGCTTCGAGCGGGGCATCCACGAGCTTGAAGGCGAGGCCGTGGCGCACGAGGTGGGGTTGGAGCTGCCACTTGTCCCACACCTGCCCGGCCGTGGCCGCAAAGTAGACGGGCCGGTCCCCCAGCGACTGTCGCGCGATCTGGAACACGCGGACGTCCCAGGGCGAAACGATGTCCCCCCCGCGCACGGTCCCCGCAATCCAGTCCGAGAGCCGATACGTCGAATCCTCGGGGACCTGCTGTGGCCGCTGGAGGTCGTCGATGCCCGAGTCGGGCGGGGGGACCGCCGAGCGCGCCGGTGGCGTCGCGTTCGACTCCGCGTAGAGACTGGGCGCGACCGCCGGATCGAACGGCCGCTGGCAGACGATCGTCGTGGGAGAATCCTCCGGGGATTCGCCCGGCTCGCACGGCTTCGTCAACCGCCGCAGCTGCTTGTGATACCACTCCGTGCCCAGATAGGACTGGACGATCACCGTCACGTCGCGCCGGATTCCCTCCACCTCCTGCAGATACCAGAGCGGGAAGGTGTCGTTGTCCCCGTAGGTGAAGAGCACGGCGTACGGTTCGACGGACTGCAGCATGTTGTGCGCCCAGTTGCGGGCCGCCCGCTCATCGCTCCGGTCTGCCCGGGCGAAGTTGAAGAAGAACGGGATGAGACCGAGCGCAAGGAGCGCCGCCGCCTTCCGGTGCCCCGCGGTGAACCCGGCGGGCCGCGCCCGGGCGTCGGCCACCGTGCGCCCGGTCCATCGCCCCCACAGCGAGGCGAGTCCCAACCCGGCGTAGATCCCCCACAGCTGAAAGCCGATGATGAAGAAGTAGTCCCGTTCGCGAACCTCGTGAGCCGCAATGCTCGGCGCCTCCTCCCAGTAGAGCGAGTAGCCGTAGCGGAAGTTCAGGTAGTAGACGAGCAGCAGGGTGACCGTGAAGAGCAGCGTTCCCGCGTACGCGAACGTCTTTCGGTCCTGCCGCAGGTGGGTCCGGAGCCCGACCAGGGCGAGGAAGAGGAAGAGGATGCTCGCGGCGAGGCGGGCGCCCGGCGGCAGAGACCGGGCCCACTGCCAGTCGAAGTACTGCCAGTAGTTCGCCATTTGCGCGGAGAGCGGCGCCTGGCGCTGCGTGATCGGCGTCGGGGCGTACTGGTCGCGGATCAGCGACAGCGCGAGCGGCTCGCACGCCACGGCGAGCTTGCTCTGCCCGTACCGGTCGGTGATCCGCTTCGGGGTGACGGCCGAGACGAGCGTGGGACACTCCGGGTCGGCCTCGTCCATGATCGGATTGTGCGCCGAACGGATCGGGACGAAGAGGAACTGCAGCGAGTAGCCGACCGCGAGCAGTGCGATCCCGAGCCCCAGGACCCGCGGGTTCAGCGCCGCTCGCCAGCGGTGGACGAGCACGAACACCGCGAGCGCCAGCCCCGGGAGCAGCGACATGGTGTGGTTCGCCCACCCCAGCCCCAGGACGAGCGCGATCAGTACGAGCAGCCGGTTCCCCCGCGCCGTGTCCGCCTCGTCCATCCACACCATGGCCAGATAGCTCACGAGGGCCACGATGAACATCGACAGGGGGTAGACCTTCTCGTTCAGGTTCGACTGGCTCCACACCGTGAATGCCGTCGCGCCGATCCACACGGCCGTGACCGCGGCCACGAGCACCTCGTGACGGTTCTCCCGGAAGCGGGCGACGATGCGGACGACCGCGAGGAACCAGAAGAAGCTCGCCCCGGCCGAGAGCGTGGCGCCGAGCGCGTTGATCCGCACCGCGACGGGGAGGCCCGTGAACCCGAGCAGGAGGTCCCACACGCGGCCGACGATGACGAAGAGGGGATTCCCGGGCGGGTGCGGGAGCCCGAGGATGTGGGCGGTGGTCACGTACTCCGACGCGTCCCAGAACCCGGTCGTCGGTGCCAGCGTCAGGAGGTAGAGCGCCCACACGGCGAGGGCCGTGAGCAGCCCCCAGACCCGCAGCGTCAGCGGGCCGACCTTCTCCTGCTCTATGCCGTTCATCTCCCGCGGGAGGCGGCGTGCCCGTTCATTGCTGCGGAACCCCGAGGCCGGCGAGGAACCCGAAGTGGTCCGCGCGCGCGTACGCCTCCTCGGCCGCCTCCACGTTCCCCAGGTGTTCCTCGGTCATGCCCTGCAGGTAGTACGCGAGGTAGTACTGGGCCGGAATGCTCGACTGCGTGGACGGTTCGGGCCACTCCTCCCAATCCAGCACGCCGTCGAACCGGAACACGTCCCAAAGGAGTTCGTTCGTCCGCGCCCGGTCGTTCCACGTGGGCGACACCGTGTTGGGCATGTACTCGCGCAGGCTCACGAGGTCTCCCGCGGCCTCCAGCGGAGCGTCCACGAGCTTGAAGGCCAGCCCATGCCGGACGAGGTGCGGCTGAAGCCCCCACTTCCCGTACACCGGCGGGGCGGTCGCCGCGAAGTAGACCGGCCGGTCACCCAGCGACTGCTGGATGATGTGGAACACGAGCACATCGGGATAAAGGATCGAGTCGCCGGCGCGCACGGTCGCCGTCACATCGTTCGAGACCCGGAACGCGGTGTCGCGGGGAACCGCGAGTCCCGGCCCGAGGTTGTCGATCTGCGCGTCGTTCAGCGCCACGATCGAGCGCGTCGGCGGCACCGCCGGCTCGTCGACGTAGGGACTCGCCGCGTTCGCCTCATCGAAGGCACGCTGACACACGATGGTCGTCGGGGAAACGTCCGCGGACACCCCCGGCTCGCACGGCGTCGTCAGGGTCCGCAGCTGCTTCGGATACCAGTTCGTGCCGAGGTAGGAGTGGACGATCACGGTCACGTCGCGCCGTATCCCCTCCACCTCCTGCAGGTACCAGAGCGGGAAGGTGTCGTTGTCCCCGTTCGTGAAGAGCACGGCGTACGGTTCGACCGATTGCAGGATGTTGTACGCCCAGTCGCGGGCCGCGCTGTCCTCCGTCCGGTCCGCGCGCGCGAAGTTGAAGAAGAAGGGGACGAACGCGACGGCGAGGATCGGCGCCGCCTTCCGGTGCCGGACGCCGAATCCGGCCGGGCGCTCCTCCGCCCGCCCCGTTCGGTGCGGGGACACGACACTCGTCGACCGGCCGCCCGGAGCCCAGTTGCCCCACAGCGAGACGAGCCCCAGTCCGGCGTAGATCCCCCATAACTGGAAGCCGATGATGTAGAAGTAGTCCCGCTCCCTGACCTCGTGATCGAGGATGCTCGGCGCCTCCTCCAGGTAGATGGAGTAGCCGTGCTTGAAGTTGAGGTAGTAGACGAGAAGCAGGGTGACGGTGAAGAAGAGCGTGCCCGCGTAGACGAACGTCTTCCGGTCGCTCCTGAAGTGGGTCCAGAGACCGAGCAGGGCGAGGAAGAGGAAGAGCATGCTCGCCGCGGTGCGCGGACCCGCGGGGAGGGATCGCGCCCACTGCCAGTCGAAGTACTGCCAGTAGTTCGCGTACTGGCGGTGGAGCGGGGCCTGCCGCTGCGTGACCGGCCCGGGACCGTACTGGTCGCGGATGAGCGACAGCGCGAGCGGCTCGCAGGCGACCGAGAGCTTGCTGTTCCCGAACCGGTCGTCGATCACGCTCGGCGTGACGGCCGAGACGAGCGTGGGGCACTCCGGGTCCGCTTCGTCGATGATCGGGTTCTGCGCCGAGCGGATGGGGACGAAGAGGAGCTGCACCGTGTAGCCGACGGCAAAGAGCGCCACGCCGAGTCCCAGGACGCGCGGATTCAGGGCGGCGCGCCAGCGGTGGAGGAGGACGAAGAGGGCGAGCGCCGGCCCGGGCAGCAGCGACATCGTGTGGTTCGCCCACCCCAGCCCGAGCAGGAGCGCGATGAGCGCGAGGAGCCGGTTCCCGCGGGCCGTGTCCGCCTCGTCCACCCAGACCATCGTCAGGTAGCTCACGAGCGAGACGATGAAGAGCGAGAGCGTGTAGACCTTCTCGTTGAGGTTCGACTGGGTCCACACGGTGAAGGCCGTGGCTCCGATCCACACCGCGACCATCGACGCCACGAGCACCTCGTGCCGGTTCTCGCGGAAGTGCGCGACCATGCGCGCCACCGCGAGGAACGAGAAGAAGCTCGCCCCGGCCGAAAGCGAGGCGCTGAGCACGTTGATCCGCAGCGCGACCGGCAGTCCCGTGAAGCCGAGCAGGAGGTCCCACACGCGCCCCACGAGGACGAAGAACGGATTCCCCGGCGGATGCGGGAGCCCGAGGATGTGCGCCGTGGTGACGTACTCCGACGTGTCCCAGAAGCCGGTCGTGGGCGCGATCGTGAGGAGGTAGAGGGCCCACACGGTGAGCGCCGTCACGAGCCCCCAGAGCCGGAGCGTCAGCGGGCCGATCTTCTCGCGTTCGATGCCGTTCATCACGCCGGTGCTACGCCGCTCCGTTCACGAAGTTCGCGCGTGGAGATGCCGCCCGGATGGGGCCGGGCTGCACGCGCGCCGAAACTAGCCGCCGGTGGCGACGGGTGCGAGCG
>CAZDZJ010000038.1:0-3120 GCA_964509895.1 uncultured Gemmatimonadota bacterium
ATCGACGCCCACACCTTCGACGGGGGTTACGCCATAGAGTCAACGTGTCATGCGCAGAACAAGCAACGCGCTTTCGCGGAGATATTCCGCGTACTGAAGCCGGGCGCCCTGTTCTGGGGTCAGGAAATGTGCCTGACGGACCGGTTCGATCCGCGGGACGGCCGGCACCGGACCATCAAGCGGGAACTCATGCGCGGCATTGCGCTGCACGACATCGCCACGTTCGGGGAAGTGAATCACGCTCTCGAAGGGGCAGGATTTCAAGTCATCGAGGGGAGCGATTGGGACGTCCGGGAAGGACAGTCCACGCCCTGGTATCAACCCATGGAGAGTCGCCACGGGACGCTGGGCAACGCCGTGCGCCGGCTTCCCTGGGGCCGCAAGGCGTTCATCGCGGGATCGAAGCTGGCCGAGGTCCTGCGGCTCTTTCCGAACGGCTCCGCGGAGGTCGTCCGACTCCTCGATCGGACCGCGGAGGCCTACGTCGCGGGCGGCAAGACGGGCATCTTCACGCCGCTGTATTGTTTCCTGGCCCGCAAACCCTAGTCGCCGTTGCGGTTCGGGCTTTCGGGCGCCATCGCCGGCTCCGGATAGAACTGTCGGCAGTGTCGGCGGTATTTCCCAATGGGGCCGTCGGTCCGGCACAGCCGGGGGGGGGACCGGTAGCGCTTCCGGTCCCATATCACGATGTCCTGCAGGACGAACCGCCTCTCCTCGCGGAGGATGAAGACATTCAGCAGCCGGTGGCGCAGCGGCACGGGCAGGAAGCCCAGACCCGAGATGAACCGCCCCGGTTTGCGGACCTCCCGCACCTGATTGACCATCGTCAACTCCACGAATTCGCCGTCGACGGGCGTTGTGAGCACCCACATGCGCGATCTTATGCCGACCCGTTTCTCGTGAATCTCGACGAAGGAATAGCCGACTCCGTGGACGTGCGTGATGACCGAGACTTCGGAATGAACGTCCACCAGACCCAGGATCCGGCGAACCGCCTTGAAGTCGAAGCAGCTCTTCAGGTAGGCGCCGTCGACCGAGAAGTCGGTCGGCGTCACGTCGTGGTACCCGTGCGTGTACTCCAGGTGTTCCACGTCGACCGAGTTTTCCGTCGTTTCCTGGGGGTGACCCCTGAACCGGAGGACCGTGGAGCGCAATCCGGTCCACTCCGCGCCGGTTGGAGGTTCATCCGGCAGGTGCCACTGGGGCGCCCGGCCGCCGCTCCCCCACCAGGCGAAGATCATGCCGAGGATCTCCCGGGTCTCGTAGAGCTTCAGCCTCGCGGCCTTCGGGGGCGGGGCATTGGGCGTGGCCACGCACTGGCCGGTCGCGTCGAACTCGAACCCGTGAAAGGGACAGACGAGGCAGCCGTCGCGCACCAGGCCGCCCGTTGAGGGTCCCATGTGCGAGCCCAGGTGCGGACAGAAGGCATCCGCGACGCAGATGCGCCCCTCGCCGTCGGCCCAGGCGACGATCTCCTCGCCCATCCACGTCTTCTCGATGAGCTTCGCGCGCTCGATGGACTCGCGGCTTCCGATGAAATACCAGCCTTCGGGAAACGGCGGCAGCTCATCGCTGTACGTAGTCATGCGGGCGAACTTGGCTTTTGCGATGCTGGCGAGTCAACCAGGATTCGAGGTGCCGGCGGGATGTGAGCGGGGGTTTCCAAGGCTGCGTGGTTCCATGAATGATGCCTCCGGAGCCGGCCGCTTGCCGCAGGACAAGTCGGCCCCGTGAACGGATCCCGCGACAAAGAGGAATAGGGCCGATGACTCACGACAGGCCGCGCGTCTCGCTTCTCATGCTCTTCGCCGGGATGGCCGCGGGCCTGCCGGCGACGGGTTCCGGCCAGCTTCCGGCGGGGGTTCTGCGCTTCGAGGTCGCGTCCTCGCCGATCGAACTCACGGGACCCGTGCGTCCCGGCGAATACCTGGGCGTGACCGGTCCCCGGTCGGCGTGGCTGGGTCTCGAGACCGGCGAGGCGGAGTTGTGGGTCCATCCCCTCAAGCTCGGCAACCGGTTCCGGCTCGGCTTCTCGATCCCCGGCTACGGAGCGCCGATCCCCGGAAACACCGTCGCGCGGACGGTCGACGTGCGCCCCGAACTCGCGACGATCACCTACAGCCACGCGGCCTTCCAGGTGCGCCAGCACATTCTCGCGCCCGCCGACATCGCCGGACTTCTGCTCCTGCTCGAGGTGGACAGCCCCGAGCCGCTGGAGATCGTCGCGGAGTTCGAACCCGTGCTGAACTACATGTGGCCGGGGTCGATCGGGGGTCAGTACGCCTATTGGGACGCCGGACGGCGCGTCTTCGTTCTCTCGGAGAGCCTGCAGGCGCAAAACGCCGTCGTCGGGTCACCCTGGGCGGTGAACTCGGTGGAGCATCCGGCCCACCAGCTGGGCGAGGCACCGCGCGCGATGGTCATCCCGGTCGACCCGGATCGCGCGCGGCGGGAGTTCATCCCGATCGCCGTGGCAGGCGGGACGATGCCGCGCGAAGAGGTCTTCGACAGCTACGCACGGCTGATCTCCGAGGCGCGCTCCCTGTACGACGCGAAGCGGGCGTGGGCGGACTCGGTACTCGCCTCCACCGTGTCCATCGAGTCTCCGGATCCGCGGCTCGACCTCGCCCTGGAGTGGGCGAAGATCAACCTAGAGGAGCAGCGCGTCTGCAATCCCGATCTCGGCTGCGGGTTCGTGGCCGGCTGGGGTCGCTCGCGTAACGGGACCCGCCCCGGCTTCGGCTGGTTCTTCGGCGGCGACGCGGCACAGACGACCTTCGCGATGGACGCGCTCGGGCAGTGGGAACTGGTGGCGGAGGAACTCGCCTTTCTCGCGAAGTACCAGCGCGAGGACGGCAAGATCACGCACGAAATCTCGCAGGCGGCCGCTCGGATCCCGTGGTTCGACGTCTACCCGTACGCGTACTACCACGCCGACACGACGCCCTACTGGATGGTCGCCCTGTACGAGTACTGGCGCGCGAGCGGGGACGACGAACTGCTGCGGGAGCTTTGGCCGGCCTACCGGCGCGCGTGGGCCTGGTGCCTGTCCGCCGAGACGGACGGCGACGGGATCATCGAGAACAGCGTGGGCGGGCTGGCCGCGGTCGAGGTCGGCGG
>CAZDZJ010000039.1:0-4742 GCA_964509895.1 uncultured Gemmatimonadota bacterium
CCGATCACCTTCGCCAATTCAGCCGGATCGTTGACGTCCCAGCCGCTCTGCGGCGCCAGCCGAATGCGCGCGCCATTCGCCCCACCGCGCTTGTCGGTCCCGCGGAAGGTCGACGCCGAGGCCCAGGCCGTCGAGACCAGCCGGGCGACGGAAAGTCCCGATGCGAGGATCCGGCCCTTGAGGCGCGCGATGTCGTCCGCGTCGATCAGCTCATGGTCGACCTCGGGCACGGGATCCTGCCAGATCTGCGGCGTGGACGGCACCTCGGAACCGAGATACCGCGAAACGGGCCCCATGTCGCGATGCGTGAGCTTGTACCACGCCCGCGCGAACGCGTCCGCCAGTTCCTCGGGGTTCTCCAGGAAACGCTTCGCGATCGGCGCATAGACCGGGTCCATCCGCAGCGAAAGATCCGTCGTAAGCATCATGGGGGCGTGCTTCTTCGTCGGATCGTGGGCGTCCGGCACGGTGTCCACGGCAGCGTCGTCCGTCGGGGTCCACTGAGCCGCGCCAGCGGGACTCTTGACCTGTTTCCAGTCGTAGCCGTGCAGGTTCTCCAGGAAGTTGTTGTCCCACTTCACGGGGTCGGTCGTCCACGCGCCCTCGATCCCGCTGGTGACGGAGTCGACGCCCTTGCCGCTGCCATAGCTGGTCTTCCAGCCGAGGCCCTGCTCCTCCAGGTCGGCGCCCTCCGGTTCGGGACCGACGTACCGGCCCACATCGGCCGCGCCGTGTGCCTTGCCGAAGGTGTGTCCTCCGGCGATGAGCGCGACCGTCTCCTCGTCGTTCATCGCCATGCGCCGAAACGTCTCCCGTATGTCCCGCGCCGCCGCGAGCGGATCGGGCCTGCCGTTCGGCCCCTCCGGGTTCACGTAGATCAGGCCCATCTGCACGGCGCCGAAGGGCTCGTCGAGGTCGCGGTCGCCGCTGTAGCGCTCGTCTCCGAGCCACGTGTCCTCCGTTCCCCAGTCGATGTCCTCGGGTTCCCACACGTCCTCGCGGCCTCCGCCGAACCCAAGCGTCCTGAAGCCCATCGACTCGAGGGCGCAGTTACCGGCCAGAATCATGAGGTCGGCCCAGGAGATCTTCCGCCCGTACTTCTGCTTGATCGGCCAGAGCAGCCGGCGCGCCTTGTCGAGGTTGGCGTTGTCGGGCCAGCTGTTGAGGGGCGCATAGCGCTGGGTGCCCGCGCCGCCGCCTCCACGGCCGTCACTGATGCGATACGTGCCGGCGCTGTGCCAGGCCATCCTGATGAAGAGCGGCCCGTAGTGGCCGTAGTCCGCCGGCCACCAGTCCTGGGAGGTGGTCATTACCTCTTCGATGTCCTGCTTAAGGGCGTCGAGGTCGAGCGACTTGAATGCCTCGGCGTAGTCGAAGTCCTCACCCATGGGATCCGCCGAGCGGGCATGGCGATGAAGCGGCTTCAGGTTCAACTGGTTCGGCCACCAGTCCTTGTTCTTCGTGGGCATCCGGTGTTTCCTCGGGGGTTGAAAGGAGAGTGGACTCTCGCGTGGACTCTATAGTATCGCGATAGTATCGCGTGTGGCAGGTCAAGTCCTTTTCGCGGAGCGACCCATGAAGCATTCGATACGAGTCCGGCTCTTCTGCCCGCTGGCCATCCTGACCACACTGGCCGCTCCCTCGCAGCCGGGAGCGACCCGGGCCGCCGCCCAGTCCTTCCCCTCCGACGATCCGGTGATCCGGGCGATCTGGGAGGAGGGCGTCGAGCGCTCGCAGGTCCATGAGCTCGGCCAGGTGATGATGGACTCGATCGGGCCGCGCCTGACCGGCTCGCCCGCCATGGCCGGCGCGAACGACTGGGCGCTGGCGAAGTACGCGGAGTGGGGCATCGAGGCCTACAAGGAGCAGTACGGCACATGGCGCGGGTGGGAGCGCGGGATTACCCACATCGATCTGATCGCACCGCGTGTGCGCTCGCTCGAGGGCATGGCCGCGGCCTGGAGCCCGGCCACGGACGGACCGGTCGAGGCGGAGGTGGTGATCCTGCCGTACGCGGACAGCCCGGGAGCCTTCCAGGCATCGCTGTCGGAGTTGCGCGGCAAGTTCGTGCTCATATCGCGCCCGGAGCCGAGTTGCCGCGCGCCGGACAACCTGGAGCAGTTCGCGCGGCCCGAGACGACGGCCCGCATGACAGCCGAGCGGGAACGCGCAATCGCGGAGTGGAACGAACGGGTGGGGAACACGGGGTTCGATCAGCGTTCGCTGCCGGAGGTTCTGAGCGTAGCCGAACCCGCCGCGGTCATCCGCTCGCAATGGTCCGAGGGATGGGGCGTCACCAAGATCTTCGGCACCCGCGCGCAGCGGGCACCGGTCCTGGACCTGAGCTGCGAGGCGTACGGGCTCCTGTACCGGCTGGCCGAGAACGATCAGGGGCCCGTGCTGCGCGTCGACGTCCAGGCCCGCTTCCTCGGCGAGGTGCCGGTCTCCAACGCCTTCGCCGTGATCCCGGGCAGTGCGGAGCCGGAGGAGTACGTGATCCTCGGCGGCCACTACGACTCATGGGACGGAGCCGACGGCGCGCTGGACAACGGCACCGGCGCGGTGGCCATCATGGAAGCGATGCGCATCCTGAAGAGCGCGGTTCCGAACCCCCGCCGCACCATCATCGGCGCGCTGTGGAACGGCGAGGAGCAGGGTCTGAACGGGTCGCGCGCCTTCGTCGAGGACAACCCCGAGATCCTCGAGCGCACCCACACGGTGTTCAACGTCGATCACGGGAACGGACCGGTCACCTTCATCCCCATGCAGGGGTTTGCCGGCGCGGCGGCGCGCTTCGGTGAATGGCTGGCCGAAATCCCGAGCGAGTTGGCGGATCTGGTCACCCTCGAGATTCCGGGCATGCCCGAGTCCGGCGGGACCGATCACGCGTCCTTCCTGTGCGCGGGCGTGCCGGCGTTCAGCTTCCATGTGGGCGACGGCCGCAGCGACAGGTCCATTGCCGACAACCGCTGGGACACGAGCATCTACACCTGGCACACCAACCGAGACACCTTCGACAAGATCGTCTTCGAGGACCTGCGGGATGACGCGGTGATGACCGCGATGTTCGTCTATCTGGCGTCAGAGGACACGGAGATGATGCCGCGGACGCGGCGGGCCATGCCGGAGGGTTCGGAGTGGCCGGAGTGCCGGCCGCCGGCGAGGAGTTCGGGGGTGGGCTGACTGTCGTCTACCCGGTTTCAGCCCTCGGCGGCCGGTTCTCCCGTGTAGAACGCGGTGGTGCTCCTGGCCGCCGCCCGGGCCGCGTCCGGATCCGCCCCGGCGGCGATGGCCGCCTCCCCCCACGCCTCGCTGCTCCCCGACATGAACGCCTTGCCGTCGTATGACGTGGCGAACTCGACCGGGTCCGGCTTCGCAGTGGCCGGGTCGGCGAGGTGCATCGCCAGGGCCAGAAGACCGCCCTCCCAGCCGACGCCGGTAGCACCCGGACCGTACTGGTCCCAGTGGTCGGAAAGCGGCTGGATGTGCGTCAGGGTGAGCCGCGCCCGGCCGTCCCCTGCATCCGCCGCGCGTACCTCCACCCAGCTGCGGAATTCCGCGAACTCCCATGTGAGCGCCAGGAGAGACGGCGGTTCACAGACCTCGATCACACCGCCCGCATTGCCTTCGAACTGGTAGCGGCCGCCCGGTTCGAGGTTGCCGCTGATCGGCAGGAACCAGCGCGGAATGCGATCGCCGTTGGTTACGGCGTCCCAGAGATCTGCGACCGTCGTGGCGAAGATGCGGGAGAGAACGACCGCGCGGGCGGGTTGGCCGTAGCGTTCGAGCGACGACACGGAACGCTCCATCGCGCCGAGGTGGTGTTGCACGTTGAAGTTCACGGGTTCTCCAGGTGTGTGGGAGGAAACGTCGCCGCTCGCCGAAACATCCACGCCGATCCGAGGAACAGGGCCGCGAAGAACCCGTTCGAGAATACGATCTCGAGGGGTCCGCTCCATGGCCGGCCCAGGCCCCCGAACAGGGCGATCGCGGCGATCACGGCCTGGGCGACCGCCATCGCCAACAATGTGCGCGCCATCCCGGAAGCCCGCAGGCGCGCGAGAGCGGTGCCGACGGCCCCGACCGCGAATACGCCCAGGTACATCAGGTTGGCGGGGTCGCCGTCCGCTCCGATGAGGCCGACGCCGGGGCTGACCCAGGCAAGGAGGAATGCCGCCCCGAGCGCGATGCCGACGGCGAATCGGTAGGTGGTCCTGGCGGTCTTCATCGCGCTCTAGCCCGGCAGCAAGCCCCCTTCCGCCCCTGCCTGCCTGATGTACAGCTCCCGCTTGGGATACGGGATCTCCACACCGGCCTGGTGGAACTTCACCATCGCCTTCTCGGTGATCTCGTCCGCGATCCGGCGCCGGTTCCGCGCCTCCAGGATCCACACCCGGAGCTGCAGGTTCACCTCGGAGGGACCGAAGCCCCGGACGATCACGATCGGCGCGGGGTCCAGCTTGACGCCCTGCACCTCGTGGGCGGCCTCCTTCAGCAGGACCTTCGCCCGGTCGATGTCCGCCTCGTACGCGCACGAGAATGGGATGCGCAGCCGGATGTCGTCGCCCGACATCGTGTAGTTGATGATGTCGCGCCGCATGATCTCGTTGTTCGGAACCACGACCACGAGGTTGTCGGGATTGCGGATCTTCGTCGCGCGCAGGCCGATCTCGATCACGTCGCCCCAGGTGCCGGTCTCGCGGGGCGCGTTCCACAGCTCGATCCTGTCCCCCACCTGGAAG
>CAZDZJ010000040.1:0-21956 GCA_964509895.1 uncultured Gemmatimonadota bacterium
GGAAGGGCACGAGTGGATCATCGAGGGGGCCGGTCGGGGCCGATACAGGTTCAGGCTCGTAACGACGGCGAGCCGAATCGTGCCTCGGGACGATCTGGTCGTCATCGACATCCCCGACGCAACCCCGGAAGTAATCCGCGCCCACAAGCTCGATGACGAGCAGGCCCTCTTGGCAATGGTCCGCTACAACCGCCTTATCGACACGTTCCTCGGCATTACGGCCTACAGCCTACAGAATCACCTTCGGACAACGGTCAAGGGCGTGGGGCAGATCGAGATCGACGAACTCTACATCGGCATCGATAAGCTGGGCTGCCACTACGTCATCCCCGTTCAGGCCAAGGGCGAGAAGGACCAGATTGGGATCGTGCAGCCCACCCAGGACATCCTTTTCGCAGAGCAGAAGTTCCCCGGTATGCGCTGTCGAGCCATCGCTGCACAGTTCTTGCGCGACGAGGTCGTCGCCCTATTCGAGTTGACCTTGCAGGGTGGCGAGATCAAGATCGTGGAGGAACGTCACTACCGACTCGTGCCAGCCGATCAACTCGATGCGGCCGCGATCCGCAGGTATCGCGCGTAATCACTCGCCCCTTTTCTGTTCGGCTGGGCGGAGCCGTTGAGCCCGTGGCTCGTGGCCCACTTCGCCCAAGACATAACCTACGGACGGCAGAAACCCTGCTGGACCGCTCGCTTTTCGTCCAAGGAAGTCCAGTACGGTCGAAGGGATTACCGCTCAGATTTGCATATCTGAAGTGATACACAGGTCACTGGGATTAATTTGTAAATCGTTGCAGTACCACAGGTTAGGCTCGTAATAGATCGAAGCTGACCACTTCCGCCCGAACTCGGCCAGCTTACGTCGTTGGCGGTGCTCTGGCTGGATGAGAACCGGTTGACGGGCCCCATACCGCCGGAACTCGGCAACCTGCGTTCCGTCGTGTTCATGTACCTGGGATTCAACGACCTGTCCGGGGAGATTCCTCCCGAGCTCGGCAATCTCCACAGTTTGTGGGCACTGGGTCTCGATGCGACCCAACTGACGGGGCCCATTCCCCCCGAGTTGGGGTCGCTCGTGAATATGGGAGGCGAACTGAACCTGCGGGACAACAAACTGACGGGACCGATCCCGGCCGAATTCGGGAATCTCCGATCGCTCGAAAAGCTACGACTCGGCTCCAACCAGTTGGAGGGACCGATCCCGGCCGAACTGGGGCAGATGCGGGCCCTGTGGTGGTTGGACCTTTCGGAGAACCCGCAGCTGCGCGGTCCTCTCCCGCCGAGTTTCGCGAACCTTCGGACCCTTTCGCGCTTCGAGTGGGCCGGGTCGGGACTCTGCATGCCGGAAGTGCCTGCCCTGCTGGACCGGGCGAGCGTGTGGCGCCTCCCGCGTTGTGACGAGAAAACCTTGACAGGTTCGCAGGCGTACCTTACGCAGGCGGTCCAGTCGCTCGAGTTCCCCGTACCCCTGATCGAGGGCGAAGATGCGCTGCTGCGGGTCTTCGTGATCGCGCCACAACCCACGAGCGCGGCGATTCCCGACGTGCGCGCGGTATTCTCATACGAGGAAGCGGAGATCTACACCGTCGATGTCCCCGGCAAGTCAACTTCGCTGCCCATCGATCTCGCCGAGGCGGAGGCATCCCTCGAGAAGTCCGCCAACGCGCGCATTCCCGCATGGGTGGTAAGACCCGGAGTCGAGATGGTGATCGAGATCGATCCGGAGGAGACCCTGGATCCCGCACTCGGCGTCTCACGCCGGATTCCGGAGTCGGGCCGCCTGCCGGTGCCGGTTAAACGGATGCCGACGTTCGAGCTTACGGTCGTGCCGTTCCTGTGGAGCGACGGGCCGGATTCCACGGCGGTCGAACTCGCCGCGGAGATGGCGGTGGACCCCATGGGACACAGGCTGCTGTCGGAAACCCGGACCCTCCTGCCGATCGCCGATCTAAGGGTCGCGGCGCACGAACCCGTGCTCACTTCGAGCAACGATTCCGACGCGCTCCTCGATGAGGTGGGTGCGGTCCGGGTCATGGAGGGCGGGCGGGGCTATTACATGGCGGCGCTGTCGGGCGAGGCCACGGGCGCCTGGGGTGTGGCGTGGATCCCGGGCTGGACGAGCTACGTACGGGTCGGCGCGGTGAGCCAGCCCGAAGAAGCCCTGACGATAGCGCACGAACTCGGGCACAACCTGAGCCTCTACCACGCCCCCTGCGACGTCGGCGCCACGGTGGATCGGGCGTATCCCTTCCCCAATGGATCGACCGGCGCGTGGGGTCTCGATTCACGTTCCGGGCAGAACGTTCTTGTGCCGAGTACGACCGCCGACTTCATGTCCTACTGCGTGCCGGCCTGGATCGGAGATTATCATTTCTCGAAGGCAGCAGCCTTCCGCGCCGCGGGCGCTGCCGCGGACGCCTACACGCCACCCACGGCCACCGTGCTCGTCTGGGGCGGTGCGGCAGCGGACGGCACGCCGTACCTGAACCCGGCCTTCGCAGTCACGGCACCGCCGTCGCTGCCGGACTCCGGCGGTGAGTATGAGATCGCCGGTCGCGCCGCCGATGGCCGCGCGCTCTTCTCGTTGAGTTTCGACATGGCCGCTGTCGCCGACAGCGAGGGAAGGTCCGGGTTCGCGTACGCCGTCCCCCTCCGGGACGAAACGGCCGCGCTTCTTGAGGAGATCACCCTCTCCGGTCCCGGCGGCAGCGTTACGATGGACCGCGACACGAACGAACCGGCCATCATCCTGCGCGACCGCGTCAGCGGACAGGTGCGCGGCCTGCTTCGGGACCTGCCGCGGTCCGTGCGGACACTGGCCGATGCCGTCACCGGGCTCGGCGTCGCGCCGAACATGGATGTCCTGTTCAGCCGCGGGATACCTTAGCCCAGGCTCGACGCGGTCTCGCCCCGCGCCAGCTTCTCAAGGAACAAGAAAAAGGGCCGCCCGTCGCCGGGCGGCCCTTCTGGTTTTGCACCGCAGATCTGGCTACGGGCGGCAGTCTAGTCGAGACGAGTCACGTTCTCGGCAGCCGGGCCCTTGGTCCCGTCGGTGACATCGAACTCGACGGCCTCACCCTCCTTCAGGGTGCGGAAGCCATCGGCCTGGATGGCCGTGTGATGCACGAAGCAGTCCTTTCCACCAGCCTCTGGCGTGATGAAGCCGAAGCCCTTCTGGTCGTTGAACCACTTCACGGTGCCTTTCGTACGCATTTCCTACTCCTTCGTTAGTCATGTCGGAGTTCCGGAAATCCGTACCTGCCGACTGCTGACCAGTTCGACGCGGTCTCCCCCGCGCCAGGGTCGTGGCACTCGCCACGTAGACAAGAAAAAGGGAGACCCTGTTGAGAGGCCCCCCGATCCAACGATGCTGCCTTCTCAATCCAGCCGGTCCCGGCCGCCGCCGGACCCGTCCGAACGGCGGCAATGATCGCGCCTCGACGCCGGAACGTCAAGTAGCGGCCCGGCGTCAGCCTTCCCCGGCCTCCACGTTCGGGCTGCGGCGCTCGAGCAGGAGCACGTCGCGCCACCGTCCCTGGAGCCGCCCCAGGCGCTCGCGACGACCCACGTGGCGGAACCCGGCCCGCTCGTGGATGCGGAGACTCGCCACGTTCTCCGGGAAGATCCCCGCCTGCAGCGTCCACAGGCCGGCCCGCTCGGACGATTCGACGAGCGCGGTCAGGAGATCGAACCCGATCCCGCCCCCGCGGACGCCTCCGCCGACGTAGACGCTCACCTCGGCCACGCCGCCGTACACGCAGCGCCCGGAAACCGGAGCGAGCGCCGCCCAACCCACAACGCTCCCATCCCGCTCGGCCACCAACCGGCAGCTCTCGAGGTGGCTCGCGTCCCACGACGCCCAGTCGGGCGCCTGCGTCTCGAAGGTGGCGTCTCCGGTCGCGATCCCCTCTTCATAGATCCTTCGCACCGGATCCCAGTCCCCGGGACGGAGCGGGCGGATCTCGATCGCCGTTCGTTCCACGCCTCGACGCTGCCGCACGGGTTACTGTGCTTCCGCGAGCACCCTTTCGACGAGCGCCGCGGTTTCCGCTTCGAAGGGATGGAAGCGGCCGCCCCAGTACGCCCGGATCAGACCCTCCGCGTCCACCAGCAGCGTGTGCGGCACGCCCGGATACAGCTCGAGCGCCTCCGTGAGTCCGGGGCCGTCACCGAGGAAGTTCGGATACGTGATGTCGAACTCCTGCAGGAACCCCTCGACGAGCGCGACCTCCCCCTCATCGATCGAAATCCCTACCACGGTGAGGTCATCGGCGGCGTACTTCGCATGCATCTGCTGCAGCTCCGGCATCTCGTCCCGGCAGGGGATGCACCAGGTCGCCCACAGGTTCAGGACCACCACCTGACCGCGGAACTGGCCCAGGTCCGCCGGGCGGCCGTCGAGATACGTGACCTCCAGCGGCGGCAAGGGACGATAGGAGGCGGGCTCGGGTTCACCCCCGCCGCACGCCGCCAGCAGACCGGCGGCGGCAAGGACCGTTGGCGGCATTCTCATCGCTTCGACTCCATCGGGTCCACCATCTCCCGCTCGAAATCCAGGTTCGTGGGCGCGGGGAAGACGCCGGGCGGCCGGGAGTACGGCTGGTCCGTGATCACGACCTCCGCCTCCGTCGTGAGCGGCACGGCCTCGGCCACCTCCTCGAATGAGAGATCGTCCACCCACAGCTCTCCGTCGCCCGTGAGCATCGCCCCCATGAGGATCGTAACCCCCTCCGGCGGGATGTCCACGACGATCTCGCGCGTCTCCCAGTCCCGCGTGTCCTCGATGCGGCGGTCCTCGCTGTTGTCGAGCGCCAGCATGGCGTACCTGCCCTCGAGGATCCCGTCCACCCGCACCCAGAGCCCGCCAGAATCGACGTCGTCGGCCCGCAGGTATCCGCGAAGGCGCATCCGCTTGCCGCGGTAGGAGGTGGCGTCGACGAGCTGGACGCTCGCGACCCACTGGCTGCGCCGCCGGTTCCCCCGCGCTTCGATCCGCATGCTGGAGGCCCCGGAACGCGCGACCTCCGTATCGAGCCTGAGGCGATAGTCGTCGGTGTCCTGTCCGACGAGCACCCAGGCGTCCGGCATCTGCGCGGCCAGCTCGCTCACGAGCCCGGCCGCGAGTAGCGCGAGCGCTCCTGCCATCGCGGCGCGCAGCCCGCGGGCCCGGCCACACACGCGAGTGGCGGTCATCTCGGAATCAGCCACAGGTCGGTCTGGCGACCGTCGATGTACCACGTGTCTTCGCCGTCGAAGAAGGCGTCCTCCTCGAGCATGATGCGAACCGTCTGACCTCCCCACTCCGCCACCGGGACGGCCGCGTTCAGTTCGATCGAGTGCGCCGTGTTCGGGAAGAGCGGATAGTCGCCGCGCCCCGGCACGCCGCCCTGATTGTCCCAGAGCCCGATCGTGGGCCCTGCCCCGTGCCCGTGGAAGCCGATGGGGTGCGTGTAGATGGTCGCGTCGATGCCTTCCGCCTTCGCCTGCGCGAGCGCGCCGGCGAGGATCTCGTTCCCCGAACGTCCCGCCGCGAAGTTCTCCGTGAGGACGTCCTGGAGGCGGTTCCCCACGGCCAGCGCGCGGACGAGGCCGGCGGGCGCCGCGTCCTCGCCCGGCCGCAGCACGTAGGCATGCTGCTGCGTGTCGGTGTTCAGCCGCAGGTACTTGATCCCGAAGTCCACGTGCAGGAGGTCGCCCGGGCGGATCACGTTCTCGTCCGGCCGTCCCGAGAAATCCCCCTCCCCCTCGCGCGCGCCGCCCGCCTGCTCATGCCGCTGCACGGAGACGCTGGGGTGGAACCACGTCGCGAGCTTGAGTTCGAGGATGCGCTCGCGGTACCACCACACGACGTCCTCCGTCGTCGTCACGCCCGGCTGAATCACCTTCGCGGAGAAGCCCTCGGCGATGATTCGGTGCGCGATCCGCACGATCTGCGGATAGACCTCCATCTCCTCCCGGGTCCGCGTCTCGAGCCACCCGATGGCGAGCCGCTCCGCCGGGACGACCCGCTCGCGGTACTTCGCGGGGAGCGCCGCCATGAAGGCGTCGTACTCCGTCCCGGTGAACCCGTCCGCGAGGGCGAAGGTGCTGGAGCGGTTGACGGAGATCCGCCGTGGGTCGCGCGCGGCGACGATCTCCGCCACGCGCCCCCACTGGTCCGGCTCGCTCTCCGGGTCCCAGGCGCGCGGGAAGGGACCGATGTCGTAGCGGGCCACCGCGAGGCGCTCGAGCGGTTCCCCGGGGCCCCGGTCGTGGAGGATGAGCACCGTGCGCCGCCGCGCCGCCATGTAGGTGGAAGGCAGCATCGTCTCGATGACCGGGTCCTCGTTGTACTCGCGCGCGGCGACGATCCAGAGGTCGACCCCCTCGCGGCGCATGATCTCCGGGGCGACGGTCTCGAGCCGGCGCTCCAGCCAACGGTCGATGACCCCCGCCCGCTCGCGCAGGGGAAGGATGACGGGCATGGCCCCGTCCGTCCGCTGCGCGTCCGCGAACCCGCCGCCCGGGGCCGTGGCAGTTTGCGCGAGGGCGGACGACGAACCCGGAACCGGGCCGAGAACCGCGGCCAGTAGCAGGAACCCGGTCGGCAGGGCCCTGGGGCATGGAGAGCCTGGGATCGAAGAGCGCATGTCGAATCTCCGGTGTAAAACGTCGGCTTGAACTTACCGAATCCCCCCCCGCGCGGGAGACCCCCGCGCGTGCGTGACGCGCGAGTGAGGGGAATGGCGGAAACGGCTCGCGGCGCGTCATCGTAGGACCCTCCAACCCCGGACCGGAGGGATGCCTGATGAAGGACGCGGACCCGGATCTCCTGCCTGAGCTCTTTTCCCGGCGGGAACTGGACAAGGCCCGGCGACGGCACCGGATCGTCGGTCGCATCGAAGGCGTCGCCGCCGTCGTCGTCGCGGGGACAATCTTCAACTTCCTTGGCTGGATTCCGACGGTCCTCGTCCTGGCCGTCGCCGGCTACCTCATCTACCGCTTCGTTCTCAAGCCCCGCAAACGATCCGAAGACGATCCGACGTAAGCCCGAGCGAACTTGTGGCGACTACCGCGACCACGAAATCGTGACTGTTCGCATCGGACACCGTAGGAGCGTCTGCCGCCGGATCGGGTCGCCCCGATCCGTCAGCGCCAGACGGCCAGGATCACTGCCTGCCCGATGAGGGCGACGGCGTTGAAGCCCAGGCTCAAGCAGAAGATCCCGGGCTTCCGCTGCTCGTAGGCCACGCCCTGGTAGCCGACGTTGAGGACGAATCCGATCGTCACCAGCAGTCCGACGTGGACTCCGATCATGGCGCCGGAGCCGTCCATCACGGCGAGCAGCTGCGCCAGTACGTACGCGGTGACGAGCGAGAGCACGAAGCTCGCGCCGTGCGTCTTCAGCGGATTGAAGTCCTCCTGGACCTCCTCCGCGGTCATCTCCATGAGACTCAGCCACTTCTTGCCGAAAATCGGGCCGTACCACAGGAAGCCGATGACCAGCGGCAGGATTCCGGCGACCAGGACGGCGAGCCAGTTCACGTCGTGCATGCTTATCTCCCTTCTGCGGGAATCTGGACGGGGAGGCGGATCGCCGACGGGCGGTCGGCGGCGTGGTGGATCGTGTTTTCGGCCGGGACCGTGCGCGTGTGGCGGCCCAGCGGTTCACCCGTATTCGGGTTCACGTCGAAGCGGGGATAGTTGGAACTCGAGATCTCGAGCCGGATGCGGTGCCCGGCCTGGAACAGGTTGGCGGTCGGGAAGAGCCGGATCTCCATTTCGTATACTTCCCCCGGCGTCATCAATGTCTCGGACTCCCGCGAGTCCCGGTAGCGGGCGCGCAGGATTCCGTCCGTGATATTGAGGTCGAATCCCTCGGGATAGTCCTCATTCGGGGGATAGACGTCGACGAGCTTGGCGGTGAAGTCGGTGTCGGGGGCGGTGGAGGAGGCCCAGAGCGTTACGGTGACCGGCCCGATGACTTCCAGGTCCTCGGCCAGCGGTTCGGTCTCGAAGACCAGCACGTCGGGGCGGTCGGCCGTACGCCGCCCGTCGACCTCCGAGGCGAAGAAACCGTTCTCGGACCCACCCTCCAGGGAACGGAACGTGCGCTCGCGCTGGTCGTAGCCGCCGCGCTTGAGGGCGCCGGAAAAGGCCCCGCCGATCGTGGGTACGGGGTGTTCGGGATCGTATGTGTAGTCCGTCGCCCCCTCATCGTCACCGGGCGGTTCGCTCGCAAGTCCCCCGCCCGCGCGGAGATAGAGGGGTGTGGCCTCGGTATCGCCGAGCGGCCAGGCGTCGGCGGTGCGCCACTCGCCCCCGTGGAAGAGGCGCCCGTTCTCATCGCGGCGTCCGTCGCCGCCCCCCATGACGAAGATCGTGACCGGCCCCGCGGCCTCGCCGCCGAGTCGCGCGTCGTCCGCGAACAGATCGCTCGACATCTGCCCGCGAAGGTGACGGTCGAACCAGCGCAGGTGAAACTCGCGGGAGAAGTCCTCGACCGCCGCCTCCGGTCCGAACTCGATGTCGCCGGCATGGGAGCGGCTGTTCCCGCCGTGCGTCCACGGGCCCATCAGCAACGTCATCGGCGACGACTTCCGGCTGGACAGTTCGGCGTAGCTCTGGATCGTGCCCGGCGCGTAGGAGTCGTACCAGCCCCCCACGTGCAGCATCGGTATGTCCGACGTCTCGTCATAGTACTCGACCCAGTTACGGCCTATGCCCCGGAAATAATCGTCATAGTCGCCGTGGTTCTGCATCGTGAGGTAATAGTCCTCGAAATTCGGGGCGACGGAGAGCGGGTTCTCCCCCTTCCGGAAGGGTGTGTCCGGGAACCAGTCCGACGGCGGCTCCTCGGCGAGCCGCAGCCGGATCTCCGGATCGTCCGCCACCGCGGCGAGCTGCAGGTGCGCCCAGCCCAGCTGCTGGCCGAGTTCGAGGGCGCCGTGGTTGCGGACCTTGTGCGTCCAGGCGTCCGACAGTCCGCCCATCGTGAGGACGAGCGTCCTGAGCCCCGGCGGGTCGAGCTTGGCGGCGTCCGCCTGCGTGTGCGCGCCGTAGGAGGTCCCCCACATGCCGACGGAAGGCGCCGCGTAGTCGAGCCCCGTGATCCATTCGATCGTGTCGTAGCCGTCCGGCGCGTCGAACTCGTGGTACTTCTGGAAGGTGCCCTCGGAGGCGTACAGACCGCGCGTGTCCTGGAGCACGACGACGTAGCCGTGGGTCGTGAACCAGCGCGCCTGGTCCACGAGGCCGCGCGAGGTCTTGTCGTAGGGGGTCCGGTGCAGGAGGACGGGGAAACGCTCGTCGACGGGCTCGTACTCGCGGGACGGACGGTAGACGTCGGTGGCGAGCCGGATTCCGTCGCGCATCTCCACCATGAGATCCGTCTCGACCTGAAGGGCGTCATAGGGGCCGCGGCCCGCTGCCTCGGCCGCGTCGAGGGCCGTCTGCGCGGCCTCGTCGAAGCGCGGGGCATCCCCGCAGGCCGCAAGCCACAGCGCTCCCGGCAGGGCGACCCCCCGGACGAGGCGGCGAGTCGCCCTCCCCGCCCGCATCCGGCGCTCGCCGACCACCCGGTTCACACCGGGACCGCGGCCGGGGCCGTCGACAGCGCCTCCACGAGATCGTCGATGTGCGCGAGTGCGTCCACGCGTTCGAGGCGGTCCAGCGCGCGGTCGCTCTGTGCGTCGTCCATCACGAGGCTGGCACAGTCGCGGAACTTGCCGTGCAGTTCTTCCCGGGTCAGCGGCCGCTCCGGACCGCCCGGATACGTGTCCGCCTCCGTGTACAGCCGGGTGCCGTCGCGCAGCCGGACGTCGATCGCGCTCCGCATGCGGTCGTAGCCGCGGGCATCGATCTCCTCGTCGAACTGCACGGTGACCCGGCTCATCATCTCCGCCGCTTCGTCGGAGAGGACGAAGTCATCGTGGAACTCCCGGATCCCGGCCCGCCGCCGGAGGACGATGCTCGAGAGGACGAAGGGGATGCAGAACTTCGCCTCGAGTTCGTTGTTGGGGCGGGGATAGCGCAGCGGGTTCAGGATGTTGTGGCCGGCCCGGAAGGTGATGCCGGCGACGTCGTCCGGGGCGAGGTCGTGTTCGGTCACGAGGTCGAGCATGGCGGCCATGCTCGGGTGGCCGAGGCTCCCCGAGGGGAACGGCTTCACGGAGACGCCGGGGTCGAGCAGGGTATAGGGCGCGCCGAGGGCGCCGACGAGCCGTTCGGCCTCGAAGCCGCCGCCGAAGACGCGGAAGAAGCCCCACGGCGCCTCGAGCGCGTCGTGCCCGGCCGTGAAGCCGCGGGCGGCGAGGTCGACCGCCAGGATGCCGTTCTCCGCGGCGCGGCCCGCGTGGAGCGGCTTCGTCATCGTGCCGAAGCCGAGCCGGATCCCCGCGGACAGGCTGGCGGCGATCCCGAGCGCCATCGCGAGGTCGTCCGCCCCCAGCCCGGCCAGCTTCGCCGCCGTCGCGCAGGCGCCGAGCGTGCCGATCGTCGCCGTGGAGTGGAACCCCTCCATGTAGTGCCTGGGGTCGATCGCCTCCGCGATCTTGCACTCGACCTCGAAGCCGATGAGGAACGCCTCGAGGAACTCCGCCCCCGTCGCCCCTTCCCGCTCGGCCATCGCGTAGCCGGCCGAGAGCGGCGCCACCGTCGGGTGCGTGAGGAGCCCGAAGATCCGGTCCGGGGCGTTCGAGAGCTGTGTGTCGTCGAAGTCCATCGCGTGACCCGCCGTGCCGTTGGCGCGCGCCGCGAGCGAGGCCGGGGCATGTACGTCCGGCGGCCCGAGGACCGTCGCCTGGGGGTGCCCGCCCTGCACCGCGATCTGGTCCTGGACGATGCGGGAACAGGCGTCCGTCGATCCGGCGAGGATCACGCCCGTGCCGTCGGTGACGCAGCGCCGTCCCTCCGACAGCAGCCGCTCCGGAAAGTCGTCGATCGTCGTTTCGAGTATGAAGTCGATGACCGCGCGCGTCGCGCTCACTCGTGCTCCTCCGGCCGGGGTTCTTCGTGTCGGGTTTCGTTGTCGTGTGTCTCCGGCTCGGCGCCCGTCCCTCGCTCGCGCCCTGCCGTCCTCCCGGCGATCAGACGGCTGCGAACCGCGGGGGCCGCGAAACTCACGACCGCCAGCAGGAGCAGCACCAGGCTGATCGGGCTCTCCAGGAAAACCGAGTGCGAGCCCGAGGACAGGCTCAGCGCCCGGCGATAGTTCGTCTCGATCATGGGACCGAGGATGAGGCCGAGCACCGCCGGCGCCAGCGGGTAGCCGCCCCGCAGCATAGCGAAACCGACGAGCCCGAAGAAGAGGGCCGCCCACGCGTCCGCGGCGTTCCCGCGCAGGGCGAAGGTGCCCACCAGGGAGATGGCGACGACGAGCGGCATCAGGATCGAGGACCGGAGCCGTACGACACGGGTCCAGAGCGGGATGCCGAGACGCCCCACGGCGAGCATGAGGAGCACCGCCACGACGAATCCGGCGTACAGCGCGTAGACGAGTTCGGAGCGCTCGGTCATGAGCAGCGGGCCCGGCGCCACTCCCTGCACCGTGAGGCCGCCGAGCAGCACGGCCGCGCTGGCCGAACCGGGGATGCCGAGCGCGAGGAGCGGGATCATCGCCGCCCCCACGCAGGAGTTGTTCGCGGCCTCCGGCGCCGCGATCCCCGCCGGCAGCCCCGTCCCGAACCCTTCCGGCGTCTTCGAGACCCGCCGTTCCTCGTTCCAGGCGACGATCGAGGCGATCGTCGCCCCGGCGCCGGGGATCGCCCCGATCAGGCCCCCGATGGCAGAGCCGCGCAGGATGGTCCGCCAGAGGCCGAACAGCTCGCGAGCCTTGGGGAGGGCACCCGCGATACCGCCTCCGGGGGGCGTCTCGCGGCGTCGGCCGGTAGCCGCCTTCAGCGCCTCGGCGATCGCGAAGAAGCCGATGAGCATCGGCACGAGCCCGAGCCCGTCCATGAGCGCGTTCGTGCCGAAGGTGAGCCGCGGGGCGCCCGTGAGCACGTCGAGCCCGACGATGAAGAAGAGGAGCCCGAGGAGGGCGCTCACGATGCCCTTGAACGGGTCCTTCCCCACGAGGTTCGCCACGATCGAGAGCCCGAACACGCCGAGCCCGAAATACTCGGCCGGACCGAAGGCGATCGCCGCGCGAGACAGCGGCCCCAGCGCCAGCACGAGGAGGACGGTGCCGAGCAGCCCGCCGCTCATGCTCGAGAAGAGGGAGATGCCGAGCGCGCGCCCCGCCTCGCCGCGCCGCGTCATGGCGTAGCCGTCGAAGGTCGTGGCGAGCGCGGGGGAACTCCCCGGCACGCCGATCGCGATCGCCGTGATCGATCCGCCGTACTCCGCCGCCATGTAGATGGAGACCATCATGAGGAGCGCCGGCGTCGGATCGAGCGCGAAGGTGACCGGGAGGACGAGCGCGAGCCCCACCGTCGAACTCAGCCCCGGCATCGCGCCGGCGAACACGCCGAGCAGGCTCCCCGCGAGGAGCGCCGCGAGGTTCCCCGGCTGGAGTGCGGTCAGGAGGCCGTCGAGAAAGGCGGACACGGGCGGCGCGTCAGAACCCGGTCGGGAGCGGCACGCCGAGCACCACCATGAACACGAGATAGATGAAGCCGGCAAACGCGAGCGGCACCGCGGCGAGCGCGAGCCGCGACCGTTCTCCCGTCAGCCACATGAGCCCGGCGACGAGGATCGGAACGGACAAGACCGTGCCGAGCCGGGGCCAGACGAGGAGGAAGGCGGCGATCCAGGCCACGCCCAGCCACAGGCGGGCGCCGCGGCGGACGCCCGAACCCGAGAAGACGTCCCCGCGGGAACGTCCCGCGGCCGATTCCCCCTCCGGGGGCGGCTCCGACCCGCCGGCCGGCTCCAGCCCGGGCCACCGGCGCGCGGCGCGGATCGCGAGCCAGACCGCACAGCCGAGGAGAAGCACGGCGAGCAGGCGCGGGAAGAAGGCCGGACCCGGCGCCCCCTCCGCCAGCGACCCCGGGTAGGAACGCGAATCGAGCAGGACGCCCAACGCCGCGACCGCGAGGAGTCCGGCTTCCGCCAGCGGGCGCAGGCGCGCGGTCCCACCGGCGGCGGAACTACTCATCCAGGATTCCCAACCGTCTCAGCATGTCCCGGCTCGTCGTCACCTCCTCGGCCATCCAGACGCCGAACGCATCCGCGTCCTCCATCGTCGCGTATTCCAGCGCGGCCCGTTCCATGTATTCGCGGAACCCCGGATCCTCGATGGCGGCCAGCAGGCGCCTTCGCAGGTCCTCCCGCGCCTCTGGCGTCAGCCCCGGCGGTCCGACCACACCCCGCCAGTGAACGGGCGTCAGGTCGTACCCCTGCTCCGCGTAGGTCGGCGTCTCCGGGAGCGCCTCCACCGGAAGCGCCACCCCGAGCACGCGCATGGTCCCCGCGCGCAGGTGCTCGCGCACGATGTTGTAGTTCGTGTGCGCCGCGTCCGTGTGGCCGCCGAGCGCCGCGACCACCGCGTCCGCCGACCCCTCGTAGGCGATCCAGCGGACATCCGGGTCTCCCGCCGCGGCCCGCAGCCGGGCGAAGCCGAGGAAGTGGGCCGACGCCGCCCCGAAGCCCGACACGGAGACCTCGCCGGGCCGGTCGCGCGCCGCCTCGAACAGGTCGCCGAGCGTACGGAACGGGCTGTCGTCCCGCACCGCGATCAGGAAGGGGTCGATCTGGATGCGGAGAATCGGCGTGAAATCCTCCGGGGAGAACGGGATCCGTCCGGTCGCCATGTTCACCGTACCGCTCGCCGTGAACACGCCGAGCACGTGGGGATCGCCTTCCCGGCCCTGCATGTACTGCATGCCCGCAGCCCCCGCCCCGCCCTGCCGCGTCATCACGGTCACGCGCCGACCGTCGAAGTGCGGCGGCGCGGCCTCGGCCAGCGCACGCGAGAGGAGGTCCGTCGGCCCCCCCGGCGTCGCCCACGAGACGATCTCGATCGACCGGCTCGGAAACGTGGCATCCGACCCCGAGGACGAACAGCCGGCGACCGTGAAGGCCAGAGCGGCCACTGCGATTTGACGCCGGGATGACGAACGAGGCCAGACTCTGGTATCCATGGGGAGGAATGTGAGGTCTCCGTCGGGAGCAGGCTACGGCAGGGGCGCCGACACCCGTTGAAATGACTGGTCTGACTAGTTATGATCCACCGATGCGACTGCTCTACTCAACCTATGAGGCGAAGGCCCGTTTCTCCGAGGTATTGCGACACGTGAGGGAGGGCAGGACCGTGACCATCTCCTATCGCGGGAAGCCGGTGGCCGAGCTTCGGCCTCTGCCTGATCGGGCCTCGCGTCTCGAGAAACGACTTGCGGCGCTCGAGAGGAAGGGAGCCCTTACACCAGCTCCCAAACACCGGGAACCCATGAAGCCCGGCAAACGGGTGCCGGGGGCGCTGGAGCGGTTTCTGGCCGACCGCGGTGAATGAAGACCGCCTACGTCGACACCTCCGCGATCATCGCCATCACGTTTGACGAAGCGTGCTCGGGCGCCATTGCCGATCGAATCAACCGGTTCGATTACGTCGTTTCCTCGAACCTCCTGGAGGCCGAGCTGCGATCGGCCTGCGCAAGGGAGGACAGGCCCGTCCCGGAGAGCCTCGTATCGGCCTTCCGCTGGGTACAGCCGACCCGGCCCCTGGCGACTGAACTGCGATCCGTGCTGCGGGCGGGATACCTTCGAGGGGCAGATCTCTGGCATGTTGCCTGTGCCCTGTACATGGCGCGGGAGTCGGAGGATGTGACCTTCATCACGCTTGACCAGCGCCAGGCCGAGGTCGCGGCGGCGCTGGGGTTTCGGCTCGACTAGCCAACGCCATCTCGGAGATGGCCGGCGGGCTGGTGGCGGCGGGCGGGCGTTCGGTAGACTGCGCCGCATGAGCGTACCCGGAAGCGACACCACGACGCGGCCGACTGCGGCCCCGACGCCGACGCGGCGTCCCGACGGCGGCTGGCGGCGGGACGTGTGGCCGGGCATCCACTGGGTCCAGGAATGCGGCGGGCACCGGGCCGGGATCGCGCGCGCCGTGGAGGCGAGCGGCGCCGACTGGTACGTCCCCGGCAACGAGCTTCATGTCCCGCAGAACGCATACCTGCTGACGGGCGAGCGGACGCTCCTCTGGGACACGCTCTCTCCGGCCTCGGGCCACGTCCTCCTCCCGGCGCTCGAGGAACTTCTGGGGGACCGCCCGCTCGACTACCTCGCCCTCTCCCACCCCGACGTGCCGCACGCGGGGAACACGATGCAGGTGCTGCGGCGCTATCCGGAGTGCCGGCTGGTGGCGCCCGCGACCGGGGAGACGCACGCGCTGTACCACCTCGACGAAGCGATGAAGGTGGGACCCGAAGACGAGATCGATCTCGGCGGGCTCCGGGTCCGCTTCCCCGAGGCGACCTTCCTCGACGCCGCGATCCACACCTGGATGAGCGAGGAGACGTCCCGGACGCTCTTCACCGTCGACTGGATGGGGTTCCCGCACCAGAGCGGCGAGTGCCTGCGGCGCACGGACGAGATCGACACGGACGTCGACGTGGGGCGTCTCGAGGAGTTCCACAGCCGCGTCATGTTCTGGTTCCAGTACGTGGTTCCTTCGAAGGTGATCGCGGCGACGGACGAGTTGGCGGCGCGATTCGAGGGGTACGGGTTCGCCCCCGCGCACGGACTGCCAATCCCGGGGGCCGACGCGGCTCCCTACTACGGGCGCCTGAACGAGGTCGTGCGCCGCGTGGCGGCCGGCGGACGCGGGGGCGTCCTGTGAAGAGGGCCCTGCCGTGAGCGTCATCGCCCTGGGGGGCGGGGTCTCGTGGGTTCACGAGTGCTTCCCGGAGACGGACGGGCACATCCATGTCTCCGTCTACCTGGTCGAGGCCCCGGAGGGCGCGATTCTCATGGACTCCGGCTCCTTTCACCATCGGCAGCGCCTCGCGGACCGGATCAGCGACGCCACGGCGGGACGCGGTATCGGCGCCATCGTCCTCTCGCACTCCGATTATCCGCATTCGGGCAACATCCACGCGTTTCGCCGGGACTGGGGGGACTTCGAGATCATCGCCTCCTGCGGCGACCCGGACCTTCAGGGCCTCCCGTACGCGCGCCGCACGAAGATCGGGGACATCACCGACGTGCTGGGCCGGCGGTTCGTCGTCCTCGACCCCCCGCTCGCCGACCGCAACCACACGACGTGGGTCTACGACGAGGCCTCGCGCACGCTTTTCGTGGCGGATGGTTTCGGGACGCTGCACGCCCCCGGTGCCTGCGACATCGACTGGGGCCGGATCCCCGAGGACGGGCGCGCGGAGGGCGTGCACGAGTTCCACGCCCAGACGCTCCCCTGGCTGCGCTACGCCGACCCCGAGCGCGTCATGGGTACGCTCCACCGGATGCTGGAGCGGCACCCCCCGGCCTGGATCGCGCCGATCCACGGCCCCCCGATCGCGGAGGCGGACGTGGGCCGGTACATGACCGACCTCGACGAGGCCCTGGCCCGCATCGCCGGGTCCGCCGCCTGAAAGGAGTCTCCGGACGAAGCGCCCGATCGCGGTACGGGTTTCGGGTGAGGCCGTACGGCTAGTCCGGCAGGCCGTCCGGCAGGCCGCCGGGCGACGGGCATTCCTCTCCCACGAGGGACGGGGAGTAGAGGACGGCCTGCGGAACCAGGCCGTCCTGGCGGACTGCGTACAGAAAGGCCTCGTCACCCGTCCACCAGAGGTACTCGTCATGGACGGCCCGGGCGACCAGATCGCCCGTGCGCGGATCGATGACCTCGATGACCATGTCCATCACCCTGTTGCCATCCAGGCCTACGCCGAGGGCGGGGTTCGCAGTGACCTCGGCCCAATCCGGGTCCGCAACCGTGGTCCCGATCCATAGCAGCCCCTGATCGAACTTCAGGCTCGCGATCACCGATGGGCCGGGCGCTTCGAGCGGATAGCCCGGCTCCGGAGGGCCGGGCCTGAACCACTCGGGCTGTCCCTCCAGCCTGATGTGCCGGGCTGCACCCTCCGGATCCCACGCCTCCACGGCGTACTCCACCGCGTGTGCGCGCCAGACTCTGCCGGCGGAATCGATCGCCATGGGGAAGAAGAAGAACTGCTGCAGCCAACGCTCGCTCGGGATCGCGCCGACCTCCGCACGCGTGGCCCCCTCCGCGTCGATCAGTCGTGTGACGCCGCCGGAGGTCCCGTCGGCGGCGCGGCCCCATCCCCCCACGATGAACCCCGAGCCTGAGGGTGCCGGGAGGAAGTTCATCCCCAGCATTTCGCCGATCTGCGTCGACTCCAGCAGTTCCCGGGCGTTGGACAGACGTGTGATCCGCCGCGAGCCGGGGTCCAGAATCAGCACGCCTCCGTCAGGCGCGGGACGAAGGCTCCCCATGCCGGGATCGCGGTACTCGCCGGGGCCCTCGCCGCTCCGGCCGAAGCTCTCCTTGTATCGGCCCCCTGCGTCGTAGACCATCATCTCCGCGCCGTTCTCGAGGTGTGCGAGCACGAAATCGCCGGAGGCAAGTCGCGTGATCACCGTGGGGAAGCCGATGGTCCCGGGATCGTCGACGCCTCCGAGGGTCAGCGTCTCCTCGAGCCTGACGGTGCACCGGGGCATATCGGCGGCGATGGGGATGACCTCCTGCGCCCCGACGAGCGGGGGCGCGGCCAGGAGCAGAACAAGGCTCAAGCGACAAGACGTGAAGCTCACGGGGGTTCCCCTGTCGGCTGCGATTCCGGCATGTTCTCGCATGGTAGCCAACCGGAGACCGCTTCGCCCGGGAGACGGGTGGCGTCGCCGAGGGGCGACGTGTGTTCCGGGAGCCACATGCGGGTCGTCACGCCGGCCGTTTCGGACCCGGGCGCGTGCGTCTCAATGTGCACCTCGACGGCTGCCGCCAGTGGCGAATGAACCGGTCGCAGCGTGGCCCGCCGCAGGGTGAGACGCCCGTGCTTCAGTACCGTGCACCCGGGCTCCACGCCGAGATCTGCAGCCAGGTCCGTCACGAGCGTGATCCAGCGAGTCTCCCCCCGCCGGCGACTCGTCTCATCCTCTACAAGATCGACGTAGATGAGCGTGGAGCCCCTGTCGGGCTCCCCGTCGCGAGCCCCCGTGAAGCCGTAGTGTACCCAGCCGCTGGCAGGGAGAGCTTCCTCGATCATGCCCTCCGCGTTGACGTAGAGGCTGGTACGTTCCCTGCGCAGCTCAACATAGGTCATGCCCAGGTGAATGGACCGGGTGGGAAACGGACTCGACTCCGGCCACTCGACCGGCGGCTCGCCGCAACCCGCGAGGGTGCCTGCCATCGCGGCTACCCAGACGGCGGCCGCGCGCACTCTCACGCGCCATCGATGCCCGGCTCGCACCTCGTCCACCACGTGCAAAACTTGAATTTCCAATCGCACCACCGAGAGTAGTCACCCTCTGGGGAGCACTCGTCCCACACGTCCAGGCATGCGCAGGTGCATTCGTTGAAGTCGCATGTGGATGAGGCCCGGCCGGGCTGTGCCAAGATGGCGGTGGCCAGCACGAGATTGAAAGCCAGGAGTGCCCATCGTCGCTTCTTCATCTTCTTCCCTTCCTCCAGCAGGCTCACGCCGGCGTGGCTGCCCCACTACCGAGGCCTCGGGGACGGGCTCTCCGACCCCCGCTTCCGACGTTCCCCCTCACGATGGCCGGCGGCGTCAACGGTGCATCAACGGCGCCCGCCCGGGGTGCGTTCGTCAGCGACGGAGCAGTTGCGCGAGGTCCGCGTCGGAAGCGGCTCCGGCGATCCGGGCGTGCCCGGACACGAAGGTCGGCGTGCCGCTCACGCGCCAGCGGCCGGCGAGCGCGGAGTCGCGGGCCAGGCGCTCGGCGGTCGCCGCCGACTCCAGGCAGCGCGCAAAGGACGTTCCCGCGGGAACGTCCGCCGCACCCGCGACGGCCTCCCAGTTCACTTCTCCGACGCTCCAGCTCTCATCCGTCATCAGGTGGTCGTGCATGCGCGGGAACGTCCCCCCCTCCTCCGCGCAGATCGCCGCGCGCGCCGCCTCCCGGGAGCGCTCGGAGAGGGGCACGTGAACGAGCACGATCTTCGCCTCCCCCGAAGCCGCCCATCCGTTCACGATCTCGTGGGAGGACCGGCAGAAGGGACACCGGTAGTCGCTGAACTCGAAGATCACACCTGGGGCATTCGGGTCACCGAGCACGCTTCCCCGGTCCGCAGCCTCCTCCTTCCACTCTTCGCGGAAGAGCGCCAGCACCCGCCGCTCGGCGTTCCACGCGAGCAGCCGGCTGCCAAGGACACCCGATGGCCGAAACGCGATGACGGCCAGGAGGAGAAAACACACCGCCAGACCGACATCCTGGATCCCGGGTCGCTTCATGGCTCCCGGCCCCGAGCGACGCCCCCGTCACCGCACGCGACCTGCGCCGACAACGCGACGAGCAGAGCAACGCAGGCCGCGTAAGGCTTCATCGTCAATACGGTCGCCAGACCGGAACGCACTTCTCCATGAGACATTCGTTGATCCGCCGGTAGCAGTCCCAACCACCGTCCTGCACGCACTCCGTCCACTCCCGTACGCACTCGCTGACGCAGTCGTCGCTGCGCGTCGCTGCGGCGCCCGGTTGGACCAGCAGCGTCGTCGCCAGCACGAGGTTGAAGCCCAGCAGGATCCAGCGTCCCTTGTTCATCGTCCCCTCCCTTCCCCGGGTCGTCGGGAGGCAGGGTTCGCGGTCGACTCAGCCCCCGCTGCGTTCGTCGCGACCCCTTCGGGCGGCCCCTCCGCCCCATGCCTTCCCGAGATTCACCCTCAGGGTCCGGCCGACGATCAACGGGCCCTCAACTCGCGCGCGGCCGGTGTGGGACGGGAGGCGCCGGACGGGCACTCGCCCGCCCCCCGGGAGGCACGTATCGTCGGACGCCGGAGCAGGGGAGAACGCAACCCGCAGCGCAATCAGCGAAGACAGGGAGGCATGGATGCAGGAGGTGCTCTGCGTCGGTGGCACGGGAACGGTGGGAAGCCGCGTGGTCGAGGGCCTGCTGGCGCGCGGGGCGTCGGTCCGCTGCTTCACGCGCTCCGCGGACCGGGCGGTCGAGCGGGACCGAACCGCCGAGCGGGACGGCGTCGTCGAGTTCGTGGAGGGCGACCTGGAACGGCCCGACACGCTGGGCCCGGCGCTCGAGGGCGTCTCGCGCCTCCACCTGCTGACGGCGCTCCACCCGCGGGAGGCGCAGCTCGGCATCGGCGCGATCGAGGCGGCCGCGGCGGCCGGCGTCGGGCGCATCGTCTTCCACTCCGCTCACCGGGCGTACGCGGCGCCCCACATCCCCCACTTCGCGAGCAAGATGGAGATCCTCGCGGCGCTCGAGGCTTCGGGCGTCCCCTGGGCGACGATCGAGCCGAACCACTATTTTCAGAACGACCTCTGGCTCCGGCGGTCGCTGGAGGCAGGGGTCTATCCCGCCCCGCTCGGGGGCGTGGGACTGCACCGGGTCGACGTGCGCGACATCGCCGACGCCACCCTGAACGCGCTCCTCGACGACGGACACGAGGGGATCCGGCATCCCGTGGTCGGGCCCCAACTGCTGACGGGCGAGGACGTGGCCCGCACGTGGAGCGAACACCTCGGCCGCGAGATCGAGTACGCGGGCGACGACCTCGACGGCTGGGAGGCGCGGGCGCGCCGGAGCCTGCCCGAATGGCTGGTGCGGGACCTGCGGGTCATGTCGGAGCACTTCCTCTCCGAGGGACTCATCGCGACGGAGGAGGACTTCGCGACCATGAGCCACGTGCTGGGCCACGCGCCGCGCGTGTTCGACGATTTCGTGCGCGAGACGGCCGCGGCCTGGTCCGGCAGCGAGAACGCGTGAACCCCGCGTAAGGCCTCCCCGGACACCCCGACAACCGCTGCAATCAAGCCTCCTGCGCCGGGGTAGCGAAGGGGCGGGGCATCGGTGTTCCGGCTCCCCGCGGGCCGGTAGGTTCCGAACCCCCGGGCGCCTGCAAGAAGGGAGCGGCTCATGCTCACCGCATACATCTTCAGTCTCCTCGTCGGGGGCGGCTTCCTCGCCCTCTCCGTGTTCGGCGATTTCCTCGACGGCATGGACGTCGACGGGGATGTCGACGTGGACGTGGAGCTGGATCCCGGGGTTGGGGCCGAGGTGGCGAAGCTCCTCTCGCTGCGCACGGTCGTGTACGCCCTGTTCGGATTCGGCGCGACCGGCGCCATCCTCCACGCCGTGTGGGGGGGCGCGAGCGCCGGCCTCACCGCCGTCATCGCCGGCGTCACGGGGCTGGCCTCCGGGGCCTTCATCAACGCCGCCTTCCGCTGGATCAAGCGTTCGGGCGCGGGAACCGCGCTCGGAGAGCGGTCGCTGGCCGGACTCACCGGCGAGGTGACGATGGAAATAGCGCCGGACGGCGCGGGTACCGTGAAGGTGTTGCGCGGCGAGCGAAGGTACAGCGTGCGGGCCCGCATGGACGCGACCTGCCCGGAGGATATCCCGCTGCGCGCCGGACAGTCGGTCGTCGTCGTCGGCATGACGGACGGCGTCGCCGACGTCGTGCCGGTGGACATGAAGCTGCTCGAGGAATGAGGCTGAAATGCAAGACGTTCTGAATCTCCTGGCCGCCCCCGTCACGATGGCGGCCGTCTTCATCGTCGTCGTGCTGGTGGCGATCGTCACGATCAAGAATCTGATCGTCATCGTTCCCCCCAACCGCGCCGCCGTGATCACGGGCCGGAACCGCATGCTCACCGACGGCCAGGCCGTGGGCTACCGCTCGATTTCCGGCGGACGCACCCTCCGGATCCCGATCATCGAAACCGTCCAGCACGTGAACCTCGAGACGATCCCGATCGAGGTCTCGGTCAACAACGCCTTCTCGAAGGGAAACATCCCGCTCAGCGTGGAGGCGATCGCGAACGTGAAGATCGCCTCCACGCTGAGCGGGATGTTCCCCTTCGAGAAGGCGTTGCTCACGAAC
>CAZDZJ010000041.1:0-34442 GCA_964509895.1 uncultured Gemmatimonadota bacterium
GCTCAGCGGTGCGTGGATGAGGTTGAAGCGCACGTTCGAGTTGAAGACGTCGTACGCCGGGTCGTACTGGATCAGCGCGTCGACGAACATGTCGGGATTGAACGAATAGTTCGTCCGCACCGTCCACAGCGTGCGCACGAAACTCGCCTCCGGAAGATCCAGCGTCGCGTCCGTGCGCGACATCCCCACCGAAGCCCGGAAGTGATGGGACGGCTTGAAGTTCATCGTCAGCGACAGCGACTGCTGCGTTCCGCTCCACAACTCGCCCAGCGTGCCGCGCCAGCGGAACGAGAACATGCGGCTCGCGTCCGTCCCCCCCGTCAGCGACCAGGGGGCCCAGCTGTAGGATCCCGGCGGCAGGGGATCGATCCGGCGATCGAGCCTGAACGGCCGGTCGATGCGCTCGAAGCGCGGGTCCACCTGGATCTGGACGTTGCCGCCGTTGTTCATGAAGAAGGTGATGCCCGTGTGCAGCCACTTGGCGAGCATCCGGCTGTCGAGATCGTCGTAGTAGTGCCACTCGAGGTGCGGGTGGATCTCGCGCACTCCCAGCCGGCGCGCGAACTCGTAGCGGGGCCGGATGCCCCAATCGACGAAGTACTTCCGAAACCCGGTGCGCCGGAAAAAACCGAGGTCGTTCTGGAAGTCCCGCGACATCTCCATCCAGGCGAGCTTGAAGTGCAGGAAGTTGCCGTCATGGCCGATCGACGCGCGCACGGCGTGACCGCCCCGCTCGCCCTCGGATGACGACCCGACCAGCGCCGTGCCCGCGGCCGTGCCCCCCGGCCCCTTCGCGTCCGACGCGAGATAGTAGACGCTGAGATCGACCTCGCGCGGGAAGCGGATATTCGTGTCGGCCCCGAAGATCCGGTTGAAGTTCTCCGCGCCCCGGTCGGTCGCGCGGCGGAACATGAAGATTCCACCGATCTCGGACGACTGTAATACGTTCCGTCTGGCCCGGAAGAGGCCGAAGTCGCTGCCGGGCGCACCCTCCACATCGCCCGTCCGCATTGCCATCGCACCCAGTTGCAGGCCGGCCGCGTTCCCCGTGAGGCGCGCGCCGCCGTGGATGGGCTGGGTCCTTCCATCCTCCGTGAGCCCGATGCGCCGGCTGAAGAAGGGGAGGAGATCCTCGTCCACGCGGGGCAGGAGGTTCCCGCGCGTGTTCCGCGCCTGGTCGCCCACGAAGAAGAGCCCCGAGTTCTCGAGAAAGAAACGCCGCTTCTCCGGGAAGAAGAGGCTGAACTGGGTGAGGTTCACGCGTTGCTCGTCCGCCTCGACCTGGGCGAAGTCCGGGTTCACCGTGACGTCCAGGGCGAGCCCGCGCGTGAGGCCCCATTTCACGTCGACGCCTCCCTGCAACTCCTGGTCGAAGGTGGGGCCGCCCGTGCCGCGCACGGTGTTGGCGAGCCCGTACGGGGTGAAGCGGAGGTCGCGCCCGGCGCTGCGCGTCTCGGGCAGTCCGGTGAGCGTGCCGGCGAGCGACAGCCGCGTGAGACCGTAGGCGCGCGGGACCGGCGACCAGAAGGCGACCTCGTTGTTGCGCCGGATTCGGCGGCTGAAGTTGATCCCCCAAACGTCGCCGGCCGCCGCGGAGCGGATCGCTCGGAAGGGGATCTCCATCTCCAGGGTCCAGCCTTCGCCGTCGCGGCGGGTCTCGACCCGCCAGATGGCGTCCCAGCTCGCGTTGATCTCACGACCCTCGTTGGCGATCTGCCGGTCGGCCCGCGCGCCGGCGGGATTCGTCACGAACACGTACCCGTTCCGCCCGTCGCGGAACGTGTCGAGGATGACGGAGAAGGCATCCTGCACCCGGTCGTCAAAGTCCTGTCGGATGTCGTTCACGACGAGCCGGCCGGGTTGCGCGTCGTGCAGCCGCGCGGCGACGTACAGGTTGCCGTCACCATGCGCTACCCAGACGTGGGTGTGTTCGGTGGCGGGCAGCCCCTCGTCTGGTTCCGCCTGGATGAAGCGGGTGGCCGGCTCGGCCTGCCATGCCGGCTCGTCGAGGATTCCGTCCAGGCGGATGGGGGTCGTGAGTGGCCGCGCGACCAGCGTCGGGCGGGGCAGAGAGGCGACACCGCCCTCCTCCGCCGGGGTCGGCGGTTCCTGCGCGGCGGCGCGGAGAGCCGGGAACGGCGCCGCGAGGACGACTGGAACCACGACGGAAGCGAGTGTACCTCGAGGCCAGGTCATCGGATCTCCGGCGAGCCACCCGGCCCGGCGCCGGGACAGTACGATCCTACGCTGCTGGACGAGTTCCGGGGAGGTCGGTACCGTCCCTGCCGGCGGCGGGCCGGGTCCTGCCGGTGACGGGCGGACGCCGACGATGGCGCCACGACCCCATCCGCTGGCGGGACACACCCTCGACGACGGGGAGATGAGATGAAGAGCGCGTGGAACGATCAGGAGGCCGCCGAGCTCGTCGAGCGTTATGCGGCCGACGGAGTCGGGGAAGCGCTCGCGCTGCGGGTCTACACGACGCGGCTGCTGGGGTCCGAGCCGCGGCTCGTACTGCACGGGGGCGGGAACACCTCGGTCAAGTCGAGGGCGCGGGACGTGACGGGCGCCGAACTTGACGTGCTGTGCGTGAAGGGCAGCGGGTGGGACATGGGCACGATCGAACCGCCCGGACTTCCGGCCGTGCAACTCGACCCGCTTCTGGCATTGGCGGAGATCGACAGCCTGTCCGACGAGGACATGGTGAACCTGCAGCGCCGCAACCTGCTCGACTCGAAGGCGCCGAACCCGTCGGTGGAGACGCTCCTGCACGCCTGGGTGCCGCACACGTTCATCGATCACACGCATGCGAACGCCGCGCTCGTGCTCACGGACCAGCCGCAAGGCGAGGAGGTTTGCCGCGAGGTCTACCGGGACCGCGCCGCCATCGTCCCATACATCATGCCCGGCTTCGACTTGGCGAAGGCCGCCAAGGCCGCGTTCGATGCGGACCCGGGGACGGAGGGACTCGTCCTTCTCAAGCACGGCCTGTTCACCTTCGGGGACACGGCCCGCGAGGCGTACGAGAGGATGATCGAATTCGTGAGCCTCGCTGAAGCACGCATCGGGCGGGGACGCCGGACCACATTCGCCGCCGCCCAACTCCCGACCGAGGTCGCCTCCGCGGGCCAGATCGCGCCCACGATCCGGGGACTGCTCGCGAACCGTCGTGGCGACGATTTCGAGCGCTTCGTCGTCGAGCACCGAACCGGCCCGGCGATTCTGGCATACGTGGGCGGTGCCGAACTGTCCCGCTACAGCCAGGTCGGTACGGTCACGCCGGACCACGCGATCCGCACGAAGCCGCTGCCGGTGGTGCTCCCCGCGCCCGCCGCCGGCGATCTCACCGCCTGGACCGGGCGGGCGCGGGCGGCAGTGGACGGTTACCGGGAGGCGTACGCGGCGTACTTCGAGCGCCACAACCCGCGCCATGGCGGGACGAAGCGCATGCTCGACGCGAGCCCGCGCGTGGTCCTGGTGCCGGGCGTGGGCCTGTTCGCGAGCGGCCGCGACGCGCGGGCCGCGGCGGCCGCGGCCGACCTCGCCGAGACGACCGTCGAGGTCATCACGGACGCGGAGAGCATGGACCGCTTCGAGAGCATCACCGAAGCCGCACTCTTCGACATCGAATACTGGTCGCTCGAACAGGCGAAACTGGCCGGTGCGAAGGAGAAGGCGCTGGCCCGGCACGTCGTGGCCGTCACGGGCGGAGCCGGCGCGATCGGCCGGGCCACGGCCGCCGCCTTCCGGGATGCCGGCGCGGAAGTTGTTCTCCTCGACCTCCCGGGCCCCACGCTGGACGCGGCCGCCGGGGACGGAGCCGGGCTCGCCGTCCCGTGCGACGTGACCGACGACGCATCCGTCGACAGAGCGTTCGCCGATGTCGCCGCCCGCTTCGGTGGCGTCGACATCCTCGTCTCGAACGCCGGGGCGGCGTGGCGCGGCCCGATGGCGGACGTATCCGACGACGTGCTGCGGGAGAGTTTCGAACTGAACTTCTTCGCCCACCAGCGCGTCACGCGCGCGGCCGTCCGCATCATGCGCGCCCAGGGAACGGGCGGGTGTCTCCTGTTCAATGTCTCCAAGCAGGCGGTGAACCCCGGCCCCGATTTCGGCCCCTATGGGCTACCGAAGGCGGCGACCCTCGGACTCGTACGCCAGTACGCCATCGAACACGGGTGGGAAGGCATCCGGTCCAACGGCGTGAACGCCGACCGCATCAGAAGCGGCGTGCTCACCGAGGAAATGATCTCCGCGCGCTCCGAGGCGCGGGGTGTGAGCGAGGATGCCTACATGCGCGGCAATCTCCTGGGCCGGGAGGTGCAGGCGAACGATGTCGCGCACGCGTTCGTCGCCCTGGCTCTCGCACGTTCGACGACCGGCGCCATCCTCACCGTGGACGGCGGCAACGTCGCCGCCGCTCTCCGCTGATCCCGAATGAAAACCCGCGCACACCTTGGAGTGGTTCTGGCGGCACTCGCCGCATGCGCGCCCGAGCCTGCTCGGCCCGGCTGGCCGGGCGATGCGTGGCCGGTCTCGTCGCCGGCGGCGGAAGGTGTGGATCCGGCGGCCATCGAGGCGCTGGTCGCCGACATCGATGCCGGCCGCTACGGGCTCATCGACCACTTCCTGCTCGTCCGCAACGGGCGCGTCATCGCGGATCGCCACTGGGACCACGGCCGGACGTATGCCGAACTCCTTGCCGCGCAGGAAGACACCGCCGATCACCAGTACAATTACGACCACCCGTCCTGGCACCCGTATTTCCGGGACACCGACCTGCACTCGCTCCAGTCCGTGACCAAGAGCGTGACTTCGGTCGCGTTCGGTATCGCGGTGGACGAGGGACACATCACCAGCGTCGAGGCGCCGGCGTGGCCCTACTTCGAGGCGCACGGGGCCGACCTCGCCGACCCGCGACGCGCCGCGACCTCGCTGGAGGATTTCCTCACCATGCGCAGCGGGATCGACTGGGCGGTCCCGGGCCAGACGTACGAAGACGACTCACACCCTACCTCGGTGCTCGAGGCGAGCGACCGCTGGATCGACTATGTCGTGGCGCAACCGGTAGGAACGGACCCGGGCACCCGCTTCGACTACAACGACGGGGTGAGCGTCCTGCTGGGGAAGATCGTGCGCGAAGCCACGGGGCAGCGGCTCGACGCCTGGGCCGAGGAACGTCTCTTCCGCCCCATCGGGATCGACGAGTACTACTGGAAGATCACCCCCGATGGCGAAGTGGACAGCGAGGGTGGCCTCTACCTCTCAACGCACGACCTCGCCCGCATCGGATACCTCATGCTTCGGGGCGGGGAATGGGACGGCCGGCAGGTCGTCTCCCGCGAATGGGTCGAGGCCTCGACCTTGCCGGTCGTCCCGGATGTGGCGCCCGACAACGACCGGCCGGACGCCGGCTACGGCTACCAGTGGTGGGTGCCCGTGCACGAGGACGGGGAGACGGGGGTGTTCGCCGGGAACGGATACGGAGGCCAGTTCCTCCACGTCGTCCCCGAATACGACCTCATCTCCGTGTTCAACGGCTGGACGCTCCACGAACAGCCCGCACTCTTCAGCTGGACGGCGCTCCAGGAGCGCATCCTCCCCGCCGTGAGCCCGACCGACGACGATCCTCGCTGAACTTCGCGGGCCTCGTCTTCTCGCTCTGTCAGACGGCCCCGAGGGCGGCGGCGTGCCGCTCGATTTCAGCGGCCAGTCGCCCCATGTCGGCGAGCACGGCGGCCTCGTCGATCGTCTCGAGCGCGCGATCTCGCAGGACCCAGCGGCCGTCGATCATGACCGAGCGGACATCGTCACGACCCACCGTGTAGACGAGGTGGCCGTAGACGTCGTACATCGGCGTCAGGTGCGGGCGGGCCAGGTCTATGAGGATGAGGTCCGCCCGGTAGCCCTCGGCCAGCCGTCCCACCCGGTCTCCCAGCCCCAGCGCCCGGGCTCCGACGGTCGTCGCCATGCGGACGATGTCGCGTGCGGACGTAAGAACCGGATCCATGTGAACGCCGCGCTGCAACAGCCCCGCGAAACGCATCGCCGTCCACATGTCGAGGTCGTTCGAGCTCACCGGACCGTCCGTACCCAGGGCAACCGGCACGCCCTCCTCCAGCAGGCGGGCGACGGGCGCGATTCCCGACCCGAGCTTGAGGTTCGACAGCGGGTTGTGGAGAACCGCCGCCCCCGTGCGCCGGAGGCGCGCGAAATCGTCGTCGTCAAGATGAACGCAGTGCGCGAGCACGGTTGGCCCATCGAGGATCCCCAGCTCATCGAGATGGGCGACGGGCCTGTGCCCGAAGCGTTCGATCGTCTGCCGGACCTCGGTGGCCGTCTCGGAGCAGTGCGTGTGGAAGAGGACTCCGGCCCCGTCGGCGAGGTCGCGCGCCGCCCGGAGACCGTCCGGCGAGACCGTGAGCGCGTTGTGCGGCTGCACGCACGCCGTGACGAGCGGCTCGGCCGCGTAGCGCTCCAGCCAGCGCTCACCCGCGGCGATCCTGGCTTCGACGGCGACGCCGTCGGGTCCGTCGAAGTCGAAGAAGATCGGGCCGGTGACGAGACGGAAACCCGCGTCGAGTGCCGCATCGGCAGCCGCCTCCGGGAACCAGAACATGTCGAGCGCGCACGTCGTCCCGCCCCGGATCATCTCCGCCATCGAGAGCCGCGCCCCGAGTTCGACGCTGTCGCGGCTTACGAACTCGCGTTCGGAGATCCAGAGCCGCTCCAGCCACGCTTCGAGGGGCAACTCTTCCACCAGACTCCGGAAGAGGGAGTCGCCCAGGTGCGTGTGAGCGTTCACCAGCCCGGGCATGACCAGCTTCCCGGAGGCGTTGATCGTCTCGGCTGCGTCGTGGTCCCCGATATCCTCGCGTGTCCCGACCGCGACGATCTCGCCGTCCCGTACCGCGATGGCCCCCGCCTCCAGAATCCGCTCGTCGGCATCCATGGTGACGACCAGCGGGCCGAGGATAAGCGTGTCTACACGTTGCATGTGAAGGTTCCGGGAGGTTGACGGATCAGGGGCCGGGAGGGCGCAATCTTTCTCTCGCAGGCACGGATTTCAAACGGTACGCCGCGCTCCCGGGCGCTGGACCGCTTGGTCCTCCTCCGGCCCGCCCGCTAGATTCGCCGTGCGGTTCCCCGCGCCCGACCTGTCCGTCCGTGGCGACTCGGAGCCGCCACGGCCCCGTAGCTCAGGCGGATAGAGCGCGGGATTCCTAATCCCGAGGCCGCTGGTTCGAGTCCAGCCGGGGTCATCTCACCGCATCCAGGGACGGCTCCCCGCAGCCGGCGCCCGACGGCCGCGCTCAGTTCCCGACTACGTTGACCCGCATGTACCAGATGCGTCCCGCTACGCCGTAGGGCGACTCCGACGGGTATTCCATCGTCCAGAGCTGAGCCACGGCGTCGTCCGGAAGCCGGTTCGGCAGACGATCGAAGAGGTTGTTCGCCCCGACGCCCACCTGGATGCGGTCGCCCACCCGGAAGCTGAACTCGAGGTCGGCGATCGTCGCCGCGTCGATCGTGATGTTCTCCTCGAAGATGAACGGCGTCGTGACGGAACCGATGCGGTTCAGGCCGAACCTCGCCCCGAACCCCCGTGCGAAACGCAGGTCGGCGCTGACCCCGATCCGCTGCCCGGGCTGGGACTCCTCGATAAGGGTCTGCTGCGTGTCTCCGATGAAGTCCTCGTTGCGGTTGGCGGTGATCTCGGTGCTGTTCCGGTGCAGGCTGGCCGACAGATCGGCGGCCCCCCAGTCCATGCCGCGGAAGCGCCACGTCGCCGCCACGTCGAGTCCCTGCGTGCGCGTGTCGATCGCGTTGGTCCAGAACGCCACGGCGTCCACCGGCCGGCCCTGAAACTGCGCGCCGGGCCGAAGGCCGTGGCTCGGATCGAGGCTCCGGGTCAGGGCGATCGCGTCGCTGACCGCGACACGGTAGTAGTCCGCCGTCACCAGCAGCCCGGCGTCGCTGGAATAGACGAGTCCGCCCGTAAGGCTACGCGATGTCTCGTGGTTGAGAGAACAGGCCCCGAAGTCGGAGCACGCGATCGGATCGCCCTCGGGCAGGAATCCGGCGCTCACCAGACCCTCGCTGCCGCCCACGAACCCGATCGTGTTGAAGCCCCGCTGCGGCAGCCGGGGTGCCCGGAAGCCCGTGGAGACTGCGGCGCGGAGCGCGGCGCCGGATTCACCCAGGCCCAGGCGGCCCGCCAGCTTGCCGGTCAGCGAACTCCCGGCGTCGGTATAGTGCTCGAAGCGCAGGGCGCCACCCAGGGTGCGCCCCCCCGACCCGCGCACCTCCATGTCCGCATAGGCTCCCACGCTGTTCCGATCCTGTTCGCTGAGCGAAGCCGACCTCGGGCTGTAGCCCGGATAGCCCTGTATTCCGCAGCTTGCGTAGACCGTCCCGTCGTTCTGGTGATGGGCCGCCGGAAAGCTGCCGGGCGAATCGCTCGGTCCACACGCCCACGAGGCCCGGTCCCCGGCTTCCATCCAGTACGAGTCCCTCCGGAAGGCGCCGCCGACAGCCAGGAACGCGGGGGTCGACCCCACCTCGAGTTCCCTCGTCGCGTCGGCGTTGAGCGTCCACTGGCGCACATTCAGCCCGCCGCTGAAGGTGTTCCTCGGTCCGGCGTTGGCAGCGATGGAAGCTCCGTCGGCCGCGGGGTTCCTGGCCAGGAACTCCGCCGCGTAGGACGGGTTGATCGAATTCGCGGCGCCGAAGGCGAACCGTCCGTGCCCGAACCCGAGACTCAGGTCGCCCGACCACTCGCCCATGTCGCCGCGCAGTCCCGCCACGGCGGACCTGTCCATCAGGTCCGACTCCTCGATGGGGAAGAAGCCATCCGGATAGACGTAGCTCACCGAGCGGGGCACCCAGTCCGCCTTGCGGTACAGTCCGTCCGAGACCGCTGCGCGCGCGGAGTATCCCCCGAAGGCATAGAACTCGGCCGATTCGCCGACCGGGATCGCGGCGTTGGCCATGAACCCAGCGCCCGTGTAGTCGGGCTCGCCGTTTCGCTGCAGCTGGATGACCTTTCCGCCATCCGCACAGGGGCCGTAGGACGGATCGGGGCCGAAGCAGGTGGGCGCGGCGCCCGCCCGGTTCGTGACCTCCTGCCGCGCGACCTCCATGGTGATGTTGAAGAAGCCGTCGCCCAGTGGAACCCCGGCGTTGGCCGAGGTGAACAGCCGCATGCCGTCGCCACGCGATGTCCGGCCGAGAAGGGTCGCCGCGCTGACGCCGCTGGCGTCGTCCTTGAGCACGATGTTGATCACGCCGGCGATGGCATCCGAGCCGTACTGTGACGCCGCGCCCTCGCGCAGAACTTCGATCCGCTTGATGGCGTGGACCGGAATGGCACGCAGGTCCGTGCCGGTCGTCCCCTGCCCGGCCGCCGCGAGCAGCTTCGCGAACGCGACGCCGTGTCTGCGCTTGCCGTTGACCAGGACGAGCACCTGGTCGCCGTTCATGCCGCGCAGCGTGGCTACGTGCAGGGCCGCGCCATCACCGGCGGACAACCGCGTCGAATTGAAGGACGGCGCGATGCTGCCCAGCACCTCCGCGAGGTCGACCTCCCCCAGGCGCGCGATTTCCTCGGCGCTGTAGATGTCCACGGGGACGGAGAGCGTCGCCGGATCCGCGACGCCTGCCCTCGATCCCACCACGACTTCGAGTTCCTCGACCACGACGACCGTGTCCGGCGGTGCCTGGGCCGATGTCGGGCCGGTCGAGGCAAGGGTCGCGAGAACCGCCGCGGCGAAGGGTGCAGTCGGGCGGAAAAAAGCGTGGAGGAAGGCGGGTACTCTCATGATCCCTCCGTTCTGACGGCAGTAGCGGCGGCTTCCATGCCGAAACGGACAATGCGGCGTTCTCCCGCTCGCCGGGACAGGCGAACTCCCGGCCATGACCCCTCGGCAGGTCGTCACATCCTCGGTATCATTATGAAAAGCGGCAGCGGCGCGCGCACGTCCCTCCCGGCGGCAGCGGACGGCGACGGACCGCGTCGGTCGGATCGTCCCCGGGTCGGGAGGCGCCATGTCTCGGAGCAAACTCCGCCCGTCCTTCATCTTGACGGGCATCGCGGTACTCATCCTTGCCCTTGTGCTCGTCCGGATGGCGAGGGATCCACTGGATTCCAATGCGGGCCCGGGCCCCGGCTCCCATGCCGATCTCGTCCAGCTGTTCGAGGAGTGGCGGGAGTTCGAGCGCCCCGCATTCGTCGATGGGGTGCCGGACTACTCGGCGGGCGCCATGTCGCGGCAGCAGCAGGCCCTCCCCCAATGGAAGGCGCGGCTGGGGGGGCGGCGCCCCGGAGGGCTGGGCCGCCGAGGAACAGATCGACTGGCACCTGGTCCGCGCCGAGATGAACGGACTCGATTTCGACCATCGCGTGCGCCGCCCGTGGGCGCGGGATCCCGCCTTCTACGTGACGATCTTCGCCGCCGAGAGCGACGTGCCGGCGCACGAAGGTCCCGTCATCCACGGCTGGATCGACCTGTGGACGTACGACTATCCGCTCTCGGAGGCCGATGCCGCCGAACTCGCCGGGCGCATCGGCGCGACCTCCGCGCTCCTGGAACAGGCCCGCGGGAACCTCGCCGGCTCGAACGCCCGTGACCTCTGGCTGGGGGGGCTCCGCGCCTTCCGGGGTCAGGTGAGGGATCTCGACGACTTCGCGGCGCGGGTGGCGGGGACCAGCGCCGATCTCGACGAGGCGATCGCCGACGCGCGCGCCGCCTCGGAGGCCTTCATCGCGTGGCTGGAGGAGGAGGCGCCCGCCCGGACGGGATCCTCGGGGGTCGGGCGGGAGAACTACACCTGGTACATGCAGAACGTGCACCTCGTCCCGTACTCGTGGGAGGAGCAGGTGACGATCATGCGGCGCGAACTCGCGCGCGCCCACTCCTCGATGCGGCTGGAGGAGAACCGCAACCGTGAACTGCCCGAACTCGAGCGGATCGCGTCAGCGGAGGAATACGACCTCCGGCTGAACGAATCCGTGGATCGCTACATGCGCTTCCTGGAGGAAGAGGAGGTGGAGACGACGGAAGAGTGGATGGACCCGGCCCTGCGCGCCGTGAACGGGAGCTACACCCCGGCCGAGCCCGGCGAGATCCGGAACTTCTTCTCGGAGGTGAACTACCGCGACCCGGACTCCTTCCGGCCGCACATGCACCACTGGATCGAACTCGCGCGCATGCGAATCGACCCGCACGCGAGCCCGATCCGGGCCACGCCGTCCCTGTACAACATCTTCGACTCCCGCTCGGAGGGACTCGCCACGGGGGTGGAGGAGATGTTCATGCACCTCGGACTCCTCGAGGGCTCGCCCCGCTCGCGCGAACTCACCTGGATCATGCTGGCGCAGCGGGCCGCCCGTGCGCTCAGCGGCCTCTACCTGCACGGCGATGTGTTCGACATGGAGGAAGCGGTAGCCCACGCCATGAAGTGGACGCCACGCGGCTGGCTGCCGGACGGCGATCTCGTGCGCGGCGAGCAGAGTCTCTACCTGCGGCAGCCGGGGTACGGGACGAGCTACGTGACCGGGAAGATCCAGATCGAGGAACTGCTCGCGGAGTACGCCATCCAGGAAGGCGCGGACTTCAGCGTCAAGCGCTTCTTCGATGCCTTCTACGGGGTCGGCGTCATTCCCATCGTGCTCACCCGCTGGGAGATGACGGGCGAGAAGGATCCCATCCTGGAGGCGAACTGAGCCGGCCGCCGTGACGGCGACCCTCGAGCGCGGGCCGCTGAGCGAAGCCCGATGAGTGCGACCTGGATGCAGACGACGCGCCGGCTCCTTCCGCGGCTCGCGCGGGTGTCGCGCGAGATCCGGCCGACGTTCCAGCTCGATTCCGTCAACGACCTCGATGCCCGCCACCTTCGCGACCTGGGGGTCGAGGCCATCCTGTGGGATGTCGACGGTACGCTGATGGCGCACCACGCGGACCGCGTGGACCCGGAGTTGGCTGCGGGGTTCGAGGCGCTGCTCGCCGCGCCGGAACTGCGGCACGCGATCGTCTCCAACTGCCAGGAGGCGCGTTTCGCCGAACTGGGGGGGATATTCCCGCGCGTCCCGATCGTGCTCGGCTACGAGACGGAGGAAGGCGGAGGGTTCCGGGTGCGCCGCGGGTCCGCGGAGTCGTGGCGCGGCCCCGGCGCCGCGATCGCATCCGCCGCGACCGCGTCCGGCGGCGGCCGCGGTTCCGGCGGGCTGCGTCCCATGCGGAAGCCCAGTCGCCGCCTCGTCCGGGCCGCGCTCGAGGAGGTGGGGATGGCGGACCGGCCCGAGGCCGCTCTCATGGTCGGAGACCAGTACTTCACGGACATCGCGTCGGCGAACCTCGCGGGGCTCCGGTCGGCGAAGGTGCCGACGCTGTACCGCGCCAGCTTCCCCGCGCCCGTTCGCTGGTCGCAGCGGCTCGAAGGGCTGCTCTACCGGCTGAGGTTCGGCCTCCCCGCGCGCGGCGACGCTTGACGGACTCGGCACTCGCGGCAACGCAGCGGGAGGTCACGGCGTGCCGGCTGTGTCCCCGCCTCGTCGCGTGGCGCGAGCGCGTGGCGCGGGAACGCCGCGCCGCTTTCCGCGATGAAGAGTACTGGGGGCGTCCCGTGCCGGGGTTCGGCGACCCGGCCGCGCGCCTTCTCATCGTGGGGCTTGCCCCGGCCGCGCACGGCGCCAACCGGACCGGGCGCATGTTCACCGGCGACCGGTCGGGCGACTGGCTCTACCGCGCGCTGCACCGTGCCGGGTTCGCCTCGCAGCCCGACTCGACCGGCCGCCACGACGGGCTGGTGCTCCGGGGCGCCTGGGTGACCGCCGCCGTGCGCTGCGCTCCGCCCGCCAACAAGCCGACCGCCGGGGAGCGCGAACGGTGCCGGGGCTTCCTCGAGCGGGAACTGGACCACTTTGCCGACGCCCCCGTCATCGTCGCGCTGGGCGGCTTCTCCTTCGCCGCGCTACTGAGGATGTTCCGCGATCGGGGAGAGGCCGTCCCGCGTCCGACTCCCCGCTTCGGGCATGGGGTGGAGGTCGAGATGGGGCTCCGCCTGCTGATCGCCTCCTATCACCCCAGCCAGCAGAACACCTTCACCGGCAGGCTTACCGAACCCATGTTCGACGCGATCTGGCGTCGCGCCGCCGAAGTCACGCGGCGTCGATGTCGGTGAGTGCGAAGTCCCCGCCCTTGAACAGCAGTGGCTCGCCGGCGGTACGCGCCAGGGCGTAGACAAAGCAATCCCCCAGGTTCAAAGCAGCGGGATGCTTCCCCTTTCCGTAGCAGCGCCACGCGTTTCGTGCCGCCCGGGCCTGCTCTCCCGTGACGGGAATCACCTGGATTCCTACTCGTTCGACAAGATCATCGAGGTCCTGGCCGGCGCCGAATCCACCACGCGCCTCTGCGACCATCGCCGCCTCGACCAACGTCACCGCCGACATTCGAGGTGAGGGGGCCGTCGAGATGGCCCGCTCGAACCGGAACGAATCCTCTTCGCGAAACAGGATGGCCAGGATTGCGGAAGTGTCGACGATCACTTCGGAAGGCCGTGCTCGTCGTAGAGGAAATCCCCGTGCTCGACCGCGGAGGGGCCCGGCCTGACCCTCGCAGCACACCGCTCGCCGATGGCGCGCAGGTCCCGCATGAGCTGCTCCGCATCGCGTATTCGCTTCTCGCGTTCCAGGCGTTCCTTCAAGGCGATCGTGATGGCTCCCGTCTTCGTGTCACCGGTCAGCCGCGCCAGTTCGGAGGCCAGCCGACACGTCTCCTCGTTCTTGATGTTGAGGCCCATCATCCACCTCTCAAGGCGCACCCTCATCCGAGGGGGTAGAAACAGACGATCTGCTTCTACCCTAAGCCGCCTCGACGGGTGTCACAACCGGCCGTGATCCACGTGCCGTACGAGAACGCGGTCGAGCCACCTGGCGAGCCTCCCGGTCACCGCCCTTGCCTGGAGTGGCGGCCATCTGCGCATGTTGGGACGGTTGCCGCTTGCTCTTCCGCCCGACGACCGGCGTCGGAGCAACGGCACGATACCCCAGCTTACAGGATCCGTTGAATGAGGTATCAAGAACTGAGGACGACCCTCTCCCGTATCGGTCTCGTCACCCTCCTTGGCGCTGCGCTGACCCACGCGGGCGTGACCGCCCAGGACAAACCGACGCTCGGCCCGGACGACTACGACCAATGGGAGAGTCCGGGGCAGGCGGCGCTGTCGCCGGATGGCTTCTGGCTTGCCGTCACTGTCCGTCGGGTGGACGAAACTTCGGAGCTTCGCGTCCACCGCACGGACTCCGACTCCGTCGTCGTCGTGGCGGAAGGCTCGCGTCCCGAGTTCGGCGCGGACGGCAACTGGCTCGCATACGCCATCGGCGTCGGTCCCGACGAGCGCGACAGGATGCGCGAACGGGGGGATCCGGTCCGCGGCGGCGTGGGCCTCCTCAACCTCCGCACCGGAGTCCAGGAGAGTATCGAGGCGGTGCAGTCCTTCTCCTTCTCCGACGACGGGCGGTATCTGGCGCTCCGGCGCTATGGCCCGGAGGCGAGCGAGGGCGGCGGCGCCGACCTCCTCGTTCGGGACTTGTCCGGCAACGCGCCGATGAGCTTCGGGAACATTTCCGGCTTCGTCTGGCAGGAGGAGGGCAATCTCCTCGCGATGACCATCGACGCCGAGGATAGAGTCGGAAACGGCATCCGGCTCTATGAGCCCGGGACCGGCCGCATCCGCTCGCTCGACTCGGACGAAGCGACCTACCGCGAGATGTCGTGGCGCGAGGGTGCCGCGGACCTCGCCGTCCTGAAGACGTTCGAGGACGAGGCGCACGAGGACACTGCGCACGTGGCGCTGGCGTGGCGCGCACTGGATTCGGCCACGCCCCGCGCGTCCATCCTCGACCCGCGCGAACCCTCGGAACTTCCCGGCGGCACCCGCATCGTGGAACACCGCGTCCCCTCGTGGTCCGAGGATGGGTCCACGATCTTCCTCGGCCTCCAGGAGCGGATCCCGGTCGAGCGTGCGGCCGAGGCCGAGGATGCCGAAGGGGAGGATGCCGAAGGGGAGGATGCCGAGGGGGCCGATGAAGAGGGCGCCGAGGAGAACGGTGCCCGCGACGAAGAGGAGGAGAGCCCCGGCGTCGAGGTGTGGCACTCGCTCGATGTCGATCCGATCCCCCAGCAGCGCGTGCGCGAGAGCCGGTTGCGGCAGGCGCACGATCTGGGCGCGTGGGATCTGGACGGCGGCGGGTTCCTCCTCCTCGGAGGCGATCACGCGGACCAGGCCGAGATCGCGGAGGGCGGACGGCATGTGCTGGCCCGGGACGAGACGCCGTACGACGTCGACGCGATGTTCCGCCAGCAGTTCCACGACCTCTTCGCCGTCGACGCGCGCACCGGGAGCCGCGCACTCGTCCGTGAGCGGGTGACGATCGACATGGGTTCGAGCCCCGGCGGACGCTACGCGGTCTGGTTCGAGGGCGAGGACTACTGGACGCACGACCTGACGACGGGCGAGACGCGAAACGTGACGGAAGGCCTCGGCGGAACCTTCGTGGACCTCGACCGCACCCCCACCCGCGAGCAGATGGCTCCCTTCGGCGTCGCCGGCTGGCTGGAGGACGACGCGGCGCTGCTGCTGAACGATCGCTTCGACGTGTGGGAGGTGCACCCCGATGGATCGGGCGGCAGGCGCCTGACCGCGGGGGCGGAGGACGAGATCCGGTATCGCGTGCTGCGGATCGACCGCGAGGCCGACGCCTTCGCGCCGGACGAGCCCCTCTACTACTCCACCTACGGCGAGTGGACGAAGGAGGCCGGGTTCTCCCGCGCCCCCCGCGGGGAGACGCCGGAGTCCCTGATCCGGGCGGAGGCGAGCTTCGCGGGTGGCCTGCTCAAGGCGGCGGATGCCGAGGTGTACGCCTTTCGCCAGGAACGGTTCGACGACTCGCCCGACTACTTCGTCGCGGGACCGGATCTGGACGGGCCGCGGCAGGTGACCCGCACCAATCCCTTCCAGGACGACTACGCCTGGGGCCGCACGCAACTCGTCGACTACGAGAATGAGTGGGGACGTCCCCTCCAGGGCGCGCTCGTCTACCCGGCCAACCACGATCCGGGTCGGACATATCCGATGGTCGTGTACCACTACGAACTGCTCTCGCAGGGCCTCCACCGGTACGTCGTTCCGGATCCCACCAGGTACTACAACGTCCAGATCTGGAGCCAGGAGGGCTACTTCGTCTTCATGCCGGACATCGTCTATCGCGACCGGCGTCCGGGACAGTCGAACGTGGAGACGCTGCGTCCGGCCGTCGCCGCGGCGGTCGAGACGGGGATGATCGATCCCGAGCGGGTGGGGCTCATCGGCCACTCGTGGGGCGGATACCAGACGACCTTCTTCGTCACCCAGGACGATCTCTTCGCCGCGGCGGTCGCCGGGGCGCCACTCACGAATCTGATGAGCATGTACCTGTCCTTCTACTGGAACAGCGGCGGGACCGACGCCCGCATCTTCGAAATCAGCCAGGGGCGCATGCAGGTGCCGTGGTGGGAGGACTGGGACTCCTACTTCAACAACTCGCCCATCCACCACATCGAGAAGCTGAACACGCCCCTTCTCATGGAGTTCGGGACGGAGGACGGCGCGGTCGAGTTCAACCAGGGCGTCGAGTTCTACAACGCGGCGCGCCGTGCGGGGAAGCACATGGTGATGCTCGTCTACGAGGGGGAGAACCACGGCCTCGCGAGGGAGCCGAACCAGCGGGATTACCAGAGCCGCATCCTCCAGTGGTTCGCCCACTATCTGAAGGGTGAACCGGCCCCGGCCTGGATCACGACGGGCGTCCCCTACCTGGAGCAGAAGGATGGTCTCAAGAAGAAGAAGGTGAGCTGACGATGACTCCTCGCGCCCGTCTTGCTCCGGCTGCCGTGTGCCGGATTCCCGTCCGAGAGCTGGCGTCGCTGGTCGCGCTGCAGCTCGGGATCCTCGCGGCGCCTCCCCGCGTGGAGGCCCAGTCCCCGGGTCCGCCCGCCGGCGAAGCAATACCCGTCGAACGGATTGCGGCGGGTCTGACCTGGCGCCTGATCGGTCCGGCCGTTTCGGGCGGCCGGATCAACGACCTGGAAGTCGTGCCCGGCACCCAGTCGCACATCTACGTCGGCGCGGCCTCGGGCGGTGTGTGGGAGAGCGTGAACCACGGGACGACGTGGAGGCCGATCTTCGACGACGCGGCCAACCTGTCGATCGGAGATATCGCGCTCGCCCCGTCGGATCCGCTCGAGATATGGGTCGGCACCGGGGAACCGAACAACCGCAACAGTACGCCGTGGGGCGAGGGCCTGTACCACTCCTCGGACGGCGGCAAGGCGTGGCGGCTCGCGGGGCTCGAGGAGACGCGCCACATCGGGCGCATCGCGGTCCATCCGACGAACCCCGACATCGTCTGGGTGGCGGCGCTTGGGCACCTGTTCGGCCCCAACCCCGAACGCGGCGTGTACCGGACCACAGACCGCGGGGAGACGTGGGAGAAGGTCCTCCAAATCGACGACGACACCGGCTTCGTCGACCTCGCGCTGAACCCGGCGGATCCGTCGATGCTGTACGCGGCTGCGTACCAGCGGCGACGGCGCGCGTGGGGGTTCGCGGGCGGCGGGCCGGGGAGCGGCATCTACAAGTCGACGGACAGCGGCGACTCGTGGCATGAGGTGACCGCGGGCCTGCCCGAGGGGGACAAGGGACGGATCGGGCTCGCGGTGTCTGGGCGTGATCCCGGCCTCGTCATGGCCGTGGTGGAGGCCGAGGACGGCGGCATCTTCGTCTCGCGCGACCGGGGGGAAAGCTGGACGCGCGTGAACGAACTGAACCAGCGTCCGATGTACTACAGCCAGCTCCGCATCGACCCCAACGACGAGGAGCGGGTGTGGCTGGTGGCGGGGAGCCTGCACCGCTCGGAGGACGGCGGCGACAGCTTCGAGGCGCTGCCCATGGAGATCGAGTACAACACCGGCGTGCACGTCGATCATCACGACCTGTGGATCGACCCCGACGACTCGCGCCACATGATTCTCGGGAACGACGGCGGGCTCTACTCCACATGGGATGACGGCGACAGCTGGACGTTCATCGGGAATATCCCCATCGCCCAGTTCTACGACATCGATCTGGACCTGGCGGATCCCTACCACGTCTATGGAGGCCTGCAGGACAACAACTCCTACCGGGGCCCGAGCCGTACGCGCCGCTATCAGGGGATCCTGAACCGCGACTGGCAGGTGCTCGACTATGGCGACGGGATGTACGCGGAAACCGACTGGGGCGACCCGGGGACGGTGTACGTGACGTCGCAGAACGCGGGGATCGTGCGGGTGAACCTGGCCACGGGGGACCGGAAGGCGCTCAAGCCGTTCCCTCCAGACACGACGGTGACGTATCGCTTCGACTGGAAGTCGCCGATCCTCGTCTCGCCGCATGACGCCAACCGCGTGTATCTGGGCGGGAATCGGCTCTTCATCTCGGACGACCGCGGGGAAAGCTGGCGCGCGACGGAGGACCTCACGCGGCAGATCCACCAGGACAGCCTCGAGCTGATGGGTGCGCGTCCGGACTCGACGACGCTCTCGAAACACGACGGCGCGTCGGGGTACGGGGAGATCACAGCCGTCTCGGAGTCGACCGTCGAGCCAGGAGTAGTGTGGATCGGAGCGGACGACGGCTCGGTGCGCCTGAGCCGGGACGGCGGCGAGACGTGGGAGGACTTGACGGAGCGGGTGACGGCGGCGGCGGGGCTGCCGTTCCCGTACTACGTGAGCTGGGTCGAAGCGTCGCACGAGGCGGCGGGCCGGGCCTACGTGAGCCTGGACGGGCACTGGGACAACGACTATGGCCCGCACGCGGTGGTGACGGAGGACTACGGCGTCACGTGGCACTCGCTTGCGAACGGACTCAACGCGGCGGCGGCGGTGACGGCCACCGGACGGGCGACCGGCGGCGGGATGGCGAGCGTGAACGTGATCCGCGAACACCCGGACAACGCCGACCTGCTGTTCGTCGGGGCGGAGAACGGCGCCTTCGCCTCACTGGACCGGGGAGCGGCGTGGGCCGCACTCGGCTCGGGGCTCCCCGCCGTTCCGGTGGACGACATCGAACTCCATCCGCGGGAGAACGACGTCGTCCTCGGCACGCACGGGCGCGCCATCTGGATTCTCGACGACATCACGCCGCTGTCGCAGGGGTCGGCCGCGGCCGGAGACCCCGTTCAGCTGTTCGCGCCGCGACCGGCGACGCTGTTCCTGTATCGCAACGACGTGCCGTCGATGGGTCAGGGGACCTTCGGCGCGGAGAACCCCGCGTTCGGCGCGAACATCGACTACCGCCTGGCTGAAGCGATGGGCGACGGCGTCGCGATCGACGTGCTGGACGGGGCCGGCCGGCCGGTCCGCACCCTGGACGGCCCGGGCGCCGCCGGCCTCAACCGGGTGACGTGGGACCTGCGGCACGATCCTCTTCCGCACGATACCGCGCGGTACGAGGTACCCAGTCTGGACGCGGGCCCCGAAGGGCCGTTTGTCCTTGCGGGTACGTTCACGGTGCGGCTGACGGCGGGGGACGAGACGCGCGAGCAGTCGCTGGAGGTCCATCCCGATCCCGAACTGCCGGTGTCCGCGGAGGAGCGGCTCGCCCGCTACGAGTTCACGATGGCCCTCTTCGACCTGCAGCGTACGGCCTACGAGCGGGGCATCGAAGCGTACGACCTGGAGCGCCGGGCGGCGGATGCGGTGGAGGGGCTCGAGAGCGCCGAGGACGTGGCGGCGGAGGACCTCGAACGCGCGCGCGAACTGGCGGGCGAGATCGAGCAGGTGGCCGATGAGTGGCGCGCGATCAACAGCGACATCCGCAACTGGTGGACCGGGCTGCGCGGCAAGTTCGATGGCGGCGTCTCGACGACCGGCTCACTGACGGGTCCGTCGGACGATCACCGTCGGCGGCTCCAACAGATCCGCGGGGAGGCCGAAGCGGCGTCCGCCCGGCTGGACGCCGCGCTGGCAGACTCGGCACCGCAACTCGACGCCCTGCTTCGAGGCGGGTGAACCCTGGCGGCGATTCACGTCCGCCGGCCTCGGGTGACGTTCAGCCTCCCGGGTCCCGGCACACCACCATCTTCCTCAGAACCCAATTCCGGTCGGTGGTGTAATGTGAGCCCGGGGTCGCGCGTGGGCCGGTCGGGCTTCCACCATGCGACCTGCGAGTGCGATACGACGATGACGAGAGGAACATGAACATGCGTGACCTGTCCCGCCGCCTGGCCTGGCTGGTCCTGCCGGCGTTCGCTACGCCGGCCGCGCTCGAAGCGCAGGCCTGCCTCGGATTCGGTGGCAGCGGCTTCCTGAGCGGCTCGGGCGCCGTGTGGCGCGAATCGTCCGAAGACGTCAGAGGCCTGGGCGGCTCCGCCGGGGTCGATCTCGGTCTGGTGGCGGCGACGGGCCACTACCTGAAGTTCTCGGGCTCGGACGAGTTCGATCAGGAGTTCGATTTCGAGGACATGCGGGCGAACGTCGCTCTCAAGCTTCCGCTCCCGTTCCTGTCGGTGTGCCCGGTCGCCAGCGTGGGCACCGGGGGCGTCCTGTCGAGGAACTTCGACGATCTTCCCTACAAGAGCGAGACCGTATACGGAGGCGGCGTGGCCGCAGGGATCCGCCTCGGTGCGCCGGCCTCCGGGTTCGCGGTCATCCCCTCGCTGCTCGTGAGCGTGGAGAATTACTCGGTCGAGCGGCTCTACGACGACATCGTGGAAGGAGATCGGGAATTCAGCGCCGTCGTCCGGGGCGGCGTCACGATCGAGATCGGAAGTCTCTATCTTCGCCCGCACGCCGTGTTCACCACCGCCGACGACAGCTACGTGCTCGGCGGCGTCCTCCTGGGCGTCACCTTCTGACGCGATCCGATCCAATTCCGTCTCGCCGCCGGCGCCAAGGGATAGGAGCGCCTTGCAGGACCCGGCGCCTCGGCACTCTCGGTGACTCGCAGATTTCCGCGACACTACACTAGGTTCCGCGCCATGAGCGAATCGAGTTCCCGCGGTCGCGAGAGGCGGGCCCGCGAACTGCGCGCGGCGCTGCGTCACCACGCGTATCTCTACTACGTCCGTAACGAGCCCGAGATCTCCGACGAGCGGTTCGACGAACTGTTCGGGGCGCTGAAGGCGCTGGAGGCGGCGCACCCCGAACTCGTCACCCCCGATTCGCCGACGCAGCGCGTGGGGGCGGAGCCGCTCGCTGCGTTCGAGACGATCGAGCACGCGGCGCCGATGCTCAGCCTGGATTCCTCGGCCGATGCGGAGCCCCTCCAACGCTTCGACGAGCGCATGCGGAAGGCGCTCGGCGAGCACATCGCGTACGTCGTCGAGCCGAAGCTGGACGGCGCCTCGATCGAACTCGTGTACGAGGGCGGCCGGCTGTCGCGCGCCGTGACCCGGGGGGACGGGGTCCGGGGCGAGGGCGTAACCGAGAACGTACGCACCATCAACTCGGTGCCGCTCCGTCTGCGGGAAGCGGATCGCGACGTACCGTCGCTCCTGGCGCTGCGGGCCGAAGTCATCATGAGGGTGGGGGCCTTCGAGGCGCTGAACGCCCGGCTTCTCGAGCGCGACCGCGCTCCCTTCGCGAACCCCCGCAACGCGGCGGCCGGGTCCCTGCGACAACTCGACCCGCGCATCACCGCCGCTCGACCGCTCGACGTCTACGTCTTCGACATCCTCGCGATCGAGGGACGACCACCGCCCACGCAGCAGGAGACGCTGACAGCCCTCCGCGACTGGGGACTGCCGGTGAACGAACGCTCGCGCCCCGCGGTGACGGTGGACGAGATCCTCGCCTTCCACGCGGAACTCGAGGACGGCCGCGACGACCTCGAATACGAGATCGACGGAATCGTGATCAAGCTCGATGATATCGCCGCCCGCGACGAAGTCGGGGAGACCTCGCACCACCCGCGCTGGGCCTTCGCCTTCAAGTTCCCGCCGCGCAAGGAAGTGACCCGGCTCCTCCACATCTTCCCCAGCGTGGGACGCACGGGCGTCGTGACGCCGATCGCCTTCATGCGGCCGGTCGAACTGGGCGGCGTGACCGTGAGCCGCGCGAACCTGCACAACCGCGAGGAGGTCGCGCGCAAGGACATCCGGGAGGGCGACCGCGTGCGCGTGCAACGGGCCGGCGACGTGATCCCGCAGGTGCTCGAGCGCATCGAGGAGCCCGGGCGCGAGCGCGCGGAACCGTGGACCATGCCCTCCGAGTGTCCGTCGTGCGGGACCGGTCTCGAGCCGCGCGGTCCGTACACGTTCTGCCCCAACCTGTTCGCTTGTCCCGCGCAACTGGCAGGCCGCATCCAGCACCTCGGATCCCGCCACGCCCTCGACATCGAGGGGCTCGGGGAGGAAACGGCGAACCTGCTCGTCCGACAGGGCGTGATCGAGCACGTGCCGCAGCTGTTCGAGGTCGAGGCCGAGAGGCTGGTGGAACTGGAGGGCTTCGCCGAGAAGTCGGCCACGAATCTCGTGGAGGCGATCACCGCCGCACGCCGCACCGAACTCGCGCGCTTCATCTACGGCCTCGGAATCCCGGAAGTCGGGACGACGGTGGCACGGGAGCTGGCCTCCCACTTTCGCTCGTTCGAGGAGTTCCGCGCCGCCGACGATGAGACGCTACAGACGGTGGACGGGATCGGGCCCAGGATGGCGGAGCAGATCACCGCCTTCCTGGCGCGCCCGGAGGTATCGGCGGTCGTCGATGAGTTGCGCGGCTTCATCGAACCCGTGCCGCCCCCCCGGACGGGCGACGCGCTGGCCGGCCTCCGGATCGTCCTCACCGGGGGTCTGGAATCGATGAGCCGCCCGGATGCCGGGAAGAAGCTCGAGGCCCAGGGCGCGAAGGTCACTTCGTCGGTGAGCAGGCAGACCAGCTACGTGGTGGCGGGCGCAAACCCTGGCCGAAAACTGGAGCGGGCCCGGGATCTCGGCGTCGAGATCCTCGACGAAGCGGGGCTCCTCGACCTCCTGAGGGGCGGGCCCGATGCGCTCCGCCCACCCGAAGCACCCGGATCCGATGCGGCTCCCTCACCTGACGCGGCTCCCTCACCTGACGCGGCTCCTCCACCTGACGCGGCTCCTCCACCCGCAAGGTCCGGCGAGGCTTCCGAAACCAACGCGTCCTGATGGAGAACATCGAGATCGTCCGCGTCCTGGACGAAGTGGCCGACCTGCTCGAAATCCAGGAGGCGAACCCTTTCCGCGTCCGCGCCTACCGCAACGCCGTCCGCGCGATCAACGCGCACGCGTCGCCCATGCGCAGGCTGGTCGAACAGGGCGCCGACCTTACCGCGCTCCCCTCCATCGGGAAGGGGCTGGCGGACAACATCGGCGAACTGGTGGCGACGGGACGTCTCGCGATGCTCGATGCGCTCGCGGCCGAGATTCCTCCCGGTCTGGTCGAGTTGATGCGCCTGCCGGGGGTCGGCCCGAAGAAGGCGCGCAAGCTGTGGGACGAACTGGGCGTCGAGTCGATCGAGGATCTGGAGGAGGTCGCGAGCGACGGGCGCGTGGCCGAACTGCCCGGCTTCGGACTCAAGACGCAGGACCGGATCCTCCGCGGCATCCGCAACTATCGGACGAACACGGCTCGATTCCGCCTTGGGGAGGTCGACGAGCTGCTCCCACCGCTCATCGAGCACCTGCGGTCGGCGCCGGGCATCACCCGGCTGGAGGTCGCGGGCAGCTACCGCCGCCGCAAGGAAACCGTCGGCGACATCGACGTGCTGGTCCTGGCCGACGACGCGCGGGCCGCCTCCGAATCCCTCGTTGGATTCTCCGGCGTCGAGAGCGTGATCGGAGCCGGCGGGACGAAGACGTCCGTCCGCCTTCGCAGCGGCCTGCAGGTAGACCTGCGCGTCGTGCCGGCCGAGAGCTGGGGTGCCGCGCTCGTGTACTTCACGGGCTCGAAGGAGCACAACATCCGGCTCCGCCGCCGCGCCCTCGAGCGGAAGCTGCGCGTGTCGGAGTACGGCGTGTTCGAGATCCCGGACGACTCGGTCGGCGACCGCCTCGGAGAGCGCGGCATCGCCTCGGAAGGGGCGATGGTCGCCGGCACCAGCGAGGAGGAGGTCTATCGAGCGCTGGATCTGGCCTGGATCCCGCCCGAACTCCGCACCGACCGCGGAGAGATCGCCGCCTCGGACGCGGGCGCGCTCCCGGACCTCGTGGTGCGCTCCGACCTGCGTGGCGATGTGCACATGCACAGCACCTGGTCCGATGGGCGCGTCTCGCTGGAAGAGATGGTCGTGGCCTGCGCGGAGCGCGGGTACGAGTACATGGCGATCACCGACCACTCGAAAGCGCTCGCGATGGTCGAGGGGCTCGATGCCGCCAAGCTCGGGCGGCAATGGAACGAGATTGCCGAGATACAGGCCGCGCACCCGGAGATCCGGATCCTCCGCGGCATGGAGGTCGACATCCTCCGTGACGGCTCGCTGGACCTCGAGGACGAGATGCTCGAGGCGCTCGACGTCGTGATCATCTCCGTCCACTCCTTCTTCGGGCTGGACCGTGCGACGCAGACGGCGCGCGTGCTGAAAGCGCTGGCGCACCCGCGTTCGATGATCTTCGGCCACCCGACCGGTCGGATCATCAACCGCCGCGGTCCGATCGACGTGGATATCGACGACATTCTTCACGCATGCGCGGAGTTCGGCGTCGCGGTCGAAGTCAACTCCCACCCCAACCGGCTGGATCTGAAGGACAGCCACCTGTGGCGTGCGCGCGAACTGGGCGTACCCGTCGTGGTCACGACGGATGCCCACCGGCCCGACGAACTGGACCTGGCACAATACGGCATCGAGCAGGCGCGCCGCGCGTGGCTCTCCCCGGAGCACATCCTCAACACGCGCGGCGTGGACGACTTCCTGGCAGTTTTCGAGAGCGGCCGATGATGAGCCTCCGTTGAGACCCTGTCCCGATACTGCCGTCGACGAAGCGGACAGGCGGACCCCGGAGTACGGAGGCCAGGAACATGATCGGTGGACGCGGATTCCCGCCGCTCTCGCGGCATCACCGCATACCGCTCCGCAGGCAACTCGCGGCGGAGCTCGAGGCCGGGATTCGGGACGGATACGTACGGCCCGGAGCGCCTTTGCCATCGTCCAGGGACATGGCGCGCAGGCTCGGCGTCGACCGCGGGACGGTCGGCGCTGCGCTTGCACGGCTGCGGCGACGGAACCTCATCGAGCTCGGGAGGGGGCAGCGCCCCCGGGTGTCCATCCGCGGGCGTCCCCGCCGCGTTCCGCCCTCCGCGGAGATGCTGCCGAGGGCGGTGGCGCTGGATCTGCTGAGGCGCGCGCACGCCGGGGGACTCTCCCGCTGGCGACTGCTCAGCGAACTGCAGCGGATCGTGGACGGAGCACAGTGCCCCGAGCCGCACGCCGTGATCCTGTGCGAACCTCGCGCCGGGCTGCGGGCCGTGCTCGCCGCGGAACTGGAAGAGGTCTGCGGGACGGTCGTTCACCCCGTCGATTCCGCGCGCAAGATCCGGGAGAGCCTCCCCGTGATCGCGCGGCGTGAACTGCTGCCGAGAATGCGTCGCTCGCGGACCGTGGAGTGCGTCCCGATCACGCTCGCCGGCGGCACCCGGGAACGCGATTTCGTGCGACGCAGGATAGGCCGTGGATTCGTCGTGCTTCTCTCGCGGAGCGAGACCGTGCGCGTCTTCGCCACGGAACTTGCGGCTCGGGACTTCGCTCGGGGAATCAGCTTCAGAGCACTCGACCCCCGCCTCGATGCGCAGGCCACACGGCGAGCCGTGGCCGCCGCAACGATCATCTTTCATGATCGGCTGGTCCCCATGTCCGGGTACACTTCCCGGGCTCCGGGCATGCCGATCACACTCCTTCCGCCCACGGAGATCGAACGGCTACGCACCTATCTGTCGCGGTCGGATCGCCACCCGCGCAGCGGCCACGACGCCATCGGCCACGGCCGGATACACCGGGGACGAACATAGCCCATGCGTCCGTTCACCCATAAGTTACGGGAAGTTCCATTGGTCGCAGCCCCTGCGGAGTTGTCGGGATCGTGAAGAAGAACCGGATCTGGCTCATCGTCGGAGGACTGCTCGTTCTCGATGCTCTGACTGGAGTCCGGGGTTCTTCCGCCATAGTGACAAAGACGCAATCAATCTATCCGCCCGACTATTCCGAGAGTGGCGCACACAGTACGGTTACGGTCTGTCGCGGCGTGCCATTTGTCTGGAAGTCGTGCGAAGCGCGAATCCGAAGCTCGTCTACAGATCTGTCCCCGAGTAGAGATCATGTCTCCTGAGAACTTCGATCGGGGCGTAATCCTGAGGGCCCTCCGCTTTCGCGCCCGGCTCGCGGGGTATCGGCTCGAGCGCGGCCACTACATGGACCAGCCGGACGACCGCGCAGATCGATGGTATCTCGTGCCGGAAGCCGACAGCAACGCCTCGCGATCCGGAGACGGATATCGAACCATAGCAGAAGTGATTGAGGGATTGGATGCCCTGCCCGAACTCGCGGGAGGCTCGTCCGGGAACGAGTAACACCTGCGCCGGCGGGGCGCCGGCGGCGCTTGAAGCCGCGCCCCCCCACAAGTATTATCGACGCCCCGATTCGTCGGGACGTTGGCCCGTGGTGGAATTGGCAACACGTCTGGCTCTGGACCAGAAGATTCCAGGTTCGAGTCCTGGCGGGCCAATCAGCAGCAGGATTCTGCGGAGGGGTGGCCGAGTGGCTTAAGGCGGCGCCCTGCTAAGGCGTTGACTCGAAAGAGTCTCGTGGGTTCGAATCCCACCCCCTCCGCCTGAGAAGCAAGGAGAGGTGTGGGGCGAAACTCCACCTGAGGGCGTGACTCGAGAGAGTCTCGTGGGTTCGAACCGAGCGACCGGAGGGAGCGAGCTCGGGGAGCGCAGCGACCCAATCCCACCCCCTCCGCCTGAGAAGCAAGGAGAGGCGTGGATCGCCAATCCCACCCCCTCCGCCTGAAGCATGACCTCCGGCACACCCGGAGGTGTTTTTTTGGACGGGTGGCCGAGCGGACTAAGGCGCACGCCTGGAGAGCGTGTGGGCAGCAACCCTGCCTCGTGGGTTCGAATCCCACCCCGTCCGTGTTCTTGGGCTGTAAAGCGGCGACGCGGGCTGGCGCGCGGTCACAAGAGTCTGATGCGCATTAACCTTCAGCCGCTAAAGTGAACCTCATGAGACTTCCCGGGAACATCAGCCAAGCCGTGTCGTCGTCCAAGATGCGGCTGCTCCACGCCTCTCGGCGCCGCGGGTCGCGCCACAGCACGGTGGCCCGGCCCTCCTCGTAGGGAAGGAATACCCCGTCCACCGGATCCATCGCCGGAACGAGCCACACACCGCGCTCGCCGGCCCGCATTTCCTTGAAGCCGGGCGCGGTGACGCCGGGACGGCCCTCGACGATCCGCTCCATCTCGGCCCGCGTCCTCTGGACCAGCCAATCGGGCATCGGGATGGGGGTGATGCGAACGATCCTGGGCGGCTCGTACTCCAGCTCGATTCGCCACAGCGTCGTCCGTATTCCGTCGAGGAGGATCACCTCGCCCTCCCGTCCGGCCGACAGCACGACATGCTGGGCACTGAGCCGGTCTACCGGTCCGAACGCCAACTCCTTGGGAAGCGGAGCCTCGTTCGGGATGTTCAGGGGCTCGTCCGCCAACCCGTAAGCCGCAAGAAGAAAATCCGGCTGGGCGCTGAGCCCGATGGCGCCGAGGACATGGTCGACCCCGAATCCAACGGTCGTCGCAATCGCGGCTCCCGGAAGCCGTGCGGCCCGCGGCTCGCCGCCTCCAGAAGGAAACCGTACGATCGATGCCCGTCCGGGATCGCCTACCCATAACGCGCCATCGGGTGCGAACTGGACGCGCATCGGGGATTGAAGAACGTCGGGATCCCCTGGTCCCGAGGGCCCTCCCAAGGTAGCGATATGCTCGCCCTCGGAACGAAACAGCTGGACCCGTCCCGCCAAACGGTCCGCGATAGCGACCGTGTCTCCGAACAGATCGAACCCGTCGGCCGACTCCAGGAAGAGGTCGTCCGACATGATGCCGCCGGGGGGCAGTTCTCCCACCATCTCCTGCGCCACGACGTTGCTGCTCGAACCAACATCGGGCCACCCGCCGTCGCCGCACGCCCAAGTCGTCCACGCCGCCACGGCGACGATGCCAAGCCGTTGGCGGAGAACAGGTGGACCTACTCCCCGAATGTCACTCAACATTGGTTCAACGAATTACAGGGGTCCGGAGCGGGACCCTGAATCCTGATGGCAGAAGTGCAACCGCTGCTGGTTGAAAAAATCTCCGTTCTACCGTCGTCCATCCTGTACCAGCAGGTACAAACCTCGCAGCTTACGAGGCCGCCGGTATACGGCACCGGGACATCCACACAAGCGCCGAATGTGCGGACGCCACTATCGGGGTTGTTGGGGCCGCCCGAAAGGTACGGGGGACAGCCGCCCTGAACGGCCGCCGCTTCGATCGCGGGCGCATCGTTGGCCTCGTGCTCGGCTTCCTCCGCGTGTACATGTCCCGCCGGTGCGAAGGGCGTCAGCATTGTGAGGATGAGACCAACGGCCACGCCTCGCCGGAACCGCCCCGTACCCAGAACGGTCGACGGGGCGCCGGGTGCCGCGAGTACTTCTCCGATTGCTGAGGCGCAAGACGCGATGAGGGGGACGAAGGGGAAGAGCTTGAAGCGGAGCATGCGTACCTCCCGGGTGTGAGGTGTTCCTCCCGGGACTCGCTCCCGGGACTCGCTCCCGGGACTCTCAAGAGTTTGTTAACGCGTCACTCGCCGTTTGGCAATCCCTGCGGTTCGGGCTATAAGGAGCCACGGCCCCGGAAGCGCCGAGCCGGTTGCGTCGCCTGCCGGATTGCTCTCGCGATAGCCCTGAGCCACCGCCCACTTCATGATCGCGCCGATTCGCTGGCGCACTCTCCGTGCGCTCTCCGGCTTGCTCGACCAGATCGGCAGCAGGACCTCCAGCACGTCCGCCGCCGTGATCTCGCTCACCCCCTTCGCGCCCAGCCTCGGCATCGCGTAGTCGCGAAGGCTCCCCCGCCACTGAGCCTCGCTCTTCCCGCCAGGACGCCAGGACGCGCGGTGATTGGGCGATCACCGTCTCGGTCGCCTCCTCGAAGGTGGGCGAGGCGCGCCGCGCCGACCTCGGATCTCCGCGTCCGGTGCGCCATTCCCCCTCGATGAGCATCGGCAGCGCCCAAGCGGCCGTTATCGTCGGCCCCCGTCCCGAAAGTTTGACATCAGGCACCCCGGCGGAGCACCTTCTCCGCCCGCGAATACCGGGGGTCAGCGGCGTCCGCAGGATCCCCCGTGCGTGGCACCTGGAGAGGTGGCAGAACGGCAATGCACCGGTCTCGAAAACCGGCGCCCTCACGGGCTTGTGGGTTCGAATCCCACCCTCTCCGTTACGGGTTCGAACCGAGCGAGCGCAGCGAGCGAGCTCGGCGAGCGCTGCGGAGCAGCGTGAAGCCAATCCCACCCTCTCCGTTACACAGGCCGATACGGTGCCGGATCCCGTGCGCCCGCCCCGGCGAATCCCGCGAGTCTCAGTCGGCAGGAGTCACACTCGCCACAAGCCGCTCCCGATGCGTCGGGATCGTAGCAGCTGCGGGTGAGCCCGTAGTCGACGCCCAAGGCGAGACCGCGCCGGATGATCTCTGCCTTGGTGAGATCGATTAGGGGGGCGTGGACCCGGAACGGACGGCGCCCCTGGACGCCCGCTCTGGTGCCGAGGCCGGCGAGCCGCTCGAAGGCATCGAGGAATTCCCGCCGACAGTCGGGATATCCGCTGTAGTCGACGGCGGTGACGCCGATGAAGATGTCGGATGCCGCGAGCACCTCCGCCCACGCGAGCGCGATGGAGAGGAAGATCGTGTTCCGCGCCGGGACGTAGGTCACGGGGATGTCTCCGGAAGCCGTCGCAACCTCCGGACCCTTCGGCACTTCGATGTCGCCGGTGAGCGCCGAACCCCCGAACGTACGCAGATCGATTTCGGCGATGACGTGCCGGACCACTCCCATGGCTTCGGCCACGCGGCGAGCGGCTTCCACCTCGAGTTCGTGTCTCTGTCCGTAGCGCAGCGTCAAGGCATGCGCCTGGTATCCCTCCTCCAGGGCGATCCCGAGGGCGGTCGCCGAGTCCAGTCCGCCGCTGAGGAGGACTACCGCATTTCGCCCCATCCGCTACCTCCAGAGCGTGAGTCCGGACCACCGTGACCCTCCCGGGAGGCCAGTTGTAACACGTCGTCGCACCGCCCGGCAACGAAAGTGTGGGGAACCCGGACTCGGGTTCGCCCCCGGCAGGTACCCCTCCGCGATTTGCGGAATCTGCCACACTCCCGACACGATCAGGATCGGCGCGTGCCCCCGCAGGGGCCCCGGGCCAGGCAGGTTCCGGCAGTGCCGATTATCGTGATCCCGGTCAACACGACCATAACCGAGGAGATCAAATGAAGTCCGCGAGGCTGTCCCTGGGGTTCGCCATCGCCGCGTGCGCGGCTGCTCCCTTCGCCGCCGCCTGCCAGCAGGGATCGCAGGCCGGCGCCACCGCTTTCGTCGACGTGAGCGTCATCCCGATGGATTCCGAGCGGGTCCTGGCCGGCCAGACGGTCGTCGTCCGAGGCGACAGGATCATGGCGGTGGGGCCGTCGGCTTCGGTCGAGGTTCCGGCTGGGGCCGAACGCATCGACGGCGCCGGGAAATACCTGATGCCGGGGCTGTCGGAGATGCACGGACACACACCGGGCAGCTTCCCGAGCGACGAGTTTCGCGAGCAGGTGATGTTCCTCTACGCCGCGAACGGCGTGACGACAGTGCGCGGGATGCTCGGCCTGCCCGGCGACCTCGAGTTGAAGGCGAAGACCAACACGGGCGATATCTGGGGTCCCACCCTCTACCTCGCAGGTCCGAGCTTCAGCGGCGGAAGCATCAGTTCGGTAGAGCAGGCCGTCGAGCGGGTGTGGACGCAGAAACGGGAAGGATGGGACCACCTGAAGATCCACCCCGGGCTCACCGTCGCGCAGTACGACGCCATGGCCGCCACCGCCGCGCAGGCGGGGATTCGTTTCGCGGGCCACGTTCCCGCCGATGTCGGCATCCGGCACGCGATTCTGATGGGTCAGGAGACCTTCGACCACCTCGACGGCTACATGGAGGCCGCGGGCGGCATCCGCGGACCCATGGACGAAGACGCGATGGCGGAACTCTTCGACCTCACGATCGACGCCAAGGCATGGGTTGTCCCCACCATGGTGTTGTGGGAGGTGGGCGTGATCGGGCTCGGCGACCCCGAGGCGCTCGCGGCCTACCCAGAGATGCGCTACTGGCCGCCCGAGGGCGTCGATGGCTGGAGGAACCGCCTTCAGGCCATCCAGTCACGGGCCGGCTGGGACGTGGAACAGGCGCGCCTGCACGCGCGCAACCGAACGCGGCTGCTCGGCATGATGAACGAGGCCGGCGTGGGGATCCTCATGGGGACCGACTCACCGCAGATGTTCAGCGTCCCCGGCTTCTCGATCCACCGGGAACTCGCGGCCATGGCCGAGGCCGGGATGACGCCGTACGAGATCCTCGCCAGCGGCACCCGCGAGGTGGGTGACTACTTCCAGCGCTACGACTCCTTCGGGACGGTGGCGGCCGGCAGGCGCGCGGACCTCATCCTCACGAACTCGAATCCTCTCGACGACGTGGCGAACCTCGCCGACCGCGCCGGCGTCATGGTCCGGGGCGTGTGGAAGTCGGAGGCCGAGATCCAGCAGGGACTGGCCGAGATCGCCGCCAGCTTCGGCAACTGACCGCGAGGTACGGAACGGAGGAATACGAGATGAGCGACAACGGACAGGCGCCGGGCACGGTCGAGCGGCACGAGGGCATCATCACGGTGCGGGGTGGCGGCAGACACCGGGCGTGGAACGGGATCGAGTACAAGACGGGAATGTGGGCGGAGAACGTGGGCTCGGGGGCGCTCTCCATGAACGTGGCGATGATCCCGCCCGGCGGCGTCGCCAAGGCGCACATCCACGTGGATTTCGAGGTGATGCTCTACATCCTCCAGGGGCACGTGCGACACGAATTCGGTCCGCGGCTCGAGAAAACCCTCGATAACGAAGCGGGGGATTTCATCTTCATCGAGCCGGGCGTGCCGCACGAGGTGTTCAACCTCAGCGACACGGAGCCGGTGGTAGCCGTCGTCGCGCGCTCCGACGCACAGGAGTGGGAGAACATCGTCGACTTCGAGCGCCCCGCGCGAGACTAGCAGGCTCCGACCCGGGGCGGCCGGTCAGAATCCGAGCGACGCGGTCTCCCGCCTCACATCCCCCGCTGCGGTCATCACCCCGGTTTCCGGGTCGCGCCAGGTTACCGTGGGTGCGCCGGCGCGCCAGTTCCACAGGCCCCACGAGCGCACGTCGTGGCCCATTGCGCGCAGCGCCTCCGCCGTCGCCGCCGGGATCCGGTCCTCCATGTAGAGGACGGCGGGATTGCGGTTCACCTCGCTACCGGTGGCCGGGAAGTTGTAGCTGCCGAAACGGGGCTGGTCGACGGCCTGCTCGGGGGACATCCCCCATACCACCACGTTCAGAAAGATCTGCAGGAGGCACTGCAGCTGCTGGTCGCCGCCGGGAGTGGAGAGGCCCATGAACGGCTGGCCATCCACCATCACCAGAAGGGGCGAGTTCGTGTTGCGCGGGCGCTTGCCGGGGGCCATCACGTTGGCCAGATCCGGATCCAGGTTGAACTGGCCCATGCGGTTGCCCAGCCCGAATCCCCACCCCGGGATCATGGGGGTGAAGGTGTGGCCGTCGCTCTCGGTGAGGGAAAACACATTGCCCTCCGCGTCCATCACATTCAGTGAGGACGTGTCCACCGCGTGGGCTTCATCGCCGCCGCCGGCCGATCCCCGGCGGCCCGCAGGAGCAGGTTGAACCTGCGTGGCGCCCTGCGGCCGACTTCGAGACGCCACGAAGCTCACGGGTGCGCCTTCCGCCACCGCCGCCATCCGCTCCGGATCTCCCCACGGAGGCATGTCCCGGAATGCGCTCGTCTCGTCGATGAGCTTGATCCGCTCGCGCGCGTAGGCCTTCCCGTACAATCCCTTCGGCGCCGGAGCGAAATCGGGATCCCCGACGTACCGGTGGGCGTCCGCCATCGCCAGGTCGATCACCTGCGAGATGAGGTGGATGTATTCCGGCGTGTTGTAGCCCAGGGCGCGCAGATCGTAGTTCTCCAGCAAGTGTTTCTAGACGCGCATCCCATTGTGGTCGTGGTAGTTACGGGCTTCGGTAGTTCGACTCTCGCCGAATGATTCCCGCCCTTTCGGGCATCTCAGGTGCGAACCCTCCGGCGGCCGTCCAGAGCCTTCCGGAGTTGTCCCGGGTTGGCCTGCTGGTAGCAGCGCAGCACGGTCGTGGGCTCCTTCCAGCCGCCGAGTTCGCAGAGCACCTTTAGCGGCTGGTCCATCAGGTCCGAAGCGAACTTGCGCCTGAGCGAATGCCAGCCCCGGCCCCGCTTCGGTTCGAGGCTCGCGAGTTTCGCGGCCTTGTACCACCACCTCAGCGCCATGTAGCGACCGAGACACTGCGAGGGCTGTTTCGGTGCGGGCAGCACCGGACCGTTCCCGCTTCCGGGGTTCACCCGCCGCGCCTCTTCAAGCGCGGCCAACGCATCGTCAGTCAGCGGGGTGACGTGCTCGTAGCCGGTCTTCTCGTGTTCCGCCCGCCAGCGCACCTCGCAGCCCTCGAAGTCGATGTCCTCCCACCGGAGGTTGCGAATCGCGCCGATCCTGTGCCCGGTCTCGTGCGCGAGCACGAGCGCAACATGAAATCGCCAGTCCACCTGCCGCGAGACCCCGAGCATGGCCCGGTACTCGTCCTCGGTCAGAACAACCCGCGTGGGGTTCTTCGCCTTGGGCTTGCGGAGGCCCTTCAGCGGGTTCCTGTCCAAGAGCAGCCGACCGTGGTCGTCCCTCGACCTCGCCGCCCAGTTCAGCACCGCCATCAGGAGCGTCAGGTCGCATTCGATCATCCGGTTGCCCACCGGCTTGCCTCTGGGACCGATCCTTCCCGACCGGCGCTCCCGGATGAACCGGTCCCAGTCGCGTTGTGAAAGGGTCTCCGGCCTACGGTCCCTGCCGAAGCACTTGAGGAACATCGCCATCGTGGTCCGGTCCCGACGCCGGGACTGCGGCGTCTTGGTGGGCGTCACCTCCTCACCGTAGATTTCAAAAAGCGCTCCCAGTGTGGGCGGATCCGGCTCGGCTTCCGCCTTGCCGTTCAGGTCCGGCCCGGCGAGACCGGCGGCGACCTCGTCGGCCTGCCGCTTGGCCCGCGCCCAATCCCGGTGCTTCA
>CAZDZJ010000042.1:0-38877 GCA_964509895.1 uncultured Gemmatimonadota bacterium
GGGTTGTAGCCCGGGTACCGGTAGTTCCAGGTCGCCCGGCGCATCCCCCGCGACGTCGACCCGTTCACCGTGTTCACGATGTTCCCGTCCGCGTCCCGGATCGTGAGGAACACCCGCGGCGCCTCCTCCCGGTCCTCCGCCTCCAGCTCCTCCCACGCCGGGTACGGCGTGTCTTCCCCGCGCCGCTGCGCCCGCCGCTCCTCCGCCTGTCGCGCCGCCTCCCGCGTGCGCAGCGTCTCGCCCACGTAGTAGGTGAAGGTGACCCCGAACGACGGGTTGTCCGCCGTGTAGAAGTCCGACCCGCTCGTCCCGCCCGGGCTCCAGCGCAGGTACATCTCCCCGTCCTTCACCTCGAAGATGTGCCCGTCCGAGGCGAGGATCTCGTCCGAACGCGCGGCGAGTTCCCGCAGCGGCGTGTAGTCGTCGACGACATAGAAGCTGCGCCCGAAGGTGGCCGCGACGAGGTCATCCTCCCGCTGCTGGATCTCCAGTTCGCGCACCGGGATCGTGGGCAGCCCGGTCCCGATTTCGAGCCACGACTCTCCCCCGTTCACCGACGTGAAGGCCGAGAATTCCGTCCCCAGGAAGAGGAGGTCCGGCTCCACGTGGTCCTGCACGATCGAGAACGCGGGCCCGTTCTCCGGCAGGTCCCCGGAGATCGAGGTCCACGTCACGCCGCGGTCCGTCGACTTCAGCACGTAGGGCCGGAAGTCGCCCCGCTTGAAGTTGTTGATGACGGCGAACACGGTGTTGGGGTCGTGCAGCGACGCCTCCACGTCGTGCACGAAGCTCGTGTCCGGCACGCCCGGGAAGCTCTCCACCGCGCGCCAGTTCTCGCCTCCGTCCTCCGTCACCTGCACGAGCCCGTCGTCCGTGCCCACGTAGATCAGCCCCTCCACGAACGGGGACTCGGAGATCGACACGATGTGCCCGAACACGGAGGTCGAGCGGTTCTTGCCCACCGCGTCGACGCTCCACACCCGGCCCATGACCTCGAGCTGGTTGCGGTCGAGGTTCCGCGTGAGGTCGCCCGAGATCGGCCGCCACGTCGAGGCCTGGTCGTCCGACTGGAAGAGGATCTGGGCCCCGTAGTAGAGACGGTGGTTGTCGTGCGGGGACATGTGGAGCCCCGCGTCCCAGTACCAGCGCAGCGGGGGACCGTCCGCGTCCTCCTGCGGCTGGATGTCGAGCCGTTCCTTCGACACGCGGTCGAAGCGCGACAGCACGCCGTTCTGGAGCTGCGAGTAGATGATGTCGGGGTTCTCGGGGTCGATGACCGGATCGAAGCCGTCGCCCCCCAGCGTCACGTACCAGTCCGAGTTCCGGATCCCCGCGTTGTCGGCCGTCTGCGAGGGGCCGCCGAGCGTATTGTTGTCCTGCGTTCCCCCGTACACGTAGTAGAACGGCTCGTCGTTCGAGGTCGCGACCTTGTAGAACTGCGTGAGCGGCAGGTTGCTGAAGAAGTTCCAGTTCTCCCCGAAGTCCCACGTCTCGTACAGCCCCCCGTCGTTGCCGAGGATGATGTGCTCCGGGTCGTCGGGATCGAACGCGATCGCGTGGTGGTCGACGTGGACGCCCTGCGTCGGTAGCCGTCCCCACGTCTCCCCGCCGTCGTCCGACATCTGCACGAAGGTGTCGAGCGAATAGATGCGGTCGAAGCGGTGCGGGTCCGCGTACAGTTCGTGGTAGTACATGGCCGCGCCCGACTGGTAGCGCGAGGTCCGCGACCAGTTCTCGCCCATGTTCTCCGAGCGGAAGGTGCCGCCGGCGTCGCCGCTCGCCTCCACGATCGCGTACAGGACGTCCGGGTTCTGCGGCGAGATCGCGAACCCGATGCGGCCCTTGTCCCCGGAGGGGAGGCCGCGGTTGATCTCGCGCCACGTGTCCCCGCCGTCCGTCGACTTGTGGATCCCGGACCCCGGCCCGCCGTCGATCATCGTCCACTGGTGGCGCCGCCGCTGCCACGAGGTGGCGTACATCACGTCCGGGTTTCGCGGGTCGAAGTAGACCTCGTTCACCCCCGTGTGCTCGTCGATCTCGAGCACACGTTCCCAGGTGTCGCCTCCGTCCGTCGTCCGGTACAGCCCGCGCTCGCCGCCCGCGTTCCACAGCGGCCCCTGCGCCGCCACGAAGACGACGCCGGAATCGTCCGGGTGGACCTGGATCTTCCCGATGTGCTCGGAGGTCTCGAGCCCCATGTTCCGGAACGAGCGCCCCCCGTCGATCGACTTGTACACGCCGTCGCCGTATCCGACCGAGCGCTGCCCGTTGTTCTCCCCCGTCCCCACCCAGAGCGTGAGGTGGTCGTTCGGGTCGAGCGCGATCGCCCCGATGGAGTAGGAGCCGTAGTTGTCGAAGATCGGCATCCAGGTCGTCCCCGCGTTCGTCGTCTTCCACACGTTCCCGGACGAGGCCGCCACGTACCACACGCTCCGGTCCATCGGATCGACCGCGATGTCCGCGATCCGCCCGGAGGCTGAGGCGGGTCCGATACTCCGCCAGCGGATCCCGGAGATGAACCCGGCGTTCAGTTCGGGCGGGTCATCCTCGTCGTCACCCTCCTGGGCGGCGAGCGTGGCGGGGCCGCCGAGCAGACCGGGGACGCCCAGCAGAGCGGGGGCGCTGAGGGCGCCGAGCGTAGCCATCCCCGCGAGGAGGAAGGCGGGGAAGCGCGAGATGACGCCGCGGCGGGCGTGCGGGTTCGCGGGGAACCGAAGGGACTCGATCATGATCGCACCTTGTCAGCTTGTGGCGTTAGGCAGCGTGCGCGTGGATTTCGCAGCCTGGGAAGGTCAGTCGGAGGGAGGGACGCGGGCAACCCGCCGGGGCTTAGCAGGCCGTGGCAAAAGCCCCGCTGCGTTCGAGCGGCGCTGCATCTCGCCTGAAACGCTGCGCTCTGCGTCTCTCCTCGGTCAAATAGCGGTGCTATTCTCCCTCGTCGCTCCTTGTCAGGCGAGCGCTTCACCGCTCTCGGCGCTGACGCGGGGTTTTGCCACGGCCTGCTAGGCGGAATCGGTTCCGGTGTCCGGCAGGGGAACGCCGAATACGCGGCCTTCGATCCGGGCCACCCGGTCGGCCATGGCGACACGCGTCTCCACGAGTTCGTCGCGAACGGCATCGATCCGGCCTCCCAGACGCCCCTCCATCCCGCGGAGGTCGGTCCCAAGTGCGCCGATCTCGGCGCGCAGCTCGGTTCGGAGCTGCGCGATCTCCCCTCGGAGCCGGGTTCCAAGTCCACCGATCTCGCCCCGAACTGACGCGACCTCACTCTCGAGCTTGTCTTCAAGCCTGCGCTGACGGGGAAGGATGAGGGCGGCCAAGCCCCCCGCCGAGCCGAGGATCGCCACCAGGATGCTGACGATTGCGATCACGTCCGGTCCCATGGTCTGAGAGCGCTTCGTGAAGGTTGGCGCACGACAAAGGCACAAGGCCCCGTCTTCGATCCGCACCGAACCTCCGGGCTCCGATCAACGTGCCATCATCCCGAGGGGGCATCAACCTGCCGGGTCAGGCCACTCCGACGAGTCCGCGGTCGCTGTCCCTTCTGCGACACCACACTAGGTTACGGCACGCAGGATCGGGAGGCTGGAATATGCGCCGTCACTCACTTCTCGTCGCAGTGCTTCTGTCCGGGCTGTCGTGCGCTGACGCCACGGAGCCGGCCGCCCCGCCGCCGGCCCCTGCGGTTTCCGTAACGCCGACTGCCGACACGCTGGCCATCGGCCATACGCTCCGGCTGAGGGCGACCGTCACGGGCACCGGCGAGCGGGTGACCTGGACTTCGAGCGACGATTCGATCGCAACGGTCGATGTTTCGGGGCTCGTGACGGGAGTCACGGCCGGAACCGCGACCATCACCGCTTCGAGCGGAACCGCGCGGGGACGTGCGGAGATCAGGGTGGCGACGGACGAATGGATGGCTCTCGCCGCCTTCTATCACGCCACGGATGGGCGGAACTGGACGCTTCGCCATCTCTGGCTGACCGAAGCCCCGCTGGACACGTGGTATGGCGTCACGACCGACGAGCACGGGCGGGTGGTACGGTTGTCGCTGCGCGGGAACGAGCTGACCGGGTTCATTCCGCCGGAACTCGGCAACCTCGCGTCCCTGGAATCCATCTCCCTGACCGGCAACCGTCTCACGGGATCCATCCCGCCGGAACTGGGCCGTCTCGCGAACCTCCGCAACCTGGTGCTGTGGGACAACGAACTGACCGGCGCCATCCCGAGGGAACTCGGCAACCTGTCCGAACTGCGCCTGCTCACGCTCAACGAGAACGGTCTGACCGGTTCGATCCCGCCGGAGTTCGGCCGGCTCAAGAATCTCGAGGCGCTCTCGCTCGAATCCAACGATCTGTCCGGCCCGGTGCCGCCGGAGATCGGCGAGCTGACGGAACTCAGACGCCTGGCCGTGACGCACAACGCCGGGCTGTCCGGTCCGCTGCCATCCAGCCTGGAGAACCTCCGGGAGCTGTCGGCGTTGCTGGCCGGCGGCACCGGGGTGTGTGCGCCCGATGATCCCGGGTTCCGTGCGTGGCTCGAAACGGTCCTCAAGCGTTGGATCGCATCGTGTACCCCTGCGGCTCAACCGATGGCTACCCTCACGCAGGCCGTGCAATCGCACACGCACCCTGTGCCGCTCATCGCGGGCAGGAGAGCGCTGCTGCGTGTCTTCGTACTCGCCACAAGCCGAACGACCGCCGCTATCCCGCCGATTCGGGCCCGCTTCTACATCGACGGCCGGGAAGCGCACGTCGGGGACATCCCGGCGGGATCCGGACCGATTCCCACCGAGTTGCAGCCGGGCAACCTGTCGCTGTCGGGCAACCTCGAGGTGCCCGGAGCCGTGGTGCAGCCCGGTCTGGAAGTCGTGATCGAGGTCGATCCGGACCGTACGCTGGAGTCCGGCATCCTGCGGGTGAACCGGATCCCGGCGACCGGCCGCCTGGCGATCGATGTCCGCGAGGTGCCGCCCATGGACGTGACCGTGATCCCGTTCGTGTGGGCCGGCAGCAGAGACTCGACGATCGTGGACATCGTGCGTGCCATGGCGGCCGACCCGGAGGGACACGAGTTGCTGGGAGATGCCCGCATGATGCTCCCGGTATCCGATCTTGCGATCACCGCGCACGCACCCGTGAGGACCGGGAACACCGAGAGCCTGGAGTTGCTCCAGAGGACGGAAGCGATCCGTACGATCGAAGGCGGAACCGGCCATTACCTGGGCATGATCGACGACATCCGCAATGGAAGGGGAAGGGCGTACATCTCAGGTCGGTCGAGCATTGCGGAACCGGTCGCTTCGACGATCGCACACGAATTCGGACACAACTTCAGCCTCTATCACGCGCCGTGCGGGATCCAGTCCGTCACTGCCGTGGATCCCTCGTATCCGCACCCGAACGGTACCATCGGGGCGTGGGGATACGACTTCCTGCTCAACTCGGTGGTGCCTCCGGTCGCCCTCGACTTCATGTCCTACTGCGAATTCGACTGGGTCAGCGACTACCATTTCACCAACGCGCTGCGCTTCCGGCTTCACGACGAACAGCGCCGGACCGGAGCGTCCGGCGATGCCCTGTTCGTCTGGGGCGGCGTGGACGCCGACGGCGAGCCCTATCTGGATCCGGCGTTCGTGGTTGAGGCGCCGCCGTCACTCCCCGCCTCTCCCGGCGATCACCGGCTCACCGGCCGCGCGACCGACGGCGAGGCGCTCTTCTCGTTCAGTTTCGCCATGCCGGAACTGGCCGACGGGGACGGGGGTTCGTCGTTCGCCTTCGCGATACCGGCGCGGGCCGGCTGGGCCGGGGATCTTGCCAGCGTGACGCTGACGGGGCCTGGCGGCCGGGCCACGCTGGATGGAGACACGAACCGGCCGATGGTCATCGTGCGCGATCAAGGGACCGGCGCGGTGCGCGCGTTCCTGGTCGACCCGCCCGCCGAAGAGAGGGACCCCTCGGTCGCCGCCGAATCCGGTCTCGAGGTCCTGTTCAGCCGCGGGATCCCCGGCGCGCCGGGCCGGGACCGCGACGGCTAGGAAGGTCAGCTCGGGGACAGACGGCGGGCAACCCGTGCTGAATTCAGGCGGTGTCGGTCCCGGTGCCGGGGAGGGGGACGCCAAACACACGCCCTTCGATGCGGGCGACCCGGTCGGCCATCGCCACTCGCGTTTCGACCAGTTCGTCACGGACCGCATCGACGCGGTCACCCAGACGGTTCTCTACGCGGCGGAGTTCGGCGCGAACGTCCGCGATCTGCTTCTCGAGCCTGGTCCGTCCGTGGACGCCCTCTTCGCGCACACCTGCGATTTCGCCCTTTAGTTCCGTCCGCAGCGTGCGGATGTCGTCCTTGAGTTCCGTCCGCAGCGTGCCGATGTCGCCCTTGAGGTCCGTCCGCAGCGCGCCGATGTTGTCCTTGAGGTCCGTCCGCAGGTTGCGCAGGAAGCGGGCGGCCCCGAGGGCCACGGTGATCAGCGATGCGAGGAGGACGATGTCGGCAATCAAATCGGTTCCCATGGTGCTACACAGACTCCCGCGAAGGTTCGCGAACGAATGAGGGCCACGGCCTCCGTTGTCGATCCACCACGAACCTCCGGCGACCGGTCAACGTGCCATCATCCCGGGAGCGCATCAACCTGCGCACCCGAGCCCTGCCGGCGTGGTGTGCCGCACCAATTCGAAGCGTACGCGTGAGGTCGGCGATCAGATCCGTTCCCAAGGTGCCGCAAGGCTCCCGTGCGGGTTCGCGAGCGAGCGCCACCTCGTGCTCGACCCGCGCCGAACTCACGATCGCCCATCAACGCGCGATCAACCGGGCGCCTCTCCGCGGAAAACTTCTCTTCGGTGCCATCTGACAAAATCGCCGTCGGGCGCCACGGTCGGTGTACGCGGAGGGCGAATCGAGTGGCCCGAGAAGTCGCTGAGCGATTCGATCGTCTCGCCCCGCACGTCGCGCGAGATGAGTACTCTAAAGCCCGTACCCTTGTGTTCCTCCAGGCCCAGCGCCCCGGAGTCGAGCGATTTGTGATGCAGCAGGCAGAGAGCCAAGCCGTTCGTCACAGCGTCGGGCCCCCCATGCGAATGCCACCGGATATGTGCGGCCTCGACGCCGAGCAGTCGATCCCCGAGCCGAATGTCAAGATCGCAGACCGAACATCGTTCGCCGTATTCCTCGAGCACCTTCTTTCGGAACAGTGGGTCACGTCGGCGTCGGCGTGCGAGGAACGAGTAAGTCGTCGGCGCGGCGTCTTCCGCCTCGCGCACCATCGGTGCCGGGGGCGCTTCCTCGATTTCCACATCCCATTTGCTCCAGTCGTCAGGAACACCGGCCGCGTCACGAATCTCCGGGTGTAGAGACTGGGGGAAGTGCTCCCGCAGGATCTCTCCAACGGCGCGCCACGCCAAACCAGGGTCGTCGCGCAACAGGTCGTAGACGTCCTGCGGGAAGCCGCCCTCTATGCCAAGCTCGCTCAGTTGGCCGACATAGAAGTCGCCGCTCCGGTTCTTGCGGAGGTCCGAGTATCGAGGTATGTCCCAGAGTGCATCGCTGAGTAACCAGCGGAACGGATAGTGGGGACGAACCGCACTCCTCGGTGACCCGAAACTCCGCATCAGTTGGCCGACCTGCCGGTCCACTTCGACGTACGAGACGAGGCGGTCGCGCGCGCGCAACACACGGCCGAGCGCGAAGAGGAGGAGCAGCGGCTTGTGCGGTGCCCGCTGGCCCTTATGCTCGTGGGGATGAAGCTGGGCGAGCCGCGCGAGAAATTCGTGGGCCGTCACGGTGCCAACTGATCCTGCCGCCACGTCCCCATCCTATGCTTCGACCCGGAAGACCTGCTCTCGATGGTATTTGAGGAAGTTCGGGTGCGGACGGTGTAACGGCATGTCCGGTACCTTCAAACGCTGGTCCTCGTTGATGATGTGGAGGAAATCGCCGGGAATCGCCCCTTCTCTGAGCAGCAGAGTATAGTCATCGGCAATTGAGATGAGGCCGCGGTCGAACATCCAATGCGCGGTTTGGCACAGAGCCAGACCGTTACGCATGCTGTCGGGGCCGCTCTTCGCGACGGGCTTGATGTGGGCGGCCTGAACCTCCGGTCTGCCGCCGCCGTTGATAATTCGAAGTCCCGTGACCGCGCAGGTGTTGTCGTACGCCGCTCGGATCGCTGCCGAGAACACCCGGTCCCGGAATGGGCGGTAGGAGATTTGCTGAATGATGACGCGGTCAGCGATCTCGACTAGATCGGGAACGGGAGGGTCTCCCTCGTACACGCCAAGGGTCTCCAGTTCGCCCGCCATGTCGCTGAAGCCGGCGCTCAGTATCAGCCGGTACTCGGCGTTCGGCAGCGATCTGACTGAGAGTCCGAAACGTCCCCTGTTCGTCGAGCCATCCTCTTTCTGGAGGCCACTCTCGTAGTAGAAGCGATTCTCGCGGAAGGGGACGGGCGTGTCGAATTCGAGATAGTCGCACACATACGCGTAATAGTGGTCGTCCCGCAGGGGATCCGGTTCGATGCTCTCAACGTACGCGGTCGCAAAGTACGCCTGTCGTCCCCCGGAACTCGACAGGTGCGCGCTGGATCGCCGGGGCTCGTAGTACACAATCCAGTCGTTGAGTGCGCGGCGCGCTGCATTGAGGTAGCGACGCGGGAAGTGATACCGCTGCTCCGGGAGATCATCGTAGGCGGGGTCCACTTTCGTCATGAAGACGGCCTTCGGCATGGCGCTACCGAAGCAACTCGGTCATCCCCGGACGCCGCGGAGAGGGTCCCAGGGGAAGGGTGTCGATCTCTCCGTCCATGTATTCGACCATGGTCGCGAGGCTCACGTGCGCTCGGTCGGGCCAGCCCCGGCGGCGGAAGGGGGGTGGCCAGCCGATCTGCTCCTCGTGCAGGAACGTGAAGCGGCCTTCGTCGTCGCGGCGGTAGAGCGCCACCGTCTCCGGGAGACCGCCGCACTCCCGCCATCCCCGATCGAAACCGCCGGGAGCATACGACGCGGCTTCGTCTTCATCGATCCAGGCATAACGAACTTGGAACCGGCCGAGACGGTCGGCGTCGAAGCGTCCGTCCCCGGAACTCACGGGAACCTCTCCGATGGCGACGCCGTTGCGGACGATCCGGATCCGTTCGGGACACAGGCCGCAGCCCGGCCAATCGCTTGGCCGCACGTCCGCCCCGCTGCCGTCCACAAAGAAGATCGTGTACGTATCTCGATCCGTTGCTGAGTCAGCGTCCATGGTCTACGGAGATGCGGCGTGTGTCGTCAACGAGTCAACCTCCGGAAGCGTGCAGGACAGCGGCCTGGGACGGCGATAGCGACTGGTTTTCATTGAAATCTGAACGCTCGCCGATCAGATTTCGATGATGATGCCGGCCCGAAACGCTACCGGCTCGCCGGTCGCATCCGCACTTCCCGCCACCGAACTCGCAGACACGCTGGGCCCCTGCCCGGCAGTTGAAGAGGACACTCGATGCTGCAAAAGTTCGACGAACGGAACCGGGATCTCATCGTCAACGTGAACGGCGCGCTCGTTCACCGGGACGAGGCCGGCGTCAGCCCCTTCGACTCGGTGGTGCAGGGGGGCGACGCCGTCTGGGAAGGACTCCGCCTCTACGACGGGCGCATCTTCAAGCTGCGCGAGCACCTCGCCCGGCTCCGGTCCTCCGCCCTCGCCCTCGCATTCGCCGACATCCCCCCGGACGAGGAGATCATCGAGGAGATCCGCCGGACGCTCGCCGCGAACGGGATGCGCGACGGGGTGCACATCCGGCTCACCCTGACGCGGGGAGTGAAGGTCACCAGCGGCATGGATCCCCGCCTCAACCAGGCGGGCCCCACGCTGATCGTTCTCGCCGAGTACAAGGCGCCGGTGTACGAGCGGTCGGGCCTCACGCTGATCACGAGTTCGCTGCGGCGCTTCGGGCCGGACACGCTGGATCCCAGGATCCATCACGCGAACCTCCTCCAATCGATCCTGGCCAAGATCGAGGCGAACGCGGCAGGGGCCGATGACGCGCTGATGCTCGACCCGCGCGGATTCATCGCCGAGACGAACGCCACCAACCTCTTCTTCGTGTCCGGCGGTGTGGTCATGACGAGTCGGACGGTCGCCTGCCCGGAGGGGATCACCCGCGCCACGGTGCTCGAACTCTGCGCGGAGCACGACATCCCGAGCCGGGTGAAGGATCTCTCCCTCACGGAGGCCTACCGCGCGGACGAGGCGTTCTGCACCGGTACGATGGGAGAACTGGCGAGCGTGACCGAGATCGACGGGCGGATGATCGGCGACGGGACGCCCGGGCCGATGACGACGCGGCTCTCCGATCTCTACGGTGAGCTGACGGCGCGCGAGGGGGTCGCCCTCGTCTAGTCCGAATCGTCGCGTCGGCGCAGCCTGTCGGCCGATCCGGAGAGATCGTCGAAGCCCCCCAGGTACTGCTCCAGCGCCCGTTGAATGATCTCCTCCCAACTCTGCTGCAGCACCGGCGCGGATGCCTGTAGCGCGTCGAACAGCTCGTCGGGAAGCCGAATCTTCAGGTGAACCATCTATTCCTCCTCGCGGTCTTCCGACCGCGCCCAATCCCTGTCCGCACCGATCTGGTACTGCCCTGGGCGGCGAGCGTTCCTCGCGGGGGAACATCGGACACACAAGCGGCTCGCCGGGGTATCGAGCCTCAACGAAGGACGTTGTCTCCCGGGGGAGACGCGAGGGAGGAAAACGATGCTGACGCACACACTGACGGACTCACTGACGCACATATGGAACGTACCGGAACCCCTGGAAACGGCTGAAATCGAGGCGACCGCCGGCGCCCGGATCATCCTGCGACGGCACGGGAACCCCGCCGGTCCCCGTCTCGTCCTCAGCCACGCCAACGGACTGGCGACGGACCTCTACTACCCGTTCTGGAGGCTGCTGGGCGCCCGGTTCGACCTGATCCTGTACGACCTGCGCAGCCACGGCTGGAACCCGCGCTCGGCGCTGCGGCACCAGAACATCGCGGTCTTCGCGGCGGACCTCGAACGCGTCCGCCTCGGGATCGAACGCGCCTTCGGGGCCAAGCCGGCCATCGGGGTCTTCCACCTGGTTTCGGCGCTTGCGGCGCTCCATCAGGAGCCCCCGGGCCACGGCTTCGAGGCGCTCGTACTCTTCGATCCGCCGCTCTATCCGCCGAACGGGGATCCCTACTCGGCCGAACCCCTGTGGCGGAGCCTCCGCACGCAGGCCCGCTTCCGGCAGGACCACTTCTCCACGCGCGCACAGTTCGCGAACCAGATGCGCCGCCTGTGGATGTTCGAGCTGGTGGTGCCGGGCGTGCCGGAACTCGCGAGCCGGGCGCTGCTTCGTTCCGGGGCCAACGGCTCGGGGGAGCTCGGATACGAGTTGTGCTGCCCGCGCCTGTGGGAGGCCCACGCGCTCCAGTACGCCTTCGCCTACTGCCTGGAACCCGAACGGTCGCGATTCAGCTGTCCCGTGAAGGTGATCGCCGGCGATCCCACGTTCGCCTTCTCCTCCGTGCCCAGCGCGGATCTGGAGGGAATCGTCGGGTTCGAATACGACTTCGTGCCGCACACGACGCACTTCCTCCCGCTGGAGGAGCCGGCGGCGTGCGCAAAGGCGCTGGTGGCGTTCCTCGAGAAGGAGGGGCTGGCGTAGACTGGGACCGATGCGCACCGAATCTCCCGTCGTTGTCTGGTTTCGACGAGACCTGCGCCTGAGCGACAACCCGGCCCTGACCGCCGCGTCCGCGTCCGGGCGGCCGGTGGTCCCCCTCTTCGTGCTCGATGAGGAGAGCCCGGGGGTGCGTCCGCTGGGCGGGGCGTCCCGCTGGTGGCTGCACGAGAGCCTGCGCTCGCTGGCCACCGACCTCGCGCGCCGCGGGTTCTCGCCGGGTCTCCGGCGCGGTCCGTCCGCGGAGGTTCTCGTCAACGTGGTGAGGGAGACCGGCGCGGACCTTGTACTGTGGAACCGCTGCCACGAACCGGCGTCACGCGCACTCGACCGGGCGGTCGAAACGGCGCTCCGCGCGGTCGGCGCGGAGGCCCGGAGCTTCGAGGCCTCTCTCCTGATGGAACCGGGCGCCGTCCGCACGGGGCAGGGAGGACCCTACAAGGTCTTCACCCCCTTCTGGCGCCGGCTTCGGGAACTGTACCGGACTCCGGACCCGCTCCCCGCGCCCGGTCGCCCGACCCCCGGCCCCGCCGTTGGGAGCAGTGAACGACTCGAGGACTGGCACCTGCAGCCGGTGAAGCCCGACTGGGCGGGAGGGCTGCGCGAAACCTGGACCGTGGGGGAAAAGGCGGCCCGGCGGCGTCTCGCCGCCTTCCTCGAAGGTGCGGTGGCGCGATACGGGGAGGACCGCGACCGGCCCGATCTGCCGGGGACCTCGCGCCTCTCTCCGCACCTGCACTGGGGCGAGATCGGACCGCATCAGGTGTGGCGCGCCGCGGCTCCCCTCGTCGAGGCCGGCGGGCCGGTTGCCGCGGGGGCCGAAGCGCTCCTCCGCGAACTGGCGTGGCGCGACTTCAACCATCATCTGCTGTTCCACTTCCCGGACATCGAGACCGGGAACTGGCGTCCCGCCTTCGACCGCTTTCGGTGGCGCGACGACCCGGAGGCCCTGGCCGCCTGGCAACGGGGGCTCACCGGCTACCCGATCGTCGATGCGGGGATGCGCGAACTCTGGCACACCGGGTGGATGCACAACCGGGCCCGCATGATCGCCGCGTCGTTCCTCGTCAAGGACCTGATGATCGACTGGCGCCGCGGTGAGGAGTGGTTCTGGGACACGCTCGTCGACGCCGACCTCGCGAACAACGTCGGCAACTGGCAATGGGTCGCGGGTTCGGGCGCTGACGCGCAGCCCTTCTTCCGCATCTTCAACCCGGTGCGGCAGGCCGGGAAGTTCGACCCGGGAGGCGACTACGTGCGTCGCTGGGTGCCCGAGATATCGCGCCTCCCCGACCGCTGGCTCCACAAGCCGTGGGAGGCTCCGCCGGACGTGCTCAGCGGGGCCGGCGTCGAACTCGGCCGCGACTACCCGCCCCCCATGGTCGACCACGCCGCGGCCCGCCGGCGGGCCCTGCAGGCTTATGAGAAGATGCGTCGTTCGTAGTCGCGGGAGTCATCAGCGCGAACGACGCTGGCGGCGTACCGAACGGAAGTTCAGGAAGGGGCAGACGCCTTGACGAGCCCGGCAGTCTGCCGGAACGTCGACCCAACCCACGGTGGCCGAATGGGAGGTGAGCGATGATCGAAGACATCAGGGCTGCCCCAAGCGGCTTCGTCCTGCGCTGGACCGTTCTCTGCGGGCTTGGCTTGGCGGGCGGGCTGGCCGTCGGCCTGGGCCTGGCAGCACCGGTCGAGGCGGTCGTGGGCATGATGTTGGTGACGCCCGTCACCCTGGCGTTGGCCGGTTCGATGTTCGGCGGTGCCCAGTGGCTGGCCCTGGGAAAGAGTCCCCGGTTCGGCGCGTCATGGGTCGGGACCTCGGGTCTCGGCCTCGGTGTCGGCATGACAGTCGGCATTGTGCTGGTCGAGACGCTCGGCCAGGCGTTGACCGGCGAGCCGGTGCGCCTGGCGACGCTCGACATGCTCGGCCAAGTCGGCGGCTTGACGTTCGTCGGGGCGTTCGCCGGCCTGGGGCTGGGCGCGGCGCAGTGGATGGCGCTCCGCGCCGCGGCGCCCGTGGCCTGGCGGTGGGTCGTCTGGTGTGTGGTCGGATTCGGCGCCGGACTGCCGGCCGGCAGCCTGGGCGCGGAGTTCGTGGGGGGACTCCAGAGCCCGGTCGGGTTCGCCACCTTCCTGGGAGTCGCCGGATTGACGCTGGGAGCGTTCACTGCCAGGAGCGGGGCGGCGATTGCCGCCGGACTCGGATCTCGACGCGCGGACTGAGCCGGCGTGCCGCTCCCGCCACGGGCGCGGCCTCTTCCGCGTTCAGCCTGCCAGCGCCCGGCTGAGCCGGTCGAGCGCCTCACGAGCGTCACGCAACGCGCGCTCGACGAGATGGCGCGGGTCCGCCGCGTACCCCGCATCCTCCCTTTCCCGCACCATCGGCGGTTCCGCGCCCGGGCCGATGATCGTGAAGGGCACATGCCGATGTCCGCGTTTGATGCGGTACGCCGAGAAATGCCGACGGTCGAGCGTGAACACCCGGTCGATCCCTAAGCGCTCGGCCACGACGACCACCGAGGCGTCCGCGAAATCCATCGGTGCGTCCGCGTACTGGACCATGAGCTCGAAGCAGCGCTCCAGGTCCGGGTCCTCCAGGGTAGCCACGGTCACGCCGCGATGGCGCACGATGTCCATTAGACTCATCCGCCCCTTCGATTGCCGCAGAAGGTGAAACGCTTCGGTGAGCACCGGCGTCGTCGTCACGGCTTCTTCGTGAAACCCGATGAATGCCTGTCTGCAAGCCGCATGTCCGGCGTCGGATGGGTCACAGGCGGCAACCAGCGGACCCGTATCGACCAGGATCACCGGCTGTGTCTCTCGCGGATGATCTCCACCACGGCTTCCTTGTGCCGTCGGCGGGGCAACGTGCCGGGCTCGACGTCGTACGGCGCTTCGGAAGTGTCCTCATCGTACCGCGACATGATGCGCCGAAAGACTTCGCCGGTCGCCTCGCCCTTCCTGCCGCCCAACCGGATGCCGTTCACGTACGTGTCGTAGGACCGGAGGCCCCGCTTCAACACCTCCGAGATCGAGTGGCCGGTCTTCTGTCGGAGATCCTCGAGGATCGCCTCCTCTTCTTCATTGAGTCGTACCGTCCGCAGGCCCATCGACCTTCCCCCGGTTCTCATGGATTCGTGACTGGTTGTAGTACACAGGTAATACAACGCGTCGGTGACCACAAACGTGACCAGGGCGGCAGATGGGCAACGATCGTCCGGCGGGCCTTGTTTCTAAGACGGATACCTGACTGGTAGGTTGGAGTCGCCGACAGAGACCGCGTTCGGAAGGGAAGGGTCAGCGACCGCGTGTTCGAGTTTTTCTTCAAGTACAGACCCGTCGTGTTCGAGCGCGGCGAGATCTCCCTCGCCGTCCCTTGGTGGGGGGTGATGCTCGCCTTCCTCGGCGTCGGGGCGATCGTCTGGTTCGCGCTCGAATACCGCCGCGTCGGACCCACCGTGGAGGCGCGCGACCGCTGGGTCCTCATGGGGCTGCGTGCCGCGGCTTTCGGGGTCCTCGCCTTCATCCTCATGCGTCCGGTGCTCCTCGTCTCGACGGTCGTTCCGCGACGCAACTTCGTGGCGGTGCTCCTCGATGACTCGCGCAGCATGCGGGTGGCGGATGAGGACGGAGAAACGCGCGCGCAGCGCATACTCGACCTCTTCGGCGGTGAGGAGGACGACGACTCGGACGGTGTGCCGAGCGACCTGTCGGCGGATCCCCTGGCTGCCGATCCCGGGGTCGCGGGCTCCGCGGCCATGGACCCCCGGGCCGCCGAGCGGGCGGACGATCCGGCGTTCGCGACGGAAGGGGGCGAGGGCGCGCTCAGGGTAGCGCTCGAGGATCGTTTCCGGCTGCGGATGTATGGTTTCGGTTCCGACGCGGACCGGATCGACGGGGCCGGCGAGATGGCCTTCACCGGCCCCCGCACGAACCTCGCCGCGGCGCTCACGCGCGTGCAGCAGGAGATGGCCGGACTCCCGCTCTCCGGCATCGTCGTCGTTTCCGATGGGGCGGACAACGATGACGAGGCGACGCCACCTCTCTCCGAGGCGCTGCTCTCGGCGCGCGCGGCGGGGATCCCCATCTATACGGTCGGCGTGGGATCCGAGCGCATCGTGCCCGATGTCGAGGTGCGACGCGTGGAGGTCCCCCGCGCGGTGCTCGAGGGGACGACGATCGTGGCCGACGTCATCGTCTCGCACGCGGGCCTGGCCGGGCGCACGGTGCGCCTCGATGTGGAGGACGAGGGCCGCATCGTGGGCACGCACGACCTCACGCTGGGGCCGGACGGGGAGGAGGCGGTGCAACTCCAGTTCACCCTGGAGGAGTCGGGGCCCCGCGCGATCCGTTTCTTCGTGGATCCGCAGGAGGGCGAGGCGCTGACGGGGAACAACGAGCGGCAGGTCCTGGTTGAGGTCGGCGACACGCGCCGCAAGATCCTCTACTTCGAGGGCTCGCCCCGGCCCGAGAACAAGTTCGTGCGCCGTGCGCTGGCCGACGATGAGAACATCCGGGTCGTGACGCTGCTGCGGACGGCGGACGAGAAGTACCTGCGGCTCGACGTGGACGGTCCGGGGGAGCTCGCCGGCGGGTTCCCGGACACGCGCGAGGAGTTGTACGAGTACGACGGGCTCATTCTGGGGAGCGTGGAGGCGAGCTTCTTCACGCACGACCAGTTGCAGATGATGGCGGACTTCGTGGGACAGCGCGGGGGCGGCCTCCTCGTGCTGGGCGGCCGGCGGTCGCTGGGAGAGGGCGGTTATACGGGAACCCCGCTGGCGGATGCCCTGCCGGCGGTGCTCGCCGGGACGGGCGAGCCGGACGTCCTCGAGGTATCGGCCGAACTCACGCCGGCCGGACACCGGCACGCGGCGATGAGGATCGCGGAGACGGCCGAGGCATCCGCCGAGCGTTGGACCGAGCTTCCCCCGCTGACGTCGGTGAACCGGGTGGCCGACGTCAAGCCGGGCGCCGTCCCGCTCCTGCAGGGCGTGCCGGCCGAGGGAGCGGCGCGCGTCCTGCTGGCCCACCAGAGGTACGGTCGCGGCACGTCGATCGTCTTCGCCGCGCAGGATTCGTGGCTGTGGCAGATGCACGCGGAGATTCCGCTCGAGGACGAGACGCACGAGACGCTGTGGCGGCAGTTGCTGCGCTGGCTCGTGCACGACACGCCGGGGCGGGTCCGCCTCGACGCGGGCGAGGATGTCGTGCCGATGACGGAGCCGCTCCGGATTCGGGCCGAGGTGGAGGATGAACGCTACCTGCGGGTGAACGGGGCGGATGTCGTCGCCACGGTGACGGGGCCCGGCGGGGCCGAATCGGAGGTCCGGCTCGACTGGACGGTCGAGCGCGACGGCGAGTACGAGGGACGCTTCGTGCCGACGGAGCCCGGGCTGCACAGCGTCCAGGTGCGCGCCGCGGGCGCCAGGGTCGGGGGGCCGGGGGCGGGAGCCGAGACGGGACGTGACATCGTCGAGGAAGCGGGTTTCTTCCGGGCGGGAACGCCGCGGATCGAGGAGTTCGGGGCCGGACGCCGCACGGAGCTGCTGAGGCGGATCGCCGACGAGACCGGGGGCCGCTTCTACACGGCGGACGACGCGCAGGTGCTGGCGGACGAGATCCGGTACACGGAGAGCGGCGACACCGTGTACGAGGAGCGTTCGCTGTGGGACATGCCCATCCTCTTCCTCCTCCTGGCGGGTCTGGTGGGCGGAGAGTGGGCATACCGTCGGCGGAAGGACCTCGCATGACCCGCCGCGCGCAAGCCGTCGCGCTCACCGCGGTCCTCTTCCACGCGGCCCCTGTCGGCGGGGGCGCCGCGTCCGGCCTCTCGGCCGCGGTCCAGGCGTCGCCCTCACCGCCCCGGACGCACGTGCTCGTCGTCAGCGGCCTCGGGGGCGCGCCCGAGTACTCCGAGCAGTTCCGGACGGAGGCGGAGACGCTCCTCGACGCGCTCGACAGCCGGCTCGGCGGCACGGAGACCGTCACCTGGCTCGCCGAGGATGAAGCGGTGTCCCCCCGTGCGTCCGGCCGGGCCACGCTGGAGGCCGTGGAGCGGGAGGTCCTGGCCATGGCGAGCCGGGCGGGGCCCTCGGACGTGGCGCTCATCCTCCTCCTCGGGCACGGGAGTGGCCGGGGCGAGGAGTCGCGCTTCAGCCTGCCCGGCCCGGACCTCTCGGGCGAGGCGCTCTCCATGTGGCTCCACGCGTTCCCGACCCAGACCGTGGCCGTCGTGAACGCGGCGAGCGCCAGCGGCGGTTTCGTGCCCGCGATCGCCGGCGAGCGGCGCATCGTGGTGACAGCCACCCGTTCCCCCCGCGAGCGCGAGCGGACCCACTTCGGCGGCTTTTTCATCGACGCCTTCGCGCTCGACGAAGCGGACGTGGACAAGGACGAGCGGGTGTCGCTGCTCGAGGCCTTTCGCTACGCGACCGGCGAGGTTCGCCGGCGGTACGAGCGCGACAACGAGATGCTGACCGAGCACGCCCTGCTCGACGACGACGGCGACGGCGAGGGGTCGCTGGAGCCGAGTCCGGAGGGACCGGATGGGACGCTCGCGAGCCGGTTCTTCCTCGCCGCGGCGCCGGCGGCCCTGGCGCGCGCCGCGGCCGACGACCCGGCACTGGCCGCGCTCCTCGAACGGAAACGCGAGGTGGAGGAAGGGATCGCCGCCCTCAGGGCGCGGCGCGACGAGATGGAGGAGGAGGCGTACGACGCGCAGCTCGAGACCCTCCTCCTCGAACTCGCCCGCATCAACCGCACCATCCGGGATGGGGGGAGCGGGTCGTGAGGCTGCCGCCGTTCGCTCGACGCGTCATGGCACTCGCGCTCGCTGGACCGGGGCTGGTGTTTACGGCGCCGTTGCCGGGCGGAGCGCAGGAACGCGAGAGCGCCGACGATCGTGCCGGACCTTTGGATGTCGCCCTCGAAGCGTACCAGACAGGCGACTACGGGCAGGCCGTCGCGGCGTACCGGGCGCTGGCCCGCTCCGGGCGGGACTTCCCGGTTTCGGCGCGCGGCTGGGCGCGGGCGCTCGCGGCGACCGGCGAGTACGAATCCGCGCTGGATGCCCTCGACCGCGCCTCCGCCCGCGCCCCGTCAGGCACCGACCCCGACGCCGAACTCGCCCGCGCCCGCGGCCGTCTGCTGTACACGCTGGGACGCCTCGACGAAGCCGAAGCGAACTTCCGCCGGGCCATCGAAGTCGGGGCCGGCGACGCCCAACTCGCAAGGCTCGATCTGGGCACGCTCCTCTTCGACCGGGGCGAACGCGAGGAAGCCCTCGCGCTGTTCGACGGGTTCATCGACTTCTACAACCGTGTCCGAGGCCTCGATGCGGAGGAACTGCGCGCCGTGGGTACCGCCGTCACCTACCTGGGCGCCCGCGACCCGGACCTCTTCCACGACGCCGTGCGCGCCTTCGAGGAGGCGATCGCGGCCGACCCCGGCGACCCCGAGCCGCGCACGGACCTCGGCCTCCTCTTCCTCGAGAAGTACGACAGCTTCCAGGCCGGGCCGCTGATCGACGAGGCGCTGGCCCGAAACCCCGTTCACCCGCGCGCACTGCTCGCGAAGGCGCGGCGGGCGAAATTCGAAGGGTCATCGGAGGCGCTCGAGCTCGTGCAGCAGGCGCTCGAGACGAACCCCCGCCTCACGGAGGCTCGGGCCCTGCTCGCCCGGCTCCATCTCGAACTCGAGGAGGTGGATGAAGCGGAGGCGGAGGCCCGGCGCGGGCTCGAGACGAACCCCGTTTCTCTCGCCGCGTGGACCGAGATGGCGGCGGCCGCTCACCTGCGCGGGGACGCCGCCGCCTTCGCGGAGGCGCGCGACCGCGTGCTCGGGCTGAATCCCCGGCACGCCGACCTCTACGTCGCTCTCGCCCAGGTCGCCTACCGGACGCACCGGTATGCGGATGCCGTCGATTTCGCGCGCCAGGCCGTGGCCCTCGATCCCCTTTCCTGGTCAGGCCGGGCGGAACTCGGCCTCAACCAGCTCCGCACCGGCGATCTGGAGGCGGGGCGCGCCACTCTGGAGGCCTCGTTCGAGGGCGACCCCTTCAACGTCTGGGTGTTCAACACCCTCGACCTCCTCGAGGAACTGGCCGGTTTCGAGACCGTCGAGAGTCCGCGCTTCACCTTCGCGATCCACCCGGAGGAAGCGGGCGCCCTCTCGATCTACGCGACCGCGCTCGCCGAGGAAGCCTTCGACGCCATGCGCGAGCGCTACGGGTTCGAGCCGCCGACCCCGATCTCCGTCGAGGTCTACGACCGGCACGCCGACTTCTCCGTGCGGACGGTCGGACTCGCCGGCATCGGCGCCCTGGGCGTGAGTTTCGGTTCGGTCCTCGCGATGGATTCCCCCGGCGCCCGGCCCGGTGGCGCCTTCAACTGGGGCTCGACGCTGTGGCACGAGATCTCGCACGCGTTCACGCTCGGCTACACCGAACACCGCGTCCCCCGCTGGCTCTCCGAGGGGCTCGCCGTCCTCGACGAGCGCCACGCGCGCGAGGGGTGGGGATCCGACGTCGATCCCGGTTTTCTCGCCGCCTTCCGGGACGAGCGGCTGCCCTCGCTCGAACGCTTCAACTACGGCTTCGTGCGCCCCGCCTACCCGGGGCAGGTGCAGCACGCGTACTACATGGCCTCGCTCCTGTGCGAGATGATCGAGACGACGCGCGGCTTCGACGCGGTCCTCGCCATGCTCGCCGGGTATCGCGACGGGCTGGAGACGCCGGAAGTCGTGGAGCGGGCGCTGGGGACGACGCTCCCGGCGCTGGACCGCGAGTTGCGGGACTACATCGAGACGCGGTTCGGGCCGACGCTCGAGGCGCTCGGCGATCCCGAAGCGGGGGCGCGGCCGGGCCCGGACACCTTCGCCGGACTTCTCATGGCGGCGGCGGAGGCGCAGCGCGCGGGGCGCACCGAGGCGGCGATGCGGGCGCTGGAACGGGCGCACGAGATCTTTCCCCAGTACGCGGGACCCGACGCGCCGGTCCTGATTCTCGGCCGGCTCCACCGTGAGGCAGGCGATCTGGCGCGCGCCGCGGAGGCCTACCGCACCTACACGGCCCTGAACGAGAACCACCTGGAAGCGCACCTTGCGCTTGCCGACCTGGAAGAACAGCTGGGTCGCGCCGCCGCCGCCCGCGAGGCGCTCGAGCGGGCGATCTGGATCGATCCCTTCGACCTCGGTCTCCACGGACGGCTCGCCTCGGGCTACGAAGCGGCGGAGGCGTGGCCGAAGGCGGCGCGCGAGCGACGGGCGCTGCTGGCGCTGGAGCCACCGGACATTGCGGACGCCCACTACCGGCTTGCCCTCGCGCTCCACCGCGGCGGGGACGCCGCGGGGGCCCGCGGCGCGGTGCTCGACGCCCTCGAAATCGCGCCCAACTTCGACGCTGCGCTCGAACTCCTGCTCGAAATCCGCGGCGACCCGGGAGGCCGGCCATGAGCGGGCCGGCCCGACGCCTCGCGCCCCGAAGCCTCGCGATCGGCGGGATGGCGGCGGTCCTCACGCTCGTCGCCGTGGCCGACCTCGAAGGCCAGCGCCGGCGTGGCCGAAGCCGCGGGTTCGGGGACGATCTCGCGGCCTACCAGGAGTACAACACGCCGTACACGGGCGAGTTCACCTTCGTCCGCCTCTACTACCGGACGGGAGGCTGGGGCTGGAACCCGGGCTGGTCGCACGACTGGCCCGTTGCCGAGCGCAACTTCGGCGAGATCATGGATGCGCTCACGACCATCGGCCCGCGCAGGGGGGGCGGCAACGTCCTCGCCATGGACGACCCCGACCTGTTCAAGTTTCCGGTCGCGTACCTCTCCGAGCCCGGCGACTGGGGCCTGAACGAGGCCGAGGCGGAGAACCTGAGCAACTATCTGCGCAAGGGCGGGTTCCTCATCATCGACGACATGGGTGGCCAGCGGGATCTCGACTGGACGGCGCAGGTGCTCGATGTCCTGCTACCGGGGCTCGAACTCGTGCAACTCGACGACAGCCACCCGATCTTCGACTCGTTCTTCCACCTGGAGCAGGAGAACATCGAGATGCCGCACCCCTACTGGGGCGGCGTCGCGAGCTACTGGGGCGTCTTCGAGGATAACGATCCCGAGGGCCGCCTCATGGTCATCGTGAATCACGACAACGACATTGGCGATTACATGGAGTGGTCCGACCGGGGGTTCGTCCCCATCGCCCTCTCCAACGAAGCGTACAAGCTGGGCGTCAACTATGTGGTATACGCCCTGACACACTGAACCCGTCACCGAACCCGGAAGGAGCCGGCATGGAAGCCGACCCCCGCTGGATCGACGCGCCGGACCGCACACCGGACCAGGCCCCGGAGGCCGCGCCGGAAGCGGCCCCGGACGACGCCGAACTCGCCGAACGCCTGCGCGAGAGCGCCGAAGCCGTCCGCGCGGAACTCAAGAAGGTCATCATCGGCCAGGACGATGTCGTCGAACAGGTTCTGATCTCGCTCTTCGCCGGCGGCAACAGCCTCATCGTCGGCGTCCCCGGACTCGCGAAGACGCTGCTCATCCAGACGCTCTCCGACGTGCTGCACCTGAGCTTCAACCGGATCCAGTTCACGCCGGACCTCATGCCGTCGGACATCACCGGTACGGACATCATCCAGGAGGACCCGGAGACGGGACAGCGCAAGCTCGTGTTCATGAAGGGGCCGCTCTTCGCGCACGTCGTGCTCGCCGACGAGATCAACCGCACGCCGCCCAAGACGCAGGCCGCCCTCCTCGAGGCGATGGAGGAGAAGCAGGTGACGATCCAGGGCCGGACCTACGGCCTCCCCGAGCCCTTCTTCGTTCTCGCCACGCAGAACCCGATCGAGCTGGAAGGCACGTATCCGCTCCCCGAGGCGCAGCTCGACCGCTTCATGTTCCAGATCAACATCGGCTACCTGCCCGAGGACGAGGAACTCGAGGTCATCCTCCGGACGACGACGATCGAGGGCGAGCCCCCGCAGGCCGCGCTGTCGGCGGAGGCGATCGCGAGCTTCCAGCACCTCGTGCGGAAGGTGCCGATTTCGGAGCCCGTGGCGCGTTACGCCGTGCAGTTGGCCCGGCGCACACGCCCGGGACGCGAAGATGCCCCGGACTACGTGAAGCAGTACGTGGCCTACGGGGGGAGCGTACGCGCCGCGCAGTACCTCGTGCTCGGCGGCAAGGCGCGCGCCCTGCTCCGAGGCGAGATCAACGTGTCGTTCGACGACGTGCGAGCCCTTTGCGCCCCCGTGTTCCGCCATCGCGTGCTGACGAACTTCCACGCGGAGTCCGAACGGGTCTCGACGGACGACCTCGTCGAGCGCCTCCTCGACGACGTGAAGCCTCCGAAGTCCGGCATGTGAGGGACGCCCCCGCAGTGACGGAAGGGGCCGCCAGGCCATGAGGGCGCGGATCGTCTCGAGGACGGTGCCAGGGACGCAGTTCCTCGATCCGGCGGTGCTCACGCGGATCGGGAATCTCGAACTCGTGGCGCGTTCGGTCGTCGAAGGGTTCATCGCCGGCCACCACGGGTCTCCCTTCCTCGGACTGTCGCTCGACTTCGCCGCGCACCGCCAGTACCTGCCCGGCGACGATATCCGCAAGATCGACTGGAAAGTGTATGGACGCACCGACCGCCACTACATCAAGGAATACGAGGCCGAGACGAACGCGAACGTCTTCTTCGCGGTGGATGCCTCCCGCTCGATGGACTACGGATCGCGCGGGATCACGAAGCTCGACTACGCCCGCTACCTGACGGCCTGCCTGGCCTACCTCTCCGCGAGCCAACGCGACCGCGTCGGCGCCGCGATCTTCGACGAGGCGCTGCGCGAGTACATCCCCCCCTCGGTCCGCCACCGGCGCCTGATCCTGGCTGCGCTCGACCGCACCCGGGCCGAAACGCCGGGTGAGCTGACGCGACCGCTCACGCAGGTAGCCGAAAGCCTGACCCGGAAGGGAATCGTCGTCCTGGTCTCCGACCTCTACACGGAACCCGGGACGGTCCTCGACTCGGTGGGCGCGCTGCGCAGCAAGGGACAGGATGTGGTCGTGTTCCAGATCCTGGACCCCGCCGAGGTCGACTTCCCGTTCGAGGCCGCGAGGTCGTTCGAGGATCTGGAGACGGGGGAAAGGCTGCCCGTGACGCCCGACGTCATGAGGGAGGAGTACGTCTCCCTGATGGAGGGTCACGTGGGCGAGATCTCGAAGCTGATGATCGAGCGCGCGATCGACCACGAACTCGTCGTCACTTCCGTGCCGCTCGACGCCGTGCTCTTCCGCTATCTCTCGTACCGCTCACGGCGCCTCAAGGGCAAGGACCGATGAGTTTCCTGACCCCGTGGTTCCTGGCCGGGCTCGGGCTTCTCTCGGTGCCCATCATCATCCACCTCACGCATCGCCAGCGCAGCCGGGTGACCGTATTCCCGTCGCTCATGTTCCTCCGCAAACTGCCCTTCAAGACGATGAACCGGCGCAGGATCCGGCATCCGCTCCTCTTCGCGCTGCGGTGCATCGCGGTCATCCTCGTCGCGCTCGCCTTCTCGCGGCCCTTTTTCGATTCGGCGGCGGCCGTGGAGCGAGGTTCGGCCCGCGATGTCGTCATCCTCCTCGACGTCTCGGCGAGTCTGGGCTATGCGGGGCGCTGGGAGGCGGCGCTCGACTCCGCGCGCGCCATCCTCGACGGCCTCGGGGAAGGAGACCGCGTCGCCGTGGCGACGTTCGACGAGCAGGCGCGGGAACGGGTTCCGCTCACGCTCGATCTCCCGGCTGCCCGGGACGTCCTGGCGGAGCTGTCGCCGACGGACCTCGGGACGCGAATCGAGGCGGGGATCCAGCTCGCGGGGCGGGTCCTGTCGGAGTCCGAGGACCGGACGCGCGAGGTGGCGCTCATCTCGGACTTCCAGCGCACGGGTTGGGAAGATGGCGGCAGGGTGCGCCTGCCCGATGGGGTCTCGCTGCGGGTCGCGAGCGTCGCACGGGAAGAGGCGGCGAACGTGGCGCTGACCGAGGCGGCGCTGCGGGCGGCGGGCGGCGGGCGCGTCCGGCTCCTGGCCCGGCTCGCGAACATGGGTGACGCGGCGGTCGAGGGGCTCCCGGTGTCGCTCGAGATCGCCGGGCGCACGGTGGCGACGATCCCGGTGGACATGCCGCCGCGCGGCACGGGGACGGCGGTGTTCGAGGACCTCGCGCTCCCCGTGGGGCGAAGCCGCGGCCGCCTGACGGTTCCGGCAGACGGGCTGGCCATCGATGACGCGTTTCGCTTCGTGGCCGCGCCCGAGGCGGGGCTGCGCACCGTCATCCTGGAGAGCAACCGAAGAGGTTCGGATGGGAGTCTCTTCCTCGAACGCGCCCTCGGGATCGGTGACGCGCCCCGCATCGAGACTTCGCGGTCGCCGGCGACGGGTCTCGACGCCGGAACGCTCGCGGCGGCGGATTTCGCGATCCTCAACGATGCGGATCTCGCCGACGCGGGCCGGGCCGGACGGCTGCGCGACTGGGTGAGCGGCGGCGGCGGCCTGCTCATCGTCCTCGGGCGGGACGCGAGCATGAATCGCTGGTCGGACGCCGGACTGGAACTGCTCGGCGCCGGCCCGGGATCGCTCGTGGACGCCGTGGACGGCCGCCGGCTCTCGTGGCTCGACTATGATCACCCGGTGTTCGAACTGTTCGCCGGCCCCCGCAGCGGGGATTTCTCGGGCGCCCGCTTCGAGCGCTTCTGGAGCCTCGAACCCACCGGGGGCACGGCCGTCTTGGCACGCTTCGACAGCGGCGAACCGGCCCTGCTCGAGCGTCCGCTGGGTGAAGGCCGCGTGCTGATCTGGACATCGACGCTCGACCGTTACTGGAACGACCTCGCGCTTCAGCCCGTCTTCCTGCCCTTCGTGCAGCGGCTTGCGCTGCACGCCACGGGGTACCGGGAACCGGAGCGCTGGATCGCGACCGGGGGCGTGCTCGAACTCGCCGCGCTCACGGGCGCGGGCGGGCAGGGTCCGGCCGGGTCCGCCGCCGACGAGACCGAATGGGTCCTGGTGGATCCCGACGGCGACCGGCAGCCGATCGAAGTCGGGGAAGGGCCGACGTGGATCGAGTTTCCGCGCGCCGGTTTCTACCGGGTGGAGGTGCGGGACGACGCCAGCCGCGCCACCACGGTGGCGGTCAACCCGTCGATCACCGAATCTGATCTGTCGCCGGTAGCGACGGAGCGGGTCGTGGCGGCCGTGTCGGGAGTCGAGGCAACGGGAGCGGCGGCGGCCGCCGGAGAGAACGCGGTGACCGTCGACGGCGAAACGGTCTCCAGGCGTGCCGAGCTCTGGTGGGTGCTCCTGCTCCTTGCGGGGATCGTGCTGGGAGTGGAGAGCATCCTGGCGAACCGCTGGACGCGCCGCCGCCCCGTATCGGGGCTGGCCGGCGCCTGAACCGTCTCGGCCGGCGGCTTGTGGCCTCCGGAGGAGGATGAGGATGACGATGCAGCGATGGGCGAAGACGCGGAACACGGAGCACCAGTTGCTCGAGACCGTCCGCGCCGTGAGACGCCGGTGGCGGGCGCGTCAGCTCATCCAGGGCATCGCCGTGACGCTTGGGATCGGTTTCGCGGTCTTCTTCGTCGCGACCTTCGGGATCGACCGGCTTCGCTTCGCTGACGGCGCCGTCCTCGCCTCTCGCATCCTCCTCTGGACCGCCGCCGCCGGGCTCCTTGCCTGGTTCGTCGTACGGCCGCTCCTCCGCCGGGTGTCGGACACGCAGGTCGCGCTCTACCTGGAGGAGCACGAGCCATCCCTGAAAGCGGCGTTCCTCGCCGCCATCGAACGGGCCGGAACGCCGGGGGCGCGTTCGGGCCTCGACGCCCGTCTGCTCGAGGTCGCGGCCCGGCGCGCCCGCCGGATCGAACGCGGGCGCCGCGTGGAGCGCGACCGGCTGCGCCGCTCCACCGCCTGGTTCGCGGGCGTGGGCACGGCCGTGATGCTCATCGCGCTGTTCGGCCCCGCGTTCCAGGGGACCGCGGGCTCTCTGCTCCTGGCTCCGTGGAAGACGGCGGACGCCGCCAACCCCTACGCGATCACCGTGGAGCCGGGCGACGCGCTCATCGCGCGCGGCTCCGACCAGCTCGTGCGCGCGTTCCCGCAGGGGTTCGAGACGGACGAAGTGGAGATCGCGGTGCGCCGCGGCGAGTCGGAGGTCTGGGAGCGCTACTTCATGACGCCGGGCGAGGATGGCGCCTCGTTCGAGATCCTCCTGTTCGACCTCGATGAGCCCGCCGACTACACGGTGACCTCCGAGGGCGTCCGCTCCGCGGTCTTCACCATCGATGTGGCGGACCTTCCCTACGTGGACCGGATCGACCTCGAGTACCGTTTCCCCGCCTACACGGGACTGACCCCGCGGACCGTCGAGGACGGGGGCGACATCGCCGTCCTGCGCGGGACGGAGGTTCGGCTGCGGGTGACCCCCACGATGGCCACGGAGGCGGCGCGGGTCGCCTTCGATGGCGAGGAGGAGGGAGAAGCGCTCGAACTCGTGGAAGGCGTTTTCGAGACGTCCTTCACGGTCATGGGCGAGACCTTCTACCGCATCGAGTTCATGGGCCCCGGCGGCCGCTTCGTCGTCGGCTCTCCCGACTACCTCGTCGAACCGCTCGACGATCAGCCGCCGGGGATCCGGATCTCCGAGCCGGGGCGGGACACCCGCCTCTCCCCGATCGATGAGTTGTACGTCGAGGTCGAGGCGGAGGATGACTTCGGGCTCGGGCGCGTCGAGCTCCACTATTCCGTGAACGGCGGAGAAGAGCAGTCCCGCGTGCTTCACGGCACGGCGAGTGGCGGAACCACGCGGCTCTCGGGTGGACATACCTTCTTCCTCGAGGAGTTCGGCCTCGTGCCGGGCGACATCCTCTCCTACTACGCGCGCGCCACGGACCTGCGCTCCGGAGGCGGCGGCGGCGGGGTCGAGAGTTCGGACATCTACTTCGTCAACATCCGTCCCTTCGACCGGAACTTCCGGCAGGCCGAGCAGGGGGGCGGCGGCGGAGGCGGAGGAGGCGGCTCCGGCATGGAAGGCGAGCTGTCGGAGCAGCAGCGGCAGATCGTCGCCGCGACCTTCCGGCTCATGCGCGATTCCGATGAGTTCGAGGAAGGGGAAATGTCGGAGAGCCTCGCAACGCTCACGCTGCTCCAGGGGCGGCTGCGAGAGCAGGTCGAAGAGCTGATCATGCAGATGCAGCAACGGGGCGTCGCGGCCGATCCGTCGCTCGAGACGGTCTTCCGTGAACTCCCGCTGGCGCCACCCGCGATGCGGGAAGCGGAGACGATGCTGGGAGAGCGCCGGCTACGGGAGGCGCTCTCGCCCGAACAGCGTTCGCTGCAGCACCTGCAACGGGCCGAGGCCGCCTTCCGCGATGTCCAGGTGCAGCAGGGCGGCGGCGGTGGCGGCGGGACACCCGGGAGTGTCGGGGCGGGGGCCGAGGAACTCGCCGATCTGTTCGAACTCGAACTCGACCGCCTGCGGAACCAGTACGAGACCGTCCAGCGGGGACAACAGCAACAGCAGGATCAGGAGGTCGACGAAGCGCTCCAGAAGCTGGAGGAACTGGCGAGGCGCCAGCAGCAGATGAACGAGCGCGCGGCCGCCCAGCCGCGGGGCGCCGCCGGGGGAGGGCAGGGCCAGCAGCAGCAGATGATCGAGCAGACCGAGGAGTTGGCGCGACAGCTACAGCGGCTCTCGCGCGAGGACGGTCGAGCCGACGTCGCCGAGTCCGCCCGACGGCTGCAGCAGGCGGCTGACGAGATGCGGCGGGCGCAGGCGCAGGGCCGGCGCGGGCAGGGGCAGGCGGAGGCCTCGAACGCCCTCGACCGGCTGCGGGAGGCGCGCCGTCTGCTCGAGAACCGCCAGGTCGCGGCCGTGGAGCGGGAGGTAGAGGATGCGGCGCGCCGGGCCGAGCGCATCGCGGAACGCCAACGGGAACTTCAGAGCGACGTGAACGAGGATCCGACGGGTGGGGATCGCGAGCGCGTGACCGGCCTGCGCGAGCGCAAGGCGGAACTGGCCCGCGAGGTCGACAACCTGGAAACGGATCTGGACCGCCTGGCGCGCGAGGCCCGCCAGGAGCAGCCGGACGCGGCCCGCCGGCTCGGGGAGGCGGCGGCGGAGATCCGCGAGAGCCGGCTGCGGGACAAGCTCCTCTTCTCCCGGGGCGTCCTGGGCACGCAGTCGGAGGACTACGTGCGGAACTTCGAGGAGCAGATCACCCGGGACGCGGAGAACGTGCGGGCCCGGGTCCAGGCCGCGCGCGAGGCGCTGAGCGAATCGGACCCGCGCCGCCTCGGCCGGCAACTCGATGAGACGCGTGATCTGGTCCGCGGCCTCGAGTCGCTCCAGGAGCGCCTGCAACCCGGGCAGGAAGGTCGGGCAGGGCAGGAAGGCCAGGAAGGCCAGGAAGGCCAAGGAGGCCAGGAAGGCCAGCAACAGGGGCAGGGCCAGCAGCAGGGCGGCCAGGGACAGCAGCAGGGTGAGGGGCAGCGGGGCGGCCAGGGACAGCAGGGCGGCCAGGGACAGCAGGGCGGCCAGGGACAGCAGGGCGGCGAGGGCCGGCAGGGCGGCCAGGGCTTCGCGCCCGGCGGCGGTGGAGGCCGGGGTGGCGGGGCCTGGCTCTCTCCGGAAGATGTCCGGCAGTTCCAGCGCGAGTTCCGCGAGCGTGGGCAGGATGCGCGCCGCCTTCGCGATGAACTCCGCCAGGAGGGGGTCGATGTCGGCGACCTCGACCGCGCGATCGCCGGCCTCGACCGGCTGCGGACGATGGGGGACTTCGACGATCCCGAGGAACTCGCGGCGCTCCAGGCCGACGTGCTGCGCGGCCTGAAGGACTTCGAGTTCGCGCTGCGCCGCGAACTGGGTTCGCAGATCGAACGCTTCTTCCTGTCGGGGTCGGACGATGTCCCCGAGGAATACCGCGAACTCGTGGAGGCGTACTACCGCGCGCTCTCCGAGGACCCGCCGCCGCGCTGATCCGCGACGGTCGCACGGCGCGTCGACCAGGAGCCTGATCTGAACGATCCACGCCTCTATCTGTTCTCCGTCCTCGCGCTGCTCACGGTCGCGCTTCTCGCGGCGTGGGTGCGCACCGCCGCGGCGGCCACAAGAGCCGGACGCGGGAACGACGGCTGGCGGGGCTGGCCCGGTTTGTTCGAATTCGCGGTCGGCTTCGGCACGAACTTCTTCGATACGCTCGGCATCGGCTCCTTCGCTCCGACGACTTCGCTCTTCAAGCTGAAGAAGGTCGTGCCCGACGAGGAGATCCCGGGCACGATGATGATCGGGCACACGCCCCCGGTCGTGATCCAGGCCTTCATCTTCATCGCGATCATCAGCGTTGAGCCCACGACGCTCTTCGTCCTCATCGGGGCCGCCGTGCTGGGGGCCTGGCTCGGCGCGGGGATCGTAGCCCGGCTGCCTCGCTACCGGATCCAGGTCGGGATGGGGGTCGCCCTGCTCATCGCCACGGCCACGTTCCTGATGGCGATCTTCGAGATCACCGCCGTGGGCGGGGAGGCGTCCGGGCTGTCGGGCGGGTCGCTCGCCTTTGCCGGCGGCTGCCTCTTCGTCCTCGGGGCACTGATGACGATCGGGATCGGGATCTACGCTCCGACCATGATCGTCGTCAGCCTCATGGGACTGAATCCGGCCGTCGCCTTCCCCATCATGATGGGAGCGTCCGCCTTCCTCATGCCGGTGGCGGGCCTGCGCTTCCTCAAGGCGGGACGCTACGGACTCCGCGCCGCCCTCGGCCTCGCGATCGGCGGGATCCCGGCCGTTTTCATCGCGGCCTTCATCGTCCGCTCGCTTCCCCTGAACGCGATGCGCTGGCTCGTCGTGATCGTCGTCCTCTACGCCGCGATCGCGATGCTGCGATCCGCCGTCCACGAGCGCCGCCCCGGTGCCGACCACAATGGAGGCTGAAGAAGTGAGTATCCGCATACTCTCGAGAAGCGATATCGAGCGGGCCGTGTCGGCGCGGGAGGCGGTGGACGCGATGCGGGTCGCCTTCGGGGAAGTGTCCGCTGGACAGGCGGTGGTTCCGGTACGGGGTCACGTGGAGAGCCGGCGTGGGATCACGCTTCTCATGCCCGCCTTCCTCGGAGGCTCCGGCGGGCTGGGGGCGAAGATCGTGTCCGTCTTCCCCGGCAACGTCGCCGCCGACCAGCCGATGATCCAGGGCGCGGTCATCGTGATGAACGTCGAGACCGGGAGGGTCCGCGCGCTGCTCGACGGCGCCTCGCTCACCGAAATCCGGACGGCGGCGGGGAGCGGGCTGGCGACGGAACTTCTCGGCGACCCCGCGGCGGACGTGCTCGCCGCCTTCGGGGCCGGCGCCCAGGGCCGGGCGCACATCGAACTCCTGGCCGCGTGCCGGCCTCTGCGCGAGATCCGGATCGTCTCCGTTCCGCCCGAGGGCGCGGAGTCGCTGGCCGCGGAGCTCACCGAGCGAGCGTCGTCGCTGGTGCCGCCCGAGGGGGGCGCTCCGCCCCGGATCCGCGCGGCCGCGACCCCGGCCGAGGCGCTGGACGGCGCGGGTCTGGTGGTGACCGCAACGACGAGCGAGACCCCCGTCTTCTCCCCTGAGCACCTGGAATCCGGAGCCCACATCAACGCAATCGGCGCCTTTCAGCCGCACACGCGCGAGATCCCCGAGGAGATCGTCACCCGCGCGCGCGTGATCGTGGATCAGCGTGAAGCGATCTGGGAGGAAGCCGGCGACCTCATCATCCCCGTGGAGGCGGGGATCGTCGGGCGCGACGTGATCGATGCCGAACTCGGTGAGATCGTCAACGGACAGGCCCCGGGCGGGCGCGGCGACCACGATTTCACCCTCTTCAAGTCGGTGGGGAATGCCGCACAGGACGTCGCGATCGCGGAAGCGGCCCTGAGCAAGGCGGAAGATCTCGGCCTGGGTTCCGTCGTCCCATTCTAGCTGGGCCCTTAACACGACCGTGAGCACGATGGGCGGGGTCACGCTCCATACGGTGCTCGTATGGATCCTGCTGGCGCTCGCTCCCATCACCTTCATCGGCCTGCTCCGCCTGAAGGCTCCCTACGGCCGCCACTACGCCGGGCGCGGCTGGGGTCCACGTCTCCCGGACCGCGTCGGGTGGATTCTCATGGAACTGCCGGCCCCGGCCTTCTTTGCCTGGGTCTATCTCAGTGGACAGTCGGCCGGCGCCGCCGTGCCGCTCGTCTTTCTGGGAATATGGCAATGCCACTATCTGAACCGGACATTCATCTATCCCTTCCGCACGCGGACGAGGGCAAAGAGCATGCCGGCGGTCGTGGCCGCCTCCGGCTTCGGCTTCAATATGGTCAACGCGTACATAAACGCGCGCTGGATCTCGGAACTCGGACAGTACGATCTGCAGTGGCTGGGAGACCCGCGGTTCCTGGCCGGCGTGTTCGTCTTCGCGGCGGGTTTCGGTCTGAACGTCCACTCCGACAACACGTTGCTGAAACTCCGAAAGCCGGGCGAGTCCGGCTATGCGATCCCGCACGGCGGAGGTTTCCGCTACGTCTCCTGCCCCAACTACCTGGGAGAGGTGATGGAATGGGCCGGCTGGGCGCTGGCGACGTGGTCGCTGGCCGGATTCGCCTTCTTCCTGTTTACGGCGGCGAACCTCGTGCCGCGGGCGCTCAGCCACCACCGCTGGTATCGGGAACGGTTCGAGGACTATCCGCCGGGGCGGCGGGCGATCATTCCCGGATGTCTCTGATCCCGGGGAGGACCAGCAGGCTGCGCGGATCCACGCTGGTGTTCCCGTAGCGCACGACCCAGTGCAGGTGGGGCCCGGTGACGCGCCCGGTCGCCCCGACCCTCCCCACCGGGGTCCCGGCGGTGACCGTGTCGCCCACGGCCACGAGCTGCTCGCTGAGATGGAAATAGCCGGTGAGCAGGCCTCCGCCGTGGTTCAGGTAAACCACGTTCCCCGCGAGCAGGAAGCCGTCGACGATCGCCACGACGCCGTCGGCCGCGGCCGTCACGATCGCGCCCCGTGCGCCGGCCAGGTCGAGTCCCATGTGACGGCTCGTGATCTGGCCGTTGAACTCGCGCCCGGTGCCGAAGGCACTCGTCACGCGGGAGTCGCACCGCGCTCCACATGCGCGGAGCGGCGTGCGCCTCGCGGGCGGCCCGGGCGGCCTTCTCGCGGTCGCCCTGCAGCCGCGCCTGGTCCTCCTCGTTCAGGGGCGATCCGAAGCGCGGCGCCACGGTAAGGCGCTCGTGCTCGTATTCGCCGGCCCGCACCGGGATGCGCAGTGAATCGGTCCGGGAACGACCGTCGGCGAAGTCCGCGCGCACCCAGGCGTCGAGCGTGTCTTCGATGTTGATCGGGACCGCCGCCAGACTCTCGAACACGGGCCCGCGGCGCCGGAAGTGCAGCGCCTCCCCACCCACCTCGCCCGCAGCGGCAATGACCCCGGAACCCGAAGGGGCGGCCACGCCGATGACGAAGAGGTGACCCTGCACGGGCGCGGCCGGCGTCCACGCAACGTCCAGCGGCGGGAGGGGAGGTGGGGCCGCATCGCAGCCAGCGCCGAGCGAAAGCGCCATTGCAAGGGCCGCGAAGCTGGAGCGTTTGATGCTTGACATGTTGTCAACATGAAATCATGCTTCTCACATGTCAAAGATGCTCCAGATTCGAAACATCCCGGACGACGTACACCGGCGGCTGAAGTCTCGCGCCGCGCTCGCCGGCACATCGATGTCCGAGTACGTGCTCCGCGAGATCCGCCAAACCCTGGATAGGCCAACGCGCGCGGAGTTGTTCGCTCGCATCGCCCGGCTCCCGCGGATCGAAGTCGACCCCCCGCCGGGCGAGATCCTGCGGGAAGTACGTCAGAGGCGCTGACTCGGCGTGATCGTCGTTCTGGATGCGTCCGTCGTTGTGGAGCTGGTTCTGGGTACGCGCCTCGGTGCCCGAATCATGCAACGAATCTCGGATCCGGACATCTCCCTGCATAGCGCCGAACTGCTGGACCTCGAGGTGCTGCATGTGCTTCGCCGGTACGAGAGGACGGGGGCGGTGTCACCGACCCGTGCCGGCGAAGCCTGCCGCAACTTGCTCGATTTCGATGTGCGGCGGCACGGTCACGAGGCGCTCCTGTCGAGGATCTGGTCCCGGCGCCACAACCTCACCGCGTACGACGCCGCTTACGTGACGCTGGCGGAGCTGCTGGAGGCCCCCCTCCTGACCACGGATGGTCGGCTCGCCGGAATCCCGAACGTCGCGGTGCCCATCGAAGTGTTCACCGCCGCTTCGACGAACCCGCCGAACTGAGGCGTCAGGACCGGTCGGTGACGGGGATGCCGTAGCGCTCCAGCGTCTGCCTCACCGACGGGCGGCCCAGCCGGACGCGGTCATCGTCGAGCAGGTACGAGAACAGGTAGCCCGCGCCGAGCATGAGGATCCCGATCAGGAAGCAGTACATCACCGCCCGGTCCGGGTAGGAATCCTTGAGATATCCGACGTACAGCGGGCCGGTGATCCCCGCCGCGGCCCAGGCCGTGAGGATCGCGCCGTACACCTTCGACATGTTCTTCGGGCCATACACCTCGAGGATGAACGACGGCATGGTCGCGAACCCGCCGCCGAAGCAGAGCAGCACGTAGCACACGAGCGCGGAGAAGATCCACGGGTTCGACTCGGTCATGAGGACGCCGAACACGACCATCTGGCTCGCGAGCAGGATGCGGAACACGGCCACGCGCCCGATCCGGTCGGAGAGCCACGCCCACAGGATCCGTCCCAGCCCGTTGCACACGGAACTCGCGGCAATGAGCGTCGCGCCGTACTCGGCCAGCACGGCAGGTTCGACGGAGGGGTCCGCCAGCCCCCACACCTCCTGGAGGAGTTCGGACTGGAAGCTGATGACCGAGATCCCCGCGGCGATGTTGAAGAAGAAGACGATCCAGATGATGGCGAACTGGCTGGACCTCAGATACGGGCCCACCTGCGCGGGTTGCTTCCACGGCGCGACCTGGGCGGCGGGCGGGTCGTCGATGACGAAGCTGCTGGGGATGAGAATGCAGGCGAAGACGATGCCCAGCCACAGGAAGACCTGTGGAAGATCCCCTTCCGTTTGCAGCACCAGCAGCGGCGCGAGCCCCTTGCTCAGAAGGAGTGCCCCGATCCCGAAGCCCATGACGACGATGCCCGTGACGAGCCCCTTTCGGTCCGGGAACCACTTCGCGGCCGTGGTGACGGGCGTAACGTACCCGAGTCCGATGCCGATCCCCCCGATGAGCCCGTACCCGGCGTAGAAGAGGAGGATCGAGTCGATCCGCAGCGCGAAGCTCGCGATGATGTATCCGCCGGCGAAGAGCGTGCTTCCGATGAGCGCCAGCCGCCGGGGTCCCACCTTGGGCAGCAGCTGTCCCGCCCAGGCAGCCGCCGTCCCGAGAGAGAAGATCGCGATGCAGAAGGCCAGCGACCCCTGCGTGAACGTCCAGCCCGCCTGCCGGACCAGCATCGTCTGGAAGAAGCTCCAGGCGTAGACGGTCCCGAAGCAGACCTGCAGGACCGTGCAGAAGAAGGCGATCGCGACCCGGGGCGCCTTCCACCCCTCGGCGGACACGTCAGTCCGTTCCCGAACCCGGATTCGACGCGGCGCCCGAGGCTTCGCCCTTCACGGCATGCAGCATGAGACGCGCCATCTCCCCGATCTCGTCGTCGCGCGCCAGGACCCTCGCATCGTTCAGCGCGTCCGCATCGCGGCGTGCCAGCCCCACGACGTAGGAGAGCAGCTCTTCCAGCGGCGTGACCGCGAGCCTCACGAACCAGATCGAGCCCAGGACGCCGACGATGAGGATGATGCAGATCAGCGCGATCTGCTGTCCCGTGGCTCGCTGGATCTTGAGGCGCACCAGGTCGAGGTCCATCCCCACATGCACCGTGCCGGCCTGGCCGGCCAGGATCGGACTCCCGACCTCGACGAAGTCGCCCATCCCCGGCAGGCTGCGCTCGATCGGTTCGGTCGCGTGCGGATCGCTCTCGCGGATGACGGCGGGGACGCCGGGTACGAACGTGTGGGTCAGAATCTCACCCGTGTCGCTCGTGATGTAGATGTAGCGGATGCTCTGGATCTCCACGAACTGATCGATCAGCGACTGCAGCGTGGCCAGATTCCGGTTGAGGAGGATGTCGACGCTCGAGTCGGCGATGTTCTTGGCGATGTTCGCGCTGTTGCTCTCGTACTCATCCTGCAGCTGGCTGGAGACCGTCCGGATGGAGAGGGTGGACGTGGCGAAGACGATCGCGCCGAAGAGAACGAAGATGCCGAAGCGCGTCTTCCGGAAGAGCCTCTTGATCCTGATCTCGTGCGTTTCCGGAGGGCTCACGAGGCCTCGTCACCGGTCGCGGTCAGGCCGAACTTGGCTTCCCAGTCGGTCAGCGTGACGAAGCGGCCATCCTCGACGACCGTGTAGTACACGCTCTGGAGCCCCTGCCGGCGGTCGGGCGCGAACGACACCATCTCGCCGATCCCGAGATCGTAGTTCCGCACCGAGAAGACCGCGTCGTTCAGCTTGCTGCGCTCAGGCGTGCCCTCGATCCGGCGCAGGATTTCCGTGAGCAGCTTCGCGTCCAGGTATCCTTCGAGGCTCGTGAAGCTGTAGGGGAACGGGTCGTACGACTCCACCACCAGTTCCTCCGGCACCTGGGGATCGTAGCGGTCCATCAGGTCCCGGTACTCGGGGACCGCCGGGATCGAGGTGTCCTCGTAGCTGGGCACGACCTGCGAGTTCACGAGCCACGGCGTGTAGTAGGCCGGGTCGTCGCGGCTCGCCTCCACGAGCAGCGAGAGCAGGTTCTCGCTCCCGACGAAGGAGAGGTTCGCGATGGGCACGTGCAGGCCCAGGTCCATCGCGTCGCGGGCGAAGGCGGCGCACGCGGCGTACGCGCCCACGCAGATGACCGCGTCGGGGGAAGCCTCCTGGAGGATCTCGACCTGATCCCGCATGATGCTCGTGAACTGCGTTCCGCGCCGGTAGGTCGCCTCGCCGGCGATCGTCTCCCCGTGCCGGGCCAGCGCCGCCCTCACGCCCGCCCAGCCGCTGCGTCCGTAGGCGTCGGCCTGGTAGAAGACCGCGATCCGGCGGCGCCCGATGCGCACGAAATTGTCGACCAGACCGGCGGTCTCCTGTCCGTAGGAGGCGCGCAGGTTGAAGGCGAACTCTCCGTACGGCGGCTCCCGCTGCGGCTGGGCGCCGGTGAAGGGGAAGAAGATGTACATCTGCTGGTCCTGGAACTTCTTCAGCAGCGGCAGCACACGCGTGACGGTGGGGGTCCCCACGTAGCCGAAGAGGAGGAAGACCTCGTCCTCCAGCATCAGCCTGAGCGTGTTCTCCACGCAGGGGTCGGGCTGATAGCCGTCGTCGTAGAGCTTGAGCGTGAGACGCCGGCCGTTGACGCCGCCCTGCTCGTTCACCTGCCCGAAGCAGGACATCGCGCCGCGGTAGAGTTCCGTGCCGAGTCCCCTGGACGGGCCCGAAAAGGCCGCCGAGACGCCGAGGACGATTTCGTCGTCCGGCTGGCGGGGCCTCCGCCCGCTCCATCGCAGGCCGGGCGCGAGGGGGCCGGCAGGGCTGCCGGGAGACGCGCCCAGGGAGGTCGCGAAGGGGGCGCCGAGGAGTCCGGCGACGCCGGCGCGAACCACCGAGCGGCGGGTCAGGAGCCTGCCGGCGGATCGTGAAACCGCGCCGTCCGGATCCCCATCCGGGTTTGGCGCCCGTGCCGGCGGCCCGGCGGAAGGCTGCATCCCCTTGCGTCTTCCGAACATCACTTCTCCTTGCGTACGTCGGTGGCCACCCGCGCCGCGAAGGCCGGTCCGTCGGCGTCAACCGACCGGCATGAGAGTTTATTCGGAAGTAGATTCATCTTCAACCTGACGCCCCGACGCCGGTCGATCCGCGGCATCGGATTCGATAGGTTCAGACCCGTATACCAACGCGCTCCGGTCTCGATGAGGTCTCCCATGTCCAACCTTCCCAATCCCGACTCTTTCGGCGCGCGCGCCACGCTGGAGGCTGCCGGCGGTCCCGTCGCGATCCGCGACCTGCGGGCCGTCGCCTCCGCCACGCGGAGCGACCTTTCGCGCCTCCCGTTCTCGATCAAGGTCGTGCTCGAAAACCTCGTTCGGCACGAAGACGGACAGTCCGTGACGGCGGATGACATCGCCGCGGTCGCCAACTGGGACGCGCAGGCCACGCCGGGACGGGAGCTTTCCTTCCGGCCGGCGCGCGTGCTCCTCCAGGATTTCACCGGAGTGCCCGCCGTGGTGGATCTGGCCGCCATGCGGGACGCAATGGCCGACCTGGGCGGCGATCCCGCCAGGATCAACCCGCTCATGCCGTGCGAACTCGTCATCGACCACTCCGTGCAGGTGGATTCCTTCGGGTCGGCCCGCTCCTTCCTGATCAACGCGGAGCGGGAGTTCGAGCGGAACCATGAACGCTACGCCTTCCTGCGCTGGGGCCAGACGGCGTTCGACAACTTCAAGGTCGTCCCGCCCGGCACGGGGATCGTCCACCAGGTGAACCTCGAATACCTCGCGCGGGTCGTGTTCGACCACGCGACGGGGAGCGAACGCGAAGCCTATCCCGACACGGTCGTCGGCACGGACAGCCATACCACGATGATCAACGGTCTCGGCGTCCTGGGCTGGGGGGTGGGCGGCATCGAGGCCGAGGCGGCGATGCTGGGGCAGGCGCTATCGATGCTCGTCCCGCGCGTCGTCGGTTTCCGGCTCCACGGCCGGCTCCCGGACGGCGCGACGGCAACGGATCTCGTGCTTCGGGTGACGGAGGTCCTGCGCGGAACGGGGGTCGTGGGCAAGTTCGTCGAGTTCCATGGGCCGGGTCTGGCCGGACTCTCGCTCGCGGACCGCGCGACGCTCGGCAACATGTCGCCGGAGTTCGGCTCCACCTGCGCGATCTTCCCCATCGATGCCGAGACGCTCGCCTACCTCCGCTTCACCGGCCGTTCGGACGATCAGGTTGCGCTCGTCGAGGCGTACGCGCGCGCCCAGGGTCTCTTCCACGACGCGGACACGCCCCCGGCGGAGTACAGCGACCACGTGGAGCTGGACCTCTCGACCGTCGAACCGGCCATCGCGGGCCCAAAGCTGCCCCAGCAGCGCGTGCCGCTGTCCGAGAGCAAGCCAAGAT
>CAZDZJ010000043.1:0-75116 GCA_964509895.1 uncultured Gemmatimonadota bacterium
GAGCCGCCCGGCCCGCGCGCGATGCGCCCCCGCACGACCCCCTCCGCGATCTCGTGGCTCAGGTCGTCCGTGAGGGCCACGGCGCAGCGATACTGCGCCCCGCGGAGCCCGTCCGCCACACCATCCAGCTGCTCGAGCAGCCAGCGATTGTTCGCTTCGTCCCGCCCCCAGCGCGCGACCCGGTCCGCCGGGGCGAAGCGGCGTGTCCGCACTCCGGGACCGCCGCCCAGGGCATCGACGCACAGGCCGGAATCGTCCGCGAGCACGGGAAGTCCGGACCGCCGGTGGAAGTACTTCGCCTTGGAGAGGGCATTGAGCGTGAACGTGTCGAAGGGCTCCAGCGCATCTTCCTCTTCGGTCTCGGCCAGGCCGAGATCCGCGGGCCCGAGCAGCCGGACGGGGAGGTCGGCGAGGAGCCCGCGGATTTCGCGGAGTTTGTGGGCGCTGCGCGTGGCGACGAGGACCGGAGGCGGGTTCAGTCCGCCCAAAGACTCTCCGCCGTCAGGCTCTCCGCGACCTCCGGGTAGACCTTCCACAGGTATCCGCCCATGACGAGCGCCGCGAAGATGTTCCCGACCAGGATTGACCACCAGGCGAGTTCCTCGAGGATCCATCCGCCGAGCATCGCGACCATCGCGACGAAAAAGACCTCGAACACCACGAAGAGCACCACGATGCCGAGCGCAAGCGGCGGGAACCTGGAGACCTGCTTCGCCAGGCCGGAAACCACGACGCCGAAGAGCACGAAGAAGGCGAAGTGGGCGACCGTGTATCCGAGAATCGGCACTGCCGAGATCTCGACCGCCACCGGCGAGGGAGCGCCCCGAAAGAGGACCGTCGCGAGCGCGGCCGGCGTATAGAGGGGTTCCCGCAGGATCGTGTCGATGATGAGGAACCAGAGCGCGACGACGAAGGCGCCGAGGAGGCCCGCGTAGATCCCGTGTCGCGTCACGCGGTGCGTCTGGAGGAAGTTCATCATCCCGACGATGCCCGGCTCGGAACTCACCCAGTGCATGTGGGTGAACATCACGACCCCCGCGAGGGCGTTGCCGAAGAAAACGGCCGGCCACCCGGGCGCGGACATCACGAGTCCGGAGGGCGCCCGGATGAGTCCGACGTAGAACGCGAGCGAGCATACGAAGAGCCCGTACAACGCCCCGATGAACACGTTGCGGGGCAGGCCCGCCCACTGCACGAGCGCCGCCGCCAGCATCCCGAGCCCCCCCCAGGTGGCGAAGTGAATGATGGTGAAACCGGCGATGATCCCGGCCGTGGGCTCGACTTCCGCCCTGCTGACGATGGCTCCCCACAGGAAGGCGGGCGTCTGGAGCGGCGCGCCCTGCCCCAGGTCGTAGAAGTAGAAGAGCACGGCGAGGACGAAGCCGCCCAGCAGTCCGCCGACGAGCCCGTGCCGGATCCTGCGCCTCAGCGTCAGCATGCGGAATCGGCGTCGGCCGCCCGGGTCGCCTCCCACTCCCGCTGCTCTTCCAGGGCACGCTCGACTTCCCGCTCGCGCTGGCGGCGGCGCGCCCGGAAGATCCCGCCGCCGATCACGACGAGGAGGAAGTAGGGCATCGCGGCCATCAGAACGAACATGAGAACGAATCCCGCCTGTTCGTCCGGCGTATGCTGCATCTGCGGGGCCGCCGTCAGGGCGGCGAGAGTGTTCAGCACCTGGCTGCTACAGCTTGTCGAGGACGAGCACCGTCATGAGCAGGGGAAGATACAGGATCGACGCCCGGAACAAAGCGCGGGCACTGGCCCCCGTCGCGGAGCGCGCGAACCGGATCGCTTGCCAGAGGAAGAAGACGCCCAGGGCGAGAGCGGCGGCGAAGTAGACGGCCCCCGTGAGTCCCAGGACGCTTGGGAGGAGGCTCACCGGGACCAGGGTCAGCGCGTAGAGCAGCGCCTGGTGGCGCGTCTGGCGGCCTTCGAAGTCGCCGACCGAGAGCATGCGCAGCCCCGCCGCCCGGTAGTCGTCGCGCAGGAGCCACGCCAGCGCGAGGAAATGCGGCAGCTGCCAGAGGAACAGGATGGCGAAGAGCGCCCAGCCTCCCGCCCCGAGTGCTCCGGTGGCCGCCGTCCAGCCCCCGAGAATCGGCAGGGCTCCGGGCACGGCCCCGATGACGGTCGACAGCGAATGCACGCGCTTGAGCGGCGTGTAGAGAAAGTCGTACGAGATGAACGTCGCCAGGGCGAGGCCGGCCGTGATCGGATTGACGGCGACCCAGAGCCACGCGATGCCCGCCGCCGCGAGGATGCCCGCCACGACGGCGGCCGATGGTGTCCCGATCCGTCCGGCCGGAAGCGGCCTCGAGCGCGTCCGGACCATGAGGGCGTCGACGTCCCGCTCCAGCACCTGGTTCATCGCGCTCGTGCCGGAGGCGACGAGGGCGACGCCGATCATGGCGTTCGCAAAGAGGACGAAGTCGAAGCTCGCGGCTCCGAGGAGGAAGCCGGCGGCGGCGGTCGCGACGACGAGGGCCGTGATCCGCGGCTTGGTGAGTTCGACGCAGGCACCGAACAGCCCGCGGACCGAACCCGCCCGCCTCGAGATCCCTCCGACGGGGATCCCGCGAGCTCCGAGGAGACTACCCGCTTCCAACTGCAGCGTCCGCTACACGTACTCCATCATGATCGCGATGATCATGATGGCCACGGCCGGCAGGGGCGCCAGCGCCACGAGTCGCAGGCGGTTGGGCTCGAACTTCAGGTGCATGTAGTAGAGCGCCACCAGGAGCGCCTTCCACCCCGCCATGATGAGCAGAGACGTAACGATCAACCACTTGGCGATCGCCAGGTAGACCACCCCCACCTCGAGCGCCGTGAGGATGGCCAGGTACAGCCAGATCAACATGTACCTGGGATGCTCGTGTCCGTGATCGTCCGCGCCGCCCGCCGCGTGTCCTCCGGCTTCACTCATTCGTTCGCTCCGTATCTCCCGACCGCAGTTGCTGGACGCCGCCTAGATGAGATAGACGATCGTGAACAGGATGATCCACACGAGGTCGACGAAGTGCCAGTACAGGCCGAGGACTTCGATCCCGTGCGTGTTGTCCGCGCCCCAGTGCCCCCTCCAGGCGCGGATCGTGGCCCAGGCCAGGCAGATCACGCCGAGCAGGACGTGGAAGCCGTGGAAGCCCGTCATCGTGTAGAAGGTCGCGCCGTACAGTCCCGCGGCGGGCGTGAAGCCGTGGCTCCCCTGCCACGACTGGTGCAGGACGAGTTCGGTGTACTCGTAGACCTGCACGCCCAGGAAGGTGGCCCCGAGCACGGTCGTCGACAGCAGCCAGAGCTTGATCCCCTTCTGGTCCCCCATCTGCGCGGCCGCGAACGCCTTGACCATCGTCACCGAACTGCAGATGAGGAGGAAGGTGTTGAACGCGGTGATCGGGACAGCCAGTACCTCGTTCGGCTCCGCCCACGTATCGGAGGCCCCGAACCGGAGCACCACGTACGAGCCGATGAGGCCCGCGAAGAACATCACCTCCGAGCACAGAAACACCCACATTCCCACCTTCTGGGTGTAGACATCGAGCCCTCTTTCGGGGACCCGGCCTGCGGTCGCGGCGTGTGCCATCTCGTCAGTTCCCTTCTAAGTGATTAGTGGCTGCCCGGGGCCGGGCTGATCACGTCCGGCCGTTCGTTCTGCGCCAGCCAGTCCTTGTCCTCGACATCCGGGTGGCTGTACTCGTGCGGTCCGTGATAGACGACCGGGATCTCCTCCCAGTTGCCGTGCTTGGGCGGAGATGGCGTCTGCCACTCCAGCGTCGTCGCGTTCCAGGGGTTCGCCTCCGCCTTCTTCCCCTTCTTCAGGCTCCAGAAGAAGTTGAACGCGAACAGGAAGCCCGAGGCGAAGAGCCCGAACGCCGCCCACGAGATGAGCGCGTTCGTGTCCTCGATCCCCTGCAGGTGCGCGTAGCCGGTAGAGTCGTAGATGCGCCGCATCATCCCCACCATCCCCACGCCGTGCATCGGGAAGAAGACCACGTTGAAGAGGACGAACGTGAGCCAGAAGTGGATCTTCCCCATCGTCTCGTCCATCATCCGGCCGAACATCTTCGGATACCAGAAGTAGATCGCGCCGAAGAGGGCGAACAGGCTCCCGCCGAAGAGCACGTAATGGATGTGGGCCACGATGAAGTACGTGTCGTGGATGTAGATGTCGACCGGCGTCGAGGCCATGAACACGCCCGACAGGCCGCCGATCGCGAACATCGCCACGAACCCGATCGCGAACAGCATGGCGCTGTGGAGCTGGAGGTTCCCGCGCCACATCGTGCCCATCCAGTTGAACGTCTTGATCGCCGAGGGCACGGCGATGAAGAGCGTGGAGACCGTGAAGGTGAGCCCCAGCATCGGGTTCATCCCGCTCTGGAACATGTGGTGGCCCCACACGATGAAGCCGAGGAAGGCGATCGAGACGAGCGCCAGCACCATCGCCTTGTAGCCGAACACCGGCTTGCGCGACCCGACGGACAGGATCTCGGAGGTGAAGCCCATGGCCGGGAGGATCAGGATGTAGACCTCCGGGTGGCCGAAGAACCAGAACAGGTGCTGCCACAGGAGCGGCTGCCCACCCCCTTCGGGGAGGAAGAAGCTCGTCCCGATCGTCTGGTCGAAGACGAGCATGATCCCGGCCGCCGAGAGCACCGGCATGGCGAGCAGCGCGAGGATCGCCGTGATGAAGAGCGACCAGATCGTGAGCGGCATGCGCATCCACGTCATCCCGGGCGCGCGCATGTTGATGGTCGTCGTGATGTAGTTCACCGATCCGAGAATCGACGAGAGCCCGATGAAAACGAGCGCCGCCAGCCACATGATCTGTCCCAGGCCGACGCCGGACAGGTCCGGACGGGCGCTGAGCGGAGCGTACAGCGTCCAGCCTGCCCCCGCGGCGCCGCCGATCACGAAGAAGCTGGCAAGCGTGAGAATCCCCGCCGGCACCATGAGCCAGAAGGAAAGCATGTTGAGACGCGGGAACGCCATGTCGTGCGTCCCGAGCTGGAGCGGGATGAGGTAGTTCGCCCACACGCCGACGAGCATCGGCATGATGGCGAGAAACACCATCACGGAACCGTGCATCGTGACCAGGGCGTTGTAGAACTCCGGCAGGATATACCCGCTCGCCACCATGGATTCGGGGAAGATCCCGCCCAGCGGCAGCTCGCCCCGCGCCGGCCACGCGATCTGATATCGCATGAGCATCGCGAGCAGTCCGCCGATCATGAGGAAGAACAGCGTGTAGATCAGGAACTGGATCGCGATGACCTTGTGGTCGGTCGAGAAAATGTACTTTCGGAGGAACGACTGCTCGTGTTCCTCGTGCAGGATCGCCTGCCCCGTGGCCTCCGCTACGATCGTCGCCATATCAGCCTTTCTCGATCACTGGGCGGCCGCCTGGCCGACCAGCCAGGCGTCGAAGTCCGCCGCGCTGTGCACGGTTACGCTCGCCATCATGTAGTAGTGGCCAAGGCCACATAGCTCGGCGCACGCGATCTCGAAGTCGCCCGTCTGGGTCGCGTCGAACCATACGGGGATGGTCATGCCCGGCACCGCGTCCTGCTTCACGCGGAGTTCCGGGATGAAGAAGGAGTGGATCACATCCTCGGACTCGAGCAGGATCGTGATGTCCTCGTTCACCGGAAAGTGGAACTGGTTGCGGACGGTGAAATCGTCGCCCGTCCCCAGCGTCCGGTCCATGCCGGGATAGGTGATGTTCCATTCGAACTGCTTGCCGACGACGAGGAACTCGAGCGCGTCCTCCGGCCGGTTGGACGCACCCTTGATGTCGTTCCAGACGGCAGCCGAGTAGGCGCCGAGGATCGCGATGATGATGGCGGGGATCACCGTCCAGATGATTTCCACCTTGTTCGATCCGTGCGTGTAGTGCGCCTTGGCTCCTTCACGCCCGCGATACTTGAGGCAGAACCAGAGGATGCCGCCCTCCACGAGGAGGAACGCGATTCCGGTGATGACGAGGATGATCCAGAACAGCTGGTCGATCACAATGCCGAATGTCGAGTAGTTCGGGGGCAGCGCCCAATCCACGAGCTATCTCCTTCCAGGTGATCCCTTCAAGTGAACGGAACGCGGGCGGGACCGGCCGGCGCGCGGGCCGCAGGTCCCGCCCCTCGCGTTACTGGGTGCGCTCCACCCGGATGCGGTTCGTACCGTGCTCGAGGACGAGCGCGTCGCCCATGGGGACGTCGGCGCCCATCATCTCGCCGCTGTAGTCGAACGAGGCCTCGGCCATCCCGCCCGCCGTCACGGTCACGCTCGCGGTCATCGTCCCGAACTCCTCGTGCCACGCCGTCATCGTGTAGTCGCCGGCGGGCACGTTGGCGATCGAGTAGCTCCCGTCGGCGCCCGTCACCGCGAAGTACGGGTGATCGACGACGCCGATGTACGCCTGCATCCAGCCGTGCACGTCGCAGCGTACCGGCACCATCACTTCCGCGACCTGGAAGCGCTGCGTGCTCGTGATCCCCGCCCGGGGCTGGCTGATGTTGAAGCCGCGGTTCTCGGTCGGGGTGGCGTTGATGTTGTGGAGCAGGTTGTCGCTGTTCGAGATCTCGATGTCCTGACCGCTCTGCACGCCGAGCACATGCGGCGTGTAGCGGCAGTTCACCTGGTCGAGCGCCGCGGCGCCCGACGCGGCCGGCGCGCCCGAGACGCCTTCGCTCAGATAGACGAACACGTTGGCGAGGCCGCCATTGGACACGAGGACGTTCTGGGGCATGGGCCCGTCCGCGCCGTAACCGGCGGCGCAATCCGCCTCGGCCGACATGTCGATGGCCTCCATCGTCGGGACCATGCCGCCGAAGTTGGCCATGCCCGAGATCGTTCCGACGGTCGACGGATCCACCGCGGCGGCGGCCGGCGCCGCTTCGCCCGCACCCTCCGCGCCGCCTTCCGACGAGCCGCCGTCACCGCCGCCGCAGGCGGCCATCGCCGCGACGGCCACCAGGACGGCCGAACGGTTCCAGAAATGCGATCGCATTGACTTACCTCCCTGCGAGAAACTGTTGCGTTAATGGCTGTTGCGGACCCTTCCCCGCTCCTCCTGCAACTCCTCCTCAGTCCCTCCGGCGGTCCTGGGCCCGGCGCACGAGAACCAGACCGAAGGCCCCCGTCAAGAGCATGGCCAGCAGGGGCGTCACAACGACCGTGCTGGATGCCGGAGGTTCGAGCAGAATGTAGTACCACGCGCTCACGGAACTGCGCTTTCCGACCTCCGCGCTGGACCCGTCCCACGCCTGGAAGGCGATGGGTGTCGGGACGCCTTCGACGAAGTCCAGACCGTCGCTTTCAACCTGCACGGGGCGCCTGAGGTAGAGGGTCCAGCGTCCTTCCTCCCACGAGGCCGCACCGGCCACGGGATCCTCTTCCAGAACCTCCACGGACTCCAGCCCGCGGCCGCGGCCGGCACCGACCCCGGCCTCCGAATCCCAGGTCCAGAGGTAGACCGGTTCCCGGCTGTCGCCCATCAGGAAATAGGGCCGCTCCGTACCCTCCGGCAGTTCGAACGGGAACTGGAGGAGGATCGCGTCGGGCGGTCTGACGGTCGGTACGCCTGTGCTGTCGAGCGCGATGGGCTCGGCTCCGTCGAGATCGAGCGCGGCCGTGATCTTGTTCTGCCACTCGTCCCAGTTCGGGTCCGGGCTGTTGGACGGGTCGTTCCACCGCACGCGCAGCGCGATGTCGTTTCCGTCGTGGAGGCCCTGGACCCAGAGGCCATCGATGGCGGGCGCGAAGTTGCGGGGCAGCTGGACGACCTGGCCCGAGAGCGGAAAGTAGAAGGCCTCGACGCCCGCCCACGCCTCCTCGCTGCCGTCGGCCGGGAGCCCGCCTTCGGCGCGCCCGACACGGACCACTTCCCGCAGCGGGGGGATCTCGCGCGGCCCGAGCGAGGCGAGATAGTGCGCCAGCTGCCACACTTCGTCGGGAGAGACGACGCCCGAGTTCATGGCGTCGATCGCCGATGGCATGGGGGTGCCGTCCAGCCCGGTCAACATCCGGGTGTGCATGTCCTCGACGCTGCTGCCGCCGTTCAGGACCCACGCCTCTGTGAGGTCGGCCGCGCGAATCGGCAGGCCCCGCCAGTCTTCCAGCGTCGGCGCCGAAGTCCCGTCGCCCCGTCCCGACAGGCCGTGGCATTCCTCGCACAGCATCGTGAGGTAGGCCGCCGCCCCCGCTTCCAGCGCCGCCGGCCCACCCCCCGGGTCGGAACCGAAGTCCAGCGGTTCCGGCGCGGGCCCCTGGCCGAAGAACCTCGAGAAGCTCTTGAGGTAGACGATGAGGTCGTCGATCTCCCGGTCGGTGAGATTGGGCCAACCCGGCATCGTCGTCCCCGGGAGGCCGTTCTCGATCGCGTACCGGATGTCCGCGTCCGTCGGCAGCTGCCCGCTCCCGGTGGTTCGAACCTGATACAGCGCCTGCGTGAAGTCGCGCGGCCGGGGGAGCATCGAGGTGGCGGCCGAGCCATCGCCCTGGCCGGTTTCGCCATGACATTCCGCGCACCAGCGGTCGTAGACGACCTTGCCCGCGGCGGCGTCCTCCTGGGCGGAGAGCGGGGGCGCGGCGGAAACCGCGAGGATCGCGAGTCCGCCAAGCAGCAGCGTCGCGCATGCCGTGCGTCGACGCGCGGTCATTCGTGGCCCCCTTCCCCTTCTTCCTCCCACGTGCGCGGTGTGAAGCCCGTCTGGTCGTAGAGATAGAGGATGACCGCCCATATCTCGTCCTGCTCGAGGATCGCCTCCCACGCCGGCATGGCCGAGTCCCAGGGTGTGCCCTCGCGGGGGAGGCCGGGGCCGCCCTTGACGATGCGCCAGAAGACGTAGCTCTCCGTGAGCTGCGGGAGATTGCCCGAACTCGTGAAGTCGGCGGGGACCGGGTTGAAGGCGTGCGCGTAGTGGCCCTGGCCATCGAGCAGATCGCCGTGGCACGGCACGCAGTTGCGGACGTAGATGGCCTTCCCCGCCGCCAGGTGCGCCTCCATGGAGCCTTCTTCGTGCAGCGGGTTTTCGAGCCCCGTCAGTTCGATCGTCTCGCCGCGGAAGGTGAGCTGGTTCGGCGGCGCCGGGTGTACGGCACGCAGCGTCGCCGGCGCGGCGTAGCTCGGCTTCACGCGCTCGTAGGCGAGCCAGCCGATGAGAGCGGGGACCGCCACCATGAGGATCCCACGCAGCGTCCGCCGGTCCGGCTGCACCATGGTGGCGCGGATCGGTTCGCGAAAACGCTGCCAACGATCCTCGTCCGCGCTCATGTAGAGCAGAATGCCGACGAGGACGATGAGCATGTACTCCAGGATGACCGAACTCGGCACCGGCGCGCTCGCCACGCCGATCACCGGGAGGACATATCCGATCACGTACTCGAAAGCGACGTAGGACGCCACGACGACGATCGCGCCCTGCCAGAAGGGATGGGACAGGTAGCGTTTCATCGACTACCTCCCGCGCTGTCGGCCGCAGTGTCGGGATCCCCGGCCGGCGCCTCCGCTCCTCCGCCTCCGCCGCTCACGAGGAAGTCCACCAGCACATCCATCTCCACCGGAGACAGCAGGTCTCCGAAGATCGTCGGCATGGTACCGGCGAAGGCCGAGTACTCCTCGTTGATCGTCGCCATCGGATCCACGATTCCCTCCCGGACGACGGCGGGATCCTGCCCGCGCAGTTCCTCGAACGGCGGGGCGACCATGCCGCCCTCGCCGCCGAGTGCGTGGCAGGCGAGGCAGGCCTGCGCCGTGATGATCGCCATCGCGTCGACCTGGCTCGGGTCCGTGACCGGCGGTGGCGCCGGGGCGGCCGCGGCCGCTTCGTCCGCCGCCAGCGCCGCGGAGAAGTCGTCCGCGTTCACCGTGATCTCGCCCCCCTGCGACTCCAGGTAGGCGACGAGCGTCCACAGTTCGGCCTGCGACGAGGTGATGCTCTGATCGATCATGATGGGCTCGAAGCCCTCCACGATATAGGCCGTCGGGTTGATCAGAGACTCCCACAGGTAGTCCTTGCAGCTCTGTCCGGGAACGCGCGTCGCGCACACGCTGCCCGCCACCCCGACCAGATCCGGGGCACGGGTGCCGAGGCCGTGGCACGCCGTGCAGCCGCCCACGCCGGCGTAGATCTCCTCGCCGATCGCCGCGAGTTCCTCGGGCGGCATGTCCGCGCTGAGCACGATCTCGCGGGGCACCGCCGACTGCACCTGCGGGATCACGTTCGCCACGAACGTGAACACCGCCAGCGTCGCCACCACCGTGAACAGGATCTTCAGGTTCGTCATCTATCCTCGCCTCGCGTCGTCCCCTTCCGAAGCCCGCTCAATCGACGTCGCCCAGAGCCGGTGACGGCATCGGATCTCCGAGCGCGGCGCGCCCCCCGGCCGCTGTCGCCGCGTCCTCGTCCTCCTGGTAGACGGAGCGTTCGGCCAGACCGCCGAGCCAGAAGATGAACCCGACCAGAGCGAAGAAGATGAGCACGCAGATGCTGATGATCGTCGCCGCCGGGCCGAGCGCGGGAGTGAAGGCCTGCTCGCTCGTGTCGCGGATCACTTCGTAGACGTGCCAGTGCTGACGGATCCCGCTGCGGGCAAAGCCCATCAGCCCCATGAGCCAGGTGAACGTGACCGCGAGGATGAGCAGCGCGTACTGCGAGCGTTCGGGCATCTTCCCCCACTGGATCTCGCCCCGCGACTTCGCGCCGCGGAGCATCGCGAGGTCGAGCCCGATCACGAACAGAATCGTGGCCAGCACGGCGAGGACCTGGTAGACGGAGAACCCGATGCGCACGATCGCGGTCACGAAGTAGCCGTACACGCCGTAGAACGTGACGACGACCGCGCACAGCGCGAACGCCGCGCCCTGCAGAAGGGTCCCGGCGCGCACCCACGGCACGACCGGATCCTTGTTCGCCCTCCGGTACATGAGGAAGGAGAGGAACGTCGTCAGGATCATGAGGTTGACGGCCGTGTTCTTGGCGCTCATCACGCCCAGCACCTGCAGGAAGGGGTGCCGTATCCCGCCCATGGCCGCGATCTCGTCCCGGTCGGCGATCATCGTGTTCGGCGTCGCCCACACGATGACCCCGAGCACGAGCACGAGCAGCATCCACTTGATGTAGGGCTGGAAGCGTTCCGCACCCGGGATCCGTCCCATCCCGATCCACAGGTAGTAGTTGCCGGCGAGGAAGAGGATGCCGATGAGGAACGCCTGGATGATCCAGAGCCAGCTCATGAAGCCGCCCATCATCGTGATCCCCATCTGCTGGCTGAACTCGTAGATCTCGCGTCCGAGCCAGTAGCCGGCGAAGGGGAGAACGATCAGAGCTCCGATGGCGATCAGGTTGCCCGTATAGCCCATCCAGTCATAGTGCGCGCGCTCCTCGTCGGTCCTGCTCGTGAGGAACCGATAGGCCGCGTACGCGCCGACGATCGCGCCGCCGAAGACGACGTTCGCGAGCAGCCGATGGATGTTGATCGGCATCCACGTCGCGTTGTTGATCGCACTCCACAGCTGCACCGTCTGCGGAGCCGTGTCCACCGTGAGCCCTTCGGGCGGGCTCATCATGTAGGTGAGCCACCCGTTCGCGATGAACATCACGATCGTGCCCCAGACGTTGAGCATGAGCCCGAGGCCCCAGTGGACCTTCTTCGCCGCCCCCTTCTTCCACGCGTCCCACCCGTAGTAGTAGAGGTAGAGCGTGAAGGATTCGAGGAAGAAGAGGCCCGCGTAGACCCACATCGAGGGGGCGAACACCGCGACGAGGTAGCCCCAGAAGCGCGGGTACAGCGTCGAGAGGAAGAAGACGAGGATCGCGCCCCAGATCGCCGTGGCGCTGTATGCCACGAGCAGGAGCCGGGTGAACTCCTTGGCGAGCTTGTCATACTTCTCGTCGCCGCTGACCATCCCGATGGCCTCGATGACGACGGCGAACATCGGCACGCCGAGCACGAAGGCCGCAAACAGGAGATGGAGCTGCGCCGCGATCCACACGGCACCCCGGCGGTCGAGACCGAGGAAGTTGAACTCGCCGTAATCCGGCCCCGGCGCCTGCGCGAGGAGCGGGAGTGCGACCGCCAGGGCGAGGGCGGCCAGCAGGGTGCCGCGGGTCACGACACCACGGGTCATCCAGCGATTCATCGCGTCTCCCCCCGGCCTCTGCTCCGCCGATTCCGGGCGAAGAAGGGCATCCGCTTCGAAAAGTCCACCGGCATGGCCCGGCGCACCTCGGTCATCACCTCGAGCGTCACTTCCGCATGCCCGCGCTCGCGAGCGAATCCCTCCACGCGTTCCGCCACCACCCCGCGCACGAAGCTCGGGATGGATCCGAGCCGGGCCTCGGCTTCCGCGTTCCACGGGAGCGCGAGATCCGCGGCCGAACCGTACGTGGTCTCCTGCCGGGGCGCGATGGCGGCGGCGACGCCGGGCCCGGGTTCGTAGGCGCAGGAGGGGTCGGGCCCCAGCAGGTCCCCGTCCACGGCGTAGGCCCGGGCGCGGCAACCGCCGCAAAGCGTGCGGTACTCGCAGCGACCGCACTTTCCGCCGAGTTCGCCTTCGCGCAGCAGGCGGAAGACGGTCGCTTCCCGCCAGATCTCGCCGAACGAGGCATCGGAGAGGTCGCCCGCCACTTCCGGCATGTAGGGGCAGGGCGTCACCTTGCCCTCAGGCGTGATCCGACAGTACTGCACGCCGCACGGACAGCGCGTCCGGTAGTTGAGAAGCGGCGAATCCGGATCCCGCTCGTGCACGTGCCGCATGAGTTGCGGCTGGCACTTGGAGCGGATCATGAGCCGGCCCCGGTACTCGCGCTGAAGTTCCGCGATGCGGGCCACGAGTTCGTCGTTCTCCTCCGGTGCGAGGCCCCGCATCCCCTCGCCCCTGCCCGTCTCGACGAGGAAATAGACGTTGAGGCATACGGCGCCCTTCTCGTCCGCCCACGCCGCGATGGCGTCGAGTTCACCCCGGTTCCCCCGGGTCACGCTGAACTGGATCAGAAAATCGAGCCGGTGTTCCGCGAGCCGGTCGACGGCGGCAAGCGTGTCCTCCAGCGCCCCCTCTCCGTGGCGAAAGCGGTCGTGGTAGCGGGGATTGAGCGAATCGACGCTGAGGGCCACCCCCTGCACCCCCGCCGCCTTCAGCGAGGCGATGCGTTCATGGGTGAGCCCCGTGCCGTTCGTCCCGACCGTCACGGTCGCCCCGCGTTCCGACGCGTACGCCGCGATCTCCTCGAGGTCCGAACGCACGAGGGGTTCGCCACCGCTGAGAATCAGGAGGGGAGAGGGATTCACGCCGAGGATCTGCTCGATGACGCGAAAGCACGCCCGGGTGTCCAGTTCGTTCGCGGCGGCATGCCACGAGCCGGCGGAGATGTAGCAGTGGGCGCAGGCGAGGTTGCAGCGGCGGGTCAGATTCCAGGCGACCACATGCGGAATCGCCGTCTCCGGCTCCACGCGCGGCGACGCGGCGACCGGGGCGCCGTCCCAGAGCGACCCGGGCACCGCGGGAGTCCGGTTCTCGACGGCGTCCGCGGCCAGCCGGGCGCCGGTCACGTCGGGGGCGATCCCTGCTCCGAAGCGGGACCTGTCTTCGCCCCGGCTTCCTCCGCATCCCCCTGCTCGACGCCCGACTCCGCCCCTGACTCGTCTCCCAGTTCGGTGCGGGCGAACTGCTCGACCGCGGCGCGCGCGTCATCGGGGGACACCATCTTGAAGTCGACCGGGCAATCCGCCGCCTGCTGTTCGATGTCGCGGATCGGGCAGCGCGTGACGCCGGAGGCCTTCGCCTCCTCGATGAAGCGCTTCATCTCCTCGCTCATCCCGTCGACGCCGGCCGCTTCGGCCCGGGCCTGCTTCGCCTTCAGCTCGTTGAACATCACGAGCATCGTGTCGAGGTCGAACTCGTCGGCCGCGATCATCGCGTCCTTGTTCTCGTCCATCACGAGCGTCGTCACGCGCCACATGCCCTGGTCGCGGGCGAACCGCTCGACCGTGTTCCGGGCCAGGGGGCGCGCGATGAGCGGCACGCGGCCGAGGCGCTCGAACGCCTCGTGCGTCCAGACGATCGGGTCGGCGGCGGTCCGGTCGCGCGGGATCTGGTTGTCGGTGACCGGGCACTTCGCCATCACGGGGAGCGGCGTCTCGAAGGCGTCGGCGTCGCTCGTCTCCACGACGGTGCGCTTCATCGCGTCATCGGCCTTCACTTCGGCGAGGGCGAGTTCCTCGGCATCGCCGATGCCCATCACGAGCTGCATGTGGGTCGGAAGCAGCTTCTTGATGGCCTCGTCGAGGCGTTCGTTCGTCACGACGGGCAGCTGGTCGCGGTTCCAGAGTTCGGCCTTCGCACCGTTCCCGCGGCCGTTGGCCGCCTCCCCGACCTCGGCGATCGAGGGTGCCGCCCCGGTCTCGAGGGCATCACGCGCCACCTTCGCCGTCCGGTACTTCGTCTCGTCCTTCGGGTTCGGGACGAACGCAGCCGCGTACCGGCTCCCGGGTCCGTAGTGCTCGAGGACGAATTCCTCGACGGCCTTGCGGGCGATCCCGAGCGCGAAGGGCGGGACGCGCAGGATCCTTACCTCCGCCTCCGGCGCCCACTCGAGCCCGGCCTCGCCGTCCTCCTCGATCCAGGGGATCTCCTCCGGCCGCACGTTCTCGGTCCCGATGAGGAGCACGTTGGTGTCGGAGAGGTGGACGAGGTTGTCGGCCTGCGACCCCAGATCCGTGCCCTCGATCCGGTGCGAGCCGTGGCGGGCGACGACGATCAGGGAGGGGTCGATCTCCTCGGCCCACTTCAGGAGGGCGTCGAAGGGCTTTCCGATGAGCACCTGGGTCTCGATCTCGACCTCGGGATACTCGCTCGCCATGACCTCGGCCCGCTTGATGTTCGCCTTGCAGAGGCGGAGCAGGCCCTTGTCGATGATGTTGTTATGGAGTTCTTCCTGTTCCTCGAACTTGAAGACCTTCGAGGCCTGGACCGAAAGCACGTCCTTGATGTTGTGGAAGACGACGTGGTGGTACTGCACGTCGAAGGCGCTCGCCATGTAGACCTTCGCGCCGTACTTCCGGGCCATCTCGAGCGTGATCCGCAGTCCCTTGTAGGCGTAGGCCGATCCGTCCACCCCCACGAGCCATCTGCCCCCCGCGAGCGGACGCTCGTCGCGGATGATGAGGGCGTCCTTCTCGATGCCGCGCAGGGCGCGCGCCACGACGCCGCCGAGGCGGCTCCGCTCCTGCCTCCCGAGACCATGGGCCCCGATCGCGACGAGATCGTAGTCGCGGCCGGACGTGCCGGCGAGCTTGTCTTCCTGTTCCTCGTCCTCGGCCAGAAGCCGGCCGTTCTCGCCCAGCTTGACGTCGGTTCGCTGTTTCTCGCTGCCGTCGTAGTTATGGGCGATGTTCGGATCGAAGCCGATGAGACTGGGAAGCCGCCCGCCCCCGCGGTTCGCCTCGTTGATGATCTCCTCGTAGTTGATTCCCTCGAGGAGCTGCCGCGTGACCGTTACCCCGGAGTCGGCACAGCGGCGGTGGAGCTGGTCGAGAAAGCTGTCCGAGATGAGCTGCAGACCCTTCTCGATCAGCTTGTCGTGGATCTTGCGCTGCCGCCGGATCTCGGCCGGTTCCTGGAACTGGGCGGGGAGCCCGATCTCCAGCTGTCGGAAGCGGATGTCGTGGAGGCGCGCGGCGTAAACGTGCGAGCCGGTGATGCGGCCCCCGGATTGGGCGCAGATCTCTATGGCCCGATCCACGGCCCAGTCGGACTCGCGCGAGTTGTCGACCGGGACGAATACCTCTCGGTACATGGCGCTCCGCTGAACGGCTTGCTGCGGCCGGTTCACGCTGCTCGTACCAGCCCCGCCGGGGCGCGAAGTCCGGGCATACGCAGTTCGCGAAGAACTGCCGCGGCCAAGGAATTCGGCGATGCTGGTTCAAGGTTCGGGGGGCTGCCCGGAGGTCCGGAACCCCGCTTATGGGCCAAGAAGTTGCGGTTGGCCACGGGGAAAGTCAAACGGCGTCTAGGGAGTCCGCGGCCAGCGGAGTCGGCGGCTCCAGTCCGCGGAAAAAACCGTGGCTCCGAAGGTGACCAGAAGGACGACGAGCAGGCTCCGGAGCCACACCGAACCGTCCATGGGAAGGGCGCCGACGCCGGCCGAGAGCGCGGCCCGGAGCGGCGTATACGGGTTCCAGTCGGCCACGAGCGACGTCCAGCCCGGGCCGGGGGTGCGAAAGAAGCCCGCCAGGTGCAGGAGGAGCAGGGAAAGCGCGGCCGACGCGAGGGCCGCTTCGGCGAGCGAACGCACGGCGGCGGCGACGAGTGGGCCGAGCAGGTTCGCGAACCAGAGCGTGGGGAGGACCGCGAGAACGAGGAGGGGCCCCGTCCGCATCCCGCCCGCCGACCACAGGAGGATGAAGAGCGTCGGGAGAAGCTGGAGCGTATCGATCGCCGTGCCGGCCAGGGTACGCTCGAGAAGCCACCGAGGGGCGGCATAGCCGGTCCGCAGGATCTCGTCCAGCCAGCCGTCGCGGGCGTCGCGCACGGCCGGAATCGCGGATCCGAATGCCCCGAAGAAGACGAGGAACACCCCGAACACGGCCACCCGGTGCGGCGCGGCCGCTTCGCTCAGCGCTACGGGGGTGAGGAGAAGGAGCGGGACCACGACGTTCCACGCCAGGAGTCTCCGCCGCCGAAGGGTGGATCGCCACGCGAGACGCCAGATCGTCACCGGTCTCCCCCTTCCAGCCGGCGGCCGGTGAGCACGGCGAAGGCGTCTGCGAGGCCGGGCTTCCGCACATCGACGGAGGCGACGGACGCTCCGGCCGCGAGGACCCACGCCAGCGTGTTCGGAAGGGCGCGGCCCGGGTCCTCGACCTCGAGGGTCACGGATCCAACGCGCCAGACCGCAGCGCGAACGCCGTCGGGACCGGGGCCGAGCGCCTCCCGGTCCGGATCCCGGCCGGAGGCGAAGCGGATCTCCACTCTCGGATGTACGCCGATCCGGGAGAGCAGTCGGGCCGGCGTATCCAGGACCTCGCACCGCCCGTCCACGATGAAGGCGACGCGGTCGCAGTGCGCCGCCGCGAACGCCGGATCGTGCGCCGAGAGAACCACGGTGCCGCCACCGGCCCGGCGACCGGCGAGCGCCTCGGCCAGCGCCTCGCGGCCCTCCGGGTCGAGCCCGGCAAGCGGCTCGTCCAGCAGGAGGAGGGGCGCGGACGTGCCGAACGCGGTGGCGAGGGCAAGGCGCCGGCGCATCCCGCTGGAGTAGGTGCCCGCCGGCCGGTCCGCGTCCGCGGCCAGGCCGAACCGCGCGAGCCACGTCTCCGCCGTGCCGCGGGCCTCGCGGGGCCGGGCGCCGTGGAGTTCGAGCAGAGTGGCGGCGTTCTCGCGTCCGCTCAGCCAGGGGCGAAGAGCAGGCCGGTCGGGGGCCAGCCAGCGTTGTCGCGCGTCATCGACCGCCGGAACCCGCCGGATCGTGGAGCCCCCCTCCCCGCCGATGAGGCGGAGCAGGGTCGATTTTCCCGACCCGTTCGGCCCGAGGAGCCCGAGACATTCGCCCGTCCGGACGTTCAGGGAGAGTCCACGGAGGGCCGGGCTTCCATCGGGGTACGTGAAAGTGAGTCGACGAGCCGCGACCAACGGCGACTCGGCACCCGCTCCGGCGTTCACGGGACGATCTCGATCCCGTCTTCCCAGACGGTGATCGCATCGACGGGGCAGGACGCGCACGCTTCCAGGAAACGGTCCTTCGAGGCATGCTCCGGAGTGGTGAACACGGCGACGCCGTCCTCGTCGAGATCGAACGCCTCCGCCGCCTCCTCGATGCAGTCGCCGAACCCCACGCACAGGTCGCGGTCGATGACGGCACGGACCCCGTGGACTTCCCGTTCCGACTGTGGATCCACCGTGCCCCCGGTCACATTCCCTCCAGTCCGAGGTCCGAGCGGGCGCGATCCATGACGGCGGGAGTCATCTCCTCGATGCCGCGTTCCTTTGCGTAGTCGTTGTAGATCTTCTTCACCATTCCGCGCACGAACGAGGGGACGTGGCCGAGCCGCTCCACCGCCTCCACGCTCCACCTCACCGGCCCGGAGGTCGCAGCGGGGGGCGTCGCGAAGGCGTCGTCCCGGCCCGCCGCGACGCCGGTTCGGATGCCCTCGAAGTCCGGGTCGGGGACGGTCCGACCCCCCACCTTCACGCCGAGCGAACTCACGAGTTGCGTCTCCATGGGATTCGCCAGCATCGCCGTCCGGCGCCCGCAGCCGGGGCACCTGAAGACGGCCGCCATCGTCCCGTCACCCGGCACGGCCCGTTCGTCGAACGCCATCTGCCGGTCGCAGTCCACGCAGAGGAACTTCACGGCGCCTCGGGGACGGCGGCGCGCCGAAGCGTTTCGGCCACACCCCGGATGACGGCCGCGCCGGACTCTCTGCCGGCCAGCCATGCATCGAGCCGGCCCGCGTCGGCCGCGGCTCCCAGGTCCGCGTCGAAGGGGATCCGTGCGAGGAGCGGAACATCGAAGCGGCGCGCAAGATACGCCCCCGCATCTCCGGCGTGCAGGGGAACACGGGAATGGCACGTTTCGCAGCGGATCCCCGACATGTTCTCGATCACTCCCGTCATCCGCAGGCCCCGGTTGCGGGCCATGTCCAGCGAGCGGGCCACGGCATCCCGCGAAGCGATGCTGGGGATGGTGACCGCCACGACCCCCGCCAGCTCCGGGACGAGGCCGTGAAGTTCGGCCAGACGCTGCGTGCCCGGCGGCAAGTCGACGAGGAGGATGTCGAGTTCTCCCCAGACCACATCTCCGAGGAACTCCCGCAACGCCCCCCTCTCCTGGACGCCGCGCCACACGAATCCGGCGTCGGCCGGCTCGCGCCACGTGAGGGCGCGATCGGGGTCGAGGAGGAGGCCCATCGACATGGTCTTGACGCCCGCTGCCGAGACCGGCGGCTCGAAGCCCTCCGGGCCTTCGACGAGCGCCGCCGGTTCCACGCCGAGGAGTCGAGGGGCGCTGGGGCCGTTCAGATCCGCGTCGATCAGACCCACGCGGTCGCCCCGCGTCGCGAGGGCCGTCGCAAGGAGCGCCGACACGAGGCTCTTCCCCACCCCGCCCTTGCCGCTCATGACGGCGATCACACGCGCCACGGAGGCGAGTCGCGCGGACACGCGCTCGTCCTGTGCCGCGATCTGATCGGGCAGATCCGAACGCAGTTCGTCGACTTCGTGGTAGGTGCGGATTCCGGATTTCATCGGGGGTGGAAGCTCCCACCGGACCGGTAGAGGGTCAACAGGCGATCGGGGCGGAAGTTTCGGCACGCGTCCCGCGGGCTTAGGATGACCGCAGGCTGACCGTCGTCCTCCGTGAAGCGGGATGTCCCATGTCGATCATCGGCTTTCACCGTTTTCTCATCGCAACGGCCATCGTCTTCTGCGCCGTCTTTGCCGCGTGGGAGTTCCGCATCTTCGCGAGGGCCGGGAGCCTCGGAGCCCTCGTCGTCGGCGTCATCTTCGCGCTCGCGGCGGCCGCGCTGGCCTACTATCTCGCCAATCTGGCCCGCTTCCTGAAGACCGAGTCGCCCCGCTAGCGTCGTGGGACGGCCCGGAATGCCGGACAGCCCGCGCGGCGGCCCCGGCGCGGAGCCGGTAACGCGCCGGCCGCTCGGGCTGTACCTCGGCGGAGGGGCTTTTCTGCTCGTCATCGTGGTTGTCGTGGCCGGCTCGTTCGTGCGACCCGACCCCCTGACCTTCGTCCCCACGCCCATCGCCCCGCTCCCTCCCGTAGAGCGGTTCGTGGTGGACACCGTGACGGTGGACGCCAGGGATGGGTCGCGGTGGGTCTACTTCGACTTCGACAAGCGGAGCGCGATCGACGGGCCGCTCGCGGGCTGGGATCTCGCGCTCAACCGGTATCACGTCATCGTGAACGGTGGAACCGGCTACCCGGGGGCGGGCGGAGCCATCGCCACAAGCGCTCCCTGGGAGGACGTGACCGAAGCGCCGGCAGCGGGTTATGCGACGACGGAGGGCGCGCTGGAAGACACTCCGGCCACCCCCGGACTCGAGCGCTGGTACCGATACGGGTTCTTTTCGCACCTCCTCGAGCCGAAGGATGAGACGTACGTGATCCGGACCGCGGAGGGCCGCTACGCCAAGCTGAGAATCCTGAGCTACTACTGCCCGCAGGCGACGCCGGGGTGTGTGACGCTGCTGTACGGACACCAGGGAGACGGGTCGCGCCGACTCACGGGGTGAATCGGCGGGCGCGCTCCACAAGGGCCGCCGCTCCGGCGGCCAGCAGGCGTCGGGCCAGACGGCGGCCGAGGTCTTGGGCGGCCGTGGCGGCGCCCCTTTCCGCGTCGGCGACGGGCCGCCCGCCACCCACGTCGTAGACCGCCGCGCGGAGCAGGAGATCATCACCTCGAGACGAGGCCCGGGCGGCGATGGGGACGCGGCACCCGCCTTCGAGGGTGGCGAGGAGCGCCCGCTCGGCAGTGACCTCGGCCCTGGCCACCGGATCGTCCAGCGCCTGCACGCGGCCGGCCGCGCCATCCCCGGACACCCGGCACTGCAGGCCGAGCGCACCCTGACCGGGGGCCGGAAGCCACTCCTCGTCCAGCGCGAACGCCCCGCGGGGCCACACGCCCAGACGCCGCAGGCCCGCTGCCGCCAGGATCAGCGCCTCGTAACCGCCTTCCTCGAGCCTGCGAAGGCGCGTGCCGACGTTGCCGCGGATCGGCCGCGGATCGAGGTCGGGCCGCGCGGCGCGGAGTTGAGCGGCGCGCCGGAGCGAGGATGTGCCCACCCGCGCCCCGGACGGCAGACAAGTCAGGAGTTCACCTGCATCCGCGTCCCGCACGGGAGCCACCGCGGCGTCCCGGACCACGAGGACATCGCGGGGATCCTCCCGGACCGGGACGGCCGCCAGCGCGAGTCCCTCGGGCATGTCGGCCGGGAGGTCCTTGAGCGAATGCACGGCGACATCGATCGAGCCTTCCCGGACCGCCCGTTCCAGATCCTCCGTGAACAACCCCTTCGCCCCGATCGCCGGCAGCGGCGTCTGCGCGTCCCTGTCCCCCGCCGTGGAGATGAAGCGGTACCGTACCGAGAGGTCCGGCCAGCGTTCTTGCAGCCGGTCCCCCACCCAGGCGGCCTGCGCCCGGGAGAGCGGCGACCGCCGGGCTCCGATCACGATATGCCGCGGGCGGGCGACGGCCTTCATCGCGTCAGCCCACGATCGACGAGCACGTCCCCCGCCGCACCGCGCAGAGCCGACCCCTGGTCATCGGCGAGGATGGATCGATCAGGGTTCGGGAGGAGGGATCTCCGTTGGCCATGGACCTGTGTCGAAGAGGCTGTCGATCGATCCGTACCGGATATCGGTCAGGTAGTAGACGAGCAGGAAGACCACGAGCAGGATGGCGACCCAGGTGACGGACACGCCGGTCGGCCATGTGCGTCCCAGCGCGCCGTCCGGACCCATGTAGCGCCTGGCCGAGCCGACCGCGTTCCCGGCCGCGGACACCGTCCGCCCGGCCACGCCGTCACGCAGCTTCCACGCGAGACCCCCGAGGGCAAGCGCGACCCGCTTGCCGAGGCGGCGATAGAACCAGTCCGCATCGAGGTTCGTCGACGGCAACTCATGCGGCTCCCGGTCCGACAGCCGCAGCCACACGAAGGCGAGGACGGCGAAGAACAGCAACTGCAGCTGGCTGATCACGTGAGCGGAAGTGAAGGGCTCGTACGTCACCGCGTACGGCAGGTTCGGGTACAGGAACAGCTTCGGGAACGACCCGTTGAATACGCACAGGAAAGCGGCCATCCCCATCGCGATGAGCATGCTCGTCGGCGCCTCCTTCGTGCGGACCCCGGAATCGGGCCCGAAGAAGCCGTAGAACGGGATCTTGATTCCCGCGTGGTGGAGTACGCCGGCGGAGGCGAAGAGGAGGAAGAGCCACACGACATCGAGGTTCTGTTCCAGCGCCGCGGCCATGACCATCGACTTGCTCACGAATCCGCTGAACAGCGGGAAGGCGGAGATCGAGGCGGCGCCGATGACGCACAGCCCCGCCGTCTTCGGCATGCTCTTGTAGAGGCCGCCCAGTTCGCTGCACTTCGTCGTGCCGGTGCGGTACAGCACGGCCCCCATCGACATGAACAGGAGTCCCTTGAAGAGCACGTCGTTGAAGGCGTGCGCCACGGCCCCGTTCACGGCCATCTCGGTGCCGATCCCCACGCCGCACACCATGAAACCGATCTGGTTGATCATGCTGTAGCCGAGAACCCGGCGCAGGTCGTTCTCGATCACGGCGTAGAAGATCGGGAACATCGTCATCACGACGCCGACGTAGATCAGCAGGTCCTCGCCCTGAAACCCCCGCGCCAGGGCGTAGACCGCGACCTTGGTCGTCAGGGCGCTCAGGAAGACGGCCCCGCTGTACGTGGCTTCGGGATAGGCGTCGGTGAGCCAGTTGTGGAGCAGCGGGAAGGCCGCCTTGATCCCGATGCCGAGCAGGATGAGGTTCGTGCCCAGCGTCCCGGTCCCCAGGTGGTCGAAGGCGATCGACCCCGTCGCCCGGGCGTGGGCGATGATCCCGGCGAGCAGGATAACGCCCGATCCGACCTGGACGATGAGGTAGCGGATCCCCGCCCGGTAGGAACGTTCCGTGCCGCGCGCCCACACCAGGAAGACGGAACTCAGCGCCAGTAGCTCCCAGAACACGAAGAGCGTGATCAGGTCGCCGGCCTGGACGGCTCCCACCGCGGCGCCCGCGTAGATCAGCGCCGCGGCGTCCTCGAGCGCACTCCCACCGCGCCGTGCGAAGATGAGCCCGATGAAGGCCGCGATATGGAAGAGCAACCCGAAGATCCGGCTCAGCGCATCGATCCGGACGAGGGTCAGCTCGTAGGAGAAGATCGAGACCTGTCCCGACTGTCCCTCGCCGAGCGACATCAGCAGGGCGAGGCTTAGCACGGGCATCAGCAGCACCCAGGCCGAGCGCACGGGACCGCGCAGGAAGGGCACGAGGAGGGCCCCGAGGATCATCACCGCGGCGGAGGGGAGGCTACCGATCATAGTAGTCCTCGTCCCGCATCACGCCCTTCCGGAGCAGCTTGGCCGTGTAGACGATCGCCGTGTACGCGAGGAAACCGTAGAAGGCGTAGTAGCCGGGGAATCCCTCCCAGTCGCGCTCGGGGTGGCGCAACTCGTGCCACCCCATCCGCTGCTGCACGAAGTTCACGATGTCGAGCGCGAACACGACCGCGCAGATGACGAACAGAATCGCGATGAGCCTCTTCCAGCGCCTCGGATCGTCGAAATAGTGCTTGCCCCGATCCTTCACCCGTGCGGCCGTATCGTGCTTGCCGGATGCCATGACCTACCCTCCGCCCAACGGGGCGAGCAGGCGATACACATCGTCCGCGAGGAAGAAGAGGACGATGCAGCCGACCGCCGTGAACGAGAGCGCCGCCACGCAGAACGCCGGCGCCTCCCTGAAGCCCGGCGGGTCCGATCCGTCGGCGGGCTTCGAGAAGAAGGCGCGGATCGGGATCGGGACCAGGTACGCGACGTTCAGCAGCGAACTGACCATGAGCACCGCGACGAGAAGAATCTGGCCCGCGTCCAGAGCACCCAGCGCGAGATACCACTTGCTCCAGCTGCCGCCGAGGGGCGGGACCCCGATGACGCTGAGGGCGCCGATCAGGAATGCCGCCATCGTAATCGGCATCGCGCGCCCCAGGCCGCGCATGTCGCTGATCTCCGTCTTGTGCGCCGCCACGTAGATGGCGCCGGCGCAGAAGAAGAGGGTGATCTTGCCGAAGGCGTGCATCGCGATGTGCATGCTGCCGCCGACCACGCCCCAGGCGTTGGCGAGCGCGGCGCCGAGGACAATGTAGGAGAGCTGGCTCACCGTCGAATACGCCAGCCGCCGCTTCAGGTTGTCCTGCGCCATGGCGACGAGCGAGCCGACGATGACCGTGAAACCGGCCGCGTACATGAGCCACTCGGTGATCCCCGTCGAGGTCAGGAGATCGAGGCCGAAGATGTAGACGATCACTTTCATGATCGTGAACACGCCGGCTTTCACGACGGCGACCGCGTGCAGGAGCGCGCTGACCGGCGTCGGCGCGACCATTGCCGCGGGGAGCCAGCGGTGGACCGGCATGAGGGCGGCCTTGCCCGTACCGAAGACATACAGGACCAGGAGAGTCAGAAGCACCCCGTCGCTGGCCCGGCCGGCCAGGATCCCCCCCACCCGGAAGTCGAGCGTGCCCGCGACGAACCACGTCCAGGCCACCGCGAGGAGGAGGAACGCGACGGACGTCGTGACGAGCACACCCAGATAGGTGCGGGCGCCCTTCATCGCCTTCGGCGTGCCGTGGTGCGAGACGAGCGGATACGTCGAGAGCGTCAGAACTTCGTAGAAGAGAAAGAGCGTGAACATGTTCCCGGCCAGCGCCACGCCCATCGCCGCACAGATCGAGATCGCGAAGCAGACGTAGAAGCGCGTCTGATGCCCCTCGTTGTGCCCCCGCATGTACCCGATGGAGTAGAGCGACGTGACGATCCACAGGCCGGAGGCCACGAGCGCGAAGAGCAGCCCCAGAGGTTCCAGCCTCAGCACCAGGCCGAGACCCGGGAGCACCCATGCGAGCAGCACCGCGGGGCTCGCCCCGCCGGCAACGTGCGGGATGAGCGTGGTGACGAACCAGAACAACGCGACGCCGGTGAGGAGCGTGGCGGCTTCCCGGGCGTTGGGCCAGCGGCCGAGCGCCGCGACGATCACGGCACCGGCCAGCGGGATCAGCAGCGCAAGGTAGAGCGGGACGATGCCGCTCACGGGAGACCCCCGAGCACGGCCTCCGCCGCCTGACGCGCCAACCCTGCCGAATACCGGGTGTAGATCCCGAAGAACACCGTCGCTCCGAGCAGGACCCAGGTCGGGATGAGCATGGAGAGCGGCGCCTCCCGCGCTTCGCGGGCCCGCGCGCTCGGCTCGCGGAAGAAGGCGGTCTCCACGACGCGCCACACGTAGACGAGGGCGAGGAGCGAACTCAGGAGTACGAGGACCGCGACCGGCACGGCGTGGTCCTCGAGCGCCGCCTGGATCAGATACCACTTGCTCACGAAGCCCGCCGTCGCGGGTACCCCGATGAGTCCCAACCCCCCGAGCGCCCACGCGGCCATCGTCCACGGCATGGCCCGTCCGATACCTGCCATCTCATCGAGGTCGACGGAATGCAGCCGCAGCATCACGCACCCCATGGCCATGAAGAGGCCGCCCTTGATGAGCGCGTGGTTGAACAGGTGGACGATGCCGCCGGTGAGTCCGGTCGCGGTCGCGAAGCCGATGCCGAGCACCATGTAGCCGATCTGCGCCACCGACGAATAGGCCAGCATGCGCTTCATGTTGCGCTGGAAGATGGCCACCGTGGAGGCGACGAAGATCCCCGCCAGCGCCAGCGGCATGAGCAGCCGGCCGAGTTCCAGGTAGTCGAAGGAGAACTCGAGTCCGAACACGCTGAACATGAAGCGCAGGAGGATGTACACCGAGACTTTCGTGGCCGTCGCAGCGATGAACGCGCTGACGACGGACGGCGCGTACGCATAAGCGTTCGGCAGCCAGACGTGGAGCGGGAAGAGCGCCATCTTCAGCGCGATCCCGACCGTGAGAAAGCCGAACGCGACAAGCGCCGTCCGCATGCCTTCCACGGCGGGAAGCCGCGCCGCCATGTCCACCATGTTCAGCGTCCCGGTCATCTGGTACATGAGACCGATGCCGATGAGGATGAAGGTGGCCCCGATCGTACCCATCACGAGGTACTGGAAGGCGGCGGGGAGCGCCTGCCGGCGACCCCCGAGCGCGATGAGTCCGTAGGAGGAGAGGGCGGAGATCTCGAGGAAGACGAAGACGTTGAACAGGTCCCCCGTGATCGCGATGCCCAGCAGCCCCGCGAGGCACAGGAGGTAGAGCGTGCAGAACAGGTACTGCCGGCTGGGCGGAATCTCGTCGGCCAGGCTGCGGGGTGCGTACGTGAGGACGAGCGCGCCAATGCCGGAGACGAAGAGGAGAACGAACGCGCTCAACGCGTCGACGCGGTACTCGATCCCCCAGGGTGCGGCCCAGCCCCCGAGCTCGTAGCTGATCGCGCCGCCCGCAAGCACATCGCCGAGCAGCGCGACGGAGGCCGCGAACGTGACCCAGCACACGCCGATCGCGAACGGCAGCACGAGCCGGCGGCGCCGCAGGATGATGCAGAGGGGCGCCGCGATGAGGGGAATGATGACCTGCAGGACCGGCAGTTGATCCGCGATCATCGAGGCTCGTCCTGCTCGTAGATCTCGTCCTCTTCGATCGTGTGGTACGCCTCGCGAATCCGCACGACGAGGGCGAGCGCCACGGAGGTCGTCGCCACGCCGACGACGATCGCCGTCAGGATGAGGACGCTGGGCAGCGGGTTGCTGTATCGCTCGACGCCCTCCACCAGGATCGGCGCCGTCCCCCCCGACACCTTCCCGATCGTGATGTACATGAGGAATACAGAGGCCTGGAAGATGTTGAGTCCGATGACCTTCTTGATGAGGTTCCCGCGCGAGATGACGATGTAGAACCCCGTCATCATCAGGAAGATGACGACCCAGTAGTTGTAGAGGCCGAGCGCGGAATCGAGCACGGACTCGATCATGCGCGCCCCCGCCCGGCGAAGGTCGAGTAGGTCGCGATCATCACCGCCGCGACCGTCATCCCGACGCCGAGTTCGACCACGAGGATCCCGTAGTGCTGTCCCGTCGACGGGTGCGCGGGGTTGAGGAAGTCGTAGTCCAGAAAGTTGCCGCCCAGCAGCATCGTCACGACGCCCGTTCCGGCGTAGACGAGGACTCCGGTGGCGATGAGGAGTTCGATCATGCGGGCCGGCGCGACGCGGCGTACTTCGGTGAGACCGAAGATCAGTCCGTACAGGACGAAGCCGGCCGCGAAGATCACGCCGGCCTGGAAGCCTCCGCCCGGTCCGTAGTCTCCGTGGAACTGCACGTAGAGTGCGAAGAGGAGGACGTACGGGAGCAGGAGCTTGCTGACGACGCGGAGGATCGTGTGGTCCGTCATCCGGCATCCTCCTCGCCCGGGATCGGGGGGCGGCGCTTGCGGCTGCCTCGGAGGAGGGCGAGCACGGCGATCCCGGCCGTGAAGATCACCACGGTCTCGCCGAAGGTGTCGTAGCCCCGATAGCTGGCCAGCACCGCCGTGACCACGTTCGGGATATGGATGTCATGCTCGGTCCGCTCGACGTACGACGGGTGCGGATAGTTGCTGGCCGGCGCTTGCGGATCGCCGAAATGCGGCATGTCGAGCGTCCCGTATGCGAGCGCCGCCCCGGTGATCGCCACGACCGCGAGCGGCAGGGCCGCCGGGCGCACCGGCCGCTTCGCCTTTCTCGTCGTCAACGCCAGCGTGGCGAGCGCGAGGATGGTCGAGATCCCGGCGCCGACGGACGCCTCCGTGAAGGCGACATCGGGGGCATCGAGCAGGAGCATCCAGCACGCGCCGAGAAAGCTGTAGATGCCCATCAGCATGACCGCCGCAAACAGCCCGCGCATCCGCACCACCGCGATCGCCGTCGCGCAGAGCAGCGTGAGCAGCAGGGCCGTGATGATCTGGATCTCGAGGGCCAGGGGTTCTATGACGCCTCCTCCGCCTCGTCGACGTGAGGCCGGAGACCGGTTTCGAGCGCCGCGTTGGCGAGCGCGTGGGTGGAAGTCGGGCTCGTGAGCCACAGGAAGCCGAGGATCGCGACAAGCTTCACGGTGACGATCTCGTCAGGAGAGAGGAACATGAGCCCGGTCAGGATCAGTCCGGCACCCAGCGTGTCCGTGATTCCGGCGCCGTGGATGCGGCAGAAAAAGTCGGGGAGCCGAATGATGCCGATGCCGCCGATGACGGCGAAGAGAGCGCCCGCGAGCACGAACACGGCGCTCACGATCTCGAGCGCAGGCATCAGCTCGCCTTCTCCCGGTCCGGGTCCGCGAAGTGCCCGTACTTGGAGAATCGCAGGACCGCGATGACGCCGATGAAGTTGATGAGGGCGTAGACGAGGCCGAGGTCCAGGAAATCCGGCCGTCCGGCGACGAATCCGATCACCGCGATCAGAAGCACCGTCTTCGTCCCGAACATGTTGAGGGCCAGGATGCGATCGAAGACCGTGGGGCCCTTCCCCGCCCTGACGAGCGCAAGCGCCATCGTGACGATGATCGCGGCGACCACCGCGGCGAGAATCACCGGCGTCCCTCGACGCGGGCGACGCGACGATCCATTTCGCCCGTCAGAACGCCTTCGGCCGCCTCTTCCGTGAGCGCGTGGACCGTGATGTCATCCCCTTCGGTATCGATCGTCACGGTACCCGGCGTCAGCGTGATCGAATTGGCGTAGATCACCCGGCCGATGTCGGTGCGCTGCCCCGCGCGCACCCGAATCACGCGGGGCCGGATCGGGAGTCCCGGCCGCACGATGCGCAGAGCGACATCGACGTTCGCCTTCACGATCTCGAAGACGAGCCAGGGCACGTAGCGGACCAGCCCGAGAGGGAGCTGGATCGGCACGCCCTCGTCGTCGACGATCCGCATGCGGAGGGCGATAAAGAGGACCAACGCCAGCGACACGCCCCCGAGGCCGAGGAGGAGAGGGCTGTCGTAATGCCCCGACCACAGGAGCCATACGGCGGCCAGGATGGTGAGGAGACCGACGGCGTACGTCACAAGCTTCGAACTGCGGGGCGAGCGGTTTGCGGCATGTTCGGACCCGGAGTTGAGTGGCGGTTGTGGGTTCATGTCCGCGATGGACGATCGATTCGACGACAGAATGGCGAACCGGTCGCGGGAGCGCGAGGGGTCCCCCGCGGCCGGCGCCGGTCAGCCTACCATTGCGACTGCGCGCCGTCCACGATCTGCTGAACCAGGTTCTCGAGCGCGACGATGAGGGCCTGGTCTTCGGTCTCGGCGCCGGGTTCGTACTCGCCTGTGCCGGTCAGGCTCTGATTGCCCCAGATGATCAGGTTTTCGGCCACGTCGAGGATCTCGACCGAAACGCTGACGGTGACGCGGCGCTGGAAGACGTCCGCCCCCACGCCCCCGACGGCGTCGAAGTTCACGGCCTCATCATTGTACCGGCGGATCTGCGCGGTGATGATCGCGTCGGCTTCCCCCTCGGACGAGAGGCGAAGGCCCAGGCGCTGGCGGGACGCCGTGAGGAGCTCGTCCATGAGCGACTCGGCGATGCCGAACTGGGTGCTCTCGTTCTCGATCGGCGCCACGTAGACGGTGCGCATGTGACTGGGCAGCCCTCCGCCGCCGGAGAAGCTGTAGCATCCCGCCAGCACGGCGAACATCGCGGTCGCGGCCGCTGCTCCGGCGCGGAATCGGCAGGACATAGTCTTCCTCGTCGTATGGCTGTGATTGTGCCGTTGCGCTCAGCAACTCCCAGCGGACTCCGCTCTGCGCCACGTCGTCCCGGTAACTGGCCCTGCGCGGCCAGCGAGGATCGCCCCCCCACTGGAGTTCGATCCAGCGTTCGCGGCGACCGCCGCGGCGCTCCTCGAGCCGGGTGAGGCGTCCGTCCTCAAGATAATAGCTCCGCGTCGCGCCGTCCTCGACCTCGTACTCGAGTACCCGGAGCCCCGGCGTCTCGAAACCGGCGGCGGGGGACCTCTCGCCCGGCCGGAAGACGCCCGCCATGGCATAGAGAAAGACGGTCGGTGGCAACTCGACCCCTTCGAGGTCGCCTGAGGTGGCGAGGACATCGTCCACGAGCGTCGCCTGGAGGCTCCCCTCTCCCGTCGAAAAGAGATCGAGGCGAAAGCGGTCGGGGGGGTTCACGCGGGCCGCCCCCTCGCCCCGAAAACTCCCCCGCTCATCGGCGTAATCCCACGTGAAGATGACGTGCATCGGTCGCTCCGTGCCCGAGGTCGCACGGACACGCCGCGCGACCTCTTCCGCATCGGGCAGCGGCGTGCCGCGCTCGAAGCCCCCGCCGCAGGCGGCCGCCAGAAGGAGGGCCGGCCCGAGGGCCCGCGGCGACGGAACAGGCTTCACGAGGGGGGAGGCGAGGCGGCGCCGGGGAGGGTTTCCAACTGCCGCTTGACCGTCTCCGGGAAACGGTGCGGACGACCCCGGGCATCGGTACACACCAGAGCGGTGCGCGCGCGGGCGAGCGTGGCGTCGTCCGCCGCGCGCGCGATGCGGTAGGCGAAAACGACTTCGCGGCTGCGGACACGCTCCACTCGGGTGTGTATCCGGATGAGTTCGTCGTATGCGACCGGGATCCGGTATTCGACTTCAACCCGGGAAACGGGAAGCCACAGGCCGCTCCGCTCGAGTTCGGCGTACGACACGCCGTGCTCGCGCATGAGCGCGGTGCGCCCGAGTTCGCACCACACCAGGTAGTGGCGGTGGTGTGCACGCCCCATCTGATCGGTCTCGGCGTACCGAACGCGCACTTCCGCGATTCCGACACCGTTCGCGTTGTCCATCCGGCAATATGCTCCTGTGGTGGCCCGGGTGTCGAACTTTCTTCGAGCCCGGCACCGCCGGCCCGCCGGACGCGTTTGACGCACCCCGCCGGGTCCGCCGAGCTTCGGCCCATGTCCCAGCGCACCATCGTCGTGTCCGACATCCACCTCGGGGCCGTGGCCGAGAAGAACGCGACGGCTTTCCTCGCCTTCCTTGATGAGGCCGGCCGCTGGGGCGACGAACTGCTCATCAACGGGGACCTGTTCGACTTCTGGTTCGAGTACGGACAGGTCGTCCCGCGTGGCCAGCTCGACGTGCTCGCACGCCTGCACAGGCTGGCGCAAGGGGGCATGCGGATCCTTTTCATGGGGGGAAACCACGACGCATGGGGAGGCAGTTTCCTCCGTGATGAGGTCGGCATCGAGATTCTCCGGGAGCCGGCGCTGAGACGCATCGGCGGGCGGCGCGCGTACATCGCGCACGGGGATGGACTCGGCCCGGCCGACCGTGGCTACCGACTCCTGCGCTGGGCCGCCCGCAGCCCCGTCGGGCGCGGGCTCTTCCGCTGGGTGCACCCGGATCTCGGGATCCCCCTTGCCCGGCTCGCCAGCGGGACGCGGCGGGCCCAGGCGCGCGGGTCCTGGAACGAATCGCCCCGCGCCTCATTGCTTGCGCGGCACGCGGCCGAAGTGCTCGCCGTCCACGAGGACGTGGAACTCGTCGTGTTCGGGCACTCCCACCGCCCGGAGGTCACGGAACTCGCACCCGGCAGGTTCTACCTCAACGCCGGGGACTGGCTCCATCACAACAGCTTCGCGGTCGTGACGCCGCGCGAGATCCGTCTCGAGGTCTACAGGCGATCCGGCGAGGGCTGAGGCCGGAGGACCGCGGGCCCGTCGCTCAGGGAAAGTCGAGCTTGAAACCGACCGCAATCCCCACGGAACCATCGGCGGGCGGGCCGATCGATGGTTCAAAGTCCCAGAACTGCGTGGACACCCAGGCGTCGAGGCCACTCAGGAAGGCGAAGAACCCGGCGAGCACGAGCCAGTTCTCCCGCTGCCCCGAGCGATTCGAGATCCGCTCTTCGTTCAGGGGCAGTTCCTCCTTTGCCGCGGAAAGCCGCGCGTCGGCCTTGAAAGCCATGAACAGGAAGATCGACTCCGCCGCGAAGTAGAACGCGCCCCGCGCCGGGCGTCCGACCTCGAGCTGCCCCCAGCCCGGCAGGATCAGCGAACGCCCGAAAGCGCCGAGCGGCGAGATGGGCGGCTGCCGCACCGTAGTGTCCGCGGCAGCGCTCGCTCCCAGGGTCGCCGAGTCGCCGGCCACCGGAGGCGGTGGAGGCTCCTGCGCCCTGAGGGGCCCGGGATCGAGCGCCTCACCACCCAGCAAGACGACCGCGAGCGCAAGGGTGGCGGGAACGTGTGGGAATCGAACCCACCCGGGACGCGCGAACGCCCCGTAACGGTTTTGAAGACCGCAGGCGACACCAGTCACCATCCGCTCCCGGTCATCCGTATCGTCATTCCGGCGGCGACGGCCGGTCCTCAGGCGGCCGGTCCTCAGGCGGCCGGCCGTGCTCGCGCGATCACCTCGATCTCGACCCGGGCCGCGAGGGGCAGAGCGCCTACCGCGACGGTGGAGCGCGCGGGGTACGGGGGCTCGAAGTGGCGGGCGTAGACCTCGTTCACGGCCCCGAAATCGTCCATGTCCGCAAGGAAGATGGTCGTCTTCACGACATCTCCGAAGCCGAGCCCCGCTTCGCCCAGCACGGCCTCGAGATTGGTCATCACCCGCTCCGCCTGCGAGACGACATCCCTGCCCACGAGCCGGCCGGTGGAAGGGACCAGTCCCACCTGGCCCGCGGAGTAGAACAGCTCGCCGGCCCAGTATCCCTGGGAGTACGGCCCGACGGCGGCGGGTGCGTGGTCCGTGTGGACCGCTCCGTTCTGCATGGCTGCGGGCTCCTTTCGGGGGCGGGGGCCCGATCCCTCCGACCGGGCGCGCCGTGGTGCAGCCGCGGATCGCGTTTGCCTTGCATCGCATCGGTGGGAGCCGGTAACCTCGCCCGTACGCCTCATCGCTGGAGGCGAGATGTTGCGTTCGAACGCGTTCAGGCGGTCGGGCGAACATACCTCGATCCCCGGGAGAGCGCCAAAGACCGTGCCCGACGCCTCCGCCCGCCGTTCCGCCGCGAGACTCGCTCGCGATGCCGGGTTTCGCATGGCCCTGGCGGTCGAAGCTTGGTGCCGGCTCCTCGTCCGTGTCCTGCTCGAGTGCGTGCGACGTCCTGTCTATCGGATCGATTTCATTCAGCAGATGGACACCATCGGGGTCGGTTCGCTCTTCATCGTCGTTCTTACGGGCCTCTTTACGGGGATGGTCCTCGCCCTCCAGTCCGCCGTGGAGATGGAGCGCTTCGGGGCAACCGTGTATATCGGACGCCTGGTGGCTGCGAGCACGATCCGTGAGATGGGCCCGGTCCTCACGGCGCTCATCGTCACGGGCCGGGCGGGAGCGGGGATGGCCGCGGCTCTCGGCGCCATGCAAGTCACGGAACAGGTGGACGCGCTCCGGACGATGGGCGTGGACCCGGTCCGGAAACTCGTCGTGCCGCGGTTTCTGGCCGCCCTCGTCATGCTCCCCGTCCTCACGATCATCGGCGATTTCGTGGCCATCATGGGCGGACTGCTCATCGCCGTCATGACACTGGACTTTACGGCTCAACTGTATATCAACTCCGTGTGGGAGACGCTCGCCCAGAGCGGTTTCGTCCTCCGGGTGGTCCCCATCGACCTGATTCAGGGACTGATCAAGCCGCTGACCTTCGGCGCGCTGATCGCCCTCACGAGCTGCTTCCACGGACTTCGGGCCCGGGGCGGCACGGAAGGCGTCGGACGAGCCACGACACGGGCCGTGGTGACTTCCTCGATCCTCATCCTTGCCGCGGACTACTTCCTTACCCAGATCCTGCTCGCGACGTTCCAGTGGTGAACGAGGAACCATCATGAGCCACGAAATACCTCCCGACGCCCCGCCGCCGGGAAGCGAGGCGTTCGAGGCGGAGTTGCGCGGCGAGATTCGCCGCGAACTGGCAACCCACGGGCTGAGCACCGAGGAGCCCGAGATCGTCGAACTCCGCGACGTGTGGGTCTCGTTCGGCGACAGACAGGTGTTGCGCGGTGTAACCCTGGGCGTGGCGAGGGGCGGGACGCTCTGCATCCTCGGAGGTTCAGGGGTCGGAAAATCGACGGTCCTGCGGCTCATGCTCCGCCTCCTGCTTCCGGACCGGGGGGAGGTCCTCATCGAAGGCCGTGACATCAGCGCGGTCTCCCGCCCGGAGGTTCTGGCCTTGCGGGAACGGATGGGGATGGTGTTCCAGGGGTCGGCGCTGTTCGATTCGCTGGACGTGTTCGACAACGTGGCGTTTCCGCTCTACGAGCACACCGAGCTTGGAGAAGCCGAGATCCGGGACCGGGTCGAGGAGGTGCTGTCGTTCGTGGATCTCGACCCGGGCCAGGTGCTCCCCCTGCTACCGTCCGCGCTCTCCGGAGGCATGCGCAAGCGCGTCGCCATCGCGCGCGCGATCGTGCACCGGCCGCCCATTCTCCTCTTTGACGAACCGACGAGCGGGCTCGACCCGATCACGACCCGGACGATCGACGCGCTGATCCTGAAACTTCGAAGGGAGCTGCGCGTCTGCGTCGTCGTCGTGACCCACGATGTGCGGTCGGCGTCGAGGATCGCGACCGAGACGGCGCTCCTGAGGGACGGAGAGATTATCTTCTACGGGACGCCGGAGGAAATGCACGCCTCGGAGGACCGCTATGTTCGGGACTTTCGCGGCTAACCGCAGGGACGGGGGAGACCAGAAGTAGCGATGCGACGATCGAATCCGATGACCTGGGATGAGATGCGTGTGGGACTCGTCATCATCGTGTCCCTCATTCTTCTCGGTCTGTGCGTGGTCTTCGTCGGACAGATCGGGGACGTGTTCGCCGAACGGTATCAGCTCGTCGCCCTCATGGAGTCCGCCTCGGGTCTCCGTCCCGGTGCTCCCGTCCAGGTGGCCGGACGGGGCGTAGGCCAGGTCGAGCGCGTCGAGTTCATCACGCCGGAAGAGCGTGGCGACTCCGAGGCCGCGGTAGCGGTCTGGCTCGGGGTCAACGTCGGCGTCCGCGAGCAGATCCGGCGTGGGTCTCGGGCCCGCGTGCGGACCCAGGGCCTCCTCGGCGACCGTCTCATCGACATCGAGCCGGGATCGGCCGACTCCGCCGTCCTCGCTCCGGGCGATACGATCGGGACGGCGCCCGCGCTCAGCTTCGATGAACTTCTCGGCCAGGCGGCCGACGCGGTCCTCGGACTCACGCAACTGTCGAACGACCTCTCCGCAACCCTCGCCCGCGTCTCGAGCGGCGAGGGCTCCCTCGGGCGGCTCCTCGTCGACGAGGCGCTCTACGACGGCCTCGTGGACCTCAACGAGAACCTGGCAGCGGTGCTGGGCCCGATCGCCGACGGCGAGGGTTCGCTGGCGCAGCTCCTGGAGGATCCTGAACTGTACGAGCGCCTCGTTTCCTCGACGGCGCGCCTGGATACGGTCACGGGCGCCCTGGCCGGCGGCGAGGGGACCCTGGGCCGATTGCTGGCGTCGGATTCCCTCTATCGCGCGCTCGCCTCATCCGCGGCCCGGGCCGATTCCATGCTCGGGCTCATTGAGCGCGGCGAAGGGGCGGTCGGCCAACTGGTCAGCGACGAGACCCTGTACGAGGAACTGCTCAAGGTCGTGGTGGACCTGAACGCATTCCTCGCCGAAGTAAGGGCGAACCCGGGCAGGTTCATCCCTCCGATCCGGGTCTTCTGAAGTGGTTCGGGCGAGTTGCGGCGCCGATCGAACGCAAGCGCCAGGTTTTGCCGCGACCCGTCAGAGGTCGTGCAGCGTCTCGAAATCGACGACCTCGAGCTCGCGCGCTCCGCCCGGTAGCCTCACGCTCGCGAGTTCGCCCTTCTTCTTCCCGAGAAGTGCACGGCCGATGGGCGACTCGAGCGAGATGTCGTTGTTGTCGATGTCGACATCGTCGCCGATCGTAATGTTGAAGGATTCGATCTCGTCGTCCTCCAGATCGCGCACCGCGACCCTGGAACCGAAACCGACCCGGTCCGTCGGTATGTTCTCGATGTCGAGTTCCCCGAGCTGGGACATCCGGCGCGCCAGGTAGTCGAGCCGGGCGCGCACGAAACCCTGCCGCTCCAGAGCTGCGGTGTACTCGGAGTTCTCCCGCAGGTCACCCTGGGCGACGGCCTTCTCGATTTCCCTGGGCAGAATGACGTTCAGCTCATGCAGGAGCGTCTCCGCTTCGTCGCCGATCTTCCGCTGCAGTTCTTCGATCATCCGGACCTCCTCGACCCGTCGCCGGGCCGGCCGCAAAAAAAGCCGAGGCGCTCCCCTGAGGGAGACGCCCCGGATGGCACCCACACCTGATGGAGGCGGCGGGAATCGAACCCGCGTCCGCGAGTCCATCCGCCACGGCATCTACGTGCGTAGTTCGTGATCGCGTCTCGTCTCGCGAGCGATCACGAACAACCCCTCGCCAGACCAGCCGTGTGGCGGCTCTCACCGCATTCTCATCACCCTGGGCTCACGGCGCTCCCGGTTGACCAGCCCGATTCATCGACGTCCGTCGGGAGTTCCTCGGGCCGGGAACTTCCGGGGACGGGCCACGCAAGCTTACGCAGCCAGAGCCAAACCGTCGTTGGCATCTAAAGGTTTTCCCGGTGTTTAACGAGGCCCCGGGCACCTCGGCACGCTTCCGCGGCTTCCGGTTCACGCGTCGAAGCCGTGTCGCCCCCTGTACTCGCAAAGGCTACCGACACGGTCGTTTCTTTTTGCGTGCGGCGCAAGTTCCGCGGGCGCTCCCGTACGTTTTTTGACAGCCGGAAAGCGGCGCGGGTATACTCGGGGCCTGCCGGGTTCGGCCGGGTTCGTTCCCGATGATGCGATATGCACCCCGCGCTGGCGGGGAGGAGACATAAATCCAGGTGCAGCTTCGTGAACTGTTCGTTCCGTCCGCCATCAACCTCGATCTTGCGGCCGAGACGAAGGATGAGGCCCTGAAGGAACTCGTGTCCTGTCTGGGCCTCGACGGGAAGTCGGAAGGAATCCTCTACAAGATGCTGAAGCGGCGGGAGAATCTCGGCTCGACCGGGATCGGCCGCGGCATCGCGATTCCCCACTGCCGTTCGCTCGTCGTGACGCGGTTGAGGGTCGCGTTCGGCCGAAAGCTCTCGGGCCTCGACTTCAAGGCGATCGACGAGAAACCCGTCCGGTACGTCTTCCTGATCGTCGCCCCGCCGCTCGAGGTCTCGAACCAGTACCTGCCCGTTCTCGGCAAGATCGCCCAGTTCGGGAAGGAGGCGGATGTGCCGGAAGCGCTGGCGGACATCTCGAGCCCGGAGCAGTTCATCGAGTTGCTCGAGACGAAAGACCTCTGATGGATCAGCAGCTCGAACTGCTCCTCGAGATCCAGGATCTGCGCATGCAGCGCCACGGTCTCACCGACGGGACGCTCACGGACCTCGAGGCCGAAGTTTTCGACATCAAGATCGAGGACGCGATCCGGTCGCTCGACGAGAAGGTCGAGGAGCTGGAGCAGAAGCTGACGCGGGGCATTCGGGAGCGTTACCGCCGCATCGCCGACAAGGCGCCGAGGGTCGTCGCGCCGGTCATCAACGGCATCTGCTATGGGTGTTTCGTGGCGCTATCCACGGCCCGTGCCTCCGAGGCGGACCGCAATCTTCGCGTCGAGTCGTGCGAGTACTGCGGCTGTTTCCAGTACCACGTCGGCTGAATCCCGGCCGAAACGCCTCTGCCCGGCATTGACTCTCAGCCGGACGGGGTGACGAGAACTCTCCCTTCCGCCGTTCGGCGCGTCACGCCTTCCCGGTCGAGGTATTCGAGCAGCGGGATGAGGTATTTCCGGGAGAGATGGAACGTCTCCTTGAACCGTGCGGGAGGGGCCGGCGCGCCTTCGCTCAGGAGCTCGCGTACTCGCGCCTCCATGGCGGCCAGGGCCCGAACGCCCACGTGCAGCTCGGGCGTGACCGCCCGCGTCGTGCCCGCTTCCTGAAGCAGCCGCAGGAGATCGTCGAGCACCGCGCGATCCAGTCGGAGGGTCTTCCCGAGTTCGGCGACGAGCGGGGGCTGGAGTCCGGCGCCCTCTATCGTTTCAGCGAGTCGTCCGCGCGCCTCTTCCTCGGCGGAGGTAAGCCGCGGCGTGTACCCCGGAAGCGCGAGGCGCGGTCCCTGTTCGATGAGGCGCCCCTCGGCGAGGAGGTGGCGTACCGCGGTCTCCGCCAGTTCGAGGTCGCAAACCGGGGCAAGGGCGGAGCGCACGGCCTCCTTCGACACGCCGGGCGCCCGACGGTCCGCCGCGTGGAGGCGGGCCACGCATTCCTCCACGGCCCTCATGGCCCGAGCCTCCGCATCCGACGCGAACCACCGATCGCCGATGCGAAGGCAGCCCGCCCCCTCGGCCGCACGCTCCAACTTGCGGATGCGCCGCCCCAGGCGGATCGACGAGGCCGCGACGGGGAGCCCGTGCAGGCCTTCCAGTGCGACGGCCGCCGCGAGGGCCTTCGCCGGATCGCCATCGAGCACCCGTTCCCAGGCTTCCGTCCGGGATGCCCAGTCGGGCGGCGGGTCCAGTTCCGCCACGCGCACCCCGCCGATCGTGGTGACGGGCGAGTAGAAGCGGAGCACGGCCCGGTCAAGGGTTCGGGCGAGGAGCGGCGACTCGAGAGCAAGCACGGCCCATGCGGTCGTCCCGGGCGCGACGGGGCGTCGATCCGGCGTTTGCAACCGCGCCATCACCTCACGGGTCCCCAGGTAGACCCTCAGGCGCTGCCCGTGGAGGAGGGGCCGGTCGCGTGCTCCGAGCGCCTTCACCCGGACACCGAGACGCTCGCTCGACGGCCAGGCGGCCGGATCCACGAGGACGCTGCCACGCTCCACCGCCGCCGCCGGCATGCCGACGAGGGCGACGGCGCACCTGCGGCCGGCCGTGACGCGCGGACGCGGATCTTCGTGCACCTGGAGCGCCCGCACGCGTGCCGAGTCGCCGCCCGGAAAGACCTTCACGGTATCTCCCACGCGCACGGACCCGCTCCAGACGGTGCCGGTCACCACGGTGCCGGTGCCCCGGATCGAGAACGACCGGTCAACCGGGAGCCGGAAGCGGTCGCCTTCGTGGCGCGCGGGGATCCCGGCGACCGACTTCCGCAGCGCTTCCCGAAGCGGCCCGATCCCGTCGCCCGTCAGGGCGGAGACCGGTACGACCTCCCACGATTCACGAGCCGGATCTTCGTCCAGCAGTTCCCTGGTGGTCTCCACCGCGAGTTCGAGCCATTCCTCGTCCACGCGGTCGCGCTTGGTGAGCGCGACGACGCCCCGGCGCACGTTCAGAAGGCCCGCAATCGCGAGGTGCTCGTGCGTCTGCGGCATCGGACCCTCGTCCGCCGCCACCACGAGGAGAAGGACGTCGATGCCGGTGGCGCCGGCCAGCATGTTCTTGAGGAAATCCTCGTGCCCCGGGACGTCGACGATCCCCGTCTCGAGATCCGGCTCGAGGTCCAGCCGCGCGAACCCGAGATCTATCGTGAGGCCCCGCTTGCGCTCCTCGAGCCAGCGGTCGGTCTCGACTCCCGTCAACGCCCGCACAAGGGCCGTCTTGCCGTGATCCACGTGGCCGGCGGTGCCGATCACGATCCCCCGCCGATCGCTTGCGCGTCGACTCATCGCCGGCTCACGGGGTGTTCACGGAGCGCTCAATTCAGGCGGCTCAGGAAAGGCAGTGACTTCAATCGGGCGCCCTCGGCTACATGGTGCGCGATGAACTCGGCCAGCCAGCGGCCCTGGCGACCATCGGCGTCGCTCCGTTCCACGGATCCCCCGGACACGAGGATCCGAAGTGTCTCGATCTCGCCGGCATCGAGTTCGGGACCGGCCGGGCCGCACGAGCCGCAGCGAAGCCCGCCGGCCTCGAAGTCGAAGCGCGCGCGGTCCGCTCCGATGGGGCGCCTGCAGGCCACGCAGCGATCGATCTCCGGCTGGAAACCCAGCGCCGTGACCACCCCCCAGACGTATTCCAACCCACCCGCCGGCCTCCTTCCCCCGACCCGGGCGTGGAGTCCGTCGAGGCCTTCCGTCAGTGTCCGGTACAGCCTCTCATCGCTGTGCTCCGGGGCGAGACGCATGACGATCTCGCACAGGACGGAAGCGATCGTGAACAGCTCGATCGAGCGATCGAGTCCCCGCCGGTCCCGGAGAAGCTCGAAGCCGGAGAGGGTGTGCAGGTCGCGTCCCTCGCGGCTGTAGAACGTCGCCTCCCCTTCCACGAAGGGTTCCAGGAGGCCGCCGAAGCGACTCCGGGGCCGCAGGGCCCCGCGGGCGAGCGCGGAGCAGGGGCCGAGGTCCCACGTCATGAGCCGCAGGATCTTGCTCGTTTCGCTGTACCGGTACGTCTGGAGGACCACCGCCCGGGAGGTTACGAGTCCCACGCGTTCCCCCGCCGAAGCCGACGCGGAAGGGGACCGTCAGCGGAGCAGGATATCGGTCGCTCCGGCCCCGATCGGCGCGTCGTCGATGAACTCCCCCTCGGCGGAAAGGAGCACGAGCCGTCCCTGGCCCGCCGATTCATAGGTGACACAGACCATCTGGCCGTCGAGGAAACCCGCCGCGGCCCGGCAATTGAGGTTCGATCCATCACGGTCGCGCGGCTGGACCGGGTTCTCCGGGCCGTTGATGAAGGTCCGGATCGCGAAGCTGAACTTCAGAACGTCCGTTTCTGTCGATCCGGCACCCTTCGTGCGCACGATGTACACGAGCCCGTCCCGCCCGGCCTCCATGGAGACGCCATTGCCGCCGAGCGCGTTCACGTCCTGTACGCTGCGGGCCGACATGTCGATCTCGACCAGATTCCCGTTTCCGATCGGGGCCGACGTCACGGGGTCGATGCCACCGCCGGAGAGCAGGGCCATGTTGTCCTCGAGCACGATGGCCTCGGTGGCCCCCACCGTCCCCTCCGGAAGGCTCAGCTCGTCGAAATAGCCCCCGCTGATGAACTCGTGGAGCACAATGCGGGGAGGCCCGAGCGGCTCGCGTCCACCCTCCGCGTCGTCGAGGTTACCGTCGACGGAGACGATGAACTGCCCGGCCGGAATCGCCCGCTGCACGAACGTCCCCACCTCCTCGACCGTGACCTGGGCCGTCGGAGTACCGGGGAAGGCGACGTACACGGCATCCAGGGCGCGGGCCGGGATGAGCGCGCCCACCGTCCCACCCGCATCGAAGACCACGGTGGGTTTGCCGGGGTCCGCGATGGCGTTCCCCGGGAACATGGCCATCGTCTGGTCGTCCGTGGAAAACGACCCGAAGAGCACTTTGCTCCCCTCCGGCGTGTCCCACGCGGTAACCCACAGGTCCTGAATGAAGTCCGCCGTGTGGCCCCTGAAGTCGGAGCCGAGCTGGATGTCGCGCCCGAAGGGGACGAGCTGGTCATCGATCCGGTTGAACTGTTGCAGCGTTCCCGAGATGGAGTTCAGGACGGCGATCTCGGACCGGTCCGGCCGCGCGGGATCGGGGGCGTCCGGTCCCGTTCCGTTCGAATCGCCGCACCCGGCGCCGAGGGCCGCCGCCACTCCGATCCCCATCCAGTCACGTCTCCGCATGTTCTTCTCCTGTAGTGCCCGACCGCCGGGCCCTGCGGCGCGTCCCCGCCTCGGCGAACCGCCCCGCGGCGAGCGGTCCGGCGGCTGGGGGCAAGCTCCGTTCCCGGGTCTCGAACGGCAAGCGGCGCCGTCCACCGTTTCGAGTCCGGCGCCTCCAACCGGAAGAACGTCTAAGGGGCGCCGGTCGGGGACGGCCCGCGACGAGCGGCCTCGCGCGGTCGCGCGCGAACGGGGAGCACGTAGTGCCCGAGCTCTTCCAGCGAATCCACGCGGACGTCGCACCCATAGGCCGCACCGAGAGCAGGCGATGCGAGCACATCGCCGGGGAGGCCGGCGGCCACCGCCTCTCCGGCCGCGAGCAGGATCATCCGGTCGGCGTAGCGGCTCGCCAGCTGCATGTCGTGCGTGATGCAAATGATGGTGAGGGCTCGGTCCCGCACGCGGCCGCGGAGCGCGTCGAAGATCCACAGTGCGTGCCGAAAGTCGAGGTGCACGGACGGTTCGTCGAGGATCAGGACTCCGGGTTCCTGTGCGATGGCTCTCGCGAGCTTGGCCCGCTGGCGCTCTCCGCCGGAAAGCTCGGCGAGCGGCCGGGTGGCCAGGTGCCCGAGATCCGCCCATGCGAGGGCCTGGCCGACCACTTCACGGTCCCGCGCGCCGAGTGGAGCCCACGGACTCACATAGGGGTTTCTGCCCAGCTCGACATAGCTCTGGAGACTCACCCGGAGGGCCGCGGGAGGAGCGTCCTGTGACACGATGGCCGTGCGCCGGGCAAGCGCCGACCGGTCCCAGGAGGCGAGCGGCCGCCCGTCGAGGCGTATCGACCCGTCGGACGGCTCCAGGATTCCCCCGAGGAGGCGCACGAGCGTGCTTTTCCCCGCTCCGTTCGGGCCGATGACCGCCGTGAAGGCGGACTCCTCGAATCCGAGAGAAAGGCTCGTGAGGGCCGGGTCCGAGGCGGACGGATAGCGGAAGGTGACATCCTCCAGCCGGTACGCCGAATGCCGGCGGCCACGGGCGGACTCAGGCATGGCTCCGCCTCAGGAGTACGAGAAAGAAGGGTACGCCGAGCAGGGCCGTGACCACGCCCACCGGCAGTTCGAGGGGCCGGAGAGCCACCCGGGCCAGCGTGTCGGCGAGTACCAGGGCCGCGGCACCGCCGAGCGCGCCGAGGGGCACGAGGTGCCGGTGGTCGCTGCCCCAGATCATGCGGGCGGCATGCGGTATGACGAGACCCACGAATCCGATCACGCCCGCGGTACTCACCGCCACGGCAGCAAGCAGCGAAGCGATGAAATACGCGCTGCGCCTGACCGCCTCCACCCGGGCCCCGAGGTACGCCGCCGCCTCTTCACCCAGGGCGAGTGCGTTCAGGTGGCGAGAGAGCGCGAAAGCCGAGGCTCCTCCCGCGACGGCGGCGAGCGCGAGCGTGCCCGTCGACTCCCACCCGGCCCGCTCCAGGCTCCCCATCGTCCACAATACCGCGGCGCGGGTAGCGTCCGGTTCGGCGAGGGAGAGGACGAGCATCACGCCCGCTCCGAAGAAGGCCGCCACGACGACGCCGGCCAGAATCAGGATGTGGGTATCGAGACGGCCGACGGAGAGCGCGACGCGAAAAACGATGGCGATGGCGGCCAGGCCTCCGGCGAGAGCGAAGCCGACCGTGCCGACGTAGCCGAGAACCCCTCCGAACACGGTGAGCGCAAGCACCGCACCGAGAGCCGCGCCCGACGAAACCCCGAGGAGATACGGCTCCGCGAGGGGATTCCGGAGCAGCGCCTGGAAGAGCGTTCCGGAAATCGTGAGCGCCACGCCCGTGAATGCCGCCGCCGTGACGCGGGGCAGGCGAAGAGAGAGCACAATCGTCCGCGCGGCTGGACCCACCTCCTGGCCGGTGAGGGCCCGCCACACCTCCGTGGGCGACAGGCTGGCGGCGCCCAGAAGGAGACCCGAGGCGACCGCCACCGCGAGGAGCAGCAGGAGCAGAAGTGCTCCCCGACCCGGGCGGCTCACGGCGAGCAGACGGCCCGGACCGCGTCAGGCTCGGGCCTACCGGCAGGTGTCGGGAAGTCCGCGTGCAATGCCTCCGCGATCGACCAGGCGGCCTCGGCCACGCGCGGACCAAGCCGACTCACGACGTCTCGGTCGAGGGTGGAGATACGTCCGGCTGCGACGGCCGGGATCCGATGCCACCCGTGCCGGGTCGCCAGGTCGGGTCGCCGGCCGAGGGCTTCTCGGGGCACTGCGACGAGAATGCGCTCGGGGTTGCGGCCGATGATGGCCTCGAGGCTCACCCGCGGCGCCGGCCCATCGAGATCGCCGAACACGTTCGTCCCACCGGCGAGGGTGAGCAGCGAGTCGACGAAACTGCCAGCCCCGATCGTCATCGGGGGATCGGCCCAGGCGTCGTAGTACACCCGCACGCGGGGACGACCCTCCGCGGCCCGGGCAACCGCCGCGAGTTCCCGGGTGATCCTGTCTGCAAGCGCCTTTCCGCCGGCCGGACAGTCCACGACATCGCCAAGGCGAAGGATGTTGAGACGCAGATCCTCCAGGGTGTCGTGACGGAGGGCGAGCGTCGGGACGCCGAGCCGCCGGAGCCTTGCCCGGCTCTCCCGGTTGGTCTCCCCGTCGTAGAGGATCACGAGATCGGGTTTCCGTGCGAGAACGGCCTCCAGGGATGGGCGAACCCCGTCACCCACATCGGGTATCACGCGCGCCTCGGCCGGATGGACGCCCCAGCGGGTCCGTCCGACAAGCCGGTCGCCCGCACCGAGTTGGAAGAGAATCTCCGTCACCGTGGGGATGAGGGAGACGATGCGACGGGCGTCGGACTGCGCGGCGAGGTCGTTGGCGTGACCGTCGCTGCCGTTCCCGTCCGCCGACCCGGCGGGTCCGCAGGCCGTGACGAGCAGGAGAGAGAGGGCGGCGAGCGATCGGGTGCTGTAGTGAGGCATCTATCCCCCGCTTCCAGTCCGAACGGGGGAGCGCGCCGGGCATTCGGCGCGACGGCATACCCCGCTCTTCCCGCGAAGAGCAAGCGTTTGGCAGCCAAGGGCTGCCGGGGGCATGGAGGAACACGTCTCCTGGCTCGAGGCCCTTCAACGTTCAGACCGGGCCTCTCACAGTGGCGGGGCCGCGCCGGACTCTCACCGGCTTCCGTTTGCCCCTCCATGTCCGCGCGTCGCCGTCAAGATGAGCCGCGGCATCCGCGAGGCGCAAGAAACGCCGAACCCTTCGCAGCCACGCCTCGTCAGGGCTCGAAGCGACCGAAGTCCTCCGGGTCCAGCCCCTTCAGGTAGTCGCTCAGCGGCTCCTCGGGAGCCCCGGGGCCTCCGGTCCGGGCCGGCGGGGCCTCGTCTCCATCGTCCCCCGTCTGCTCGATCTCGAACGCGCTCGCTTCAAGGAGGGTTTCCGCCGCGTGAATCGGAACTCTGGCGCGAAGCGCGAGCGCGATGCTGTCGCTCGGACGGGCATCGATCGAGATGAACTCGCTTTCCCGCTGAAACACGAGGGAGGCGTAGTAGGTGTTGTCGACGACCTTCGTGATCAACACGCGGACGAAGGTACTGCCCAGCCCGCGGACCACGGCATTGAAGAGGTCGTGCGTCAGGGGGCGGGCGAACTGGATGCCGGCCAGCTCCATCGCGATCGCGGAGGCCTCGCCGGGCCCGATCCAGATCGGGAGGAAACGCTCGCCTTCCTTTTCCTTGAGAATGACGACCGGCGCACCCGTGGTCTTGTCGAGACCGAGGCTGGCGACGGCGACCTCCCGCATTACGGGCTCCGTCACTTCGGCCTCCCGCCGCTTCTTCCCGGCCGCGCGCGACTATCCGGCGAGGGCATCGACCTGATCGGTCTTCTCCCAGGCGAACCCGTCACCCTCGGGCTCCCGGCCGAAGTGCCCGTAGGCGGCGGTCCGGCGATAGATCGGCTTCCTGAGTCCCAACCGCTCGATGATCTTCCTCGGCCGAAGGTCGAAGGCCTCCGTCACGCGGCGGGCAAGTTCGTCATCCGGTCGTCGTCCGGTGCCGAACGTGTCGACCATCACGCTGACCGGCTCGTCGACCCCGATGGCGTAGGCGAGTTGGACCTCGGCGCGCCGCGCAAGCTCCGCCGCGACCAGGTTCTTCGCGATCCAGCGCGCGGCGTAGGCCGCCGAACGGTCGACCTTCGACGGATCCTTGCCCGAGAAGGCGCCTCCGCCGTGACGCCCTACGCCGCCGTACGTGTCCACGATGATCTTGCGCCCGGTGAGCCCCGCGTCGCCCTGCGGTCCGCCGATCTCGAAGCGGCCCGTGGGGTTGATGTGGCAGGGGACCCGGCCCTCCTCGTACAGCGGCGTCGGCAGAACGGGTGCGATCACCTCCCGCCTGATGGCGGATTCGATCTCTTCCTGCGCGATGTCCCCGTCGTGCTGGGCCGAGACGACGACCGTCGAGATGCGGGCCGGCTTGCCGTCCCGGTATTCGACGGACACCTGCGCCTTGCCGTCCGGGCGCAGCCACTCGATGCCGCCGGAGCGCCGCACGTCGGCCAGGCGCTTCACCAGCGCGTGCGCGAGCATGATCGGCAGGGGCATCAACGCCGGCGTCTCATCCGTCGCGTAGCCGAACATCATCCCCTGATCCCCGGCGCCCCCCGCGTCCACGCCCTGGGAGATGTTGGGCGACTGCTCGTCGATCGCCGTCAGGACGCTGCAGGTGTCCCACTGGATGCCGTGTTCCGCGCGGGTATAGCCGATGTCGCGCAGCACGTCCCGGGCGATGGCGGGGATATCGATCCGGGCGGACGTCGTGATCTCGCCGGTGACGAGGACGAGGCCCGTGGTCACGAGCGTCTCGCACGCGACCCGGCCCCGGACGTCCTCCGCGAGAATCGCGTCGAGGACCGCGTCCGAGATCTGGTCGGCGATCTTGTCGGGGTGTCCCTCGGTCACGGATTCCGAGGAAAACGGTTGTATCCCCTTCACAAGGCTGATTCTCCCGGTTGGAGGTTCGCGGCGGAGCCGCCGCCTGGCGTGTAGCGGCCAAGATAGTGGCCGCCGAACAGGGCCGGGGCAACGTCGCCCCCGGAGGTCAGGAGATGTACAGCGGTGACCGTTCCTCGGGAATCGCGTCCGCCAGCCGTGCGCGAAGCTCGGCAAGCATCTCCGGCGGACCGCCATCGCGGCTCCAGAGGCCCGACAGTTCCGCGACGGAGAGAAGTCCGACGAGTTCCCTCACTTCGGGAATCGACGCTGGCGCGAGGCTGAAATCCCGGTAGCCGAGCGCGAGCAGCAGAGCAAGCCCCAGCGCGTCCGCCGCCAGATCCCCGCACACGCCGATATCGAGGTCGAGTGCGCTGGCCACGTCGTGGATCCGCTCGTAACTGCGGAGGAGCGCCGGATGCAGCGGGTTCGAGAGGTGCTGGAGCCGCGCGTTGCCGCGGTCGACCGCGAGAGAGTACTGCGTCAGGTCGTTCGTGCCGAGGCTGATGAAGTCCAGGTGCCGTCCCACCAGATCGAGCGTATCCGCGAGAGCGGGCGTCTCCACCATCACGCCGAACGAGATCGGCTTCTCCTGTCCGAGTTCGGCACCTACTTCCGCCACGATGTCCTTCGTGCGCAGGATCTCCGTCTCGGAGATGACGAAGGGGACGAGGATCCGCATTCGGGCCTCCGGTCCTCCGGCCCGTATCGCCGCGCGCAACTGGTTGCGAAAGAGCTGCGGCCGGTCGAGACAGACCCGGATCGCACGCCAGCCAAGGTACGGGTTTTCCTCCGGAGGAAGGTCCAGGAACAGCGGGAACTTGTCACCGCCGATGTCGAACGTCCGGAGCGTCACGGGGTGGTTGGGGAATCCGTCCACGACCTCGCGATAGGCTTCGTACTGTTCCTCTTCGCTCGGAATCACCCTTCGTCCTATGACCAGGAACTCGGACCGGAAGAGGCCCACCCCCTCGGCACCGACGCGCCGGGCCGCCGGGACGTCGTGCGGTTGATCGATGTTCGCGCGGAGATGGACGCGCACGCCATCCGCGGTGAAGAGGGGCGCGGGTTCGCTCGCCGGGTCGGCCTCGCGACGCCCGGAGAGCCGGCGCACCATCTGCACGTGCGCCACCCTCTCGCGCTCCCCGGGTTCGATGACGACACGACCGTTCCCCCCGTCCAGGAGGACGGTCATCCCCTCATCGATTCTCGCGAGGTCCGCGCCGAGTCCGACGACCGCAGGAATGCCGAGTGAGCGCACCACGAGGGTACTGTGGGAGGTCCGGGATCCGGATCCGCTGGCCACGCCGAGGACGAGGTCGGGATCCAGTCTCACGGCGAAGCTGGGCGTGAGGTCGTCGATGGCGATGACGCGGGGCTCGTCCGGAAGTGCGAGCGGATCCTCGTCGTGCCCGGCAAGACGGGCCAGAACACGGGACCGTATGTCGCGCAGGTCGGCGAGGCGATCGACCACCATCAGGTGCCCCGCATCGATGATCGCCGTCCGCAGTTCGGTCAGGTGCCAATCGAAGGCTCGTTCCGCTGAGAGGAAGTTCTCGCGGATATAGCGGATCGTGCCCGAGACGAGGTCCGGATCCGAGAGGATGAGGATCTGCGGGTCGAAGATGTGTGCTTCCACCTCGCCGAGTGAGCGGGCGGCCTGCTCTCGCGTGTCGCGGATGCGGTCGGCGGCCCAGGCCCGCGCCTCTTCGAAGCGCTCTACCTCACGGTCGACAGCGTCGACGCCGATCGTTCGGTGCTCCGGGCGCCACCCCCGGCGCTCGAGGCGGCGCACCACGCCGAGCGCGCGCCCGGGCGACGCTCCAATCCCGTGGATGACCTCGCTCACGCAGCGCCATCCCCCCCGACATCCGAAGCGAGTTCCTCACTGAACCCCGACAGGACGAGTTCAATGAGAGAGTCGACCGCGTTCTCCGCATCGGACCCCGTAGCCCGGATACGGATGGAGGCGCCCGCCTCGGCGGCAAGCATCATCACGCCCATGATGCTCTTTCCGTTCACTTCCAGTTCATCCTTCTCGACCCACACGTCGGCCTGGAACCGGCTCGCGAGCTTAACGAACTCCGCGGCCGGGCGGGCATGCAATCCCAGCCGGTTCCGAATACGCACCGCTGCTTCGTGTCGCATCGTCACGGGAACCTTCCGCTCCGGTCGAGCGAACGATCGGCGTCGGAGCCGGCGTCGCGGCGGGGCTCACCACTTGCCCGCACCTTCACAGGAGCCTGACCGCACAGGCGGCAAGCAGGCTCGCCATGGCGACGGCCGAGATGTGTCGTGGGGCAAGATAACCCATCAGAGCTATGACTGCCCCAACCGCCATCCACGCGATCGACACACCCCCCAGACGAGGTGCCACGATGAGGGATGCCAGGATCCCCAAAAGCACCTGGTTCACCAGCACGAGGCCTCTTTCCAGCCGTCGCAACGGCATCCTCCTCAACGCCCCGGCCACGGACAGACCCGACTTCCAGCCGCAGTGCAATCCCCAGATGCGGAGTGCCAGGTGACCCAGATTGTACACGAGGAGGAAGGCGCTCGCGGCGAACACGGGGTCGAGTCCGAGGAGAAAACCGATGGCCGCGGTCGAGGTGCAGAAGGGACGCCATCCCGCCCAGGCAACGCCATCGCCCAGAACCCCGAGGGGCCCTCGCAGAGCGGAACGGAAACGCGCCTGCGTGTCCGCGTCCGCACCTTCGAATTCAAGGCGCGCCAGGGCCCCTATCGCGACCGGGGCGAAGTACGGGTGCGCGTTGAAGGCTCGGGAGTGACGCTGAACCGCGTCGCGGAAGGCCGCGGGATCCTCCGCGTGGATCCGCCCCAGCAGGGGCGCGAGGGCATGCGCCATCCCGGGACCGGTCATCGTCCGGTAGTTCCACGAGCCCTGAATTGAGAAGCTGCGTAACATGGCCCGTGCGAAGTCCTTGCCGCGTGGCTTCATGCGACCACCCGCGCAATGATGAATCCCAGAAACATCCCCGCCGCCAGCGCAGGCCAGGCCCGGCGTCGCGCGCCCAGCCCTCGCGCCGCGACACCTGCGGCCCCGGCGAGCCCGAGTCCCGCCGGAACCGGCCACCACGTCAGCTCTGCCCCTCCCCCGGGCGGATTCGATACGAAACGCACGAAGAGCACGGAGGGGATGAGCAGCGTTGCGACGAGGAGCCCGCCCCGCATTCCGTCCAGCGCGATCGCCAGGCGGTGGCGTCGCGCGAGAGCGGCCGCGCCCCCGCCGAAACCCTCGGGCGGCGAGACGAGCCGCGGCGTCACGCGCCGAAGGAGCGCCACCGAATACGCGCCGGTCCAGCCGATGGCCCACCCGGTCGCAACGGCGGCGACGACCCCGGCAGGGGCGCCTCCCCCGGCGACCGCAAAGGCCGCCCCCGCGACAAAGGACGCGGGCCCGGGCTCCGGGTGCCGCGCGCCGCCGAACGGGGGGTGCCGGGAGAGAACGACCTCAAGCCAGACGCCGACCAGACAGCCGGCGGCGGGGGCCCCGAAGAGCAAGCCTCCCAGCGTGCCCGCCACGATGGGTCGGGACCACATGGCCTGGGGCCAGGATACGCAGTCGAGGCCGACCGCTGCGCCGATCAGGCACGCCAGACCCCAGTCCCCGGCCGAGAGTTCGACGCCCATCATCGGAGGGTCCGTGCATCGAGGCGCACCTCAGGTGCCGTCGGAAGACTCCGGGCACGCACGCTGGCGTGCGCGCCGATCACGCGCAGGTCCTCCACTTCCCCGGGCGAAAGATGCACGTGGTCGAGAATCTTCTTCCGCCCCTCCGCGGCATACACGCCACCGACGTTGACCGTGCATCCATCGAGGCACCCTCGTTCGGCCAGCGCCCGCATCGTGGCCGTATCCCGTGTGAGCAGCGCGCCCCGCTCCGTCCGGCCCGCCAGTTCCCCGAAGCGCCGTGCCGCCTCCTCCACTCCCAGAAATTCGACACTCTCGTCGTCGGCGAGCGCACTGGCCCAGAGCTCCTGCTCCCACTCGCTCGAGGCGAGGGCTTCATCGACGACGATGTAGAACTCGAGGTCGAGGGGGCTCCCCCAGCCAACGAGTACCTGGCCGTGGATCAGGCGTTCATCGATCCGAAGGAGCGCGAGCGGCACGGGGCCCGCTCAGTCGGTCCCCGCCGCGAAGGACGGGTGCGCGCTCTGGCCGGACCGTCCCTTCCGGAGGAGGCGCGGGACGAGGGCCTCGAGCGGCATTTCGCGATGAAAGACGAAGTCGAGCAGCATGGGCAGGTTGACGCCGGAGATGCACGCGCAACCCCGGTCCTTCCGCACGTGCCGGAGGCCGGCCAGTCCGCAGCTGCCGCCCGAAAGGTCCACGAAGAGGATGGTCCGGGCATCTCCTGCCGCCTCTGCGATGACGTCGGCCAGTTCGTCGGGTCCCAGGCCGTCGTTGCTCACCGGGCGCAACGCGCCCCTCACGCCGCTGATGATCTCCACCGCGGCCACGAGCGCGCCGGCCAGGCCTCCGTGCGCCACGACGACGCCGTGAACGGGTTCATTCGTCATCGGACTCGAGGTAGTCGCGCACCGGCTGCATGCGTTCGATGAGATCCCGTTCGAAGGCCGCCGCCGGATCCTCCCCCGAATAGCGAAGGAGATGGTTCATCGCCACGACTTCCGCGATGACAGTGATGTTCTTCCCGGGGTTCAGGGGAATGCGGACCTTGGGCAGCTTCACGCCCAGGATCTCGCATTCCTCCGTCTCGAGGCCCGTTCGGTCGTAGTCGTCCCGCTCACCCCAGACCTCGAGTTCGACGACGACTTCGATCCGCTTCTGCTGGCGCACGGCCCGGATGCCGAACATGGCACGGACGTCGATGATGCCCACACCGCGGATCTCCATGTGGTGACGCTGATGTGCGTGGGCGCGGCCGAGCAGGATATCGCTCTGCCGCCGGTGTACGAGGATGAGATCGTCGGCGACGAGGCGGTGGCCCCGCTCGACGAGATCCAGCACGCACTCGCTCTTGCCGATCCCGGAGGGTCCCGTGAAGAGGAGGCCGATCCCGTACACATCGGCCAGAGATCCGTGGAGCGACGTGCGCGGAGCAAACTCGTCTTCCAGGTAGGGCTGCAGGCGCCGGTAGAAGTCGCCCGTCTTGAGGGGCGTCCGGAGTACGGCCACCCCGGCCTCCTCCGCCGCGGCGACGAGTTCCTCGGGCGCCGCCAGGTCCTTCGTGATGACGGCGCAGGGAACGCCGGCCCCGAACACGAACGTGAGGGCGGCGGCGCGTTCGGAGGCGCCGAGGCTCCGAAGATAGGCGATTTCCGTCTCGCCGAAGATGAGGACCCGCTGCGATACGAACCGCTCCGTATATCCGGCCAGGGCCAGCCCGGGCGACGAGACCTCGGGTACATCGATCGCGCGATCGAGGCCGGACTCTCCGGCCACCACGGACAGCGAGAATACCTCCTGCTTGCGCCGGAGCATCGACGCGACCGTGAGGGTCACCCGTCCTCTTCCTCCGCGTCGAAGGGACTCCTGAACAGTTCATCCATGGGCGGCGCCGAGTGCTCGTTGTAGCGGTCACTCTTGCGGCGGAGCTGGTTTCCCAGTTTGTCGGCCAGCCGGTCGAGCGCCGTTCTGGGGTCGGGGCCGGCCGCTTCGCCGTGCACGGGGCGCGCACGGTCGACGCTCACCACGGCCGCCGCGCGCACCTGCGTCTTCTCTCCGGTAAACACGACCTCGGCCTTCGACACGCGCGGGTCGAAGCGGGTCAGGTTCGTGAACCGCGTCTCGATGATCTCGCGAATCGCGGAGACATCGGTGTTACGCGCGGTGATGATGGTTCTCATCGATCCTCATCGGGTTTGAGTGACTCGTAAAGGTGCGCTTCCGTCTCGTCCGCTGCACGGGCCCACGAAAAGCGCGCCGCGTGGACGACGCCCCCCCGTCCGAGCCGTTCGCGGACCGAGGGGTTCTCCAGAACCTCCCGGATCGAGGTGGCCCACGCCGCCGGATCCGCGTGCGGCGCGAGAACTCCGGATTCTCCCGCAGCCACCGACTCCCGCAACCCCGGGGAGTCGCTCGCGATCACGGGCGTGCCGCAGGCGGCCGCTTCCACGTTCGTCATGCCCCACCCCTCCTTGGGAGAGGGATAGACCACGGCCCAGGCCCGACGCAGCCACGCCACCTTCTCCTCCTCGGAGATGTACCCCAGGAAGCGGACGCGGTGCGAGAGTCCCGAGCGGCGCACGAGGCGCCGGAGGCGACGCTCGTCGGTGCCGCGGCCCGCGATGACGAGCCGGGTGTCCGGCATCCGATGCTTCAGGCGTGACAACGCCTCGAACAGGACCTCCAGGCCCTTGTATCGCTTGAGGCGGCCGACGTATAGCAGGGTCGGCGTCTCCGCGCGCTCCGCCGCGGAACCCGGGCGGTAGGTGCCGTGATCGATCCCCGGGGGGATGACGGCGATGTCGCGGGCGAGCAGGCCTCGCTTCGTGAGGTCGAGCGCCGTGCTTTCCGAGATCGCCTGGAAGGGACAGTTCCGATAGACGCCCGGAATCACCCGCTCCGCGGCCCAGACCGCCGCAGCGAGAGGGATGGAGGCCTCCGCAAAAGCCGTCGCCCCGAACAGATGCGGCACCAGCGCAACGACCGGGACTCCCGCCCACCGGGGCGAATAGAGCGGCACTTTGTTGATGTCCTCTACGAGCACGTCCGGGACGAAGTCCTGGATGGCCCTTCGGGCCGCCCTGCGGGCGCGCCATGCATAGCTGTGTCGCCCTCCGACCCGCTGGAAGGCGATGCCATCGAGGGTCGCGGCCGGGTCTGCGCCGGGCCAGCCGCTGACGACGGCGCGGACCGCATGTCCCCGGTCCGCGAGCCGCCCGAAGATCTCGTGCAGGTGCACCTCCGCACCGCCGGCCTCGGGGTTCTCCCGGTCCTGCCAGTTGAGGAGCAGGATCCGGAGCGGTCGTGCCCGGGAAGCGCTCAGGACCCGACCTCGCGCCCTCGCAACACTGCGTCGAGGACGCCGTTCAGGAAACGCGGACTCCCGGGGCTGCCGTACCGGCGCGCCAGTTTCAGGGCTTCGTGGATCGCAACCTTCGGGGGGACGTCATCGACCCAGAGCAGTTCTGCGATCGCGATTCGCAGGATGTTGCGGTCGATCGTGTGCAGCCGCTCGATCCGCCAGTTCGCCGTGTGATGCGCGATCGCGGCGTCGATCTCGACGAGATGACGGGCGATGGTCTCGAGCAGTCGCCGCACGTGGGGCCGGTAGCGGTCGGACATGCGGCGGTGCAGCAGGCTCTGTGCGGCGTGCTCGAGCGGCGTGCCTTCCCCGCCCACCTCCCACGCGTAGAGGAGGTTGAGCACCCAACTCCGCGCACGCGAACGGACGTGCACCCGCGTGGTCGGTGTCACCAGCCCAGCTGCCGCTGAAGGTCAGCCATGCGGAGCGCCGCCCGCGCCGCCTCCCGGCCGGCGTTGCCGAGTTCGCCGCCGGCCCGCGCCAGCGCCTGTTCGAGTGTGTCGGGCGTGAGCACGCCGAGTCCGATCGGGACGCCGGAGTCGCGTTGAACTCGTGCGAGTCCATCGACGGCGGCCCGGCTGACGTGGTCGAAGTGCGCGGTCTCGCCGCGAATCACGCAGCCCAGCGCCACGATGGCATCATATGCGCCCTGCGCGGCCCCCCGCGCGGCGACCGGAAGTTCCCAGGCCCCCGGCACGTACACGATATCGAGGTTGCCTTCGGCGATCCCGTTCTCGAGCAGCGTCGCCGCGGCCCCCTCCAGCAGCCGCTCCGTGACTCCGGAGTTGAACCGGCTGACGAGAATGCAGACCTTCGTCCGACGCCCGCCCTCCGGCGCGCCTGTGTACGACGCCACCCGTCCGCGGCGGAATCCCCGGGGGCCGTCGTCCCGCGGCGCATCGGACCCGGTTCTCACGCCGACCCGGTGAGATGTCCCAGCTTCTCGCGCTTCGTCCGAAGATAGCGAGTCAGGCGATCGTCGTTCTCGAGGAGTTCGAGCGAAACGCGGTCGCTGATGGCGAGCCCGAACCCCTCCAGCCCGGCGAGTTTCTTCGGGTTGTTCGTCATGACCCGGATGGAGCGAAGCCCGAGATCCGCGAGGATCTGCGCCCCGATGCCGTAGTTCCGGAGGTCGGGCGGAAACCCCAGCGCCTCGTTCGCTTCGACCGTGTCGTGCCCTTCGTCCTGCAGTTCGTACGCGCGAAGCTTGTTCAGGAGTCCGATCCCCCGCCCTTCCTGGTCCAGGTAGACGATGACGCCGGTACCGTCCTCCACGACCATGCGCATCGCCGCCTCGAGCTGGCCGCCGCAGTCGCAGCGGTGGGAGTGGAACACGTCGCCGGTCAGACAGCGCGAATGGACGCGGACCAGTACATCCTCCGCGCCCGTCACATCACCCCGCACGAGCGCGACGTGCTCACGCTCATCCACCTCGTTCGCGTACCCCACGATGCGGAAATCGCCCCAGGGCGTGGGCAGATCCGCCTCGGCGACACGCCGCACCAGACTCTCGGTGCGAAGGCGGTAGGAGACGAGCGCGGCCACCGTGATGAAGGGGAGGTCGTGCTCCGCCGCGAACGCCTCCAGCTGCGGACGGCGCGCCATCGTGCCGTCTTCGTTCAGGATTTCGCAGATGACGCCTGCCGGCGTGAGTCCGGCGAGCCGGGCAAGATCGACCGAGGCCTCCGTCTGGCCTACCCGCTGGAGCACGCCGCCGGGCCTGGAGCGAAGGGGGAAGATATGACCGGGGCGCATGAGATCGGTCGGCCGCGTCTTCGGGTCCACCGCGACGCGGATGGTGCGGGCGCGATCCTGAGCCGAGATTCCCGTAGAGACACCGAAGTCCTGGCGGGCATCGATCGAAACGGTGAAGGCCGTCTTGTTGGGGTCCGCCAGCCGGTCGTCGGTCATCAGCGGCAGATCGAGGCGATCGGCCATTTCGTCGGGCATGGTGAGGCAGATGAGTCCCCGCGCATGTTTGGCCATGAAGTTGATCGTCTCGGGCGTCGCAAGCGCCGCCGCGCAGACGAGATCCCCTTCGTTCTCCCGGTCCTCGTCGTCCGCGATGATCACGAGTCCGCCGGCGCGGATGCTCTGGATCGCCGCTTCCACCGTGTCCGGGGGCGTTTCCGCCAGCCGAAGTCTGTTGTCAGGTTCCATTCGAACGAGGCCGGTTCAGGAGCCCTTGCGGGTCGCGCAGGACCCGAGGGCGCGAGCGACGTGCTTGCCGATGAGGTCCGCCTCCAGGTTGACGCGCGCGCCAGGCAGGAGGCGTCCCAGGGTGGTGTGGCTCCATGTATATGGGATGATGGCGAAACGCGCGATGGTTCCGGCCAGTCGGTTGACCGTGAGACTGACGCCGTCGATCGCGAACGACCCCTGCGGAACGGCCATCCTTTCGAGCCCGCCGGGGAGTTCGACCTCCAGCACGCCCGCCTCGTGTTCCCACCTGGCGCCGGTCACCGTGCCTACCCCATCCACATGCCCCTGGACCATGTGCCCGCCCAGCGGCTCTCCCGCGCAGAGCGCCGGCTCGAGGTTCACCGGGTCTCCGACCCTCCAGCTCTCGATCGTCGTCCGCTCCAGCGTCGCCTCGACGACATCGACGCCAAACACCTCCTCCCGGAGATCAACGACCGTCGTGCACACGCCGGCGAGGGAGACCGAGTCCCCCGCGCGGAGCCGATCGATGAACGGGACTCCGGCTATGGTGAGGCGGAGCCCGGCCTCCCGACGTTCGCGTCCCGCGACGCTGCCCACTGCCTGTACGATTCCGGTGAACACGGTCGATCGCCCTAGAGACTGTCCAGGGTTTCCTGGAGCTGACGGTGCTCGAACACGATCTGCGTATCCTGTCCGAGCGATTCCCGCTGCACCGGCACCCAGTCACCCGGGGTCGCGGGGTCGAGGCCCGGAAACGCCCGGACGCCGGCCCGACCGTAGAACATGGGCGCAATGAAGGCCTGTATCCGCTGGATGTGTCCCCCGCGAAGCATCGAGGCCGCGACCTGCCCTCCACCCTCGACGAGCACCGAGAGCACCCCGCGGATGGCCATTTCGTTCCAGACGGCGTCCAGGTCGAGGCGGTGGTCGTCGTTCCGCGGGACCCCGATGACGTCCACGCCCGCGTCGCGCAGCGGCCCGGCGCGCTCGTCGAATCCGTCCGAGTCGGGGTCCGCGAAGGCCCACACGGGCGCCTGGGCGACCGTCCGCACGAGCTGGCTCGATGGGCTGAGCCGGAGGGTCGTATCCAGGACAGCCCGCACCGGCGGTACGCGTGGCACAACCTCTCCGCGGGCGGTGAGCAGCGGATCGTCGATGGCGATGGTGTTGGATCCGATCAGGATCGCATCGTGGCAGGATCGGAGGCGGTGGACCTCGTCGAGCGCTCGAATGCCCGTCACCGGGGTACGGACGCTCTCCTCTCCGAGCTTCGCGTCGAGGGAGAGCGCGAGTTTGAGCGAACCGAAGGGCACCCACTGCCGGTGGAACCAGAGGAAGGGGGCGTTCAGCCGCTTGGCGGCGTTCGCCTCGATCCCGATTTCGACGTCGAGTCCGGCCTGCCGCAACGCCTCCGCGCCGTGACGCGCCTCCGGATTCGGGTCCCGGCAGGCGATGACGACCCGGCGGACGCCGGAGCGGATGATGGCTGCGGTGCACGGCGGCGTCTGGCCGGTATGGCGGCATGGCTCGAGGGTCACATAAAGGGTTGCGCCCGCTGCGCGCGGGCCGGCTTCACGCAGAGCCATGGCCTCCGCGTGGTCGCCTCCGTATTCCGCGTGCCAGCCGGTCCCGAAGACCTGGTTCCCCCGGGCCACGACGGCGCCGACGAGCGGATTCGGCGACACGCGGCCCTGGCCGCGCGGCGCCATGGCGAGGGCCTCGCGCATGTGCCGCAGATCCTCCGTGCGGCTCGGCGGCGCCCCCGATATGGGGTCGAATCCCCGCGGCGTCATATGCCGTCCACGTGGACCTTGCCGCTGCCCTCCACGAGTTCCCCGCACAGTTCTGCATCGCACCCCGCCGCGCGGATCTCGCCAAGCACCTGCCCGGCATCCGCCTCCCGCACGACGGCGATCATGCCCATGCCCATATTGAAGGTGGAGAAGAGCTCCGCCTCGTCCGCACCGCTCTCGCGCGCGATGACGTCGAACGCATGCGGGCGTGTCCAGCTGCCCGTCCGCACCACGGCATCGAGATCCGCGCCGAGGACGCGGTCCACGTTCCCCGGGATGCCGCCGCCCGTGATGTGGGCGAGCGCCCGCACGCGTCCCGCGGCGAGGCTGTCCTCCAGGATCCGCAGGTAGCTGCGATGGGGACGCAGGAGCACTTCGGATACCGTTGCGTCGGCTCCCGGGAAGGGGTCGTGCGCTCCAAGCCCGAGGCGCCCGAAGAAGAGCGCACGCACGAAGCTGTAGCCGTTCGTGTGGATCCCGCTCGATGCGAGTCCGATGAGGCGATCTCCCGGCTCCAGCTCCCTGCGCGCCAGTTCCGGGTAGGCGATCTCGCCCACCACGAAACCCGCCAGGTCGTATTCCCCCGGCGCGTAGAAGTCCGGCATCTCCGCGGTCTCGCCGCCGAGCAGCGCGCAGCCGTTCGCGCGGCAGGCGGCGGCCAGGCCCGAGACGACGCTCGTCACGGTATCCGGGTTCAGCACGCCGCAGGCGACGTAGTCCATGAAGATGAGGGGCCGTGCGCCTTCAACGAGAATATCGTTGACGCAGTGGTTCACCAGATCCGCGCCCACCGTGTCGTGCCGGTCGGCCATGAAGGCGACCTTCAGCTTCGTCCCGACACCGTCGGCGCTCGCGACGAGCTCTCGACCCGGTGTGGCGCGGAATCGCCCTCCGAAGGAGCCGAAATCCGAACTCACCGCGTCGGTCCGCGTGCCGCGCACAAGCTCGGCGAGCCGGGCCTTGGTCGCCCGGGCCGCCTGAAGGTCCACGCCCGCGTCCCGGTATGTCAGTCCACCGTTCATGCTTCGCCCATGCTCTCATCCGCTCGAACATCGAATCTCGTCAGCTTGCCGAAGCTTCGCACCCGGTCCTCCACTTCGGCCATGGTGAGCTTCACCATGCGGCCGGCCCCGAACGCCTCGCACGCGAAGGAGCCGAGCGCACAGCCATACACCACCGCGCGCCGCAACGCAGGTCCCGTAACCGAGCCGCCGCGGGCAAGATATCCGAGCAAGCCGCCCGCGAACGCATCGCCCGCACCGGTCGGATCGACGACGTCGTACAACGGAAAGCCGGGCATGAGGAAGAAACCGTCTCCCGTCAGGAGCAGGGCGCCGTGTTCACCCTTCTTGATCACGACGTGGCGCGGACCCCTGCTCTGAATCCAGCGGGCGGCCCGTGCCAGATTCTGTTCGCCCGACAGCTGTTTCGCCTCTTCGTCGTTCAGCGTGATCAGATCGATTCGCGCGATGACCTCGGCGAGATGTTCGGGCGTCCCTTCGATCCAGTAGTTCATCGTGTCGCACGCGGCGAGGACGGGAGACGTCAGTTGATCGAGCACCTCGAGTTGGAGCGCAGGGTCGATCGCGCCCAGAAAGGCCCAGGGCGCTCGCCGAAACGGTCGCGGAATCGTCGGATGAAAGTCCGCGAACACTCCCAGCTCGGTGAAGGTCGTGTCGCGCGTGTTCATGTCCCGGTGATAGACGGCGCCCCAGCGGAAACTGCCGCCCGGCCGCTGCTCGAGCCCGGACAGGTCGGTGCCTCGATGCCGGAGGAAATCGAGTTCGCCCGTCGGGTAGTCGTCGCCGATGACCCCCACGAGCTGCACGGGCGCGAAAAGAGAGGCCGCGGCGCTGAAGTTCACCGCGGTCCCGCCGACTACGTCCTCCCGGTGCCCGGCGGGGGTCGTAATCTCGTCGAGGGCGACGCTGCCCACGACGAGGATCGGCGCGGTTGCCTCCTGCCCATCCCCTCTTTCGGAGGCTCGCGCCTTCACTCGATCCCCCGCGTCATCGCTTCCGGGGCCGAGAGGCCGAGCGCCCGCAGCCCGTTGCGCAGCGTGAGCTGTACCGCGCGCGCGAGCCGGATTCTCGCGTCCCGCGCCGGCACGTCCGCCAGAATCCTCTGCGCCGGATCCAGATTCCCCTGGTGATACCAGGCGTTCACGAGCCCTGCCATCTCCTCCAGGTATGCGCAGACCACGTGCGGAGCCCGGCCCGCCGCGGCCGCGGCGATGACCTCCGGCAGTCTGAGCACCGCCAGCGCGACCTCGCGCTCCGCGGGAGTGCCGAAGGTCTCCGGGACCTGCAGAGAGGCCGGAACCTCCTCGGCGAGGACCCCGGCCCGGCGGAACACGCTGCACATGCGCGCATGCGCGTACTGGACCTTGTAGACCGGATTCGCCTCGGACGTATCCAGGGCGAGATCGAGATCGAAGTTCAGATGGACCTCGGCCCGGCGCATGAGAAAGAAGTAGCGGGCCACATCGGGGCCCGTTTCCTCCACGAGTTCGCCCAGGGTCACGAAGCGCCCGGCGCGCTTGCTCATCCGGACTTCCTTCCCGTCACGCAACACCGTCACGAGCTGGATGATCAGCACCTCGAGCAGGTCGGGGTACGAAAGACCCCGCAGTGCCGCGAGCATCCGCTTCTCGTGGCCCTGGTGGTCCGCACCCCAGACATCGATCGCGACATCGAAGCCGCGCCTCGCCTTGTCCAGATGGTAGGCGAGGTCGGGCAGGAAGTAGGTGAACGTGCTGTCGCTCTTGATGAGGACCCGGTCCTTCTCATCGCCGAGATCGGAGGTCCGAAGCCAGGTCGCGCCCTGCGCCCGGTAGACCAGGCCTCCGCTCTCGAGCGTTTCAAGGAGGCGGTCGATGGCTCCGGACTCGTAGAGGGAGCGCTCGGAATAGTACAGATCCATGTCGACGCCGAAACGCGCCAGATCCGCCGCCTGCTCCTCGCGCAGCAGACGCACCGCCTCGCGCCGGAAGTGTGCCCGCCGCTCGTTCGGCGGGAGCGAGTCGAGGAATTCCGGCCCGGCCGCGTCCCGGATCGCCGTGGCCACATCCCGCACGTACTCCCCGTGATACCCTCCCTCGGGCACGCTCCCGGAACGTCCCGCCATTTCATCGTACCGGGCCTCGACGGACTCGACGAGGAGTTCGATCTGTCGTCCGGCGTCGTTGACGTAGAACTCGCGCGTCACCTCGTGTCCGGACCACTCCAGCAGCGATGCGACGGCGTCTCCGAGGGCGGCCCCCCTGCCGTGGGCGACGTGCAGCGGCCCCGTCGGGTTGGCGGAGACGAACTCCACGTTGACGCGGAGCGCGGGCGCGGCCGCCGTCCGTCCCCAGCCGCTTCCGGCCTCGAGAACCTCCGCGAGCCGGGGCCAGATCGATCGATCGGAGAGACGGAAGTTGAGGAATCCGGGGCCGGCGACGTCCACCGCGGAGATGCCGGCCGCCTGCGGATCGATGAGGTCCCGGATACGCTCCGCCAGCGCCCGGGGCGGCTGGCCGACCCTCCCGGCCAGGACCAGCGCGGCGTTGGAGGCCCAGTCGCCGTGCGTCGGATCCCGGGGCCGCTCGAGCCCCGGAGAGAACCCCTCGGGCGCGCCGGCCGCGATGAGGGCGGCTTCCAGCGCCGCCGCGAGCCGGGCCAGCCCGGGGTCCCCCTTCACGATGCGGCGTCGCCTTCCGAAGGTCCGGACGACCCGGTTTCGGATCCGGTCGATGCACCCTTTTCCGAGCCGGATGGCGCATCGTCCGACGTCTTCGCTTCCCCGGACGCGCCCCCATCGCCCCGCGGCTCCCTGTAGTCGGTGGCGTAGAAGCCCGACCCCTTGAAGACGATCCCGCCTCCGGCCGAGATGAGGCGTTCCACCCGCTCGGCCCCGCAGGCGGGGCAGAGGCGGACGGGCGCGTCGGACATGCGCTGGAACCGCTCGAACGCGTGCCGACAGCCATGACATTTGTATTCGTACGTTGGCACTCGTGCCTCGGTATCGCGGTGCGGAACGCCGGGCGCCCCGTGGTCAGCCCCGCCGCGGGCGTCAACCCGGACGGTATTCCCCCCAGACGCTGCGGAGCGCGTGGCTGATCTCGCCCAGGGTGACGCGGCGTCTGACGGCATCGATCAGAACGGGCAGGAGGTTAGCATCTCCGGCCGCGGCCCGCCGGATCCGCCCCAGCGACGACGCCACCTCCGCGCCGTCCCGTTCCGCCCTCAGCTGCGCGAGCCGGCGCCGCTGTTCATCGGCCAGGCGGGCGAAGTCCGGCGGTATCGGCATCTCGACCGGCGCGGGGTCGGCGTGGACGTTTACGCCTACCACCTCCAGTTCGCCGCTCTCCACCGCCTCCTGATGCCGTCGGGCGGCGAGGTGGATCTCCTCCCTCATGTAGCCGATCGCCCGGACCGGGCCGCCCAGTTCCTCGATGCGCGCAAGGTACTCCCGCGCCCGCGCCTCGAGTTCGTCCGTGAGGGTTTCGACGAAGTGGGATCCGCCAAGCGGGTCCACGGTGTCCCCGACACCTGTCTCGGTTGCCAGGATCTGCTGCGTGCGGAGCGCGAGGCGGGCCGCGTCCGCCCCGGGGAGCGAGAGCGCTTCGTCGTAGCTGTTCGTGTGCAGCGATTGCGTCCCGCCGAGGACGGCGGAAAGCGCCTGGATCGCGACGCGCACCACGTTGTTCAGCGGCTGCTGGGCCGTCAGGGCGGCCCCCGACGTCTGCGTATGGAACCTCAGGCGGCAGCTCTCCTCCGCCGCCCCGAAACGGTCCCGCATGAGCCGGGCCCACATGCGGCGAGCGGCGCGGAACTTGGCCACCTCCTCGAAGAAGCGCCGGTCGGCCGCGAAGAAGAAGCTGAGCCCCGGAGCGAAGTCGCCGATCTCCAGACCGCGCTCGACGGCGCGCCGCACGTACTCGAGACCATTCCCGAGCGTGAAGGCCAGTTCCTGGGCCGCCGTCGCACCCGCCTCCCGGATGTGATATCCGCTGACCGAAATCGAGCGCCACCGCGGCATCTCCCGGGCGCAGAAATCGACCACATCCGTCACGAAACGGACGCTCGGTTCGACCGGGAAGATGTAGGTTCCCCGCGCGATGAACTCCTTCAGAACGTCGTTCTGGACCGTGCCGCGCAGGACGGCCGGGGCGATGCCCCGTTCCTGCGCCACGCCCGCGTACATCGCAAGTAGCACGGGCGCCGTGGCGTTGATCGTCATCGCCGTCGAGACCCTGTCGAGCGGGATCTCCTCGAACAGTCGGTGCATGTCTTCGATCGAATCGATCGCGACGCCGACCCGTCCCACTTCTCCCTGCACCCTCGCATCGTCCGAGTCGTAGCCCATTTGGGTCGGGAGGTCGAAGGCGACCGAAAGGCCCGTCTGTCCGGATTCCAGCAGGTAGCGGAAGCGCGCGTTCGTCTCCGCGGCGGTGCCGAAGCCGGCATACTGCCGCATCGTCCACACCCGTCCCCGGTACATCGTCGGATAGACCCCGCGCGTGTAGGGGAACTCGCCCGGCAGCGATGGATCCGGACTCGCATCGCCGGCCCCGTAGACAGGGGCGACATCGATGCCGCTCGTCGTGGAGAAGCGGGCGCGACGCTCGCTCACGAAGCCTCCGCCTCCAGGGTCACGAGAACCTGGTCGCGGTCCACGACGTCACCGGAGCGGACCGTTATGTCCGCCACCGTCCCCGCTTCGTGGGCGTGCAATTCGTTCTCCATCTTCATGGCCTCAATGACGACGAGAGCATCGCCGGCGTTCACCCGTTGTCCCGCTTCCGCGAGAATGCGCGTGATGAGCCCCGGCATCGGCGCGCGCAGTTCGCACGGTCCGGGACGCACCGCGCCCCGATCCGCCAGAGCGCGGAGGGTACGGGCGCGCTCATCCTCGACCGCGACGTCGAACGTCCGGCCGCGCACGGTCAACCGCCAACCCCGCGCGGTGGGGCGGGCGAACACGCGGTGGTTCGCGCCGTCGAGGGTCAACTGCACTTCACCCGTCCCCAGCCACGCGACCTCGGCCGCGCGGTCGCGCCCGTCGAGTCGCAGCCCGGAAACCAGCCGCGTGACCTCGAAGCTCCCGCCGTCCAGGTCGACGTGGTACTTCACGATGTCCTCACCCCTCGCGCCCCGCGCGCACCCAGGCGGACAGCCGGCGCCCCCGGCCGGGGGCGGGCCGCCCGCCGCCGGAAACGACGCGTGGCCGGTCCTGATCCGCGAGGAGCACGGCGGTCGCCATCACCACATCGAGGAGCGCCGGCTCCGGGGTCTCCCCGAGACCGGGATGTTCCTCCACGTACCGGATGGAGACCTCGTTCGCCTGGTAGTCGGCTTCGTCCATCACCGCGAGGTGCCACGGGACGGTCGTGTCCACGCCGCCGATCACGAGACCCTCCAGGGCGGACCGCATGCGCCGGATCGCCGCCGCACGATCCGAGGCGTGGACCGCGAGCTTGCCCAGCAGCGAGTCGTAGTGGAGGCCGACTTCCGACCCGGCCCGGATTCCCCCGTCCCAGCGCACGCCGGGCCCCGTCGGGATCTCGAGACGGTCGATGAGACCCGTGGAAGGGAGGAATCCGGCCGCGGGGTCCTCCGCGTTGATTCGGCACTCGATCGCGTGCCCGCGCGCCGCGGGGGGATCCGCGCCGTCGAGCAGGGGAAGACCCCGCGCGACGCGCAGTTGCTGGCGGACGAGATCCACGCCGGTGACGAGTTCGGTGACGGGATGTTCGACCTGGATGCGCGTGTTCATCTCGAGGAAGAAGAACTCGCCTCCCTCGACGAGAAACTCGACGGTGCCCGCCCCGCGGTAGCCCACCGCCTCGGCCGCCCGCACCGCGACCTCGGCCATCCGGCGGCGGAGTCCGTCGTCGATCGCCGTCGATGGCGCCTCCTCGATCAGCTTCTGGTGTCGCCGCTGGATCGAACATTCCCGTTCGCCGAAGTCCACGGTCCGATCGTCGTCGGCGAGCACCTGGACCTCGATGTGCCGGGGCGCATGCAGAAACCGCTCCGCGAACACCCGCCCGTCACCGAACGCGCTCCGGGCTTCGCGCGTCGCGCGACCGAACGCCGCGGCGACGTGTTCGGCGTCGGCGGCAACGTGCATGCCCTTCCCGCCTCCGCCCGCCGCCGCCTTGAGGAGGACGGGGAATCCGATGTCCGTGGCCCGCGCGACGGCTTCCCGCGCTGAGGCCAGCGGATCGCTGCCCGGGATGACGGGAACGCCGGCCCGAACCATCCGCTCGCGCGCCCGCGTCTTGTCGCCCATGATCTCGATCGCCTCGGCGGGCGGCCCGATGAAGACGGCGCCGGCACCCTCCACAGCGCGCGCAAAGTGGGGGTTCTCGGCCAGAAAACCGTACCCGGGATGGACGGCACCCGCCCCCGTGCGCGCCGCCGCGGCAAGGAGTTTGTCGATGGACAGGTAGCTTTCCGCCGCCGATGCGCCTCCGACCGGGACCGCCTCATCCGCGAGCAGCACGTGCGGCGCCCGGCGGTCCACGTCGGAATGGACCGCGACGGTCTTCAGCCCCTCCTCGTGGCAGGCGCGAATGACCCGGACCGCGATCTCGCCGCGGTTCGCGATCAGGACCTTGTCGAACATCCGGCCTCCGCGGGGATCACAACGGGATGTTGCCGTGCTTCCTGGGCGGGTTCCGGTCGCGCTTTTCGGCCAGCGCTTCAAGTCCCGAAACAAGGCGCACACGCGTCTCCCGCGGGTCGATCACGTCGTCGATGAACCCGCGCTGGGCGGCCAGGTAGGGGTTGGCGAACTTCGCCCGATACTCCGCCTCGAGTTCAGCCGTGCGCGCCGCCGGATCCTCCGCCGCCGCGATCTCCCGCCGGAACAGGACCTCGACCGCGCCCTTGGCACCCATCACCGCAATCTCCGCGGTAGGCCAGGCGAGGTTGAGGTCGCCCCGTATGTGCTTGGACGACATGACGTCGTACGCCCCGCCGTATGCCTTGCGCGTGATGACCGTGAGCTTCGGCACGGTCGCTTCGCAGTAGGCGAAGAGGAGCTTCGCGCCGTTTCGAATGATCCCCTCGTGCTCTTCCCTCACTCCCGGGAGAAAGCCCGGCACATCCTCGAACGTGACCAGCGGGACATTGAACGCATCGCAGAAACGGACGAAACGGGCCGCCTTGATGCTCGCGTCGCTGTTCAGGACCCCGGCGAGGACCGCCGGCTGGTTGCCGATGATCCCCACTGCGTGGCCCCCGAGGCGGGCGAAGCCGGTGATGATGTTGCGCGCGTATTCGGCGTGGACCTCCATCAGGCTGTCAGCGTCGACGACGCAGCGGATGATGTCGAGCATGTCGTACGGGAGCTTGGGATCGTCCGGCACGATCTCCAGGAGCTTCTCGTCCGCCCGATCCGCCGGATCCGCCGTCTCCCGCCATGGCGGCCGCTCCTGATTGTTCGACGGAAGATAGGAAAGGAGACGGCGTACGGCCTGGAGCGCTTCGATCTCGGTCGCCGAACGGAAATGCGCCACGCCGGAGCGACTCGCGTGCACCGTCGCGCCGCCGAGTTCGTCGAACGTCACATCCTCGTGCGTCACCGTCTTCACGACCCCGGGGCCGGTGATGAACATGTGGCTCACGCCGTCCACCATGAACACGAAGTCCGTGATGGCGGGGCTGTAGACGGCCCCGCCCGAACATGGCCCGAGGATCGCGCTCAGTTGCGGGATCACGCCCGAGGCCAACGTGTTTCGGAGGAAGATGTCCGCGTAGCCGCCCAGTGACGCCACACCCTCCTGGATCCGCGCACCACCGGAATCGTTGATCCCGATGCAGGGGGCGCCGTTCCTGGTCGCCAGATCCAGCACCTTGACGATCTTCCCGGCGTGCGCCTCCGACAGCGATCCGCCGAACACCGTGAAGTCCTGGCTGAAGACGTAGACGGTCCGTCCGTCGATGCGGCCGTAACCCGTGATTACGCCGTCGCCGGGAATGCGCCGGTCCTCGAGTCCGAAGTCCGTACAACGGTGCTCCACGAAGCGGTCCAACTCCACGAAGCTCCCCTCGTCGAGAAGGAGTTCGAGACGCTCGCGGGCCCCGAGCTTGCCCCGCGCGTGCTGCCTGGCGAGGCGCTCCGGGTCGCCGCGCACCGCGCGCTCGGATCGAGCTTCGAGTTCCGCCAGTTTCTCCCGCATGCTCATCGCGGACTCATCGAGCGCGCACGCGGCGCAGCGTGTCCGCCCTCAGGGTGTCCGCCTGCAGCGAGTCACGCGGCGCGAACGGGGACGGCGCCGCCCGCACCTCCTGGAGCCAGGCGAGGAGCGCCTCCCGGTTGGCCTCCACCGGCAATCCGTCCACCAGCATGCGGACCTCGGTGGCGCGCCGGACCACGGACCGTCCCGCGTCGGGACGCAGGCGGCCGGTCACACCCTCGACCTCGGGGCCCGCCTCCAGATACGCCGCGAGCGCCGCCGGAATCGGCAATCTCGCGCCGTCGAGGGCGGAGAGCACGAGCAACGTGGCATCATGCGCCAGCGCCGGCATAATGTTGTCCCGCAATGTCTTGCGATATCTGCGCTCATAATCTGCTACAAATCGCTGCCACGGCGTCCCCGGACTAACCCGGTCCGTCGTGAGGCCCACCACTCGGTGGTTCGTCGAGAAGCGTTCGAGGCGGCGGAGGGTGGCGGGTTCGGCCCAGGCCTCGCTTCCCATCACAATGACATTGTAGAGCCCGTAGTAGAAGAGTTGGGGTGCGACGGCGAGGACGTGGGAAGGAGACGCGGCCGGAGCGAAGACGACGTCGGGTTCCGAGGCGGCAAGCGCCTCGATGGGTTCCTGAAATGTCGTGAGCGCGGGATCGTAGCGCTCGTGCCCCACAAGCTGCCCGCCATACTCTCGCAGGGTGCTCGTGAACGCGCTCACCGCGCCGCGCAGTCCGACCCCCGCAGGCTCCAGGACCGCGACCCGCCCGAGTCCGAGGTCCTCGACCGTCCAGCGTGCCAGATCTTCCGCCACGTCCGACGCCCGCGTGTCCGCGTCGTAAAGCGTGAAGCTGGCCGTACGTGGTCTCAGGACTTCCGTCGCCGTGGGACTGATGATCGGCATCCTCGGGTTGCGGCGGGCCCGAGACGCCGCCTCGAACGACTCGGAGCGGAGAGGCCCCACGATCGCGATCACGTCGCGACCTTCGAGCGACCGGACGAGGGCGGCCGTGTTCTCCGGATTCGACGCGTCATCGACGAAGACGAGTTCGACATCGAAACCGGCGGAGGTCCCGGTGCGGTAGCGCTCGACCGCCAACTCGATGCCCTCGCGAAGAACCTCCCCCACCCCCGCGAGGTCTCCGGTGAGCGGGAGGATGGCACCGATGCGCACCGTCCCACTGCCAAGGTCCGTTTCCGCGCCCGCGATCAGCTCCGCCGTTTCCCTCTCCGGATCGAAAGGCTCCCCTTCCAGAATGCGGACCGCCACCCGCCTCGCCTCATCACCCTCGCGTTCGACGATGAGGAGCCGGAGGAGGTGCGTGTGAACGATCGCGGCCTCGGGGGTCTCCGGCGGGAAGGCCTCCGCAAGCCGACGCAACTCCTGGACCGTGAGAGCGGACGTCAGCCGGCGCAGTTCCTCCACCCCGACGGCGTCGAGGGCCTGCGGCGCGGAGAGTAGCGCGGTGATCGCCTCCGGCTCCCGGCCCGTGCTCACGAGGACCCGAACCAGACTCTCCAGCGTGGCCCTTCCGAGAGGGTCCTCCGGCCCGCGCGCGAGGAGCCTGCCGTAGCGATCCGCGGCGGCGCCCGGGAGCCCCTGCGCCTCCAGAGCGCGGCCGGTCAGGGAGAGGGCGTGATCCGCGAGACTTCGAAGCGCCTCTACCTCCCGCCATTCGGCGTTCAGCGAATCGCCGCGAGCCGCAGCCGCCGCGAAGCGTCCCTGCTCATAGTCGGATTCGGCGAGGCGGAGCGCAGCCGCCGCGCCGGAAAAATCCACCGAGACGGGTGCGGGCGTTTCGGTGGACGGCCCGCCCGCGATGAGCGCACAACCTGCGGCCGCGATGAGTACCGCGCTGCAGCCGAGGGCCAAGCGCCTCCGCGCTGCTCGTCGCCGCGCGTGGAAGGGGCTACTCCCCTGCCTCACCACCGTTATCGGACTGCTCCCCCTCGTCCTCGTCCGTGTCCTCCGTCGCGGAGGCGGACTTCGATGCGGCCATGTTCTCGTACTCCACGTCTTCGGCCTCGTACGGGACATCGGGCGCGTCAACGACCGCGAGAACAATGCGGCGGTTGATGGGATCCGTTTCGAGGACGCGCAGTTCCAGTTGCTGTCCCTCCTCGAAGTGGTCGGCGGGCTCGGCTGTCGGTGCCTCCATGCCAAGCTGCGAGATCGGTACGAACCCCTCGAGATCGCTGCCCAGATCCACCACGACGCCCTTCTCGAGCAGACGCGTGATCGAACCCGCCACTTCACGTCCCGGCTGGTACGACTGGGCCAGCTGGTACCAGGGATCTTCCTGCACCTGCTTGAGGCCGAGTGAGATCCGCTTCTGGTCGGGGTCGATCGAAAGAACGACGACGTCGACCTCTTCTCCCTTCCGGAGTACCTCCGCGGGATGCTGGACCCGTCGCGTCCAGCTCATGTCGGAGATGTGGACGAGACCGTCGATGCCCGCCTCGACCTCCACGAAGGCGCCGAAGGACGTCAGGTTCCGCACCAGCCCCTGGATCTTCGTCCCCGGGGGGTACTGGGCCGGAAGCGCGAGCCACGGATCCTCCTCGACCTGCTTCATCCCCAGCGAGATCTTCTGGGCCTCCTCGTCGACCCGCAGCACGACGCATTCGACCTTGTCGTTGATGCCGACGAGCTGCGAAGGATGACGCACGTTGCGGGTCCAGGACATCTCCGAGATGTGGACGAGGCCCTCGATGCCGCGCTCGAGCTCGATGAAGGCGCCGTAGTTCGTGATCGAGACGACCCGCCCCAGGACGCGCGTCCCGACCGGATACTTCTCGGCGACGTTCTTCCAGGGGTACTCCTGGAGCTGCTTGAGACCCAGAGAGATCCGCTCTCGATCCCAGTCGATGTCGAGAATCTTGATCTCCAGGGTCTGGCCGATCTCGCAGACCTCGGAGGGATGACCGATGCGGCCCCACGACATGTCCGTGATGTGGAGGAGGCCGTCCATCCCGCCCAGGTCGATGAAGGCGCCGAAGTCCGTGATGTTCTTGACCACACCGGCCCGCACGTCCCCGACCGAGAGCTCCTTCTTGAGTTCCTCGCGCTTGCCGGCCCGCTCTTCCTCCAGGAGGACGCGACGGCTCACGACGATGTTCCGCCGACGCTTGTTGAGCTTGAGAATCTTGAAGTCGTATTCGTCGCCCAGCAGGTCGTCGACGTTGGGCACCCGGCGGAGCGCGATCTGGGATCCGGGGAGGAAGGCGTCGACGCCCATGAGGTCGACCGTCACTCCGCCCTTGATCTTCCGCTTGATTCGGCCCTGGACCGGACGGTTGTTGTCGAAGGCATCCTTGATCTTCTCCCAGACACGGAGAAAATCGGCCTTCTTCTTCGACAGGACGACGACCCCCTCTTCATCCTCGAGGCTCTCGAGGAGGACGTCCACGGAATCGCCCGGCTGGACCTCTTCCGGGTCGCGAAACTCCTCCAGCGGGACGGCGCCCTCGGACTTGAAGCCGACATCGAGGATGATGTCGGTCTCGGTCTTTCCGATGACCTGCGCCGAGACGATTTCGCCTTCCGTGATGCGACTGAGGGTGTCCTCGTAGAGGGCGTACAGTTCGTCGTATTCCGCCTGGTCGTGCTGCGAGTCATCCCGGGGGTCCGCGTCGAGGTCCAGGTCAATCGAGGTTGGCTCGAAGGCCGCGGGCGTCGCGACGGCGACCTCCGCGCCTTCCCGGGCGGCGTCGTCGCTCTCGGTCACCGCGTCCGTGGTCTCGGGGATGTCGGTCTGAGGGTTCGAATCGTCGGGCATGAGAATTCAATTCCCGCGCGGGGCCAACGTGCCTCCCGCCGGGCCTCGTGGCAAAAAAAGAATCGACCTCAGCCGAGCTTCGACAACCTCCGCCCAGCCGCCGGCCGATCCCCTGGTGTCGGGTATTCACAGGATCCGGGGCGGAGCGCCACTTTCCCCGCCACAATCCTCGAACAGTACGCCAACTTAGATTCAGGCCCGGGAGGCGTCAACGGAAACGGCCGCAAGCGCGAGGATTGCGCCCACGACCTCCTCGGGGGTCATGTCGGTGGTGTCGATCTCGTGGGCGTCGGGCGCGCACCTGAGTGGCGACAGCGGACGCGAGCGATCGAGCCGGTCCCGGGTTTCGAGATGCCGGGTCTCCCGCTCGACATCCTCTTCCGTGAAGGGAACGGCGCGTTGACGAAGACGGCGGCGGGCCCGCTCGGAGGCTTCCGCGACGAGAAAGACCTTGAGGTCCGCGTCGGGGAAGACGGCGGTCCCGATGTCCCGTCCGTCACAAACGATCGCGTGGCGGCGGCCGGCCCGGCGCAGCCGCTCCAGAACGGCGGCGCGCACGGCGGGGAGCGCGGATACGGCGGACACCCGCGCCGTCACTTCGGGCGAGTCGAGATCGGCGCCGGGGCGGGATCCCCCGACGCGCACGTCGAAGCCCGCGCCGGCGGCGACGAGATCCAGTTCGAGTCCCGGCACCTCGGCCTCGATCGACGGTTCATCCTCCGCAATGCCCTCGCGGTGAGCCCACCAGGTGATCGCCCGGTAGAGGAGTCCGGAGTTCACGTGGACGAAGCCGAGCCTTCGCGCCACGCCCAGCGCCGTGCTGCTCTTGCCGGAGGCGGCGGGGCCATCCACGGCGATGACGCGGCCGGCCCGCTTGCGGGTGCTTCGCACGGGGCGGTGGCGGAAGGGTTCGAGCGCCTCCCAGAAAGCCGGAAACGAGACGCCCGCGCACGCACGGTCGTCGATCTGCAGGTCGGCATCTCCCGCCGCGTCGAGCACTCCGAAGGCCATGGCGATGCGATGGTCTCCGTGCGTCTCGACCTCGCCGCGCAACCGGCCGGTACCGCCCTGAATCGCGAGTCCGTCGGGCCGCTCCTCCACGGCCACACCCAGGCCTTCGAGGTTTCCGGCCAGCACGGCCAGCCGGTCGCTCTCCTTCACCCGCAGCTCCGCGGCATCGCGGATCTCCGAACGGCCGCTTGCCCGGGCGGCGAGGATCGCCAGGAGCGGAATCTCGTCGATCACTCGGGGGATCATGTCTCCGCCGATCGAAAAGGCACCGAGGCCATCCGGGGGGCGGACGGTCCACGTCTCCCTCGGCTCCCCGCCCTCGGCCGGAACCGGCTCCCGTTCCACGCCGGCCCCCATCTCCTCGAGCACGGAGAGAAACCCGGTGCGCCCGGGGTTGGCCGCCACATCCTCCACCCTCACGGCGCGTCCGCGGAGCAGCGAAGCCCCGATGAGAAAGGCGGCCGAGGAGGGATCACCGGGCACCGTCATCCGAAGACCCCGAAGCGCACCGTCCCAACCGGATGGCTCAAAGCTCACTTCCCCTGCCCCCAGCCGTTCGGGATCGAAGTGGAGCGGCACGCCCATCGCGGCGAGCATGCGCTCGGTGTGGTCCCGGGAGAGGGCGGGCTCGCTCACTTGGACCCGCACGCGCGCCAGCACGCCGGCCAGCAGCACGGCCGACTTCACCTGGGCGCTCGCGGCCCGACCTCGGTGCCGCAGCGTCCTCAGCGCCCCGGTGGCGCGCCCGCGGAGCCGCACGGGCAGGCGGTCCGGCTCGTCCTCGTAGTCGATCCGCGCCCCCATGGCCTGCAGCGGGTACATGACGCGACGCATGGGGCGCCTGCGCATCGACGGATCGCCATCCAGCACGGCGCCAACCCCGGAACCCGCCAGGATGCCGGCGAGCAGCCGGGCCGTCGTCCCGCTGTTCCCACAGTCGATCCGCGGAGACGAGGCAGCGTCCAGTCCCCCGCCCGCGCACCGGATCGTGAGGCCGCCGTTCTCCTCCCCGCACACGATCTCGGCGCCCAGTTGCCGCATGGCCCGCACGCTGGCTCGGACATCAGCGCCGTCGGACAGGCCACGGACGACGGAGGCCGAAGAGGCCAGTGGCGCAATGAGCGCGGCCCGGTGCGAGATCGACTTGTCCCCGGGTACGCGCACTCGGATCAAGAGTCCGGACCTCCGGAGTCCCCGTCGTCGAAGGGTACGTCGGCAGACCAGCCATCACGGGCCAACTCCGCGCGCGGGAACACCGCCCGGGCTTCCTCGAGGATTTGCGACGGACGCTCGGCGTACCGGGCGCTCACGTGCGTTAGAACGAGCCGCCGCACGCCCGCCTCCCTCGCGACGCGCGCGGCTCCCGCGGCCGTGGAGTGGCCGGTCTCCCCCGCCCGGTCACGTTCGTTTTCCGTGAACGTCGCCTCGTGTACGAGCAGGTCCGCGCCCCGCGAGATGCGAACCGTTGCGGACGAAGGGCGCGTATCGCCGGTGTACACAAGCTTCCTCCCCGGCCGCGGAGAACCCACGAGATCGTCGGGGTGAACGCGACGACCGTCCTCGAGTTCCAGGCTTTCGCCGCGGTGAAGCCGGCCGAAGAGCGGACCTTCCGGGATCCCCAGCTCTCGGGCGGCCGCGACATCGAACCTCCCCGGGCGATCGTCTTCGATGAGGGCGTACCCCAGCGAGCGCCGCGTGTGGTCGGTCGCGAACGCCTCCACCCGAAACCCCGCCCCCTCGATCGCGTCGCCGGCCCGCAACTCGCGCACGGTGGCGGCGAACGCCAGACGGTCGCCCCCCAGGTCCCTGAAAGCTCGAAGCGTTTCTCCCGTACCGTGGGGCGCCCAGATCCGGAGCGGTTCCTCGCGCCCCTGGAGGCTCATCGTACGGAGCAGGCCGGCCAGGCCGAGGTAGTGATCGGAGTGAAGGTGCGTGATGAGGATGTCATCGAGAGAAAAACCCACCCCGTACCGCATCATCTGCCGCTGCGTCCCCTCTCCGCAGTCGAACAGAAACAACCGCCCCTCGCGCTTCACTGCGAGCGACGAAACGTTGCGCGACACGGTCGGCCGCGAGGAAGCCGTGCCGAGGAAGGTCAGTCGGAGGATGGCGTGACTCCTTCGAGTTCGCCGACGCGCGCGATGAGCTCCGCGTCCGACAACTCGGCGAGCGTGACGCCATTCAGTTCCAGCACCGGCCGCTCGGCGCTGACACACCGCAGCCGGACGCCCAGCGTGCCCGCCGCGGTCCCCCCCTCGGCCCACACCGGCCCCACGCTCTGGGCGAGCCAGACCATACCGTGCGGGTCGACGATCCTGCGCTCCGTACACGTGAGTTCGCGGCCCGCCTCCCACAACGCCCCGAACGCCTCGTCATCGAGATCCGGGACTCCCAGGCCGGCGGGGAGGGCGGTCCGCCGGTCCGCCACCTCCGCGTCGTCGCACACGAAGTAGCCAAGGCCCAGGCCGGAGGGTGCCCGACCTGCGTCATGCAGCGTCCACGACACGCCTTCGATCCGGCCCGGCCGCCGCGGATACGCGGCACCGCCCGTCATGCCGGCGTATCGGCGTACACGCCGTGGGCGACCGTATCGCCCCGTGGCGCCGCCCGCCTGCGGCTCGCCAGCGCCTCGCCCGCCGCCCGCTCGATCTCCGCCTCGACTTCCCGTTCCACCGATTCCAGCCTTCCGAGGTTCCGATCCCGCCGCTCGCCCTCGCCGCCGATCCCGAGGTCGATTCCGGCCAGGTATTCCTCGTACAGCCCGATCGGGTCGCGTCGCCCCCAGTACCGGAACAGTTCGGGAGAGAATGTGGCCCGCGCCTCCCGTACATCGTGCGTCGCGTGCCCACCCATGCGGAAGGTGCGCGCCTCGATGAGCTGGGGCCCTTCTCCCCGCCGGCAGCGCTCCGCCGCCACCCGGGTCGCCGCATAGACCTCCAGTACATGGTTCCCGTCCACCGACTCGGAGGGGATCCCGTATGCCGCGCCCCAGTCCGAGAAATCGGGCTGCACGTGATGCTGGTCCAGCCGCGTCCCCAGCGCCACCTGGTTGTTCTGGATGATGAAGACGATCGGAAGCTTCAACGACGCCGCGAACGCGAACGCCTCGTGGGCCTCGCCGTGCTTCGTCGCGCCGTCGCCCACCCAGGTCAGCGCCACCCGCGGTTCTCCGCGGATCCGGAAGGCGAGCGCGAACCCGTTCATCACCGTCGAGAGCGTCGCGACCATGCTGATGGGCGGGCAGACCCCGTACCGCAGGTCGCCCAGGTGCACATCCCGCCCGCCCGCCGGAGCGTCCGCCGTGCCGAGGTACGTGCGGAACACCTCCGCCATCGGCATGCCCATCTCGTGGTTCGCTCCCTGGTTACGGATCATGGGACCCACGACATCCCCATCGGCGCCACGGCGGTCGAGCGCGTTCACCGCCCCCACCGTCACGGCCTCCTCCCCCGTTCCCAGCCACGCTTTCGAGATCACGCCCTGCTTCACCCACCTCGTGAGGGCGATGTCGCTGAGGCGAAAGCGGAGAAGGCCGCGGTAGAGTTCGATGTACGCCTCGGGAGGCAGCGCGGCGATCTCCCGGGCGCGGGCGTCGTCCGCCGTGATTCGCGCCCGGTACTCCTCGATGAGTTCGGGGTCCGGCTGCCAGGAAACGTACTCAGGGGGGTCGTAGGCCGAGTATCGACGCATCGTCCGGTTCCTCGTGGTCCGGCCGGCCGGAAAGTGGCCCGCCGCGCGGCACATCCTAACAGTCCGTGGCAAAACCCCGCTACGTTCGAGCGGCGCTGCATCTCGCCTGAACCGCTGCACTCTTCGTCGCTCCTCGGTCACGTAGCGCTGCAAGTCGGACGCTCGAAATCCGATGATGTCCGAAGTCGTCTGTCGTAGTCCGTAACATCTTGTATTCACAACGCTTTAGGTAGGATTCGTCCTACCCCATCCGTCCAGCACCGGCCCTTGCCATCCCGCTCCATCCCGGCTACGATTAGGGGATGGAT
>CAZDZJ010000044.1:0-14462 GCA_964509895.1 uncultured Gemmatimonadota bacterium
CCCTCCGAGGAGAGGGCGCGCACCGCGTTCAGCATTCTCGGGATCCCGCCCCGGTTGGCCTTCAGCCGACGCCAGACGGCCCGCTTCGAGAAGCTGTAGCTGGTGAGGTCGATCACGTGATCGTAGAACTCGATCCACTCGTAGTTCTTCGGCTTCAGATTCATCGCGTGATTGTTGTTCAGGAAGTGGAACGGGAAGCCGAGGACGCGCCCCTCCTGCTGGTATTCGAGGTTGAGCGGCGCCGCTTCACCGAACGACGTGAGGAGCGAGTAGCCGGGGAAGGCGGCGGGAGAGGCATCGAGGAATCTCTTGGTGAGTTCGAAGGGCTCGGGGCCCTCGTCACAGTCGAGACCCATGACGAAATTGGTCTGGAGATAGGGGATGTAGCTCGTGATGAGATTCGAGTGTTCGGACACCTGCCGGACCTTCTCGAGACCGTGACGGTTCCGGGACTTGGACTTGTTCCCCAGCATGTACCACGACTCGACGCCGGGGAGGATCGCGCGGAACCCGTTTTTCGCGAGCCGCTTGAGCCGCGGTTCCGCGAGGAGCGAGAGGCTGCTCTCCGCGACGAACTCGATCGTCCCGGGAGGGATGGCGTCCTCGATCGCCCCCAGCACATCGTCGAACCGGACGCCGAAGTTGGGGTCGTGCCACCCGACGATCGGTCGCCTCAGCTTCTTCGCCAGGAACCGGAGGTCGTCCCGGATCTCGTCGAAATCGAGCGGCTGGTAGGGGATGACGGAATCGATGCAGAAGCTGCACGTGTACGGGCACCCGAGGCTGCCCAGCATGGGGACGATCTTGAACAGCGGCGCCTTGTTCAGCGTCGGTTCGATGAACTTCCAGCGCGCGCGCACGCCGGGAAGCGAGACCGGCTGCGTTTCGGCCGTCACATGGCGGCCGAGGGGGCGGTGCGGCCGGCAATCGTCCAGAACGCCGTTGAGCACCTCCCGGTCCGTGAAGCCGAACACGTAGTCGAAGTACTTCTGCGCGTCCTGGGGGTAGCAGCGGGCGTGCGGGCCGCCGATGCAGGTGACGGCCCCCCGCCGGCGGAACATCTCGCTGATCGCATACGCGAGCTGGGCCCCCTGCGAGAAGGCGCTGACGAAGAGCAGGTCGATATCCCGGGGGAGTTCGTCGACGAGATCCTCGAAGCCGGTGTAGCAGACGAGGTTCACGTCGTGGCCGGCCTCCTCGCACCACGCGCCGAGGACCTGCGGCATGATGCTGGCGAGGTTCGCGTGCATGACCTTGGCATAAAGGGCCTTCGTCGGGCCCTTGGAGACCAGGTCCACGATGCCTACGCGTAGCTTGCGCAACGGCGATCCTCTCGGAATGGGTATACGAACAGCCGGGTGGAATGCGCCACGGAATCGGGAAACCTAGGTCTACGCCGCGCTCGGCGGCAATCGGGGTCAGACAGATGGCAGAACGGGACGCGGGGGTCGACAGCGCGGTGGATCGCGTGAAGGTGTGGAGCGGCAATATCACGACGCTGGAGGTGGATGCGGTCGTGAGCGCGGCGAATGAGACGCTGCGTGGCGGTGGGGGCGTCGACGGCGCGATCCATCAGGCGGCGGGACCGGAACTCCTGCGAGCGTGTCTCGCACTCCCCGAGACGGAGCCGGATGTGCGCTGTCCCACGGGGGAGGCGCGGATCACGCCGGGGTTCGGCCTCCCCGCCCGCTACGTGATCCACACGGTGGGTCCCGTCTGGCACGGCGGCTGGCGGAGCGAGCCCGACCTGCTCGCCTCGTGTTACCGGGAGTCGCTGCGGGTTGCCGCCGAAGCCGGACTGTGGAGCGTCGCGTTTCCCGCCATCAGCTGCGGCGCCTACGGGTATCCGGTCCCCGAGGCGTGCCGGATCGCGGTCGAGACGGTGCTGCGGACGTTGGCGCGGGAACGCACGATCAGGGAGGTGACGCTGGTCGCGTGGGGCGTCGCGGTGCGCTCCGCGATGGACGAGGCGCTGGCTCGAGCTACCCGCACGCCTCCGTGTTGACCCGCAGGTATTCGCGCACGAACTCGTCCAGCATCGAGCCGACCAGGTTCGTCACCGGCCCCCCGGCGCGGCCGAGATAGAAGCCGATTCCCTGTTGCGGCGTTTCCCACGTGGGCGCCCAGTTCAACCATTCCTGTACGGCGCCGAGGGAGTCCGCCGCGAGGCGTTCGGCCCCTCCCGTCCGCGGATCGCTCTGGTGGTCGTACACAAGCTTCAGGAGGCGCAGACGGATGACGTAAACCGTCACCACGGCGCTTGCGGAGAGTCTCTGCGCGCTGACGAAGACGGACAACTGGAGGGTGGACCCGCTCGGCGTGCCGGCGGGGGCATGGATACCGGCCGCCTGCAGCCGGTTCGTCGCCATGCGCTCGACGGACTCGTTGGTGATGCCCGCGGGGCCGCCGATGTTGGTCACGAATACATCCACCGGGATGGGCTGGCAGCCGGAGAAGAGGGCGAACCGGTCCCTGGTGGGTTCGGGCCCCTGCGCCGCCGCGGCGACGGGCCACAGGAGCGCAAGGAGAACCGCTGCTGCACCCGGCTTCAAGGGAATCACGCCTGATTCACCGACTCTTCACGGACGGCACCGTCCTTGCCCGACGAGCCTTCAACGAGCTACGAATCGACAACCTGACCGTCTCCATTCCCCTGGCGCCAGATGCCGCGCCGAATACCGCGCCCGATTTCGAGGAGAATCCGGATGCCCGACTCCGCAGACCGAGAGTTCCGCGTCACAAGGACGATGCCCGCTTCCCGGGAGGCGGTGTTCCGCGCCTGGACCGAACCGGAGCAGATTCGGCGGTGGTCCTGCCCGCCGGCCGGCACGATCCTCGACTCGCAGGTCGATCTCGAACCGGGGGGGACGTACAGGCTCGTCATCGAGGCTGAAGGCGGGACGGTCCATACCGCGTTCGGCACCTACCGCGCGGTCGATCGCCCCAAGCGGCTCGTCTATACCTGGGACTGGGAAGAGGCGGAATCCGCGGTCGGCGAAACGCTCGTCACGGTCGATTTCCTCGCCCCGGGGAACGCGGCCCCGGAGTCGACCGAGGTGGTCGTCTCGCACGCCGGATTCCCTTCGGCCGACGCCGCGGAGGGGCACCGGCTCGGGTGGACGTGGTCCCTGGAGCGCCTGGAGAGCCTGTTCCGCTGATTCCCGTGCCCTCCAACTCCGCGCCTAACTCCGCACCGGACCGCTCCACCCGCGGCATCTTCGCCTTCTGGGCGCCGCTGGCCGCCACATGGTTGATGATGGCCTTCGAGGGACCCTACCTGGCGGCGGTCGTGGCGCGGTTGCCGGAGCCCACGCTGGGGTTGGCGGCATACGGCGTGGCGGTCGCGCTGGCCGTGCTGATGGAGGCACCGGTCATCATGCTGTTGAGCGCCTCGACCGCGCTTGTGGACGACGCCGTCTCGTACCGCCGCCTGCGGACCTTCGCGCACGGCCTGAACGCCTTCTCGACGCTGCTGCTCCTGTTCGTGCTCGTGCCGTCGGTGCACCGGGGACTCATGCTGGGCGTGCTGGGGCTGCCGGAGGACCTTGCGGGCCTGACGTACGGGGCGCTGTGGTGCTTCCTGCCCTGGCCGGCCGCGATCGGCTACCGGCGCTTCTGGCAGGGCGTGCTGATCCGGGCGGGGCGTACGCGGCTCGTGGCGGGCGGGACGGTCGTGCGGCTCGTGTCGATGTCCGCGGCCGCGCTGACCCTCGCCCTCGCCACGGATCTTCCCGGCGCCGCCGTGGGGGCCGCCGCGCTCTCCTTCGGCGTGGTCACGGAAGCGGCCGTGGCCCGCTGGATGGCGCGCAGCGCGATCCGGAGCCTGCTCGTCCCGACCGATCGCGGCGGGACGGCCGCCGACCCGCGGGTCGTCTCGGCCGATCCGCACGACATCGCGGAGATCGGCCGGGCCGGCGTCTCGACAGCCGACCCGGAGGCAGGTCCGGCAGCCGGGGGGAGCGAGTTGCGCTACGGTGAGATCACGCAGTTCTACATCCCGCTGATGCTGACGTCGCTCATCGGGATCGCGATCCAGCCCATGCTCACCTTCTTCATGGGGCGCGCCGCTTCCCCGGTCGAGTCGCTGGCGGTGTTCCCGGTGGTTACTTCGCTCGGGTTCATCTTCCGCTCCGTGGGTCTCAGCTTCCAGGACGCGGTGATCGCGCTCCTGGGCCGGGGCGATGAGGGTTACGAGGAGATCCGCCGTTTCGCGATCGGACTCGGGGCGGTGCTCTCGGGCATCCTCGGGCTCATCGCCTTCACGCCGCTCTCCCACTACTGGTTCGTGCACGTCTCCGGGCTCACCCCGGTGCTTGCGGACTTCGCCATCCCGGCGGCCCGGGTCCTGACCCCGGTACCCTTCCTCGGGGTCATCCTCTCGCTGCAGCGGGGCACGCTGATCCGGAACCGGACGACGGGTCCGATCATCGTCGCCACGGCGGCGGAGATCTCGGCCGTGGCCATTGTCTTCATCGCGGTCGGATGGGGCCTCGGCTGGGTCGGCGCCACGGCTGCGTTCACGGGCTTCCTTTTCGGGCGGCTGACGGCCAATGTCTATCTGACCCCCAAGGTGCGGACGGCCAGGGCCGGGGCAGCCGGGGCGAGGAGGTCGGCGTCTTCAGGGGACAGGTGATCGAGGAGGCACGGAAATGAAGCATCGAGTTCGGGTCGCCGCGCTGGCGGCGGTGGGTTTCGCGGCGGCAGCGACGTTCATCAGCTCCTCGGACGTGGCGGCCCAGGACCATACGGCAACCACCGATGTCCTCACGATCGAGGAATGGACGGTCCCCTACCCCGACAGCCGTCCGCGCGACCCCTTCGTCGGGCCGGACGGGCGCGTGTGGTTCGTGGGACAGACGGCCCACTACGCGGCCGTGCTGGACCCCGCCAGCGGCGAGTTCACGCGCTACGACATGGACGACGGCACGGGACCCCACAACCTGATCGTCGACGGCGACGGGATGGTCTACTACGCCGGCAACCGGGCGAACCACATCGGTATCATCGACCCGGCCACCGGCGAGATCGACAAGATCATGATGCCGGACGAGCGGGCGCGGGATCCGCACACGCTGATCTGGGACGACAACGGCGACATCTGGTTCTCGGTGCAGGGCGGGAACCTGATCGGCTTCCTCGACAAGGAGTCGCGCGAGGTTCGGCTCGTGGAGGCGCCCGAGGTCGAGACGCGCCGCGGCATGGGCTCGAGCCGCCCGTACGGGGTCAAGCTGGACTCGGAGAACCGGCCCTGGATCGCGCACTTCAACACGAACCTGATCGGGATGGTGGATCCCTCCTCCTTCGAACTGATCGGCTACGACCTGCCGGAGGGCGCGCGGCCGCGGCGGCTCGTCATCGACTCGCAGGACCGCATCTGGTACGTGGACTACAGCCGGGGCAAGATCGGTCTCGTCGAGGAGGGCGGCGGGTTCCAGCGCGAGTACGACCTGCCGGCGGGCGAGGAGTCGCGGCCATACGGGGTGGCGATCGACAAGTACGACGTCGTCTGGCTCGTCGAGACCGGGATCCAGCCGAACCGGTTCGTGGGCTTCGACACGGACACGGAGGCGTTCGTGGGCATGCTCGACGTGCCGAGCGGCGGCGGCACGATCCGGCACATGTACTACGATCCGGCCACGGATTCGATCTGGTTCGGGGCCGACGTGAACACGGTCGGACGGGCGGTGGTGTCGCCGCGCTCGCGTTGACGTCCCTCCCGGGGCCCGCGGCCACGCTGTGCGCCGCGGGCCTCTTCGTCATGGCCACGCTGGCCTGGACCCCCGCGGGGCACTCCGGGACCGGGCCGGATGTCACCGCCCACGCTGCCGCGCACATCGAGGGAGCGCCTCCGGGCCACACCGGGGGCTTCGGCGAACCCACCTGCGCTACCTGCCACACCGGGGCTCCGCTCAACGAACCGGGTGGCACGCTGGACGTGATCGGACTCGAAGGCGGCTACCGCCCGGGGCAGCGGCACCCGGTCACGGTCCGATTCGAGAGTTTCGACATGCTGTCGGCCGGCTTCCAGGGGTCGTTCCGCTTCGAGGACGGGGATCGGCGCGGGGCCGGCGCCGGCGAGGTCCGACCGCTCGACGAACGGGTCACGGTCGTGCGCGGGGCGGACAGCGACACGGAGTACTTTCAGCACACGCGAGCCGGCACCACGCCGACGGACGGCGTCTCGGAGTGGACGTTCGAGTGGCGCGCGCCCGAAGTGGAGGGACCGGTCGTCCTCCATCTCGCCGCGAACTCGGGCAGCGGGGACAACTCCCCGCTGGACGACCTCGTCTACGTCGTCTCCCTCGCGCTGACCCCGGCCTCTCCCAGACCGGACTAGTGCAGCCCCTTGGGGCGCCAGAAGCCGGCGAGGCGACCCCGGGGCACCGACCCCAGTTCCGCCCAGTCCTCGATGTCGAGCTCCACGGCGGCGAGCGCGGCGGTCGGCATGTACTCGCCCTCGCCGGTCAGCTGCCAGGCGAGCGAGGTGATGCCCGGGTTGTGCCCGACCACCATGAGCCGCTCCTCCGCTCCCCCCATCGCCTCCACGACATCGATGTAGGCGTCGGGAGAGGCGTGGTAGAGATCGCTCGTCGTCTCGATCGGCACCTCCCGGTCGAACTCCGCCGCCGCCAGCTCCGCGGTGGCGCGCGCCCGGACGGCGGTCGAACTCACGATCCGGTCGGGCACGAGGTCCCGTTCCACGAGGAAGCGGCCCATGCGGGGCGCGTCGCGGCGGCCGCGGGGATTCAGCGGGCGGTCGTGGTCGCGGAGCCCGGGTTGGTCCCAGGAGGATTTCGCGTGGCGGAGAATGAGCAGCGTCTTCATCTCGTCACCGATCGGGTCGCGGAGCGGGTCACCAGGCGGTCGGGATCACGAGCATCGTCACGACGCCCACGATGATCGTCGCCAGCCACAGTAGGAAGGCGTACCCGAACACCTCCCCGAACCGGCGCCGCGTCACGGCCAGGATGGGAAGCGCCCAGAACGGGTGGATGAGGTTGAAGGCCGAGTCTCCGTACGCATAGGCGAGGAGCACGGTCATAACGGATACGTCGAGCACCTCGCCGGCGGGGACCACGTACGGCGCCTCGATCATCCACTTGGAACCGGCCGATGGAACGAACATGCTCATGATCCCCGAATAGACGTACACCACGAGGGGATAAAGCCGGGTCGTGGCGACCTCCGCGAACTGTGCCCCGAGCCAGCTTCCGAGGTTCGTGTTCTGGATGACGCCGAAGATGCCGGCGTAGAACGGGAACTGAAGGATGATGCCCCACGCCGAGCTCACGCCCTCGCGGCAGGCCCGCAGGAACGAAGTGGGCCGGCCGTGGAGGAGTAGGGCCACGACGAGGAAGACTGTGTTGTACGCGTTGATGGTCCAGCTCGCGCCGAAACCGCGGGTGATCATCGAGTGGATGAGCGGATACGCGAGCAGTGTGGCGGCAAGCAGCGTCCAGCCGCGGAAGCGGTCGAGACGCTCGGCGGGCGTCGTGCCCCGTCGGGCCGGAGGCGGCGGCGCGGGCAGGATCTCGTCTACTTCAGCCTGCGAGAGCGTCACGACATCGCGCCTGGGGTGGAGCGCCATGGCGGCGATGAGCCCGACGAGGAGCATGACGGCGGCGTAGCCGAGGTTGAAGGGGTTGAAGAGCGTCTCGGTGACCGGATACAGCCGGTCCACGACCGGAGCGCCGGTGCCCGGCTCGAGGAGGGGATTGCCCGGCGTGGCGAGGATGAGCGGCGCCGAACTCGAAAGGCCGCTCTGCCACACCGTCCCGATCCCCATGTAGGCTGCGGCGATGACGAGTCGCAGGTCGGCCCGCGGGTTGCGCTTGAGAATAAAGGGGACGAACAGCGCGGACCCCACGAGGCCGAAGGCCCAGTTGAGATAGCCGGCCACCATCGAAAACCCGGCCGCGAGTGCGACGGCCTGTACGGGCCGTTCGGGGTTCGGGAGGCCCGCGAGGCGATCGAGGAGCCGGTACATCGGGGGCGACGAGGCGCAGGCATGGGCCGCCACCATGATGATCGAGAACTGCATCGCCAGTTCGAGCAGCGTCCACACGCCCGCGCCCCACGCCCGTCCCGCCTCGGGCACCGTGGCTCCGCCTCCGGTCACGGCCAGGAGAAGGGCGACGACCGTGAGCGACATGAGGATGACCCACGCATCGGGCACCCAGCGTTCCGTCACGCGGGAAAGGGCCGCCCCGCCTTCGCGGAGCCGGTCGAGCAGGGCGCCCATCATGCGATGCTGGGGATCAGGCTACGCCTCGGGCGGGGAAGCGGGCCTGGGGGCATCCGGCGCCTCGGCCTCGCGCGCCGGGGGCTCGGCTTCGGGTGCCGCGTCCGCGTCGGGGGCCATCACACCGCCCCCAGCGTGCGCGGCCGGCGGCGTGCCGAATGCGGTCGCGGGCAGGATGCCGCGGAAGGACTCGCCGTACAGTTCCCACACGGTGATGAAGAGCGCCGCGACGATGGGGCCGATGAGCACCCCGGCCATGCCGAAGGCGACCAGCCCGCCGAGCGTGCCGAGCAGGATCATGAGGTCGGGCATGCGGGTGTCCCGTCCCACGAGCCACGGGCGCATGAGGTTGTCCAGCGTCCCCACCACGAGGCCGCACCACAGGATGAGCCCGACGCCCGCGACGATCTGGCCGACGGCGAGGAGATAGATCGCGGCGGGGAGCCACACGAGCGCGGACCCGATGCCGGGCACGATCGACAGGACCGCCATGACGGTGCCCCAGAAGGCGGCGGACGGAATCCCCGCCACCCAGAAGGCGAGCCCCGCCAGCGCGCCCTGCACGATGCCGATGAGGAACGTCCCCTTCACCATCGCCCGCGTCACGGACACGAAGCGGTCGAGCATGCGGCGCTCGTCCTCGTCCGAGAGCGGGAGGTAGTAGAGGACCTTCTGCAGGACGCCGCCCCCGTCCTTCAGGAAGAAGAACATGGCGTACAGCATCACGAACAGGAGGAAGACGATCCGCACCGTGGCGGTCGTGATGCCGGCGAGGCCCTCGACCACGAAGCCGCCCAGGGAGCCCGCGACTTCGCCCAGCTTCTGGACGAGCTGCTCCTGGTAGGGCCGCAGCGACTCCACGAAGGGGACGCCCTCGAGCAGCCGGTCCAGCGCCCCGGGCTCCCGCAGACGCGCCTGCATCTCCTCGATCCAGGGCCCCGCCGCCTGCGTGACCTGTACCGCCTGGTTTGTGACGATGCCGAGGAACGCCGCGATCGGTCCGATGAGGATGACCACGAACAGGAGCAGAGCGGCGAAGGAGGCGAGGCCCTCTCTTCCCCCGAACCAGCGGCGGAGCGTTCGGTAGGCCGGGTGCATCAGGCCGCTCAGGATCGCCCCGAGGAAGAGGGCCGTGAGGAACGGCCGGATCATCTCGAGGAAGAGGAGGCTGATCCCGAGGACGAGGAGCAGCAGGAAGACGGCGCGGAAACGGCCCGGATGGAGAGGCGGGTTCCCGTCGGCGTCAGCGACCATGGATGTCGGTGTTGATGTCGGCGCTCAGGTCGCTGAGGAGGCGACCGGTTTCGGCGACCCGGTACGTCCAGAAGTCCGCAACCTCCGGCGCCGTGCTGCCGCCGCGGTCGTGAAGGTGCTCCCAGGCCGCGGCCTCGCGCGCGAGCCAGTCCAGCGTCGCGCTCGGACCCTGCGACATCATGGCCCGCAGAATGTAGGCGCGTTCTCCCACGCGAAGACCGAGACCCAGGTCGCGCGCGGCTCTGGCAAAATCCGCGCGCGTGAGAACGAGTCCGCTGCGGACCGGACTCAGCAGCGCGCTGAAGAAACTGTCACCGTCGGTCCGGCGCGGGTCGGGTACGGGCTGCGCCTCGCGCAGCGCGAGGGGGCGGCGGGTCGGCGGGCCGAGGCGAGCCGATTCGCCGGAGAGGAGCGCCTCCAGCGTGTCGGCCCACTCCCGGTAGAACGGTGGCGCGATCTGCCGCAGCTTCGTCAGGAACGGGAGAACCCAGGAGAGGAGGTGCTCCCAGAGGAAGGCGTGGCGCGCATCGCCCCAGGCCTGAGCGGCCTGCCCCGTGGCCTTTCGCTGGGCGTCCACCAGCCACGCGTATCCCCCCAGGAGTGCGCGCAGGTGGTCCGGCTCCGAGGGCGGTTCGGTCCCGATCGCGCGCCAGAAACCCGCGACGCGGTCGCGCGCCTCTCCCCCCAGGCGCCCATCCGTACCCAGGAAGGCGGATCCGTACGGATAGAGTTGAAACAGGAAGATGTCGTTGTGCGTGGGCTCGTCCGGCACGGGGCCCAGCTCGAGGAGGTGGCCTATGAGCCGATTCTCCCCGCAGGGGCCATCGAGAAGCGCGCCCAGCGCGCGAAACAGTTCCATGGCCTGGCAGTTACTGCCGTTGTCCCGCGCCGGCGGCGCGTGCGGCACTGTTCACTTTCACGTCATGAAGTAGATGGGGGCCTTTATTTCCTGTCAAGTTGCGGTCATCCGGGGTCGGGCGAGGACCGTTGGGGCGATTCCGCGGGTCCCGCTTCCGGCAGGTCGTACGCCGGGCGCACGGGGCGAAGCGGCCGGATCAGCCAGTGAGGCCGGCGCGTTCCGTCCGGAGAATGCCGCTGCGCTCCGCGCGTCTTGTCGAGCCAGCGCCGGTATACGGCGTGCGCCCGGTCGGTGTCGACATGGATGTCGCCGTGGCGGTCTCGGCGAGACGCCTTCACGACGCGCACCGCCTGGTGCCAGCAGTGCATCCCGGACACCGGATCGGGGTGGACCGGGAAGGTGAGGTTCTGATGGACGCCCACATCCGTCCACCAGATCCGTGACGTGTCCGCGTCGTCGCTCTCGTAGGGTCCGGCGCCCGTCTTGCGCGACAGCGTCCAGCCGCCCCGGTCCCCGGTCAGGGAAACGGTCGCCATCAGCTGCCGCTGGCCGGCGACGCGCTCCATTTCGCCGCGGCCGGCCGTGCCCGGCTCCGCCGCGCCCACGCCGGCGCCGTTCGCCAGCTTCCAGCGCCCCATGTGGTGGCTGCACGCCACGACTCCCGGCTTGATCCCCTCGGTCACCCACGCCTTGAGGACGAAGTGGCCGATCTCGGTTTCGACCCGCACGAGATCCCCCGTCCGCACGCCCTTCCGGGCCGCGTCCGACGGGTGGAGCCAGAGCGGGTTGGTGTGCGCGATCTCGTCCAGCCACTTGGAGTTCGCCGAACGCGTGTGGATCTGCACGGGAAGACGGAAGGTCGAGATGAGGCACATCTGATCCGGCTCCATCGCGGCCGGATGAACGTGGCTCCGGATGTAGGCGGGCACCGCGTACTCGGGCCATCCCCATTCGACGAGCGTGGGCGAGTAGAACTCCAGCTTGCCGCTCGGGGTCGGGAACCCGCGGCGGATCTCGCCGTCGATGCGGACGCCCACCGGACGGCGTCCCTCCGGATCCGATTCGGGCGCGCCCATGGGCGCGAGGTTCACGGCGGCGGGGCTCGGAGCCCGGGTGTACATGCGGCCGAACTCGTCCTCGCGCGCGTCCTGAAGCTCCTCGGGCGGGACGGGTCTCTCGTGGAGCGGGCCGATGTCGCGCGCCACCTCGAAGGCGCCGTAGCGACGCATGTAGTCGAGCGGCGAGAGCCCCTGCGCGGCGGCCGCCTCCGGGAGCCCGGGCACGGAGTGCTCGAACATCCACGCGTAGTACTCGTCGACCGTCAGACGCTGCCCGGGATTTTCCTCCGATTCCACGAACTCGCGGATCCCGCGGGTGCCGTCCGGGTCGATGCGCCACGAGAGCTCGAGCCAGAACTCGTTCTCCTCCCACACTTCTCCGGGGTTCGTGTGGCGCGTGTCGGCCACCTGCTCGCCGAGGCGCTCCCGGGCGGAGCGGAGCACGGGCTGCCGGAAGGCGATCCACTGCCCGTCGTGCGTCTCGTAGGAGTGGAGATCGTGCCGCTCGGGTCCGTGTCCCATGGGGAGGACGTAGTCCGCGAAGTAGGCGGACTCGTTCCACGTCGGGGTGAGCGCGACGTGGAGACCGACCTTTTCCTCGTCCGTCAGCGCCTCGATCCACGTGAAGCCGTCCGGGTTCGTCCACACGGGGTTGTATACGCGTGTGAAGTAGACGTCGAGCTTCCCGCGTCCCTCCTTGAGGAGGTGCGGAAGGAGGAAGGAGACCTCGTACATCGCGAGCGGGTACTCGTCCGGCCAGGTGAGTTCGTTCCAGTGCTCCGGGTGGCGGGGCATCCGGATCGGCTTCGGGATGAACTTGTTCCACGTGCTCGGATAGGTGCCGCCCTCGGTCGCCACGGAGCCGGTGAGGGCGTTGAGGAAGAAGAGGGTGCGGGCCACCTGCCAGCCGCCCTCGTTGCCCGATGCGGCGCTCCTCCAGTTGTGGGTGGAGAGCCGGGAGCCGGCGCGGGCCACGATCCCGGCCACCTCGCGGATCTGCTCCGCATCGAGGCCGGACTCCGCCGCAGCCCACTCGAAGGTGCACGCCTCGTAGAGTTCGCGGAGGGCGGCCTCGAACGATTCGAAGGTGCGCGGGAGGTCCGGCTTCTCGGCGGCGAGGTACTCTTCCCAGTTGAACCAGCGGCGGACGAAATCGCGGTCCCAGGCGCCGCTCGTGATGAGGTGGTTCGCGATCGCGAGCAGAACGGCCGCCTCGGAGCCGGGTTGCGTGGGGAGCCAGTGGTCCGCGTGCGTCGCCGTGTTCGAGAGGCGCGTGTCGAAGACGATGAGGCGCGCCCCCTTCTTTACGCCGTCCAGGATGCGCTGCGCGTGCGGGTTGAAGTAGTGCCCCGCCTCGAGGTGCGAACTCACGAGGAGGATGACGTCCGCGCGGGCGTGGTCGGGGCTGGGGCGGTCCATCCCGAGCCAGAACTGGTAGCCGGCGCGCGCGCTCGAGGAGCAGATGTTCGTGTGCGAGTTGTGCCCGTCGACGCCCCACGCGGCGAGCATCCGCTCCGTGAACCCGTCCTCTCCCGGCCGCCCCACGTGGTACATGATCTCGCGCTGGCGGCCCTCGTCGATGGCTTTCCGGATCCGGCTCGCGATGTCGTTGAGCGCCTCCTCCCACGATACGCGCACCCATTTCCCCTCCCCGCGCGCGCCCGCGCGCTTGAGCGGGTAGAGCACGCGGTCGGGATCGACGACCTGGTTCAGCGTTGCGGGGCCCTTGGCGCAGTTGCGGCCGCGGGAGCCGGGGTGCTCCGGGTTCCCCTCGAACTTCCGCACCTGGAGCGTATCGCGGTCGACGTAGGCCAGGAGCCCGCAGGCGGACTCGCAGTTGAAGCAGGTGGTCGGCACGAGCATGTAGCGCCGCTCGCGCCGTTCCGGCCACGCCTTCGAGTCGAGCTCGACCCAGTGGTCCCAGCGCTCCCGCGGCGGGAAGGCGGCGAGTTGGGCGCGGCTGGGGCCGGGGTAGAAGGTCTCGCCGCGGCCTTCGGTCTCGGCGCGCGCGGCGCTCACGCGCTCGCTCAGTTCGTGGAGCCGCCGCGAAACGCCGTCCGGGCCGGCGCCGCTGCCGTCCGCGCCGGAGCCGTTGCCGCTCGGGCCGGAGCCATTGCGGCCGCCGCGGGGTGGATCGCTCATGCGAGCGGCACGGACTGGCCGGCCTGCACGTACGCGTGCTCGTGCGCGAGGAGGCCCGCGAGGGCGGCGACGCCGATCGCCGGGGCGACCCAGCCGCCGGCGAGGGGGATCACCGTGAGCGCGCCCGCGATCGCCACCAGCAGGGCGCCGCTCCAGAACCAGGGAGCGTAGCGGCCGCGCACCATGTTCCGGGCGGCGAGCGCGGCGTGGGCCGTGGCGTGCGTGAGCGTCAGTTCGGCGAGGACGAGCAGCAGGTGCGCCGCGGCCGTGAGCCCCACGAGCCGGCCCAGCGCGGCCGAGCCACCGAGCGACGGGAACAGCATCAGGGCCGCGCCGCCGGCCAGCACCGCCTGTACCAGGAAGTGCGGCGGCAGGAGCGGGTTCTGCCACAGGTCGCGCGCCCGGGCCTGGGCGAAGAGGTACGCCGTGTAGACCGCGGTCATGCCGGCCAGGGGCGCCCCCGCCCACGCGAGCCGGCGCGCCGCCTCCATCCCTCCGTCGCCGCCGATCAGCCCCGCCGCGAGGTGCGCGGTCAGGGCCGCGCCGTAGCCCGCGATCACGAACGCCCCCCGGACCAGCCAACTCTTCATGTGGGGGCGCGTGAAGATGAGAAGGAAGCGCTTCGGGTGCTCCAGGTCCCAGATCAGCAGGCCGCCGGTGAGCGCCAGCGCGGCGAGGCCGAGTAGCGGTGTGAGCGTGAGCCATTCCCCGCCCCGCCATGAAAGCCCGCCGAGCAGACAGAGGAGAAGCGCGGCGATTCTGTCCTACGATGTCTCGCACACCGTGCCGTGGGACTGGCGCGTGAGCCTCTACACGCTCACCAAGGGAGTCTCCGCCGGCGTGTACCTCGCCGCGCTTCTCCTCTGTCTGCTCGGCGGGCTTTCATGGCGGGGCGGGGAATGGCTCA
>CAZDZJ010000045.1:0-5720 GCA_964509895.1 uncultured Gemmatimonadota bacterium
CCGAGCGAGAGCGGTTTCGGATGGTCGCTGCACGCGGCCCAGCCCTTCGGACACGCGGACCATCTCGACCTCCGCGCGGGCTCGAACACCCTGCTGGTCACGCGGGAGGATCCCGCCGACCCCGGACTGGTCGAACTGAACGAAGTATCCGCGGCCGGAGACACCGTGTGGTCGGGGCGCCTTCGCTTCGAGCCGATCCCGGTGTTGCCCGCTGACGTCGATGCCGCGCTGGAGGCGGAAGCGCGGGCCGTGTCGGGAACCGTCGGGTCACTGTCCCTGGACGAAGCCGTAACGCTTGTGGAAGAGGCTCTGTACGTGCCGGACTACCATCCTGCCGTCATGGACACCGAAGTCATGTCCAACGGGGAACTGTGGATCAGGAACCACGAGGAACCGGGCGACACGCTGGATGTCTGGTACGCCGTGCGTCCTCGTGGGGACAACGCTGCTTCCCGGCGGATCCTGGTGCCGTGGTCCTTCTACCCCTTCGATGCGACCGACACACACGTGTGGGGGATTCGGCAGGACCCCGAGGGGGGGCAGCAAGTCGTCGGCAGGCGGCTGGTCCCTACCGCCCCCTGAATTCAGGCTCCCGCTTCTCCACGAAAGCCCGCGGCCCCTCCTCGTGATCCTCCGACGCGAGCATCCGCTCGTAGGTCGGGAACTCGCGCGCGTGAATGGCGCGGAACGCGTCCCGAACCGACATCCCTTCGATCCCCCGCACGACCTCCTTGATCGCCCACAGGGAGAGCGGTGCGCTGCGCGCAAGTCCATCGGCGACTTCGCGAGCCCTGGTCAGCACGTCGCCGGGGGGCACGACCCAGTTCACGAGCCCCCAGCGGTGCGCCTCGGCGGCCGACATCCGCCGCCCGGTCATCAGCATCTCCATCGCAATGTTCACGGGCACCCTTCGGGGGAGGCGCTGCACGCCGCCCGCGTCGGCCATGTTGCCCAGGCGCGCCTCCGGATACCAGAACTCGGCCGCGTCGCTCGCCACCACGAGGTCCGCGGCCAGCATCAGCTCGCATCCGCCGCCCACAGCGAGCCCGTTCACGGCGGCGATCACCGGCTTGTGAAGGTCCCACAGTTCGGTTATGCCGCCGAAGCCGCCGGGTCCATAGTCCATCCGTTCATGCTCGCCTTCTGTCGCCGCCTTGAGGTCCCAGCCGGCCGAAAAGATGCGGTCGCCCGCGCCGGTCAGGATCGCGACCCAGAGGCTGTCGTCGTCGCGGAAGTCACAGAACACCTCGCCCATGCGGATGCTCGTCGCCGCGTCGATTGCGTTGGCTTTGGGCCGGTCGAGCGTCACCTCGAGCACGCGGCCGCGGCGCTCGATCTTGAGAGGATGGGACATGCGCTGTATTCCTTTCCGTGGAGGAAGCGTACACGCAGCAACAACAATGGGAGGGATTCCGTGAGGGCGACACTCTTCACAATGGGGCTTGCGGCTGTCCTGGCGACGGGCGCCGGGGCCCAGCAGGCGAGCCGCACGCAGCCCGTCGAGGGCATGCGCGACAACGGCACCGGCTATCACGCCCTGATGGGCGCCAGGGTCGTGACGGGGCCTGGCCAGGTCATCGACGACGCCACGATCGTGATTCGCGATGGCCTCGTCCAGGCGGTGGGGCGCGGCATGGAGCCGCCGGCGGGCGCACGCGTATGGGACCTCGAGGGACTGACCGTCTACCCGGGCTTTATCGATGCACACGCCGATCTTGAGATGGACGCGGTGCCCGAGGGCGGGGACATCGGGCCCACGCACTGGAATCCGCAGGTCAGGGCATGGTTCTCCACCACGCGGAACCTGGCCGACGACGAGGATCGGCGCGCGGCGCTGCGCTCGCAGGGGTTCGGCACGGCGCTGGCGGTTCCGAAGGAGGGGATCTTCCGGGGCACGGCGTCGGTGGTCAATCTCGGGGACGAAGGTGTGCGTGAACGGGTGCTCCGCCCCGATATCGCGCAGGCGATCGGGTTCCAGCGCTCGTTCGACCTGGGCGGATCGTACCCGAACTCGGCGATGGGAACGATCGCGCTCATGAAGCAGACGCTCATGGACGCAGAGTGGTACATGCGCGCCTGGGAGGCCTACGAGTCGAGCGGCCGCGCGTTCCTCCCTCCGGAGACGAGTGAAGCCCTCGCGGCGCTCGAAGACGTGGTGCAGGGCAACCAGCCGGTCGTCTTCGAGACGGGCAGCGAGGAGGATTACCTGCGGGCACACAGCCTGTCCAGCGAGTTCGGGCTGACCCCGTGGTTCCGCGGCAACGGTCTGGAGTACCGCCTCATCGACGTGCTGCGCGGACGCAGCCATCCCCTGGTCGTGCCGCTCGATTTCCCGGACGCCCCCGATGTGGGACATCCGGCGGCGGCACTCGATGCCTCGCTCGCCGACCTGCGCCACTGGTACCTGGCACCGACCAACCCGGCGCAGCTGGCCGACGCCGGGGTCAGCTTCGCCATCACCAGCGACGGCCTTTCGTCGCTGAACGAGTTCCTGCCCAATCTGCGGATCGCCGTGGCGCGCGGACTCTCCGCGGACGACGCCCTGGCGGCGCTCACGACGACGCCGGCCTCGTGGCTCGGGATCGACCGCACTCACGGGACCATCGCCGAGGGCAAGGTGGCCAACCTGGTCGTCAGCGAGGGCGACCTGTTCACCGAGGAGGCCACGGTTCGCGACGTGTGGGTCCAGGGAAGGGTCTACGGAGTGACCCGTCCGACGCAGATCGATCCCAGGGGAACCTGGCAGATCGCATCGGACGACGAGTGGGGCTTCGAAGCCGACCTTGTCCTGGAGGGTCCGTTGAACCGGCTGCGCGGCTACCTCGACATAGCCAGCACCGGCCCCGAGCTTCCCGGCGGCGCGCGCGTGGACATCGAGTCGGCCAGCGCCGTCGCGGAGACCGGCCGCATCCAGGCCCGCTTTAATGGCGAGGCGCTCGGCTACCAGGGAATGGCGCTCCTGTCGGGCTCCGTCCGCGGCGACGAGTTCTACGGATGGACTTCGCTCCCCAACGGGGCGGATCCGTCCTTCCGCGGCACCCGCACGGAGGACTTCGAGGGACCGTCGCGCGGCACCGTCGCGATGGACGTGCCCGAGATCGACCTGCCCTTCATCCGACCGATGATGGACTACGGCCGGACTTCGATTCCCGAGCAGCCCGCCGCGGTCGTGGTGCGCAACGCGACCGTCTGGACCCAGGGTTCGCAGGGCATGCTCGAGGGCGCGGACCTCCTGGTTCGCGCCGGGACGGTCGAGGCGGTCGGCATGGACCTCGACGCCCCGCGCGGCGCGGTCGAAATCGACGCTACGGGCAAGCACGTCACCCCGGGGATGATCGATCCGCACATCCACTCGGGCGTCAGCGCCGTGAACGAGAGCGGCTTCGCGATCGTCCCCGAGGTGCGCATGGGCGATGTCGTCACCCACAACAACATCTGGATGTACCGGCAGGTGGCGGGAGGGCTCACCACCGCACACATCAAGCACGGCTCCGCGAACCCCATCGGGGGCGAGAACGTCTTCGTGAAGATGCGCTGGGGTTCGCTGCCGGAAGACCTCAAGCTGGAGAACGCGCCCCGCACGGTGAAGTTCGCGCTGGGCGAGAACCCGAAACGGCGTCAGGGACGCTACCCCGACACCCGCATGGGGACGCAGGAGATCATCCGCGACCACTTCATGGCCGCACGCGACTACGAGCGGGAGTGGGCGCGCTGGGAGGAGACCGGTGAGGGACTGCCGCCGCGGCGCGACCTGCGCATGGAGGCGATCCTGGACATCCTCGACCAGGAGCTCCTGATCTCGTCGCACGGTTATCGCGCGGACGAGTTCCTGGCGCTGGTCCGGCTGGCCGAGGAGTTCGGCTTCAGGGTCCAGACGCTTCAGCACGGGGTCGAGGCCTACAAGATCGCGCCGGAACTCGCCGCCTCGGGTGTGGCCGCGGTCGTCTGGAGCGACTGGGGCGCCTTCAAGATGGAGGCTTACGACGCGACGGTGTACAACGCCCGCATCCTGATAGAGGCCGGGGTCGTGACCTCGCTGCACTCGGACAACAGCGAGATCGCCAGCCGCATGAACTGGGAGGCGGGCAAGCTGCTGCGCACCGGGCTCACCCCCGAGCAGGCGCTCTCGACCGTGACCAACGGGTCGGCCCAGGCGATGGCGATCGACGATCGGGTCGGTTCGCTGGAGACAGGCAAGGACGGTGACTTCGTGATCTGGAACGGCAACCCGCTGTCGCAGTTCTCGCGCGCCGAGCAGACGTGGATCGATGGCCGGAGGTACTTCTCGCTCGAGGAGGACGCGGCCCTGCGGGACCGGATCGAAGAGGAACGCACGCAGCTCATCCAGGCCATCCTGTCCGTGGAGAACGGCGGCCAGAACGCTCAGATGGAGAGAAACTGATGACGACGACGGAGCGACGGGCGATAAACGGAACCTGGGCGCGGGCGGGCGCCACCGCCTGCGCGGCACTGGCGCTGTGGCTGTTGGCGCCGGCGGCCGTCGTGGCCCAGGTGCGGATGACGGTGCCCCCGCAGGCCGAGCCGATGGCCTTGACCGGGGCAACCATCCATACGGTTACAAGCGGTGTCATCGAGAACGGGACCATCCTCTTCGAGAACGGGGTGATCACCGCGGTCGGCGCCGATCTGGAGATTCCGGACGGGACCCGGGTGGTCGACGCGACCGGAAAGCACATCTATCCGGGGCTCATCGACGCCTACAGCACGGTGGGGATCGCCGAGATCGGGGCGGTCGGGGTCTCCAACGACATCAACGAACTGGGGGACTTCAACCCTAACGTGCGCGCGGATGTGGCCGTGAACGCCGAGAGCCGGCACATCGGCACGACCCGTTCGGCCGGCGTGCTGACCACGCTCACGACCCCCGGCGGCGGCCTCGTCTCCGGCATGTCCTCGGCGATGGCCCTCGAGGGCTGGAGCTGGGAAGAGATGTCGATGCAGTCGGCCGCGGCGCTCAACGTGAACTGGCCGAACCCGAATCCACGCCGCTTCGGCGGCTTCGGCGGCTTCGGCTTCGGTCAGCAGGAGGACCCTCCGAGCTACGAGGAGCAGGTCCAGCAACTGAAGAGCTTCTTCGCCGAGGCGCGGGCGTACCGGGATGCGGTCGTTGCCGGCGAGGAGGTGCGGAGCGACTCGCGCTATCTGGCGATGATGCCGGTCTTCGACGAGGAGCTTCCGGTCGTGGTCGCGGCCGACGGCGCGGCGCAGATCAACGACGCCGTCACCTGGGCGCAGGAGGAGAACCTCAGGATCGTCATCCGCGGCGGCCGTGACGCCATCCACGTGGCCGACCGCCTGGTCGCCGAGGACATCCCGGTCATCCTGACGTCGACGATGGCCGCCCCCGGGCGGGACTACGAGGGTTACGACGGAGCCTACTCGATGCCGGCGCGCCTGCACGAGGCGGGTGTGCGCTTCGCGATCTCCGGCGGCTCGGGCTCGCTGTACTCGAACCGGCTGCCCTTCGAAGCCGGGGTGGCGGTCGCGTTCGGGCTTCCGGAGGACGAGGCGCTGAGGGCCGTGACCATCAACCCGGCGGAGTTCATGGGGCTGGACGACCGGGTCGGTTCCCTGGAGCCGGGCAAGCAGGCGACCTTCCTCATCACGACGGGCACGCCGCTCGACATGACCACCGACATCGAGCAGGCCTACATCCAGGGCCGCGAGCTCGACATGAACGACATCCAGAAGCACTTCTT
>CAZDZJ010000046.1:0-2673 GCA_964509895.1 uncultured Gemmatimonadota bacterium
GCGTACGAGCGGATGATCGATTTTGTGAGCCTCGCTGAAGCACGCATCGAGCGGGGACGCCGGACCACGTTCGCCGCCGCCCAACTCCCGACCGAGGTCGCCTCCGCGGGCGAGATCGCGCCCACGATCCGGGGACTGCTCGCGAACCGTCGTGGCGACGATTTCGAGCGCTTCATCCTGGAGCACCGGACCAGCCCGGCGATTCCGGCATACGTGGGCGGTGCCGAACTGTCCCGCTACAGCCAGGTCGGCACGGTTACGCCGGACCACGCGATCCGCACGAAGCCGCTCCCCCTCGTGCTCCCCGCGCCACCCGCCGGCGATCTCAGCGCCTGGGCCGGCGAGGCGCGAGCCGCGGTGGACGCCTACCGGAAGGCCTACAAGGCGTATTTCGAGCGCCACAACCCGCGCTACGGCGGGACGAAGCGCATGCTCGACCCGAGCCCGCGCGTGGTCCTGGTACCGGGCGTGGGCCTGTTCGCGAGCGGCCGCGACGCGCGAGCCGCGGCAGCCGCGGCCGACCTCGCCGAGACGACCGTCGAGGTCATCACGGACGCCGAGAGCATGGACCGCTTCGAGAGCATCACCGAGGCCGAACTCTTCGACATCGAGTACTGGTCGCTCGAGCAGGCGAAACTGGCCGGCGCGAAGGAGAAGGCGCTGGCCCGGCACGTCGTGGTCGTCACGGGTGGCGCGGGCGCGATCGGCCGGGCCACGGCCGCCGCCTTCCGGGACGCCGGCGCGGAAGTCGCCCTCCTCGACTTGCCCGGCCCCGCGCTGGAGGCGGCCGCCGGGGCAGGAGTCGGGCTCGCCGTCCCATGCGACGTTACGGACGACGCTTCCGTCGACCGTGCGTCCGCCGATGTCGCCGCCCGCTTCGGAGGCGTCGACATCCTCGTATCGAACGCCGGGGCGGCATGGCGCGGCCCGATGGCGGACGTGTCCGACGACGTGCTGCGGGAGAGTTTCGAACTGAACTTCTTCGCCCACCAGCGCGTCACGCGCGCGGCGGTGCGCATGATGCGTGCCCAGGGTACGGGCGGCTGCCTCCTCTTCAACGTCTCCAAGCAGGCCGTGAACCCCGGCCCCGATTTCGGCCCCTACGGGCTACCGAAGGCGGCCACGATGGGCCTTGTGCGCCAGTACGCGATCGAGCACGGATGGGAGGGGATTCGCTCGAACGGCGTGAACGCCGACCGCATCCGCAGCGGCGTGCTCACGGACGAGATGATCTCCGCGCGCTCGGAGGCGCGGGGCGTGAGCGAGGACGCCTACATGCGCGGCAATCTCCTGGGCCGGGAGGTGCAGGCGAACGATGTCGCGCACGCGTTCGTCGCCTTGGCTCTCGCACGTTCGACGACCGGCGCCATCCTCACGGTGGACGGCGGCAACGTCGCCGCCGCGCTCCGCTGATCCGTGTCTTTACCACCCCTCTGAGCCAGCGGTAGCTTGCCGCGGCCGGCCGTGAACCCGCTCCCCGGAGGCAGATTTGACGATTTCTTCCCCTCCGATGGCTGCTGTCGTTGTCCTCATCGGGCTGACATGCGTCTCCTCCCTCGCAGGGCAGACCACGGTCGGCATTCACGCCGGGCTGACCCGAGCGAGACTCGCCGACCTGGAAGCACTTGCGGAACAGGAATCCAGGTCGGGCGTGCGCGTGGGCGCGTCCGTGACGGTGCCCGTCTCGGGCAGCCTGCGCTTGCGATTCGCGGGGAGCTACGTCGAGGCGGGAGGAGGAGCGCGGGTCCCGCAACTCGAGGTCGACTACTTCCGTCTCTCCGCTCTGGCGAGATTCGGGCTGACGAGGGAGAGCGACAGCGGGGGTCCGTACTTCCTCCTCGGACCGTACTGGGGATCGCGGACGGCCTGTTCGGTCTCGGTCGCCGGGGGCGGCGTGCGCCTCAGCACCGATTGCGACGATACCGACATCCAACTGTCCAGCACGGACTTCGGCGTCTCGGGCGGTGCGGGTCTCGAAGTGCGCGTGACGAGGCGCATGGCAGTGGCGTTCGAATTCCTCTACGATCTCGGGATACAGGGCCTGGGTGGCTCGGCTCCCGGTCTGGGCGGCTCGAAGACCACCCGTGTCTCTTCGATTCTCGCGGGGCTCGTCCTTGATCTCTGATTCGGCTCGTCGCGAACCCGGCGGACGCGGCCGGATCGCCATCAAGCTGCTGCCGTACCTGGCGGCGGCTCTCGTCGCCTGCGCCCCCGGATCGGACCGGCCCGGCTGGCCGGGCGATGCGTGGCCGGTCTCGTCGCCGGCGGCGGAAGGCGTGGATCCGGCGGCGATCGAAGCGCTGTTGGCCGACATCGACGCCGGCCGCTACGGACTCATCGACCACTTCCTGCTCATCCGCAACGGGCGCGTGATCGCGGATCGCCACTGGGACCACGGCCGGACGTATGCCGAACTCCTGGCCGCGCAGGAGGATACCGCCGATCACCAGTACAATTACGACCACCCGTCCTGGCACCCGTACTATCGGGACACCGACGTGCACTCGCTGCAGTCCGTGACCAAGAGCGTGACTTCGGTCGCGTTCGGTATCGCGGTGGACGAGGGGCACATCACCAGCGTCGAGGCGCCGGCGTGGCCCTACTTCGAGGCGCATGGGGCCGACCTCGCCGACCCGCGCCGCGCGGCGACCTCGCTGGAGGATTTCCTCACCA
>CAZDZJ010000047.1:0-3110 GCA_964509895.1 uncultured Gemmatimonadota bacterium
CGGTCGGCCTCGGCCCTTTCCCGTCGCCTCTCGATCTGCACGTTGTCGATGATGTCGCGCGGCGTCGCCCCGCAGAGACGCTGGGCCCAGAGCCGCCGGGAACCGTCCATGTGGCGCGACGGCATCTCCGGCGCCGCGCGACAGGTCATGTCCGCCAGGATCACGGCCGGGAACTCGAGGCCCTTGGCCTTGTGCACGGTCATCATGCGCACACCCTCGGTTCCCTCTTCCACGATCGGGGCCTCCTCGGCCTGGCCGTGCTCCGCCTCGTCTTCGAGGCGGTCGAGAAACCCGCGGAAGGAGGGGCTGCCCCGCCGCTCGAATGCGCGCGCTCGGTCGACGAGTCGCAGGACGTTGGCCAGCGCCTGCTCACCCGTCGGCCAGATTGCGATCCCCGCGTGGGCGCGAGCGGCCGCGAGCAGCCGCTGGATCGTCTCCGGGATCGGACGCCGGTTCCGCTGCCGGTGGAGGTCGCCGAGAAGCTGCAGGACCGCCGCCACGTCCCGCAGCTCCGGCTTGAGCGTGGCACCCTCCCGGGTGCGCCCGGTTCGTCCGGCCCCGCCGTCGGGCTCCCGGGCGGCGAGCGGGTGCAACGGCCCCACATCGACGCCGAACTCGAACAGCGCGCGGTCACCGAGTGAGAAGAGCGGACCGCGGAGCGCCGCATACACCGCCAGCCGGTCGTCCGGCCACTCGATCGCCGTGAGAGCGTTCCGGACGGCGAGCACCTCCTCGCGCTCGTGGTATGAGCGGCCACCCACCAGCACATGCGGAATCGCGCGAGCTTCGAGCGCCCGGACATAGGGGCGTGTCACGTCTTCGCCCCACTGCTGGAAGCGGCGGAAGAGGAGACAGATGTGCCGCGCCTGGATCGGGACCGGCCTCTCCGGACGCTCCGCTTCCGTCACGACCCATCCCGACTCCCGCACAAGCCAGCGCACCATGTCCCCGACCGCGTCGGGCAGCGATGCCTCGATCGCGGTACCCCGGATCCGGCCGAACGGCGCATAGGGTTTCGGGACCGGCAGGGCGACGACTGCGGGCTGGCTCTCCACATCCTCGCGGAAGGGTTCGAGCGGCACGTACTCCGCCTGACTGCCGTCCTCGCTCGCCTTCATGCGGGACGCAAAGGCCCCGTTCACCGCCGCCTGGAGGCGTGGCTGCGAGCGGAAACTCGTGGACAGATGCAGGACCCGGGCGTTCGCACCCTGGAGCCGCTTCCTGGTCGCCTCGTACACCATCACGTCCGCCCGGCGGAATCGATAGATCGATTGCTTCGGATCGCCGACGACGAAGAGCTTGCCGCTGGCGGGCACCAGACGGTCCGGCCGCGTCTCGTCGGCGTCCTCGCTGCACAGGAGGAGGAGGATTTCGACCTGGAGGGGGTCCGTATCCTGGAACTCGTCGACGAAGAAGCGCGTAAAGCGCCGCCGGTAGTACGCCCGGATCCCGGCGTTATCCCTGAGGAGGTCACGAACCCGGATCAGGAGGTCCACGAAGTCGAGGCACCCTTCGCGACGCTTGGCCCTCTCGAACGCCTCCGTCACGGGCCATAGCTCGTCGCGGAGATGCGCCGCCAGATCCGCGTCCGCCGTCTGCGCGATCGTCTCGATTTCCGCCCGCACCTCGTCTCTGCGGGCGACGACATCCGCCTTCGCGAGCCCGCCGCCGAAGTCCCGGGAACGAAAACCGCGCCAGAACCAGCCTCTCCACCGCGCGCGGATGAAGGGGCGCAGCCAGGCTTCGAGATAGTCGTAGTCGCGCCCGCGGGTCCTCTCCCGGAGATCGATCTCGCGCACCCCGCGTTCGATGTGGCGCAGGTTCCGCGTCAGGTAGTCGTCCGGGCGAGTGGACAGGGGGGCGAAAGCGGCAAGCTCCCGCAGGAGATCGAGGGCGCGGTCGAGGTCGGCCTTCCGGTCCCACTCCGGCATGGACCAGGGAGCGTCGAAATCGCGCTGCTCCACGAGGCTGCCGGCCGCCGCCCGCAGGGCCGCGCGCGGACCGCCCGAATTGCGAGGGTAGCGGCGGCGCAGCGCCCGCCGCACGCCGGGCCCGGGATCCGATAGCGCCCCCTCGAACCAGCGCTCGAAGGCCACGTCCAGGAGACGTCCGGCTTCTTCCTCGGCAGCGACCCGGAACGCCGGATCGACGCCGGCCTCCACGGGACGTTCCCGCAGCAGGTCGACGCAGAACCCGTGGATCGTACCGATGTGGGCAAGTTCCAGCTGCCCGAGAGCCAGCGAAAGATGGTCCCGGGCTTCGGCGGACTCCTCGGTCAGCCGAGCCTCTTCGATCTTCGCCCGCAGCCGGAGCTTCATTTCGCCCGCCGCCTTCTCCGTGAAGGTGACGGCGACGATGTCCTCCAGCGTATCCGGACCGCGTCTCAACACCTCGACGATCCGGTCCACCAGGGCGGTCGTCTTCCCGGTACCCGCGGCCGCCTCGACGAAGAGCGTCTCGTCGAGATCGTTCCGGATCGCGTCGCGGGCCTCCTGATCCGCGAGCCGGCCGGGCCGGGTCACGGGTATTCCCTCAGTCGCCGGAGTTCAACGGGGGGTGGTTTTCGCCGGGTGCGGCGCTCCTCGTCCGGACCGCAGACCTGCTGGTAGTCGCACCAGCGACACGCATCGTCGCGAGGAAGCGCGGGGAAACTCCCCCCCTCGAAGGCGCCGTGGACGACGTTGCTCAGGATCCCCGCCGCCTCGAGTGCCTTCTCGTCGAGCGGTACGGTGTGGTCCCGGAATTCGCCATCCGCCGTGCAGTAGTAGAGCCGGCCCGATTCCACCCGCTGGTCGGGAAACAGTGCCTGCGCGGCGAGCGCGTACAGGACCGGCTGCAGGAGTTCGCCTCCCTGGATCGTCGCACCTGCCTTGGCGCGATGCCGTCCCGTCTTGTGATCCGTCACGCGAAGCACGCCCGACCGGGTCTGCTCGACGAGGTCGATAGCGCCCCGCAGCTTCAGGCCGACATCGAGTTCGACCGGTTCCATCACGGAGTGCGAATCCCGGTTCGGATCCCGCGGGAGACCGAAGGAAAGCTCGAACCGCCACGGCTCGAAGGGCGATTCGCTGTCGCTCGCCCGCTGCAGCCACTCCCGCAGATCCTGGCGG
>CAZDZJ010000048.1:0-9455 GCA_964509895.1 uncultured Gemmatimonadota bacterium
CCCGCACACCCCCCGCCCGTCCACCAGCAGTGGGCGCGTCGTCTCACGCTCCGCGATCGCGAGCGTGGCGAGCCGTCCGTCCCGCGTCTCGCCCTCCAGGTGCGCGCGATACAACGCGGCGAGGTCGACCTCCGTCACGACATCGCAGTTGTGGAGGAGGAAGGGTTCGCGCGCCTCGAACAGCGTCCGCGCGTGGAAGAGCCCGCCGCTCGTGTCGAGCGGGGCGGGCGATGCCTCGTCCTCCCGCGACACGAACACCGGAACCCCCACGGCCGCGGCCTCGGCCCATGCCGCCACCTGTTCGGCGAGATAGTGCGCGTTCACGATCAGGCGGTGCGCGCCGGCCGCGACGAGGTTCCCGGCCACGTGTTCTAGGAGGGGGATGCCGTCGAAGTCGACGAGCGCCTTGGGCGTCGCGTCGGTCAGCGGCCGCAGGCGACGTCCCCGGCCCGCCGCGAAGATCATCGCCTCCACGCGTGCGCCCCCGCCTCCCGGCTCAAGCGGCCCGTGGCACGGTTCAGACGCGCGCGGGACGGCGCGGCCAGTCCGCCGATTCCCGGTGCGTAACCTCCACGCGCACATCGGGGAAGCGCACGCTCAGGTGCTGGCGCAGCCGCTCCGCCATGTACACCGAGCGGTGCTGCCCGCCGGTACACCCGAAGTGGACGCTCAGGCTGTGGAAGCCGCGCTCCAGGTAGTTCGCGACGTGCGCGTCGACGATCCCCCGCACCCCTTCCCAGAACGCCTGCGCCTCCGGACGGGCCGCGATGAAGGCGATCGTCTCCTCGTCGAGGCCCGTCAGGTTGCGGTACGCCTCCTCCCGCCCCGGATTCGGGAGTCCGCGGCAGTCGAACACGTATCCCCCGCCATGACCCGACGTGTCCGCCGGATATCCCCCGGGATACCGGAAGCTCGCGATCGTCACCTCCAGCCCCCCCTCGACCGCCGACGGCGCCGCCTCGCGACCCCAGCGCTCGACGATCGCGCCCAGAGCCCCTTCGAGTTCGGGGACGTCCACGGGCAGACCCGCCCCGAGCAACCCGCGCAGGTTCTCCGCCGCGTAGGGCACGCTCTGCAGGAAGCGCGGCTTGCGCTCGAAGAATCCCCGGTAGCCGTAGGCCCCGAGCGCCTGCAGCAGGCGGACGAGCACATACCCGGGCCATAGTTCGAGGAACTCCTCGCGCCGGGCAGCCCCGTGCGACTCGATGACGCCGATGTAGTGCTCGAGCAGCGCCTCGCGGTGCCCCCGGGCGAGATTCGCCTTCGAGTCGTAGAGGAGCGAAGCCACGTCGTACTGCAGCGCCCCGCGCCGTCCTCCCTGGTAGTCGATGAACCAGGGCTCCGGCCCCTCCGCCCCCTGCCGCACCATCACGTTGCGGGACTGGAGGTCGCGGTACAGGAACCAGGACCGGTCGCCGGCGAGCAGGTGGCGGGCGAGCCGCGCGAAGTCGCGCTCGAGGTGCGCCTCGTTGAACGGGATGTGCGCGAGCTTCAGGAAGTGGTACTTGAAGTAGTTGAGGTCCCAGAGGATCGACTGCCGGTCGAACGCCGCCCGGGGATAGGCCTGACGGAAGTCGATCCGCTTCCCGCCCTCGACCTGGAAGCGCGGCAGCACGTCGAGCACGCGCCGGTAGAGCGGCAGGACGGCGTCGGGGAAGTCGTCCGATCCCGGCTCGCGCGCCCCCTTGATCGCATCGAAGAGGGTCGTGTCGCCGAGATCCTCGAGGAGCCATACGCCGGACCTCTCGTCCGCCCCGTACACCTCCGGGACGGGGAGCCCGAGTTCGCCAAGCGTACGGGAGTACGAGAGAAACGCCCGGTTCTCCATCGGGTCGGGGCCGTGGGCGCCGATGGCGGACGCCCCGCTCCGGGCCGTGAGGCGCCAGTAGCTGCGGGTGGAACCGTCCGCGGCGACGGGACGGATGTCCCGCGGCGCCTCACCGTGCCACTCCACGAAGAGCGCCGACGCGAGGTCGACGAGGGCCTTGCCGGGAATCGTCATCCGGCCGGAATCGCGGGACCCCTCCCGGGCAGGGCCCCGAGTGCGCCGACGAGATCCTCGAGCCGGGCGATCCCCTTCGTCTTCAGGTAGTCCGAGATCCCCTCGTGAACCGACACCGCCACCCCCGGATCCACGAAAGACGCCGTCCCGACCTGGACGAGGCAGGCGCCGGCGAGGACGTACTGCAGCGCGTCGTCGGCGTTGCGGATGCCGCCGATCCCCATGATCGGGAGCCCGCACGAGCGGCGCGCCCGCCACGTTGCGTAGACGCCCATGGGGAGGATCGCCGGTCCGCTCACGCCGCCGGACCGGTTGCCGATCAGCGGTTCGCGCCGCGCGATGTCGACGACCATCCCGGGAAAGGTGTTGATCGCGCTCAGGCCATCGGCCCCCGCCTCCTCGCAGATGCGGGCGAAATCGCCCACGTCGGGGACGTTGGGCGTGAGCTTGATCACGAGCGGCCGCTCCGTGCAGCCGCGGAGCCGTGCCACGAGGTCGGCGAGCGCCCGTTCGTCCGTGCCGAACATCGTGCCGCCCTTCACGTTCGGACACGAGACGTTGATCTCGTATCCGAGGAAGCCGTCCTCGCCGTCCAGGCCGCTCACGACGGCGGCGAAGTCCTCGGCCGAGTGTCCGACGACGTTCACGAACACCTGGGCGCGGCGGAGGTGCTCGCGCAGCCAGGGAAGCTTGTCTTCGATGAAGCCGCGCAGGCCGGGGTTCTCGAGCCCGATCGCGTTGATCATCCCGCCGGGCGTCTCCGCGACGCGGTGCGGCGGGTTCCCGGGGCGAGGCTCGAGGCTCACGGCCTTCGTGACGAGCCCCCCGATCTCGTCGAGGGGAATGAGGTCCGCGTATTCCTGCCCGTAGCCGCAGGTGCCGGAGGCGAGAAGCACGGGACTCGGAAAATCCGCCCCGAAGACGCGCTGGGCGAGGCCCGGGGACAGCCTGGCCGGGGTCACATCGCCCCCCAGTCGAGTTCCTCGGCGGGGAAGACGGAACCCTCGATGCACGCCTTCACCCAGCGTCCGTCCGCGCCGCGCACGACGCAGCCCTGGCAGGTGCCGATCCCGCACCCCATGTGCTCCTCCACCGAGACCTGGAGCCTGCGGCCGTGTTCGCGGGCGAAGGCGGCGAGCGCCCGCAGGAGCGGCGTCGGACCGCATCCGAGGAGGAGCGCGCGCGAAGCCGGGTCGAGACCCGCCGTCACGAGGCCTTCCCGGCCGACACTGCCGTCTTCGGTGAACAGTTCGGGCTCGTGATCCGTGAGGCGGGCGATGAGCGCGGGGTCGAAGACGGCGCCCGCGTCCCGCTCTCCGTAGATGAGCCGGACGCGCCGTCCCGCCGCCGCCTCGCGCGCCGCGAGGAAGATGAAGGGGGCGAGCCCGACGCCGCCGGCGATGCACTCGATCTCCGCGCCCTCGGTATCGAAGGGGCGGCCCAGCGGACCGAGGAGCAGAGCCTCCTGCCCGACCTCCAGCTTCGAGAGCGCCCAGGTGCCCTGCCCGTAGGCGCGCAGCAGGATGCCGACCTCGCCGGCGGGGCCCGCCCAGCCGACGCTGAACGGCCGCGGGAGGAGCCAGGCCCCCGGCGCGTCGAGCCCGACGCCGAGCATGACGAACTGTCCGGGCTGCGAGGCGGCCGCGATGTCCGGGCAGTCGAACTCCTGCCACCACGTATCGCGGGCCACGAGGCTCGTGGAGAGCAGCGGCGCCCGCCGGCTCACGGGCGCCGCGCGCTCCGCCATCACCCCGCCGGCGACGCTCAGCGCCCCGTCTCCGGCTCGGGCGCATACCGGCGCAGGACGTCCTCGCGGTACGCGACGATCGCGTCCGCGATCGCCCGCGCGATCGCCCCCTGCCCTGCCGCGTCGTTCAGGTAGCGCTCCTCTTCCTCGTTCGAGAGAAAACCCACTTCGACGATCACCGACGGCATCCGCACGAGCGCGCCGAGCAGGACCCACCAGGGTCCCTGGATGACGCCGCGGTCGGGGGACGCGCCGCGCCGGACGGTCCGGATCGAGTTCTGCACGAACCCGGCGAAGAGTCGCGACTCCGCAAGATTCTCGTTCCGGTCCTGTCCCGCGAGGATGAACTGAATGTCGGACGGCGAACCCGCCGCGTCATCCACTTCGGGGCCCCGGTTCTCCCGCAGCGCGACCTCACGCGCCTCCTCCGAGCGGGCCTGCCCGAGGAAGATGGTCTCGAACCCGCGCGCCCGCTCGTCCTCGGCCGCATTCGCGTGGATCGAGACGAAGAGGTCTCCGGCGCGATCCACGGCGAACTGGGAGCGCAGGTCGTGTTCCACGTAGACATCGGCGTCGCGGGTCAGGTGCGGCTCGACCATCTCCCGACCCTGAAGCTCGTCGTACAAACGTCTCGCGATCGCGAGCACGACGTCCTTCTCGAGGCTCACGCTGCCCAGGGTTCCCGGGTCCCGGCCTCCGTGCCCCGGATCAATGACCACGCGCCAGGGCACGGTCGGGTCGACCCGTGCCGGCAGCGGGTCGGGCGGCGGCGCGGAGGAGGATGGAGACGCGGGGGCCGGGAGCTCCCCGGACGCTGCGGGCTCCCCGGACGCCGCCGGCTCGGGAGGCGGCGCCTCCGACACCCATCGCGTGACGAACTCGGCGGGCAGCCAGAAGGCGTTGTCCCGGGCGTAGGGCGGATTTGCGAGCTGGACCGTGCGATCCCCGTGCCGGAAGAAAGGTGACTCCGCCTCGAACGCGAGCGCCTCTCCATGGAGCCGGCCCCGAAGGAAGACGCCTTCCCGAGTTACATCCTCGAGGACGTTCTCCAGAGCGAGCGCCAGCTCCGTCGCGTCCACGGCGGCGTATGCACGGTGCCGGGCGACGGCGAGACGCACGGTTCGCCCCGCAACCTCGGCTTCCACGGTCGCGGGCGGCGTCTGCGCGGCGGCTTCGGCCGGTATCCCGGAGAACGCCAGCTGCGGGACGACCACGGCCGCGGCCACGTGCCACCGCCGGCGCGCGCCGACCCGATCGACCCGACCGCGGCACCCGAGGTCAACCGCCACGCGCCGCCTCTCTCTTCGCCCGCTCGGCTTCCCTCAGCATCGTCTTCCTCTTCAGATCCTCGCGACGGTCCCGGTGCTTCTTCCCGCGCGCCAGCCCGAGCGTGACCTTCGCGAACCCGCGCCGAAAGTGGAGGTCCAGGGGCACGAGCGTCAGCCCGCCCTCGCGCGTCTTCGAGCGCAGGCGGTCGATCTCCCGTCTCTTGAGCAGGAGCTTCCTCGGACGCACGGGATCGGGGGCATCGATCGTCGCCTTGTCGTACGGGGGGATGTGGAGATTATGGAGCCACGCCTCCCCGCCGTCGATCCGTCCGAACGCGTCGGCGAAGCTCGCCTTCCCATCCCGGAGCGACTTCACCTCGGCGCCCCGCAGTACGAGCCCCGCTTCGAGCTGCTCGAGCACTTCGTATTCGTGACGGGCCTTCCTGTTGCGGGCGATGACCCGGACCCCATCGCGATCGCCCACGACTCACTCCCGGGACGCCTCGTCGTCGTCTCCGGCCGCTCCGTCGGCCTGCGGCGCGGGGCCCGCTTCATCTCCGGCTCCGTCTCCCGCCTCGTCTCCGGACCCGACTTCCGGCGTTTCGCCGGGAGCCTCGCCCTCGGCGAGCGCCGCGCGGTACGCCTCCTTGGACTCCGCCACGCGCGCCTCCAGGTCGGAGCGCGCCTGCCGCGCCGCGTCCTTCCCCGCCTTGATCGCCTCCTCCGCCTGCTTCTGACGTTCGGCGACGTTCTGGCGGAAGGCGTCCACGCGCGTCCCCATCTGCTCGCGCGTGCGGTCGTAGCGTTCCCCCATCGTGTCCCGGAAGTCGGTGAGACGTTCCCCCGCGCCTTCCCTGAGCCGGCGGGCGCCCTCCCGGAGGTCGGCCTGCGTCTCGCGTCCCGACTTCGGCGCCAGAAGCAGCGCGACGCCGGCGCCCACCAGAGCGCCGCAGATGAAGGCGATGGCCCCGGAGGCCCGGCGTTCCACGATCACGTAAGGCTGCTGATCCTGCTCCGACATGTCTCTCACTCTCCTGGTGACGCCCCGGCGAATCCGGTGGCCGGCGGCCCGGCTGCCGGCAGCCCGGCCGATCACTCAGCGGCTGCCGCCTTCTACAACCCGGCGGTACGCCGCCGGATCCCACTCGGGCCGCTCGTCGGCGTCGGCGACGCGCCGCCCGAGATGAAAGATGAGGCGTGCGATGCGCGCCGTCTTGTCGTAGAGAATACGGTCCGGTTCGTCGTTGGGGCCGTGATAGTCCTCGTGCGTGCCCGTGAAGAAGAAGAGAACGGGGACGCCCTTCCTTGCAAAATTGTAGTGGTCCGAGCGGCGGTAGAAGTTCTCCTCCGGCCACGGATCGTCGATCATCTCGAGCCCGAGTTCCGGGTGGTCCCGAAGCGTCTCGGCCAGGGTCGTCCCGAGGGTCGATTCGTCGGCGCCGATGGCCACGACCGTGTCGCGCCAGTTCCGTCCGATCATGTCGATGTTCAGGTTCGCGACGGTCGCCCCGAGGGGGAACAGCGGATTCTCGGCGTACCACCCGGAACCGAGAAGTCCCCGCTCCTCTCCGCTCACCGTCATGAATACGAGGGATCGGCGAGGGGGTGTTTCCAGCGACGCGAACGCCTGCGCGAGCTCGATGACCGCCGCGGTTCCCGAGGCATCGTCGTCAGCGCCGTTGTAGATGGAATCCCCGTCGACGGGCCGTCCCACGCCCACGTGATCCATGTGCGCCGTGAAGACGACGAACTCGCCCCGGAGGTCCGGGTCCGAACCCTCGATCCAGCCGATCGTGTTGTACGCCCTCTCCTCGCGGAAATCGGACTGCGTGCGCACGGTGGCCTCCCAGGCGTTCGTGCGCCCGCCGGAAGCGAGGGCCGCGCGCAGCGTCCCGGGGAGGGCCTCCACCCGGACCAGTGCGACCGGGGCCCCCAGTTCCTCCGGCATGCCGACGGAGAGCCGCTCTCGCTCGTAGAACCGCCGGATGCTGTCGAAGTAGTCATCCGGCGCGTCGATCGCGAGCAGCACCGCGACCGCGCCGCCGTCGAGGAGGCCGCGCACGGACTCGAGGCCCCGCCGCGTGTCCTCCGGTGTCACCAGCAGCACGGCAATGGCGCCCGCGGGGGGAGGCGCGCCGCCGGGCGACACGATCGCGAGCGGCCCGGCCGCCTGGCCGCGGGCTCCGGGAACGGCGACATACTCCGACGCGTCGATCGTTCCGCCGCCCGGACCGTCGATCTCGAGCAGCTGTCGACCGGGGGAGCCGGCTCGGGAGGCGGTGAGCGGATATTCCTGCAGATAGCTGTCGCCATCGGCGGGCTGGAGCCCGAACTCCTCGAATCTGCGGGCGATGTGGTGCGCCGCCTTGTCCAGTTCCGGGCTCGGCGTCGCTCGGCCGCGCATCGAGTCGTGCGCCAGGGCGCCGATGCGCACGCGGAGGTCGCCCGCAGTGATGGTCGCCGCGCCGGTTCCGGCAGTGGCCTGCCCGGCGCCCTCCGCGGGGGAGGATGCGAGAGCCAGCACCGCCATGTGCATGGCGCACCGCCTTGCGACCGGCGCGGCGAGTGTGATTCCGGGCCGCTTCCTTTTCATTCGCTTCCTTCCCGGCGAAACGTTGGATCGAGGGCGAGTCTGCGGCGTGTGGCGGGGTTCCACCACCGGCTGCTAGTGTTGTGTCGCAGGAATCCGCGAGCTACCGGGAGTGCCGAGGCGCCGGGTCCTGCAAGGCGCCTCGACGAGGAGTAGCAGCGCTGTTTCAACGAAGAGCAACGCCGCAGGGACGGATGCACCGGTGCTCGAATAGCCGAGGTATTTCTGCGACACGACACTAGTCTTTTCCGATGACCGAAGGCGCCGCAACTCTCACCCCCGCCCTCGAAGCCTCCCGGCAACGCCTGGACCTCGCGAGTCCGCGCGAGATCGTGGGGCTTTCCCACCTCGAACTCGTGGCGCGTCACATCGTCGAAGGGTTCCTGATCGGACTGCACGATTCGCCGAAGCGAGGTTTTTCCGCCGAGTTCGCCGAGGATCGCCCCTACAATCACGGAGACGATCTGCGGTACCTGGACTGGAAGGCCTACGCGAGGACCGACCGTCTCTTCATCAAGCAGTACGAGGAAGAGACGAACCTGCGGGCCTACCTGCTCGTCGACGTGAGCCGGTCGATGGGCTGGGTGTCGGACGAAGAGCGCTATCCGGCCAAACTCGCGTACGCGCGGCTGCTCGCGGCGTCGCTCTCGCTGCTCCTCGTCCAGCAGGGAGATGCGACAGGTCTCATCGCCTTCGACGAAGCCCTGCGGGCGCACCTCTCGCCCCGGACGACGCGGCGCCACTGGCGCCGCCTGCTCGGCGAGCTCACGCGCCTCTCCGCGGACGGAAAGACCGACGCGGGCTCGGCGCTGAAGGAGATCGCGGGCCGGCTGCAGCGTCGGGGCCTCGTGGTCCTCATCTCCGACCTTCTCGTGGATCCCGACACGACCCGCCTGGCGCTGAGGTATCTCCGGCACCGCGGACACGAGGTGATCCTCTTCCACATCATGGACCCCGGGGAACGCGAGCTTCCGGCCGAGGGGGAGGCGATCTTCTTCGACCCGGAGACGGGGGAGGAACTGGGCGCAAACTCCGCCGCGCTCCGCAGGCAGTATCGGGAGGCGGTCGAGGCGGCGATCGACGACTGGCGCAAGGAGGCGCTGCGCTGGGGCGCCGACTACGCGCTTCTCACGACGGACACCCCGCTCGGCCTCGCGCTGAGGCAGTTCCTGCGCCGGAGGGGCGGAGGGTGACGGGAGGAACTTGAGTTTTCTCTACCTGGGGGCGCTCGCGCTCGGGCTGAGCGCCATCGTGCCTCTCATCCTTCACCTGCGGCGGCGACAGACCGACCGGCGCGTGTCCTTTCCGGCGCTCCGCTACCTGAGCCGCGCCGAGGACGCGCGCTCGAGGTCGCTCGTGGCCTCGGACCTCCTGCTGCTCGCCGTGCGGATCTGCCTCCTGATCGCGCTCGTGCTCGCGGCGGCGGGCCCGCTCATCGGACGCGGCGGCGCCCGCGACCACGAGCCGACGGACCTCGCGCTCATCGTGGACAACTCGGCGAGCGTCGGACGCCTGGATGAGGACCGCCTGCTGTTCGAATCGCTCGAGGAGCTTGGCCGATCCGCGCTCGCCGCGGCCCGCCCGGAAGACCGGGTGTGGCTCTTCCCGACCGTGGGGGAGCCGCTCGCGGCCGGTGTTTCCGCGGGGCGGGCGGCCGCGGCCCTCGAACGGCTCCGGCCTACCGACGGCGCCGCCGACCTGGCCGCCGCCGTGGCTCGGGCGGCCGCGGCGCTCCCGGCCGACGGCGAGCGTCGTCGTGAAGTCCAGCTGCTGTCGGACCTCCAGGCATCGGCCTTCCGGACCGCCCCGACGGCGGCTGGCGATGCGACCCCCCTCGTAGCCTACACC
>CAZDZJ010000049.1:0-24811 GCA_964509895.1 uncultured Gemmatimonadota bacterium
GTCCTGCATCACCCGCTCTGGAAGGTGCACCAGGAAGCCGAGCGGGTGATGCAGGACGTTGGCGTCCCGGTCCGCCACGTACAGGGCGACCGCGCCTACTACCACATGAAGCGCGACGAGATCGTGCTGCCCGAGCGGGGCCAGTTCCCGTCGGCGAACCACTACTACCAGACCGCGCTCCACGAGCTGGGCCACAGCACCGGACACGAGAGCCGGATGAGGCGCGACACCCTCATCGAGGGGATCAACAACGGGTTCGGCTCGCCCGAGTACGCCCGGGAGGAACTCAGGGCCGAGATCAGCGCGATGATGACCGGCGAGCGCGTCGGCGTCGGGCACGACCCGGCGCGCGGCGCGGCCTACGTCGAGGGCTGGATCCAGGCGCTTGAGGAGGATCCGCGCGAGATCCGGCGCGCGGCCGCGGACGCGCAGAAGATCTCCGACTTCGTGCTCGACCGGCACCGCGAGCGCGTGGCCGCGCGAGATCCGGTCGCAGTGGCGGCGGTCAGGACGCCCGCTCAGGGGCCGCAGAGGGTCGTCGTCCCCGTGCCGCAGATCCCCACCCCGGCGCGCGGCGCCGGGCCGAGCCGCTGAACGACGGATGAGAGGAAGGAAGATGTTCGGCCGCACGGCCGAACCGGACCCCCGTTCCGCCGCGCCACCCAGCCGCGCGAGCCGTCGCGCTCGGATGCGGAACGGCCATCGCCGAGAACACGCCGCGGGCCGGGACGGCGGGTCCATCTCCTTCCGCGACCGCTGCGCCGGCGCGCTGACCGACATCGGCGTCCACGGCGCGGTGTCGTTCCGCGACCTCGCGGACGCCCGCTTCGGCGGTCATCCGTTCACCACCCGGCGGGCCGTGGACGCCTGGATCCGCGACGGCATCGTCGAACAGCACGCGGCTACCGGCCCGAGGGGCAACCCGTTCAAGGTGCTGACCCTCACCCGCAAGGGCGTGGCCGAGGCGCGTGAACTCGCCGCCGAGCGCGGGATGGATACCTCGCAGGCGATCCGCACGGTGCGGGTCCGGGACACCGAGGCCGCACACGACACCGCCATCTACCGCGCCTGCCGGATCGAGCGGAAGCGGCTCGAAGCACGGGGCGCCACCGTGCGGCGCGTCCGGCTCGACACCGAACTCAAGAGCAGAGTCGCGCGCGGCAGCGAGGCCGCGCGGAAGAGCGGCAAGCGGGCCGCCGATGCCGAACGGCACCGGATCGCGCGCGAACTCGGGCTCCCCCTGGACGAGGAAGGCCGGGTGCTCTACCCCGACGCCCAGATCGAGTACGAGGACGCGGACGGCCGGACCGGGCGCGTCAACGTCGAGGCCGTCTCCGGCAGCTACCGGGAGGCGGCCGTCCGCGCCAAGGCCGCCGCCGGGTTCGTCATGCACGCCAACGGACCCGCGGCGGCGGGGCTTCTCCGCAGGCTGGGTCTCGGGAGCGACGGCGGCTCCTGGCTCCGTGGTCCGGCCGACCGCGATCCCGCCACAGTCGAACTCTGAAGACAAGGAGAACCACGATGCAGCCCTGGAAGATCAGCGCGGGACTCACTGCCGCAATCGCCGGGTCCGCGTTCCTGATCGGCGGTGCCCGCCTCGAATACCTCTCGCCCCACTGGCCCGTGATCCTCGCCGAGCACGGCGTCGCGCTCGCGCTCCAAGCCGTGCTCGCGCTCGCCGCCGCCGCGGCGGCCATCTACGCCGCCGCCCGCTCCACCGGACTCGCCGATCTCGGCCGCCGCGTGGATCTCGCCGAACGTTCCGTGAGGCGCGGCGAAGGGGATGCCGGCCTCGCGGACTCGCTCCGGCAGGACGAGGAAGGAGACTGGAAATGACCCGGAAGTCCAGACGGAAGACCAAGCCCGCGTCCGTCGAGGGCCTGCCCGACGACTGGCGCAAGCAGGCCAAGGCGCTCCGCAGGTACGGGGGCGACACCCCGGCCACGGCGATCGAGCGCTGCGCCGACGACCTCGAAACCACAATCCGCGAGCAGGACGAGACCACGTTCTCGCTCGTCGAAGCTGCTCGCGAGAGCGGATACTCGAAGGACCATCTGGGCCGCCTCGTGCGGGAAGGCAAGATCCCCAACGCCGGGAGACCCAACGCGCCAAGGATCTTGCGCCGGAACCTGCCCCTCAAGGCACCCTCCGGCCCGCGACTGGCGGAGAGCGCCGCGCGCCGCGATGTTTCCAACGAGCAGATCGTGCAGTCCATCATCCGGAGAGGAATGGAAGATGGCTCGCACGAAACGTGACCGGCGCTCTTACAGCGCCGGAGAATGGGGCCGCAACCGGGTCAGGGTGTTTCCGGACCCGAAGACCGGCCTCTTCCAGATAGAGTGGCGCGAAAACGGGCGCAGGCTCACCCGGTCGCTCAAACACCGCGACTGGAGGCGCGCCAAACGGCAGGCCGACGAGTTCGCCGCGGGGTTCGCGGGGTCGGAGGTCAACGGGCGCAAGGAGGCCGAGGCCAAGCCGCTCACGCTGGGAACGCTTTTTGACATCTACGGTGAGGAGGTGACGCCCACCAAGGCGAGGCGCACGCGGCAGCGCGACCGCGTCGCGATGAAGATGTTCCTCAAGTTCTTCGGAAGGGACCGAAAGCCCGAGACGCTATCCCGGAGGGACTGGGACCGCTTCATCCGGGACCGCAGATCGGGTAGAGTCGGTCCGAGCGGAAAACCTGTGTCCGACAGGACCGTCGAGTACGACCTGAGGTTCCTGATCGCGGTGCTCAACTGGGCTTCGAAGTCGAGGGATGAGGAGGGCAGACTGCTCCTCGCATCCAACCCTCTCAGGGGCCTGAAGACGCCCCAAGAGAAGAATCCGGTCCGGGTCGTGCTCTCCGAAGAGGAGTACCAAGCGCTTCTGGAGGTGTCCCGCCAAGTTGGCTGGCGGTTCCATACCGCACTCGTGCTCGCACACGAGACAGGGCACCGGATCGGTGCCATCCGCCATCTTCGGTGGAGCGACATCGACTTCGAAGGCGAAACGATCCGGTGGCGCAGTGAGCACGAGAAGACCGGCTACGAGCATCGGACGCCGGCGTCCGCCGACGCGCTGGCCATTCTCCAAGAGGCGTGGAGTAGGAGTCCCGGGCCTAGGGACGCGCCGGTGCTGCACTCGCCGAGACATCCCTTGAGGTGCGTGGGCCCGTCGCAGCCGCGTGCTTGGTGGTGCAGGGCCGAGAAGCTCGCGGGGCTGGAGCGGAAGCGCGGCCGGGGCTGGCACTCGCTCCGGAGGAAGTTCGCCAGCGACCTGATGGACCAGCCGCTCAAGGTTCTCTGCCAACTCGGTGGCTGGAGGAACGCCCAGACCGTGCTTAATTGTTACCAGAGGGCGGACGAGGGACAACTCAGGCAGGCACTCGCGCAGCGTCAGCGAGTTCGAACCTGATCCCGATCGGCGGGAATCGAACACCGGGAATCCGACCTGGAAATCCCGTAAGATCCAGTGATCGGGACATATACCGGCCTGAGTGCTAATGCTACTACAGCAACGCCGCCGTGGCCGCGAAGTACGCCCAGCGGGTACACGGGTTCGAGCGGGTGCTCGTCATCGATTGGGATTACCACCACGGGAACGCGACCCAGAACGCCTTCTACGATGATCCGTCGGTGCTCTTCTTCTCCGCGCACGACTGGGCCGCCTATCCGCGCACGGGCGACCCGGCCCTCACCGGCCAGGGCGAGGGGACCGGACTCAACATCAACGTGCACCTCGATTGCGGCGCCACGGACGACGACATGCTGGGCCGCTGGGACGACACGCTCTCCCCGGCCGTTGCCGCCTTCGATCCCGACTTCGTGATCCTCTCGGCGGGCTTCGACAGCCGGGTCGACGATCTCCTGGGCTGCTTCGCGCTCACGGACGACGCCTTCCGGCGCATGACCCGGAAGGCGATGGACTATGCGGATACCTGCTGCGGGGGGCGCGTCGTCTCGCTGCTAGAGGGCGGCTACAACCTGGACGGCACCGCGCTCGCGGCCGCCACCCACATCGAGACGCTGCTCGAGGGGTAGGTCGAGGGCGGGACGTTCCCGCGGGGGCTGTATTCCACAGGACGCCTGCGTCGTGCAAACACGTCCCGTAGTGTACAAGTACGGATCGCCTGACAGGTGCCCCCGAAAAAGGGGGACGGTGGCCACCCGGCCTTGCTGGTGACGTAGTGACCAACGCAGGGTCTCCCTTCGTCCCCTACAGTGTGTGGCAGATCGTGGTCGCTGATGATGGAGGCGATCAGCAATGATTCAACGATGTGCTTTGATGCTCACCGCAGCCGGTCTCATGGTCGGCTGCGGTGGCCCGTTCTCGTCCGAATCGCAGCGTGGTGAGATCGTCGGAGCGATCTACGGTGACATGGAATCGGTTGTCTCCGTACCGGACACGGTTCTTGTGGACCAGCTGTTCCCGGTATCGATTCGAACGTTCTTTGGTTGCAACGTGGTACCTGGACGAACGGAGACCGAGACGACGAGACTTCACACGACGATCACGCCGTACATGAACTGGCGGTACAGCTCGAGTTGTCCGGATCGAGGGCTAGGGAATGATCTTCGACAGGCTTACGTCCGATTCGATCTTGCCGGAACGGGGGAGATCACGGTGATTGGGCTCGACCGGATTTCGTGGCCTCCGCACGAGCCCCCGGGCGACACGGTTCACGTTTACCGTACGGTACGGGTGGTGCACTCCAAGTGAACTTCCCGCAAGTGCCGCCGCGTTGGTCGCTGGACCCATCCCCGGACAGGCCAGCCGAGCGTCCTCGTCGGCCGCGACACCCTTGGCACGGCTGGCGAACCGACCACATCGTTCCGACGCACGGGTCTGATCACCGCTCTCTCCCCGCCGTCCTGCTGGAGGTGGCGGGGGTCGCTCCGTCGGCGGCTCGGCCGCTGTCGAGGGCGAAGCCGTCAGGGATTCGAGACCACGACTTCACCGAACGGTTACGTCCAACGGCTTACGAAAACAATCCGAGCAGTCCGCGGGAACGGGCAAGGGTGCGCGCCGGTCGCCAGCGGTGACGTGCCGCCGTTTCAGACGTTGAAGCGGATGTGGAGGATGTCGCCGTCCCCTACGACGTAGTCCCTGCCCTCGACCTGCAGCAGGCCCGCCTCCTTCACGGCCTGCTCCGACCCGCACGCGCTGAACGCCTCGTAGGGCATCACCTCCGCGCGGATGAAGCCGCGCTCCATGTCCGAGTGGATGCGCCCCGCCGCCCGTCGGGCTCTCGTGCCCCGGCGGATCGTCCATGCGCGGACCTCGGCCGGCGCGACGGTGAAGAAGGAGATGAGGTCGAGGAGTCCGTGGGCCGCCCGGATGAAGCGGTCGAGGGCCGGTTCGCGCAGGCCGAGCGCCTCCACGAAGTCGGCCCGGTCCGCGGGATCGAGGTCGGCGATCTCCGCCTCGACGGGCGCGGACAGCGCCAGCCCGCCGGCGCCCATGTCGGCAAGCCGCGCGGCGAGTTCGGTGGGCAGCGCCTCCCCCGCGCGCTCCTCGCTCCGGTTCAGCACGGCGAGCAGCGGCCGATCGGTGAGGAGGCCGTAGCCGCGCAACGGGGTGCGATCCAGTTCCGCCCGGGGGACCGTCCGGAGGGGTCGCTCCGCCGCGAGCGTCGCGCCCGCCCGCTCGAAGGCCGCGATCTCGACCGCGTCCGCCCCCTCGCGCTGCGCCCGGTCCAGCCGGCGCTCGACGATGTCCAGATCGGCAAGGAGGCACTCCGTCGCGAAGGCATCGAGTTCGCCGTGCGGGTCCGCCGCGTCGGCGAGCGAGGGGTTGTCGAAGTCCCGCAGCACGAGGGAGAGCGCCTCCTGATCGCGGATCTGCTGCAGCCCGCGCGGCGACAGACCCCGGCTCGCCGCGCCATGCTCGCCAGGGATGTCGCAGAACCGTATCTCCGCGTACGTCGTTTTCCGGGGAGAGAAATGCGCGCTGAGCGCGTCGACGCGCGCATCGGGAACCCGCACCGTCCCCAGCCGCACGTCGCCCCCGAACCCGACCGGAACGCCGAGCCCCGTCATCGCGTTGAAGACCGTCGTCTTGCCGGAACCCGCGAACCCCACGAGTCCAATCCTCACCGCATCCCCTCCCGCGCCATTATGTTCGGAGCGTGAATATCGAGATCCCTGTCTCCGCGGGCGAACTCATCGACCGCATCACCATCCTCCGGCTGAAACAGGCCCGGATCCGCGGTCGCCGGAAGCTCGCGAATGTGAACTCCGAACTCGCGAACGTCGAGGCCGTGTGCGCCCGGACGATCGGAGAGCTGGACACGGCCCCGCCCCGCGTCCGGGAACGGGTCGAGGCGCTGGCGGAGGTGAACCGGGGGATCTGGGACGTGGAGGACGAACTGCGCCGCCTGGAGTGTGCCGGCGACTTCGGTCCCGATTTCACGGAAGCCGCTCGCCGGGTGTACCGCCTGAACGACGAACGCCACCGTCTCAAGCGCACGCTCAGCGAGTTCTACGGCTCCGGCATCGTCGAGGAGAAGTCACATGCCACGGCCGACCCGGAGTCGGGTTCGGGATAATCGCCGGCTCGGGACCCGTGCCGGAGGGGGGGCGCTGCGTCGGCGTGGTCGCGCGGAGGCGCGGATCACGGACATAGCGGGTCCAGGCGGTCCGCCACGGCGGCCAGGCCGTCCACCGGCGAGGCTTCGCTCCCGGTCACCTTCGAGATCCGTATCGCGACGATACCGTTGGGGAAGAGGACGACGCGGTGCCCCCCCCAGCCCGACATGCGGGCGAGGTCGACGGTGCAGCCCCCTTCGGCGACGTAGTTCTGGTGCCAGACGGCCAGGAAGTAGCTGGGCCGCCCCGTCTCGACCGGTGGGCCGAAGGTGATCCCGCGCACGTCCGTCCGGTACATGACTTCGGCGGTCAGCTCCGGATGGAGCAGCTGCGCGCCCTCGTGCGCACCCCCGTTCTGCAGGAGCCGCGCGATCTTCGCGAGGTCATCCACCGTGGGATAGTAGCCCTGCGACATCTGGGGCAGCGTGAGCGAGCCATCGGCCTCCACGAGCCGGTTGGTCGGCGCGTGCGGCACGCCGATGGGCCGGTAGACCTCATCCTCCAGCATCTCCCACAGCTCCGCCTGCGGTCCGGCGCGATGCTTCAGGTACGCGTCCATGGCGGCGCCTATGAGGAAGGCGTCCTGGTCGCGGTAGCGGACGACCTCCCCCGGCCCCCACGGGTGGTTCGAGGCGCGGAACACCTGCCGAATCCGCTCGTCCTTCGAGATCGCCGTGTACCAGTCGTCGTAGCCGATCAGGTAGCCGTCGCCCGTGTTGTTCGGCTCGGTCCGGGTCGACCCCTCGCCCACGCCGGTGGCCATGTTGAGGACGTCGCGGAAGCGGACGGCGTCCCATCCGTCGTGCTCGGCCGTCACATCGAGGTGGTCGGCGACCCGCTCGTCGAGGACCTCCCGCCCGTAGCGCCGCGCGAGGCGAAGGGCGGCCACCGTGTTGCCGGTGGACTTCGTCACCGACCAGATCCCGAATCGCTGCTCCCGGCAGAAGGGAAGCTCCCCGAACGGCGTGGGGCAGTCGGCGACATAGAGCGTGTCCGCCACGAGGAAGGCGGCGGTGACCATGTTCTCCGTGTTCATGTCGCCGTGCATGGCGTCGAACACGGCGTCTCCCACCCGCGGGCGGAGGTCGGAGATCGGGCGCAGCGGGAGCCGCCCGGCTTTCTCGGTCGCGAAGGCCTCGACGATGTCGGGCGGCGGCGGACCCGGCGTGTACTCCGCCGCGAGCTGACCCCACATGAGGCGCCGCTGTACGAGGAAGTACGGGCGTCCCTGGGTTACCGTCTGGAAGCGGACGCCGGACACCGCGCGGTCGTTGAAGGCGAAGGTCGCCACGCCGTTGTACGTCTCGTTCTCCACGGAACTCGCGAGTTGGAGTGGAAAGGCGGCCCGCGACCACGCCTCGCCCGGCTCGGACCAGACCATCCCCGGGCCGACGAGGAGGTCCCAGTAGCTTCCATCGTCGGTACGCGTCCCCGAGACGATGAGATCCCGGTTCCAGGGGATGAGGTCCTGGCCGTCCGCCACGAATCCGACGGACACATCGGGAAAGCGCTGCGTATCACGGCCCAAGAAGCGGCGCGGATCGAGTTCGGCGGGGTCCGTCCGCATCTCGGGGCCCACGAGGGTGAGAGTGCCGGAGAAACCATGCCGCGCGGCCTCCGCCCCGGACGACGGGAGGAAGCGAACGTTCGAGAGCATGGCGGGGGGTGACCACGCGCCGCGCACGAGTTCCTCCAGCGGAATCGCTTGACCGGTGACGGAGTCCGCTCCGTCGCAGGCATTCGAGAAGAGACCCGCAAGAACACCCGCGACGAGGGAAAGCAGCCGGTTTCGTGCCATCGTGACGCTTCCTTTCGACGTCTTGGAGGTGTCGTTCCCCCCCCATAGCTTGGGTGGACTGTGTAGACCTGTCACGGGAGTTCTCAATGACCGACGCCTTGAAATCCGGCAGGCTGGCTCTGGTCGCGGCTGTCGCGACCCTCGCCGTATCGTGCGACGGGGGCACCGGCCCGTCGAGCTATGAGCCCGGACCGCTCGGCACTGTCACGGTGCTACGCGGCGGTGCGGTCGAGATACGATCGCTCCTGGCGATGACCGGGGCGCCGTCGCTTGGAGAACCCGCGCGGCGCGGCATCGAACTCGCGGTCCGCGATGTCGCGACCATCCGGGGACGCAACATCCGCCTCGGCGACCCCGTCGACTCGGCGTGCTCGCCGGAGGGCGGAGGCCGCGGTGCGCGAGAGATCGTGGCGGATCCACAGGTGGTCGGCGTGATCGGCACATCGTGTTCGGCCGCCGCCGTAGCCGCCTCGCCCGTGATCAGCCGCGCGGGTTTTGCGATGGTGGCTCCCAGCACGACCTCCCCGTTGCTCACCTCGGATCTCGCCGGCAATCCGAACCCCCACTATCACCACGGATACTACCGCGTCGCGAACAACGACCTCTACCAGGCGCGGGCCCTGTCCGACTTCGCTTACGGAGAACTGGGGCTCCGGCGGATCGTCACGCTCCACGACGGGGACCCCTATACGACGGCGCTGGTTGACGCGTTCGGGGACGCGTTTCGGGGGCTGGGCGGCGAGGTGCCCGTCGCCAGTGGAATCGCGAAGGGCGAGACGGACATGACGACCGTCCTCACGGAGTTCGCGGCCGCCGGGCCGGACGGGATCTTCTTCCCGCTGTTCCGTGCGGAGGGTTCACCCTTCGCGGTGCAGGCAAAGAGCTTCGACGGCCTCGAGGGGGTGACCCTCATCTCCGGCGCGGCCCTCCTCGTCTCTGAATTCCTCGCGACACCGCAGTCCGAAGGGATCTACTTCGCCGGCCCGGAATCGGACTACGGCGGCAACGTGAATGGCGTGACCGGAAAGAGCGCGGATGACGCCATCGCGGCGTACGAGGCGACGTACGGCGAACACCCGCAAACGCCCTACTGGGCGCTGGCATACGACGCGACGACGCTCCTGCTCGGCGCCATCGAGTCCGCCGCGGTGGAGGAGGGCGGGCGGCTGTACATCGACCGGTCCGCGGTGCGCTCGCGGATCGAAGGCGCGCGCATCTCGGGTCTCATCGGCAAGATCTCCTGCGACACGTACGGCGACTGCGGTACCGGACGGCAGAACATCTACCACCACACGGACTCGAGCGTCACCGATGTCGAGCGGTTGCCCGTCGTCTATCGCTTCATCCCCTGATCCGCTCCCAGGGTGAGCGAAGCGCGGGATGGCGCCGTCGTCGCCGAGGCGGATCTCGACGACCTCTTCGCGGAGGACGTGATCGCCCGGCCGTACGCCCACTTCGCCCGGCTGCGGCAGCGGGATCCCGTCCACTGGAACGAGAGGTTCGGGCTGTGGGTGGTAACGGGTTACGACCCGGTGGTGTGGATCCTCCGCCACCACGAACTCTTCTCCTCGGCGGTCATCCGGGGTGTGCAGGGAGCGCCGTATCCGCCGGTGCTGCCCGGGGACGCGCCCCTGTTCGAAGAAGTCAGAACGTTCCGCGCCGACCAGCTCGTGGAACAGGATCGGCCCGAGCACCTCGAGCAGCGAAAGACGGTCCACTCCTTCTTCACTCCGACTGCGATGGAGCGCTGGCGGCCCTTCGTGCGCCGGGCGGTGGACGAACTCCTCGACGAGTTGCGGCCCCGCGGGCGGATGAATGTCGTCACGGATCTCGCAGCCCCCCTTCCGGTGCGGATCATCGCGCGCCTGATGGGCGTCCCCCGCGAGGACATGGACACGCTACGGGGGCTCGCGGACAGCATCCTTCACCTCAACCGTGGCGAGCCGGACCGGCTGCGTCCCCTGACCGAGGGGATTCGCGGGATCATTGAATACGCGCGTCCATTCGTGGAAGGACGAATCGAGGATCCCGGCGACGACCTGATCTCGGCCCTCGCGCGCGGGGAGACCGATGGCGTGTTCACGCGGCACCAGGTGCTGGTGAACACGGGCCTCATGCTGTTTGCGGGACACGAAACGACGATGAACCTGATCTGCAACGGCCTCCTGGCCTTCATCGAGCACCCGGCGCAATGGGACCGGCTCCGGGCGGACCCCGACCGCTTCGCGCGGACGGCGACCGAGGAGTGTCTCCGGTACGATCCGCCGGTGAAGTCGACCCAGCGCATCGTCGCTCAGGAGGCCGAACTGTGCGGAAAGACGCTCTCCCCGGGCGAACGGATCCGCTGGATCATCGCGGCGGCGAACCGCGATCCGGCCGTGTTCGAGGATCCGGACCGGTTCGACATCGGGCGCCAGCCGAACCCCCATCTGTCGTTCGGATCGGGGATCCACTACTGCCTCGGCGTCGCGCTCGCCCGCATGGAGGGGCAGGAGGTCTTCCGCGGGCTGGCGCGCCGCTTCGAACGGTTCGAAGTGGCGACCGACGCGTTGCGCTATCAGCCGAGCATCCAGTTCCGGTCCATCGAATCCATGCCCGTCACATGGTGAGGATCGAGGTCGATCACGGGCTCTGCGTCGGGAACGCGATGTGCGTGGCCACGGCGCCGGGCGTGTTCGAGCACAACGAGAACCGTCAGTCCAGGGTCGTCGATGCGGAGGGCGACCCGGAGGCGCTCGTCCTCGAGGCCGCGGCGAACTGTCCCGTGAGCGCGATCCGGGTGGTCGACGCCGACACGGGCCGGACGCTCTTCCCCCCCGCACCGGCGGCGGGAGACCGACGGGGATGACGCGGTGAGCCGAACGATGAGCGTGCCGGGCGGAGGTTCCGAAGGTCGCAAGATCACGACGTTCGATCTCGTGGCGATGAAGTCGCGCGGCGAGAAGATCGTCGCGATCACCGCCTATGATGCGCTCTTCGCATCGCTCGTCGACGCGGCGGGCGTGGACCTGATCCTCGTCGGCGACTCCCTGGCGAGCGTCCTCTGCGGAGAGGAGACGACGCTCTCCGCCACCGTCGAACAGATGACGTACCACGGACGGATCGTCGTGCGCGGCGTCTCCCGCGCGTTCGTCGTCGTCGACATGCCGTTTCTGAGCTACCAGGTCTCCGTCGAGGAGGCGGTGCGGAACGCGGGGACGATCCTCAAGGAGACCGGCGCCGGCGCCGTGAAGCTCGAGGGCGGTCTCGAGATCGTCGATGCGGTGAGCGCGATCGTGCGGGCCGGGATTCCGGTCGTGGGCCACCTGGGGTTCACGCCGCAGTCGGTGCACGCGCTCGGGGGCCACCGGGTTCAGGGGAAGGATGAAGAGGCGGCGGCGCGGCTGGTGGAGGGAGCCGTCGCTCTGGAGGAGGCGGGCGCCTTCTCCATCGTCCTCGAACTGATGCCGACATCGGCGGCGCGCCGGGTCACGGAGGCCGTCTCGATCCCGACGGTCGGGATCGGGGCCGGCCCGGACTGCGACGGACAGGTGTTGGTGCTGCAAGACATGCTGGGACTGAACGAAGGGTTCAGCGCCCGCTTCCTGAAGCGCTACGCCGAACTGGGGAAGACGGCGCGGGAGGCGGTCGCGGACTACGCGCGCGAGGTACGGGGCGGCGCCTATCCCGCGGCGGAACACGGGTATGAGCCGGCCGGGCCGGCCGAATCCGGGTCGGAAGGCAACTGACGGCCGTGTCGGCGCACGCAGGCCGACGGGTCGTCGTCACCGGCGCCGGGGCCGGGATCGGGCGGGCCATCGCCCTCGCCTACCTCGACGAGGGGGCGCGCGTGCACATCTGCGACCGGAACCCGGAAGCGCTCGACGCCCTGCTGGGCTCGGCGGAGGGCGACCTCGGGGGCACTCCGGCGGACGTCTCTTCGGAACCGGACGTGGAGCGGCTGTTCGCGGAGGCGCTCCGGCGGCTGGGCGGCCTCGACGTGCTCGTCAACAACGCGGGCAGCGCCGGTCCGACCGGGCCCGTCGAATCGCTCGACCTCGAAGGCTGGCGACGGACGCTGGCGGTCAACCTGGACGGCACGTTCCTCTGTGCCCGGGCTGCCGTCCCCGCACTGCGGCGGGCGGGGGGCGGTTCGATCGTGAACCTCTCCTCGACCGCGGGGCTGCACGGCTATCCGCTGCGCAGCCCGTACGCCACGGCCAAGTGGGGCGTAATCGGCTTCACCCGCACGCTGGCCATGGAACTGGGTCCGGCCGGGATTCGCGTGAACGCGATCTGTCCGGGCAGCGTGCGCGGCGACCGCATCGACCGCGTGATCGCCGAGCGGGCCGCCCGGCAGGGCGTCTCCGACGAGGCGGTCCGCCGGAACTGGCTCCGCCAGGTCTCGCTCCGGAGCTTCGTCGACGCCGAGGACGTGGCGGCGCTCGTCCTCTTCCTCACGTCGGACAATGGTGCGAAGATCTCTGGGCAGGCGCTCCCCGTGGATGGGCACACCGAGGGGCTAAGCAGCAGCGATCTTGATGGCGGCGATCAGCAGTAGCCCGGCGATCAGCCGCGGTCGGCCCTGGCCAAAAGTGAGGGAGCACATGCGAGCCGCGTGGTACGAAAAACTGGGATCGGCGGGCGACGTGCTGGAAGTAGGGGAGCGGGCGGCGCCGGCTCCCGGCCCGGGCGAGGTGCGGGTCCGCGTGGGCGTCTCCGGGATCAATCCGGTCGACGTGAAGCGGCGCGCCGGCGGCCGCGGGGCGATGGCCTCCACCCTGGTCGTGCCGCACTTCGACGGGGCGGGGATCATCGACGAGGTCGGCGACGGCGTCGATGCCGGCAGGCTCGGAAACCGCGTCTGGGTCTACGAGGCGCAGTGGGGGAGCAACTTCGGGACCGCGGCGGAATTCGTGACCCTTCCCGCGTCCAGGGCCGTTCCGCTTCCCCCGAATACGTCGTTCGCGGAGGGCGCGTGCCTCGGCATCCCGGCGCTGACCGCTCATCGGTGCGTGTATGGCGACGGTCCCGTCGAGGGGCAGACCGTGCTCGTCACCGGCGGCGCGGGAGCGGTCGGGGCCTACGCGATCCAGTGCGCCCGCCTGGGAGGCGCCCGCGTCCTCGCCACCGTGAGCGGGGACCCAAAGGCGCGGATCGCGCGGGGCGCCGGGGCGGAGACCGTGATCAACTATCGGGAGGAGGACGTCGCGGCTCGCGTCCTGGAACTCACCGACGGCGAGGGCGTCGACCGCATCGTCGAAGTCGAGATGGGCGGCAACCTCGACGCCTCGATCGCTATGCTGAAGGCGAACGGGGTCATCTCCGCCTACGCTTCGGAAGGCGAGCCACAGCCCGCCGTCCCGTTCTACACCTTCCTATACAAGAACATCACGCTGCGTTTCGAACTCGTCTTCCTCATGCCCGAGGATGCCAAGGAACGGGCAATCGATGAGCTCGGCGGTTGGCTGGCGGACGGAGAACTGCGCCACACGATTGCGCAACAGTTCTCGCTCGAAGACATCGCCGCCGCGCACGAGGCCGTGGAAGCGGGTCCGCCGGGCAAGATCCTCATCGGACTGGTGTGAGACGTTCCCGCGGGAACGTCCGCAGTGGAGGCCCCGTGAGGCGCGTCCGGCGCTCGACGTCATTCCGCTTCGCCATGGTCCTGCCGTTCGGGCCGGCGTGCCTCGCTTGCGGGGAGCGCGTCCCGGATGCGGGTGATCCCGGATCTCCAATCGATCTGAGCGCGACGGCCATCGAGGTGCTGGGGACCTCCGACTCCCTTGCGCTCGTCCGGGATCTGGAGGTGGTGGGGGACGGCTCCGTCTGGGTGCTGAACTCCCAGGAGCCGTACTTCATGGGGTTCGGCCCGGGCGGCGAGGCCCTTGTCGCACACGGAAGCGCCGGGAGGGGACCCGACGAATTCGCGATGCCCTCGGCCTTCGTCACGGGAGGCCTGGAGGGTGAGGCGTGGGTTCTGGATCTCATGCGCCACGCGCTGATCCGGGTCTCGCGGCCCGACGCCGGCTGGGAGGAATTCTCCCTGGCGTCGGCCGCTCTCCCGCCCGGCACCGTGCGGACCGGCATGAACATGCTGAGCCCCTCCGTGCGGACGGCGCGACTCGGCCGCGAGGTCATCGTGCCGCGCTCGACGGTGACGATGGAAGGCGGCGTGATGCAGTTCCGTCTCGGGCTCCTGCGCGCCGACCTGGTCGCGGTGGATCCGGCAACGGGTGACACGCGGACGCTCGTGGCGCTCGGAGAAGCCCTGGAAGATCCGTCGGGAGAGTTCATCGGGAGCGACGGCGGGTTCCCCCTCTGGTACCGGTTGTGGACTGCGTGCGGCGAAAGTCTCGTGCGCGTCCACGATCGGGTGAGGAATCAGCTGCGCGGGTTCGACGGATCCGGTGCCGAAGTGGATCCGATCGATCTTCCGCCCGTTCCGTTCACGGAGGTCACGCCCCGACAGTTCGCCGGAGCCGTGTTCGCGCTCAGACAGGCGGAGGTGACGGGAGACGTCGCAACAAGGCTCAGCGAAGCGGACAGCCTGCGGCTCCTGCGTCAGATGGCGTCGGCGGTTCAGGGGGCACCGCACGAACTCGCGAGCTATCTGCCCCGGTACGTGGACTTCCGTTGCAGCGACGACGGGACGATGTGGTTGCAGCCCCTCGACCTCGACGCCGGCGGTTTGAGCGGCGGTCCCCAGTGGCTGCGCATCGCGCGCGATGGGGCCACGCGGGAAGCGATCCTGCCGGAGCGATTCGACGCGATGCGCTTCACGACTTCGCGGATCTGGGGCGTGTACCGGGACGAGTTCGACCGCCCGTCCGTGGCCTCCATCCCGCTCCCGCCCGGCTGACGGCACTTCCCGGACGTTCCCGCGGGAACGTCCCGCCGAAACCTTGCATGCAACCATCCGACTCCATACCTTGTCGCACAAGGTACATTGTATCTCACGGTATCAGGTTTCCGGCACAGGGGTTTCCGGATGAAGAAGCCGGTCTACAAGGAGTTGGTTGCGGCATCGTCGCGCCCGATGGTGCTCTCCATCCTGGCGGGTGGCGAGACGTACGGGTACGAGATTCTCAAGCAGGTCCAGCTGCTCTCCGGCGGCGAACTCGAATGGTCCGACGGGATGCTCTATCCCGTGCTCCACCGGCTCGAGCGTGACGGGCTCATCACGGGCCGCTGGGAACTCACCGATGAGGGCCGGCGTCGCAAGTACTACCGGTTGACGGGCCGCGGGAAGCGCCAGCTGTCGACGGACCGGGAAAGCTGGCGGGCCGTGTACGGCGCCCTCCGGATGTCCTGGGGAGGCAGCCATGTTTGAACTCGAGAACGAGATTCGGAACTGGCGGACGGGCGTGGAGCGCGGGTCGTCGCTCGCACCGCGCGAGCTGGATGAACTGGAGGATCACCTGCGCGCCCGGGTCGATCTGGAACTGGAACTGGACGCCGCCCTCACGCCATCCAGGGCGTTCGCGGTCGCAAGGCATGCAATGGGCGAGCCGAGGGCGCTCTCCCGGGAGTTCGCCCGGGCGGGCCGGCCCCGATGGAAGGCGCTGCTGGCTGGCGCCTCGGCGCTGTACGTCGCATCGCTTCTGCTGCCGGTGTTTCGTGTGGCACTGCTTCCGGCGTCGTGGGGCTTCGAAGCCTGGGTACCGCGCGGATACGAGTTGCTCGCGGACGTCGAATTGCTGCCCCTGAACCTGCCGATGCTCCTGATGCTGCCTCTCATTTGGCGCCGTCGCCGACTGAAGGGCACGTGGCTCGCGGCGATCCTCGGGGCCATAGGCGTGTCGACCCTCGGCGTCGGCGCTGCTGCCCTCATTTCGGAAGGTTCGGCCGCGCTGGCCGCGTTGCGTCCCGGCTACTGGGCGTGGGCTTCCTCGTTCGCGCTCGCGTCCGCGGCCCTGTGGCTCCGCAGGCGGGGCTGGGCATCCGCCCGCCCGAAGAAGACCCTCGCGTAGGCCGGCGCACGTCGTGTTTGAGCTGGACACGGAAATTCGGGAATGGCGGACGCGGCTGGAGCGCGGGTCGTCGCTGTCGGCCCGCGAGCTCGATGAGCTGGAGGACCACCTCCGCGCACGCGCCGACCTCGAGCTCGATTTGAACCCGGGTCTGGCCCCCGCCCGCGCATTTGCCATCGCGCGGGAGGGACTCGGCCAGCCAGGGGCGATCTCGAGGGAGTTCGCCAGGGCGGGGCTCCCCCGGTGGCGCCGTCTCCTGCTGGCGGGGTGGGCGCTGTACGCGGTCTCTTTTTTCCTGCCGGTTCTGGCCGCGTCCGGCCCCGCCGCCGACTACTTCACCGCCCGCGGCTACGAATTGTTCGTGCGGGTCTTCCAGGAAGGTGAGCTCGGGCCGCCGCTCGTCGCGCTGCTATCGAATCTTCCGATGCTCATGACCCTGCCTGCGCTATGGCGTTCCGTCCCGTGCCGGGCGCCGTGGTGGCTCGCCGGAACTGTGGGCGGTCTGAGTCTCGCATTCGGCGTGTTCACACTTGTATCGCCTCCGAGGCTGGGGGCTGATGGTCTGGCCGGCCTCGGGTATCTGGGCCTGGGCTACTGGGCGTGGTCCGCCTCCTTCGTCTGCGCCGCCTCCGCTCTCCGCCTTCGCAGCCGCGACCGGGCTTCCGCGAACGCAAAGACAGAAGCTGCCTAGCCGAACGACTTGAAGCATCCCGGGAGGGCAGCGTGTCTGAACTGGACTTGGAGATTCGCAACTGGCGGACGGGCGTGGAACGCGGGGTGTCGCTTGCACCCCGGGAGCTGGATGAACTCGAGGATCACCTGCGCGCCCGGGTCGATCTGGAACTGGAGTTGAACCCTGGACTGACGCCCTCCAGGGCGCTTGCGGTCGCCATTGGGGCACTCGGCGAACCGAGAGCGATTTCGAGCGAGTTTGCCCGGGCGGGACGCCCCCGCTGGCGGCGTCTCCTGCTGACGGGCTGGGTCATGTACGCGGTGTCATTCTTCTTCCCGGCGTTCACATTCTCCGGGGTTGTCACCTCTCGTCCCGACGCCGACTTGACAACCTACGGCTACGAACTCTTCCCCGAAGTAATCGCGTTGATTCAGCGGACTCCCGGCGGGCTCACTCCGCTGATCTTCATGTTGCTCTTCAACTTCCTGGTACTCCCCAACCTGATTCTCCTGATGACCCTGCTGGCGTTCTGGCGTCCGCGCCCGTCGTGGAGATCGTGGACGGCGTGGCTTGTCGGTGCCACAGGCGCATTTCCCCTGGCGCAAGGCATTTTTCGGCTCGGCGACCTCGGTCCGGGAATGCATGCCGGGGTTGGGTTCTGGATCTGGTCCACTTCATTCCTCGTTGTGGCAGGCGCCCTTTGGCTCCGCAGCCGTGAATGGGCCGCCAGCGGGCCGGCGGGATTTGTGACCCGGCGGACCGTGTAGAAGCAGGGGAAACGGCTGGCCGGGCGATCTGCGTCGATGGTACATTTTCAAGCTGGTGTATCCTTGCGCCCGGCAGGGGCGTGACGCGGTTGCCCGGACGAGGTCTCACGCATGCGAAGATCGGTTCTGCTGCTGGCCGCAGCGGGCGTTCTCCCGAACCCCGCTCTCGGGCAGGATGTGGAGGGCGTACGGGAAGGCGCACATCCCCCCGCCGTCTGGCCGCGCGCCATCGCGCCGACCCCCGGAACGACCCCGTTGCCCCCGGTCGACACCCTTTCGGTCGAAACGGCGCAAGCCGTGGTCGCGGAGACGTGCCGCCGCTGCCACAACCCGCGACGGGTGAGCGGCGGCATGTCGCTGGAGACCTTCGAGGTCGCTGCGGCCGCCGACAACGCGGTGATCGCGGAACGGATGGTGCGGAAGCTGCGGGCCGGCATGATGCCGCCGGTCGGCGTGCGCCGGCCCACGCCCGACAGCCTGCGGACGCTCGCCGCCGTTCTCGAGTCCCGGCTCGACGCCTCGTGGGAGGCGAACCCGAACCCCGGCCGCCGCACCTTCCAGCGTCTTAACCGGGCCGAGTACTCGCGCTCGGTCTACGACCTGCTCGATCTGGACATCGATGCCGGCGACTACCTGCCGCTCGATACGAAGAGCGCGAACTTCGACAACATCGCCGACGTGCAGCTGCTCTCCCCCACGCTGATGGACGGGTATCTGCGCGCGGCGAGCGAGATCAGCCGGCTCGCGATCGGCGACCCGGAGGTCACGCCGAGCGAGGCGACGTTCAGGGTGTCGCGCTGGACCTCGCAGGCGGAGCACGTCGAGGGCACGCCGTACGGGAGCCGCGGCGGCGTCGCGGTGGACCACAACTTCCCGGCCGATGGGGAGTACGCCTTCCGCGTCTCCTTCCATCACGAGACGACCGGTGCCCTGTTCGGAAACGGAAAGGGCGCGCTGCACACGACCGACGAGCCCGAGCGGATCGAGATCTCGATCGATGGCGAACGGGTCGCGCTCCTCGACATCGACCGCTGGATGCACGTCTCCGATCCGGACGGCGTGGACCTGCGGACCGAACCCGTCTTCATCGAGGCGGGTCCGCACCGGGTGGCGGCCGCCTTCATCCGCACCTTCGAGGGACCATCGCAGGATCTGATGTCGCCGCACGACTGGTCGATCGCGAGCACCAGCATCACCGACGCGTACGGGTTCACGACGCTGCCGCACCTCAGAGATCTGGCGGTCACGGGGCCGTTTGAGCCGGAGGGCATGTCGGCCACGCCGAGCCGCGAGCGGGTGTTCTCGTGCCGCCCCTCCGCGTCGGACACCGAGATGTCGTGCGCCGAGGAGATCATCGTGCGGCTGGGGACGAGGGCCTACCGCCGGCCGCTGACCGAGGAGAACCTCGACGCCCTCATGAAGCTGTATCGGGCCGGCGCCGAGACGGGCGGGTTCGAGGAGGGGGTTCGGCTCGCGCTCGAGGGGATCCTCGCCAGCCCGCATTTCGTCTTCCGTTTCGAGGAACGACCGGCTCGCGAGGCAGAGGGCGTGTACGCGCTCGACGACTTCGATCTCGCGTCGCGGCTCTCCTTCTTCCTGTGGGCCACGGGCCCCGACGCTGAACTGCTGGAGGTCGCGGGGCAGGGACGGCTTTCCGAGCCGGCCGTGCTCGACGCGCAGGTGCGGCGCATGCTCACCGATCCGCGCGCCGAAGCACTGGCCACGCGGTTCGCGGGACAGTGGTTCCGGCTCCAGGACCTCGAGGGCATGAACCCGGACGTCCGCCTCTATCCGGACTTCGACCAGCAGCTCAAGGAGGCGATGCACCGCGAGACGGAGCTGCTCTTCCACACGCTCGTGCAGGAAGACCGGAGCCTGCTCGAACTGCTGACGGCCGACTACACGTTCGTGAACGAACGGCTGGCGCGGCACTACGGCATTCCGGGCGTGACGGGACCCGACTTCCGCCGCGTCGAGATTCTCGAAGAGGCCCGGCGCGGCGTCCTGGGGCACGGCAGCATCCTCACCCTCACCTCGCACGCGAGCCGGACCTCGCCCGTCCTGCGCGGGAAGTGGGTGATGGAAGTGTTGCTCGGGACGCCGCCCCCGCCGCCGCCCCCGGATGTGTCGGACCTGGAGGCGACGCCGGAGGCCGAGGAGGGCCGCCTGCTCACGGTGCGCGAGCGGCTGGAGATGCACCGCGCGAGTCCGGCCTGCCGGTCGTGTCACCGCGTGATCGACCCGATCGGTCTCGCGCTGGAGTACTTCGACGGCACCGGAGCGCGGCGCATCAAGGACAGCGGGATGCCGATCGACGCACAGGGCGAACTCTACGACGGCACGCCGGTGACGAGCGCCGCGGATCTGCGCGCGGCACTCCTCGCGCGGCCGGTGCCGCTCGTGCGCGCGTTCACCGAGAACCTGCTCGCCTACGCGCTGGGCCGGCGGGTCGAGTACTACGACATGCCGACCGTGCGGTCCATCGCGCGGCAGGCCGCCGAACAGGACCACCGCATGTCCGCCTTCATTCTCGGCGTCGTCAACAGCCCCGCGTTCCGCTTGAAGGGAAGCGAGGCGGTCGTCGACGACATGCAGGCGGGAAGCCAGGAGGACTGATGGAGTTCATCACGGGGAAACACCTGTCTCGCCGGACGTTCCTCCGGGGCGCGGGGGCGACCGTCGCCCTGCCGCTCCTCGACGCCATGGTCCCGGCGGGCCGGCTGTGGGCGCGGGAGGTCGCGGATCCGACGCGCCTCGTCTGCATCGAGATGGTGCACGGATCGGCGGGGAGCAGCGGGTTCGGGGCGGCGCAGAATTACTGGTCGCCCGCGGCCACGGGCCGTGGCTTCGACCTCTCGCCGACCGCCCTGAGTTCGCTCGAGCCGTACCGCGACTACCTCACGATCATCAGCGACACCGATGTCGAGTCGGCCGAGGCGACGAAGCCGAAGGAGATCGGGGGCGACCACTTCCGGTCGAGCGCCACCTTCCTCACGCAGTCGCATCCGAAGCAGACGGAGAGTTCGGATGTCTTCGTGGGCACGTCGGTGGACCAACTCTACGCGCAGCGCTTCGGGCAGGACACGCCGATCCCGTCCATGCAGCTCTGCATCGAGAACGTGGACCAGGCGGGCGGGTGCGCCTACGGCTACGCCTGTGTGTACACGGACACGATCAGCTGGTCCTCCCCGACGCAGCCGCTCCCGATGATCCGGGATCCGCGCGTCGCGTTCGACCAGCTCTTCGGGGCGGGCGGGACGCCCGAGGCGCGCGCCGCCCGGCAGCGTGCGAGCAGCAGCATTCTGGACTTCCTCACGGGCGAGGTCGCGAGCCTCAAGGGTCGGCTGGACCCCTCGGACCGGCAGCGCATGGACCGCTATCTCGAGAACGTGCGGGAGATCGAACGCCGCATCCAGCGCGTCGTGGCGCGCAACGAGTCCGGCGATAACCGGGATCTGCCGGAGGCGCCGGCGGGGGTGCCGGATTCGTTCGACGAACACGTGAAGCTGATGTTCGACCTGCAGGCGCTCGCCTTCCAGGCGGACATGACGCGCGTGTTCTCGTTCAAGATGGGGCGGGACGCGTCGGGGCGGGTCTATCCCGAGAGCGGGATCGACAAGGGCTTCCACCCGGCGTCGCACCACGGTGACAACGAGCAGAACATCACGGACTTCGCGCAGATCAACCGGTACCACGTCGGGCTCGTCCCCTACTTCCTCGACCGGCTGAAGGCGTCGATGGAGGGGGACACGCACCTGCTCGACAAGACGATGATCATCTACGGGTCGCCGATGGGGGATCCGAACGTGCACAACCACAAGCGGTGTCCGCTCTTCGTCGTGGGCGGCGCGCAGGGGAGGATGGAGGGGAACCTGCACCTGCGGGCCGCGCCTGGGACGCCGATGGCGAACGTGATGCTGAGCCTCATGCACCGGCTCGGGATGGATGACATGACGAGCTTCGGGAACAGCACCGGGGCGTTCTCCTTCGCGGAGACGGCAGATTGATGCGGCGCGCGCGATCGCTGGTCCTTGCGGGCGCGGCGCTGCTCGCGCTGGGGGCCGCGGCCCCGGCCGGGTCGCCGGTGGGGCCGGCCGGGCCGGATGCTCCGGTGGCCGACGCGGCCATGCGCGGCGATCTGGAGGCCGTGCGGTCGCTGCTCGCCGCGGGCGAGGACGTGAACGCCGCCCGGGGCGACGGCATGACGGCACTCCACTGGGCCGCGTCGAAGGGGCGCCTCGACGTGGCCGAGGTGCTGCTCGATGCGGGCGCGGACCTCGGCGCGGGCACGCGGCTGGGCGGGCACACGCCGCTCCACGTCGCGAGCCGTGCGGCGCACGCGCCGCTCGTCGAGGCGCTGCTGGCGGCGGGAGGCGACGCGCGCGCCGAGACCTCGACCGGCGCGACCGCGCTGCACTTCGCGGCCTCGTCCGGGTCCGCGGGTGCGGTCGAGGCGCTGGTGCGCCACGGCGCCGATCCGCACGCCCGGGAACCCGAGTGGGGTCAGACGCCGCTCATGTTCGCCGCGGCCGCGGGCCGGGCCGGCGCGGTGCGTGCCCTCATCGACGCCGGGGCCGACCCCTCGACCACGGCATACGTGCTCGACATCGTGGCCCGGGACGCGTGGGACCAGCTCGATCGCCGCGAACGCAATGCCCGCGTGGCCGCGCTCCGGGCGGGCCGACCGCCGCCGGCCCGGTCACGGCGCGACGCGGCCCCCATGCCGACCGCCGGCCCCGGCCCCGGCCTCCAGCCCGTGCGGCTCGAGGACCCCGAGGAGCCCACCTGCTCCGGCTGCCTGGGCAACTACGCGGACCTCGTCGGGACGCACGGCGGCCTGACCGCGCTCCTGCTCGCGGCGCGCGAAGGCCACCGCGACGCGGCATTCGCTCTGCTCGACACGGGCGCCGACATCAACCAGCGGAGCGCCGCCGATGGCACCACGCCGCTCCTGATCGCGATGATCAACGGACACTTCGACCTCGCAATGGAACTCTTCCGGCGCGGTGCCGACCCCAACCTCGCGAGCGATGCCGGGGCGACCCCGCTCTACGCGGCGCTCAACATGCATTGGGCGCCGAAAGCCCGGCATCCGCAGCCCACGGATGTGCACCAGCAGGAGCGGTCGTACTTCGACGTCATGCGGACGCTGCTCGAGGCGGGCGTCGATCCGAACGCGCGGTTGAAGAAGTCCCTCTGGTTCACGACGTACAACCGGGATCTGCTGGGCGTCGACCGCACGGGCGCCACGCCGTTCTGGCGCGCCGCGCACGCCCTCGACATCGAAGCCATGAAGCTCCTCCTCGAGTACGGGGCCGACCCGACGATCCCGACGGCGAAGGTGCCCCAGCGGCGCTACGGCCGCGGCGGAGACGACATCGATCACTCCGGGCTCGAACCGATCCCGGTGGGCGGCCCGGCCGTCCACCCCATCCACGCCGCGGCCGGTGTCGGCTACGGGCAGGGCTTCGCGGGCAACTCGCACCGCCACGTGCCCGACGGCTGGCTCCCGGCGATGAAGTTTCTGGTCGAGGAACTCGGCGCCGATGTGAACGCGCGCGACCACAACGGGTACACGCCCGCGCACCACGCCGCCTCCCGCGGCGACAACGAGATGATCCTCTATCTCGTCGAGCAGGGTGCCGACGTCACGCTCGTGGCCCGCAACGGCCAGACGACGGTCGACCTGGCCAACGGGCCGGTGCAGCGCGTGCAGCCGTTCCCGGAGACGATCGCCCTCCTCGAGAGCCTCGGCGCGAAGAACAACCACCGCTGCGTTTCCTGCTGATCGGGAGACGACGCCAGCCCGTGACCCACACCTGACCCTGGACATGACTGATCCCATAACCGTCCGGGAACTGCTCGGAAGCGGTTCCGGAGCGGATACCGCCATCGCCGCACCCGGCCGCGAGGTGCTCGACTTCACCGGCTTGCGGCGCCACGTCGAAACGACCGTGGACACTCTCGACGGGTTCGGCATCGGGCCGGACGATCGTGTGGCGATCGTCCTCCCGAACGGACCCGAGATGGCAACCGCCTTCGTCTCCGTGGCGTGCGCGGCCACGGCCGCACCGTTGAATCCCGCCTACCGGCAGCCGGAATACGAGTTCTATCTCGAGGACCTCAGCGCGAAGACCCTCATCCTCCAGGCGGGAGGCGACTCCCCGGCGCGCGCGGCCGCCGCCGGCCTTGGGATCCCGGTTCTCGACCTGCATGCCGATGAGGCGGCTCCGGCCGGGACGTTCGACCTCGTGCGGGAGGGGTCCGGCGGGAACGGAGCCAACGGCGCGAACCCGCCAGGGGACGACCGGCGCGGCGCGCAGGCTGAAGCGGATGACATCGCCCTCATCCTCCACACGTCGGGGACGACATCCCGCCCCAAGATCGTGCCGCTCTCGCACCGGAACGTGTGCGCCTCCGCGGTCAACGTCCAGCACACGCTGAGGCTCACGGCCGAGGACCGCTGTCTCAACGTGATGCCCCTCTTCCACATCCACGGACTCATCGCGGCGGTTCTGGCCCCGCTCGGCGTCGGGGGCTCGATCTTCTGTACCCCCGGCTTCAACGCCCTCCGCTTCTTCGCGTGGCTCGGGGAGGCGCGGCCCACGTTCTACACGGCCGTTCCGACCATGCACCAGGCGATCGTGGCGCGCTCCGCGCGGAACCGCGACGTGATCGAAAGGAACCCGCTGCGCTTCATCCGCTCGGCCTCCGCCTCGCTTCCGCCCCAGGTGATGGCGGAGCTGGAGGACGCGTTCAGCGCCCCCGTGCTGGAGGCGTACGCGATGACCGAGGCGGCGCATCAGATGACGTCCAATCCGCTCCCGCCCGCGGCGCGCAAGCCGGGGACGGTGGGGATCGCCGCCGGGCCCGAGGTTTCGATCATGGACGAGGCCGGGGCCGGGGTCCACCTGTCGGCGGGCGAGGTGGGCGAGATCGTGATCCGCGGCGAGAACGTGAGCCCGGGGTACGAGAACAACCCGGCGGCGAACGCAGAAGCCTTCACCAACGGCTGGTTCCGGACGGGCGACCAGGGCGTGATGGACGCCGAG
>CAZDZJ010000050.1:0-9045 GCA_964509895.1 uncultured Gemmatimonadota bacterium
ACTCAAAGCCGGTTTCCCCGCTTTCGCGGCTCGGTCCAGCAAGATCCGGTACGTCGGCAGAAAGCGCAGATCGTGCAGCCCTGTAAACAGTTAGACGATTCTCTGCCGGGATTCTGGTTGTCTCCAGTCCGCTGGGCCAGCGCGTAGGCTCCGAAGGCGACCGTGGAGGACATCCGGAAGACCTCCATGTAGCCGCTCCCCGGCCCGAGCGTGAGGCCGGTCACGTATCCCGCGAACGCGCTCACGATCAGACAGTAGCCGAACCACTGCGCGAGTTGCGGACCCATCCTGAAAGGATCGCCGGCCGGCGACAGCGTCAGGAACCCCGTCGGCCCGCGCCGCGCCTTCTCCCGAAACGCCTCGTCCCTGAGATCGTCCCTGCTGCTCGGATGCGGGAAGGAGTAGTCACCGGCCGGGGCGCCGCGAAGGGCGTCCATCACACCGTCCTCAGCCGGCAACTTCCCGAAGTCCTTCCGGTGGTAGCCAAGGAACATGTGGATGATCGAACTGGCGGCGTAGACGAGTCCCGCGGCCAGGAGGATCGGCAACCAGAGGCTTGGCACGTGAACCATGTACTTCGCTCCTTCCCGTCAGGGGCTTCGGGGCGCCGCCGGCTGCGGCGCGGCAACCGACAGGGGCTGAAGGTAGGGTCCGCAGACTCCCGGCGCCCCCGGGCTACTCCCGGAAGTGGACCTGAACGCCCAGCCCGTCTCCGGCAACCAGCGGCCGGATCCGGACGGGAGCGGGCGGAGATGGCCCGGACGAGGCCGAACGGGGTTCGACCCGGAGCCAGCCGGCGGCGGCTTCCGTCGCCCGGCCGCCCACCCACCAGCCGATGAATCCGCCGACCAGGACGTCGGACAGCCAGTGCCGGTCTCCGTAGATGCGGGCGAGTCCCGTACCCGCGGCTGCCACGTAGAAGGGGGTCGCCCACCATCCTTCGGTCACCTCGTCGACCGCGGCGGCGATGGAGAATGCGTAGGCCGCGTGGCCGGATCCCAGGGACGCGTTACCCCGGAAGGGGTCGAAGTGCAGCACGCCCCGCTCGTCTCGCGGACGGCTCCGTCCCGACGTCCAGTTGAGGAACGTATTCGACATCGATCCGGCGAGGACACCGAAGAAGGCCGAGGTTGCCCGCCGGACCCCCTCCTCGCCCTCCAGCGCCAGCCCTGCCAGAATCCCGGCCCCGGCGAGAAACGGCGCCGAGCGCTTCCAGTCTCCGTAGGTGTGGCCGCCCTCGGCCAGGTCGCGGCCGAACGCCCCCTGGTGATCGAGAGCCAGGTCTCGGATGCTCCCGTCGAGAAGAAGGGTTCCGCCCAGGACGCCGGCACCGAGTCCGATGCGCTTCCAGGCGCGAGCCGTCTCCCGCCGTGTCGAGTCCGCACCGGCGGCGTCCGGGTTCGACGGCGACGCCGGGGTCTGCGCGCCGAGCTGGAGGGGGAGGAGCAGCCAGGCGACGCCGACAGAAGCGAGGCCCCCTCGGGGGACTCCTGTACGCGTCATCCGGCGGCGTGAACCGCAGCGTGCGAAGGGTGTCATGAACACCTTCGAAGCTGCCGGCTCGGAGGCTGCCGGGCAACCGCTCCGCGATGGTGCGCGGGCGAGGTCTTCAAATGGGCAAATTTCCTTGCGGCATAAGGCTTTTCGCCGTATTTTGCGGGCCTGTGACAACGACACCGGAGGCACCATCAATCCGCCAGCCTGAGGCGTCCTCCGCGCCATTCCTCGGGCGCCTGATCCTTCGCGATTACCGCAACTTCGAGGGGCTCGAATGCGAGTTCCCCGAGGCCGGCGTCGCGATCATCGGGCCCAACGGGTCGGGTAAGACGAACCTCCTCGAGGCGATCTACTACCTCGAGGTCTTCCGGTCCTTCCGAGGGGTGCGGGACCGCGAACTCGTGCGGTTCGGACAGACGGTGTTTCGGGTGGAAGGCGAGGTCGAGGGCGGGACGTCCGTGGCCGCGGCCTACGACCGGTCGCAGCGCATCAAGAAGGTCGAAGTCGACGCGCTGGAAGTGGCGCAGGTTTCGGCCGGGATCGGTTCGGTGGGGGTGGCGGCGTTCCGCCTCGACGATGCCGGGATCGTGCGCGGGGGGCCGACGCAGCGGCGCAGGTTTCTCGATGTCGCGCTCTCGGTTGGGGTGCCGGGTTATCTCCAGGCGCTGCAGCGCTACCGGAGTCTTCTGTCGCAGCGGAACGAGGCGCTTCGGCGCGGGTGGTCGAACGACGAGATCGAAGCATGGACGGAGGGCTTGATCGAGGCGGGGACATTCCTCACGGAGCAGCGTGCCGCCTGGGTGTCGGAGGGGGCGGGGCGATACGCCCGCTTCTATGCGCGGATCTCGGGGGGAGACGGAGCGGGGCTCCGGTATGCCGCTTCGATCGCCACGAACGACGACACGCGCGGTCCGGAGGGCGCCGACTCGTGGGAGGGCTGCTTTCGGGAAGCGCTGGAGAGGACTCTGGAAAGGGAGCGTCGCCAGGGCATGACGGTCGTGGGCCCGCACCGGGACGAGATCCGATTCGAGGTCGAGGCGCCGGAAGGGTCGCGAGACCTTCGGAGTTACGGATCGAGCGGACAGCAGCGGACGGCGGCGCTTGCCCTTCGGCTGCTCGAAGCGGACCGGCTGAAGGAACGGCTCGGGCGCGAGCCGCTGTACCTGCTCGACGATGTGTTCGCGGAACTCGACGAGGGCCGCTCGGACCGGCTGCTGCAACTCTTCGAGTCCGAGCGGGGGGGGCAGGTGATCCTGACCGCGCCCAAAGCCGGTGACGTGGGCCTGATGGGCGGCCAGCTCGCGCGATGGCACCTGCGCAACGGTCGGCTCATCGCGTGACCGGCTCTGCCACCGGTGCGATGGCACGCGGCAAGGCACGGCGCCGGAAGGCGGGAGAGCCCCAGAGGCACCCGCAACCGGTTGGCGGCGTGCTCGCGGAACTGCTTGACCGCATGGGGATTCGCGAGCGCGTGGAGCGCAGCGCGACGGCGGCGCGATGGGAACGGGTCGCAGGTCCGCACATCGCGCGCGTGACGAAGGTCGGCGGGATCAAGGGCGGGACGTTGTTCATCGAAGTGGCCGGTGCGGCCTGGATGACGGAACTGAACATGATGAGGCGAAAGCTGCTGGACCGCCTGAACGAAGACCGCACGCGCGGCCGGATCGACCGGCTCGTGTTCGTGCAGTCCGGGGACTCGTCGCCAGGCGTGGCGCGCCGCGGCCGAAGCGACAAGGGGAGGGGTTGATGGCGAAGTCGACGACCGGCGGGCAGAAGGCCGGTGACCGGAACGGGAACTCGGACTACACCGCGCGGCAGATCCATGTCCTCAAGGGACTGGAGGCCGTGCGCAAGCGTCCCGGCATGTACATCGGGTCCACCTCCGGACGTGGTCTGCACCACCTCGTCTACGAGGTCGTGGACAACTCGATCGACGAGGCGATGGCGGGCTACTGCTCCGGGATCGAAGTCACGATCGGTACGGACCAGTCGATCCGCGTCGTGGATGACGGGCGCGGCATCCCCGTGGACATTCACCCTACGGAGAAGTTGCCCGGCGTCGAACTCGCCCTCACGACGCTCCACGCGGGCGGCAAGTTCGACAAGTCGAGCTACAAGGTGTCGGGCGGACTGCACGGTGTCGGCGTCTCCGTCGTGAATGCCCTCTCCGAGTGGCTGCAGGTGGAGGTGCGCCGCGACGGCCACGAGTGGACGCAGCGCTACGAGCGCGGCGTCAGCCAGGGCAAACTCAGGAAGGGACGGAAGACGACGGACACCGGGACGACGGTCACCTTCCGGCCCGACCCCGGGATCTTCGAGGGTCTCGGCGACACGCTCGAATACAGCTTCGAGACGCTGGCCAGCCGGCTGCGGGAACTCGCCTACCTGAACCGGGGTGTGCAGATCACGATTGTGGACGAGCGGCAGGAGGATGCGCGCCGCGACTTCCACTTCGAGGGGGGGATCGCGCAGTTCGTCGAATATCTTCTGGGCAGCAAGACGCCCCTGCACGCGGACGTGATCTCCGTGGCGGGTGCGCAGGACGACACCGAGATCGAACTCGCCATGCAGTACACGAACGCCTACAGCGAGAACACCTTCACCTTCGTCAACAACATCAACACGCACGAAGGCGGAACGCACCTGTCCGGCTTCAAGAGCGCCCTCACGCGGACGATCAACAACTACGCGCAGCGGAACAATATCCTGAAGAAGGCCGACCCCACGCTGAGCGGCGACGATGTGCGGGAAGGGCTCGTCGCCGTGCTCTCGGTCAAGGTCATGGAGCCCCAGTTCGAGGGGCAGACCAAGACCAAGCTGGGGAACAGCGAGGTGCGCGGGATCGTCGAGAGCCTCGTCAACGAGAAGCTCGGGACGTGGCTGGAGGAGAATCCCGGTCCGTCGCGGCAGATTATCGAGAAGGCCGTCGAGGCCTCCCGGGCGCGGGAGGCGGCGCGAAAGGCACGGGACCTGACGCGAAAGAAGTCGGCGCTCGAGACCGGCATTCTGCCCGGCAAACTCGCGGACTGCTCGACCAGGGACCCGGAGTTCGCCGAACTGTACCTGGTGGAGGGAGACAGCGCGGGCGGGAGCGCGAAGATGGGGCGCGACCGCAACTATCAGGCGATCCTCCCGCTGCGCGGGAAGATCCTCAACGTGGAGAAGGCGCGCATCGACAGGATCCTCTCCAACGAGGAGATCCGCGCCATGATCACCGCCATCGGGACGGGCATCGAGGACGAGTTCGACCTGTCGCAGGCGCGCTACCAGAAGGTCGTGATCATGACGGACGCCGACGTGGACGGCGCCCACATCCGTACGCTGCTCCTCACCTTCTTCTTCCGGAAGATGGAGCAACTCATCGAGGCCGGATACATCTACATCGCGCAGCCGCCCCTGTACCGCGTGTGGAAGGGGAAGACGGAGTTCTACTGCTACAACGAATCGGAGCGCATCGCCGCCCAGGCGAGACTCGACAACGGCAAGGGAAACGCCTCACTGCAGCGGTACAAGGGCTTGGGTGAGATGAACGCCGACCAACTGTGGCAGACCACGATGAACCCGGACAAGCGCACACTGCTCCAGGTGCAGATCGAGGATGCTGTGGAAGCCAACCGGCTGTTCGAAACCCTCATGGGCGAGAACGTCGAGCCGCGCCGCGACTTCATCGAGCGGAACGCCCGCTACGTCCGCAATCTCGACGTCTGAGCCGCCTTCGCGTCCACCTCCCGTCTCCGCGTCCAGGCGCCCGTTGATGGCCCGTTGACGTCCTCCCGGATCCTCAGGTCAGAGAGTGCGGCGGGGTGTCGCCCTCGAGGATCAATCAGGGGAGGTGGACGAGGATGAGGACGAGGAGAAGCAGGAAAACGGCGTGGCCGCTCGCCGTGGCGTGGGCCTTCGCGGGGGCGTTGGCTCTCTCGCTGACGCAGCCGACCGTAGCCGCGGCGCAGAGCGCGTGCTCGGAGTATATCTCGGGCGGTCCCGGCAATCCGGCCAGCGGAACGCTGGTTGGCTACCGACTCATTACGCAGAACCTCGGCGGCGGCATCAACGTCAGCGGGGGAGGCGTCTCGGGCGGGATCAGCGGGGGAGGCACCTCGACCTTCTACGTCGGCGTGTATCGGATGCATGACGACGGCCTGGCGGCATTCCGGTGCGACTCCTACGAGCCGTGGGGCCTCCTTTGAGGCGCCGCCACGCAGACGCCTTCGGTTCGAGGCCGCGCCGAGAGCGGCCCGGAGTTCCAGCTGCGAGCCGAAGCCGGCCACCGAGTCTTGCTCGGTGGCCGGCCACGGCCGCGCGATCGGTCGCGTTCAGCTTGGCCAGCGTATTCGGTCTCACCGGCTGCGGCGGGGATGCGGATGCGCAAGACGATGGTCGCGTCCATTTCGCCGTAAGCGACGGCGTGTACGAGATCCGGTCGCTCGGCGCCCACCTGGACCAGTTCGACGAGCGGGTGAGCTTCGGCTCGATGGCCGACATCCTGGTCACCCCCCACGGCTACTTCGTCGCGGACGGGCTCAACCGGCATATCGTCCTTCTCGACCGAAGCCTGAATCCGGTGCGGACCTCGGGCAGGGATGGCGACGGGCCCGGGGAGTACAGGTTCCCGATGCGCATGGACCACGCGGGCGACCAGATCCTCGTCCTTGACGGTGGAGCCGCGCGCGTCTCGTACCTGGGCCCGGACGGGGACTTCGTCACGAGCCAGCTGGTCCCGGGGAACGCGAGCGATGCGGCCGTCCATCCGGAGCTCGGGCTGCTCGTCGCGGGGGACGCGTTTCCGGGCCACTACCTGGCCCGGGTGACAGCGCAGGGGAAAACGGCCTTCGCGCCCATCCCCGACGAGTTGCGGCCCGACCCGGAGGGTCCCTTTCGGATGCCCGGGGACCTGGTGACCGTGTCCGACGACGGCCTCATCCATGTCCTCGATCAGGACCAGATCGCGCTCGTGAGCTTCGATCCCGACGGGACCCAGGTGAGCGTGCTCTTCCTGCCGAAGGAAATGCGGGAGCGCAAGTTGAGAGAGAATCGCGAGTTCGTCGAGGCGTTCGGAGGGCCGGAGCGAGTCCTGGGCACGCAGTTCGTGTCGAGCCTCCAGGTCCTCGAGGACGGTCGCCTGTTCGCCCGGTCCACGTCCGAAAACACGCTGGGGCTGTTCCTGGATGTGGAGCGTCGCGAAGCCGCGCGCCTCGCGCTGCCGGAGCGGGAAGACTGGCTATGGATGCGCGCCAGCGGGGTCTACTTTGACGGCATGGATCGAGCGGTGCTCACCGAGGGACTCAAGGCGGCGGGACTCCTGACCGCGCAGATCGAACGCGCGGATCCGAGGGGGTGACGGTTTCTGCCGGGAGCCCGGCGCTGGTCGCGATCGACCAGGGCACGACGTCGACGCGCGCGATCGCGTTCGACCTCCGCGGGAGGCCGATCGGTACGGCGCAGCGCGAATTGCCGCAGAGCTACCCGGCTCGGGGCTGGGTGGAGCACGATGCGGCGCGTATTCGTGACGATGCGTTCGGCGTTACGCGAGAGGCCGTCCACGCCGCCGAGGCGCTCGGGTATCGTGTGGAGGCGATCGGCATCACGAACCAGCGCGAGACGACGGTCGTGTGGGAACGCCAGAGCGGCACGCCGATCCATCCGGCGATCGTATGGCAGGACCGGCGGACGGCGCAGGAATGTGCCCGGCTGCGCGCGGCTGGGCACGAGCCGCTCGTCGCACGCCGGACCGGTCTTCGCCTCGACCCGTACTTCTCCGGCACGAAGCTGGCGTGGATCCTCGACAACGTACCCGGCGCGCGGGAAGCTGCCGACGCCGGGGAACTGGCCTTCGGGACGATCGACACGTGGCTGCTGTGGTGCCTTTCGGACGGACGTGTCCACGCGACGGATGCTTCGAACGCGTCCCGGACGCTGCTCTACGACATCGGCGAAGGCCGCTGGCACCCGGAACTCCTCGAAGTGTTGCGCGTGCCCCGCTCCGTGCTGCCCGAAGTGCGTGACTCAGCCGGTGATTTCGGGGAAGCGTCCATCGGACTCTTCGACCGTCCGATTCCGGTGCGTGGCATCGCGGGCGATCAGCAGGCGGCCACGTTCGGACAGGCGGCGTTCGAACCGGGAGGGATGAAGTTCACCTACGGGACCGGCGCGTTTGCGCTCATCAATACCGGATCCAGACGGCTTGCCTCGAAGCATGGCTTGCTGACGACGGTAGCCTGGCAGGTCAACGGCGAACGCACCTACGCGTTCGAGGGCAGCATCTTCGTCGCCGGCGCGGCGGTTCAGTGGCTGCGCGACGGATTGGGCATCATCTCGGACGCCGCCGAGACGGAGACCCTGGCCCGTTCCGTGGCTTCGACCGGCGGGGTCGTGCTGGTTCCGGCCTTCGTCGGATTGGGTGGAATCCATTGGGACCCCAATGCGCGCGCCGCCCTGCTCGGGATGACCCGTGACACGGGACAGGCCGAGATCGCCCGCGCGGCGCTGGAGGCGGTCGCCTACCAGTCGCGAGAACTGATCGAAGCGATGCAGGCCGACGGGGCGCCGCGCCCCGAGACCTTGCGAGTGGACGGCGGGTTCACGCGAAACGGCTGGGCCATGCAGTTCCTCGCCGACATCCTCGATATCGAGATCGCGCGGCCCGCCGTGACCGAGACGACCGCGCTGGGGGCAGCCATGCTGGCGGGTCTCGGCGCCGGTCTGTTCGCGGATCTCCGGGAGACCGCTGCCCTCTGGCGACACGACCGGGCATGGATGCCGGCAATGGACGCGGGAATGCGCGAAGAACTCTATTCGGGATGGCGGCGGGCGGTCGCTCGCGTGCTGACGAACTGATATTCTCCCGACCACCCCCTTCAAGCGGCACGGGTAGCACATGGAGATCACCAGGCGACCGACCGTCCCCGCGGCCGAGGAGATTCTCGGCGGGTATTTCCCCGTCCTCGACCACGGCTTCGTCGCGCTCGTCGACTACATGGGCTCCGACGCCGACGTCGAAGCGGCGGCGCGCGTCAGCTACGGGGCCGGCACGCGCCGCGTCAGCCAGACTCGCGGGCTCGTGCGCTATCTGCGGCGCCACGCGCACACGACGCCGAGCGAGATGGTCGAGTTCAAGTTCCACTGCTCGATGCCCATGTTCGTGGCCCGGCAGTGGATCCGGCACCGCACGGCTTCGGTCAACGAACTCAGCGCCCGCTACAGCCTCCTGCCGCTGCTCTTCTACGAGCCGGACCACGAGCAGTTCGCGTATCAGAGCCGGCTGAACAACCAGGGCCGGGAGACGGATCCCGCCCCGGGCGACCTCTATCGCGTTGCGATCGATCGGTGGGAGCAGCTTCGTTCCGAAGCGGCCGACGCGTACGGTTGGCTGCTGTCCGAGGATGTCGCCCGGGAACTCGCGCGTATCGACCTCCCCCTCTCCACCTATACGCAGTGGTACTGGAAGATCGACCTGCACAACCTGCTCCACTTTCTTCGTCTGCGTGTGGACTCACATGCCCAGTGGGAGATCCAGGAGTACGGTCGGGTGATGGCCGGCATGCTCCAGCG
>CAZDZJ010000051.1:0-5175 GCA_964509895.1 uncultured Gemmatimonadota bacterium
CCGACCGCCCCTACGACCCGCTCCGCATCTTCCGCTGGCGCAACTACCGCGACTACGGGACCGGGGTCGCGGGCGACCTCTTCGTGCACCTCTTCTCGAGCCTGCACTTCGTGGTGAGCTCGAACGGGCCGACGCGGGTCCAGGCGGCGGGCGGTCTCCGCTACTGGAAGGACGGGCGCGAGGTGCCGGACGTGCTCCTCGGCGTCTTCGACTACCCCGAGACCGACACGCACCCGGGCTTCAACCTGTCGCTCAGGGTCAACTTCGTGGACGGGACTTCGGGCAGCACCTTCCTCCGCCTGGTGGGGAGCGAGGGCGCGATGGACGTGACGTGGACCGACGTCGTGCTGCGCAAGAACGTCGCGGTCGACCCGATGGACGCCTTCAGCCAGGAGAAGATGGCCGAGGCGGCGGCGGATGAGGGGGGACTGCCCGCGCGGGTGCGGATGCTGCCCCCGGCCGAGGTCCGCTACCAGGTCGAGCGCGGCTACCGCGGCGCCCACGTCGACCACTTCTTCAACTTCTTCGAGGCGATCCGGGGTGGGCCTCCGGTGCGCGAGGACGCGAGCTTCGGGTTGCGCGCCGCGGCGCCGGCACTGGCGTGCAATACCAGCTACTTCGAGGACCGGATCGTGCGGTGGGACCCGAATGCGATGAGGCTGATGTGACGCGTGCGGATGGGAGTGGGTCACGCGCAGCGCCACGGGAGCACCGCGTCGGGGCCACACCTCCGCGAATGAACCGCCGCGCCTTCGTCAAGGGCGCGCTCGGCGTGGCGGGGCTCGTCCCGGCCATTTCCGTCTTACCGGAACGCAACGCAGTGTCCGATACGGGACGCCGTGGCCTCTCCGCACCCGCTTCCCCAAAGCGCAATCAAAGCGTCGTGATCATCGGCGCCGGGGTAGCCGGCCTGGCCGCGGCCACCGAACTGCACGCCGACGGCTTCGACGATGTCGTCGTACTCGAGGCCCGCGACCGGATCGGCGGCCGCATCTGGACGGACACCATCGGCGACGGTTTTCCGATCGACCTCGGGGCATCCTGGATTCACGGAATCGACGGGAACCCGATCACGGCCATCGCCAGGGAAAACAACATCGCGACGCACCGGACCGACTGGGGCAACGGGGTGTTCCACTACGACGCGGGCGAGCCGGCGCGTTCCGCCCGTCGGGCGATGCGGGACTTCTGGAGGCTGGCGGAGGAGGATCCCGGCAGGAACTTCCAGTCGGTCTACGAAGAACTCCTCACGACCATGAACTTCAGCGAGGCTGACAGGCACTACCTGGACTACCTGCTCACGACCGAGGTCGAGAATGAATACGCCGCCGGCCTGAGCGACCTCTCGTACGCGAGCGTCGATGGCGCGAGTTCATTTCGTGGGGGGGATGTCGTCTTCCCGGGCGGTTACCGGCAGATCGTCGGCGTGCTGGCGAGCGGCGTGACGGTCAGGCGAGGGCAGGTCGTGACGGAGATCGACCATTCAGGGTCGGCCATTCGCGTGACGACGGCCGCCGGCGCGACCTTCGAGGCCGACAGGGTCATCGTGACGGTTCCGCTCGGGGTGCTGAAGGAGGACTTCATCGCGTTCCGTCCGTCGCTGCCGGTCCGTAAGAGGAGCGCGATCGCCAACCTCGAGATGGGCGTGCTCAACAAGGCGTACCTGTTGTTCGACGACGTCTTCTGGGACCGGGATGTCGAGCGCCTCCAATACGTCAGTGCGGACAGGGGGCGGTGGGCGGAGACCATCAGCCTGTATCCATACACGGGGAAGCCCATCCTCGCGATGCTCAACTCCGCCACGTACGGCGCCCGACTCGAATCGCTCTCCGACCGCGAGGTCGTGGGGCGGGCCGTTGCCGCCCTCACGAACATGTATGGGAACGTGCCGCCGCCCAGGGACGCGCGCATTACGCGATGGCGCTCGGATCGCTGGGCTCACGGTTCCTATTCGTATGTGCCGGCCGGATCTTCTTTCGAGGAGCACGCTGTTCTGGGAGAGCCCCTCGGCGACAAGGTGTTCTTCGCCGGCGAAGCGACCAATGACGACTATCCGGCGACGGTACACGGCGCGTTTCTCTCGGGCGTTCGCGCGGCCCGCCAGATTGCCGCAACTTCCACCGCCCGGCAGCCCGCGAACAATCCCCGCGTCGCACCGAGGGCGGCTAGGCGCGGGCTGCCAGGCCGGAATCCCGACAAAGCGAGGTTTGCCTGATGCACACCATACACACGATACACACTGACCGTTCGCAGACGCGTCGGCCCGCTGGCTTTCGCCGCTCGCGCCCGTCCCCGCCGATTGCGTTCGCGCTCGCGTTCGTGGTGCTCGCCGGCGCATGCTATGGGAACAACGGCGACGGGTCCGGCGATTCTGCCGCCAACTCCGACCCATCCCCCAACACCCTCACCGAGGCCGAGCGCGAGGCCGGCTGGCGCCTCCTCTTCGACGGCGAAACCACCGACGGCTGGCGGGGCTACAACCGCGAGGCCTTCCCCGACACCGGGTGGGCCGTTGTCGACGGCATGCTGGTCGTAGGCGCGACCGCCGGCGATCCGGACGTGGCCATCGGCGGGGACATCGTCACCACCGAGTCGTTCTCCGACTTCGACCTGAAGTTCGACTTCATGCTGTCGGAGGTGGCGAACAGCGGGGTGCTCTACCGGGTGATCGAGGAGGAGGGCTTCGCGATCTGGAACAACCCACCCGAATACCAGGTCCTCGACGACCCCGCCTACATCGAGATGGGCACGATGGACATGAACACGCACCTCACCGGCGACAACTACGATCTCCATGCGTCCGGCGACAAGACGCTGCACGGGCCGGGCGAGTGGAACAGCGCCCGCATCCGAGTCGCCAACAACCACGTCGAGCACTGGCTCAACGGCGTCAAGACGGTGGAATACGTGCTCGGCTCGCCGGAGTGGGAGGCGCTCGTCGCGGCGAGCAAGTTCGAGCCGTTCCCTCAGTACGGCCGTGCGGCGTCCGGCCCGATCGGGCTGCAGGACCACGGCCGCAACGTCTTCTACCGCAACATCAAGATCCGGCCGCTGGGCCCGGTCTCGCTCTTCAACGGCGAAAACCTCGACGGCTGGCAGGTGCACGGCACCGAGCGCTGGTACGTCGAGAACGGCGAGCTGGTCTGCGAGAGCGGCCCGGATGCCCAGTACGGGTACCTGAAGACCGAGCGCATTTTCCGCGACTTCGACCTGAGCGTCGATTTCATGCAGGAGTCCGACGGAAACAGCGGCATCTTCTTCCGCTCCAGCGTGGAGGGCACGACGGTGAGCGGGTGGCAGGCGGAGGTGGCGCCTCCGGGGCTCTTCAGCGGCGGGATCTACGAATCGTACGGACGCGGATGGCTGGTGCAGCCGGATCCCGAGCTGGACGCGGCGCTCAAGATGGGCGACTGGAACACGATGCGGGTGCGCGTTGTGGGCGACCGGGTCACGACATGGCTGAACGGGACGCGCATGGTCGACTTCACCGACGAGCAGATCGGCGCGGCCGAGGGGTCGATCGCGCTCCAGATCCACGACGGCGGCGGGATCAAGGTGAGGTGGCGCAATCTCGAGGTGGTGGATCTGGGGGGGTGAGCGCTCCGCTCCCCGCGCGGCTGAGCCTCCTTGCCACGCTCTCCGTCCTGATCACGGCGGTCGGGTGCGAGCCGGGCGGCCGGCAACCCGCGGCCCCCACCGAGCCACCGGCAAGGCTCACCCTCGACACCGTCGCCGTCGTACACAGCGACCTCCTGTACTTCGTCGAAAACGTGAAACGGGGGCCCGACGGCCTCTTTGTCGTCCTGAATCTCGGACCCACGGAAGTGCTGCTGCTGAACGAGGCGGGAGACCTGATGGGGACGGTCGGCCGGCTCGGGGAGGGCCCTGGCGAGTTTCAGAGCCTGCTGGACCTGGACACGAAGGGTGACTCGATTCTCCTCCTCGATGGAGCCATGCGCCGGGTGCTGCTGTTCCATCGTGAGTCCCCGGTCGCTACCTGGTCGCTGCGCGACCTCCCCGAGACACCTCTGAAGATTGCTTTCGGCGCCGGCGGAGCCCCGGTGGTGTCGGTAGAGAGAGATCCGGGGACGGGCTTGAGGAACGTCATGCAAGTCCTGAGAGACACGATCGAGTTCTATCGGGTGGACGACCCGGGGACTCCGCTCGAAACTCCGATCAAGGTCCCGGGCGGCGAGCGTTTCGTCCTCGGGAATCCGACCGCTGAGATTAAGGAAGGCATGCCGGCGTTTGCGGCGCATGCGCAATACGATCTGGTACCGGCCGGAGTCGTCGCCGCGGACGCGAGGGACGGTCGTGTGGTGTCATTTGACTGGGACGGACAGACGGCGCGGATCCTGCGGCCGGCCTCTCCTCTGCCCCCCGTGTCGGAGGCGGAGATGGACGCTCTCTGGGAGCGTGTCGAAGCCCGGGTAAGCCGGGACCCCGGCGAGGCCTACCTGTCCCGTGCGCGGCAATCGGTCGAGGTCTGGGACGGGACGGTGCCGCGACCCTTCTATGCCGCGGTGATCAGCGACGGATCCGAGATCGTCGTCGGACACTACGTGCACAGATCGGCCGACATCGTGGAGTGGTCTCTCCTGGACCGGAACGGGACGGTCGGCACCTTCACGCTCGAAGAGGGCATCCGGCTCTTCTCGCTCCACGACCGGGAGATCCTCGCCGTGGGCCGCGACTCGATGGACGTGGAGCACCTGCTCCTTCTGCGGATTGTGTCCCCGCCGACACCGCCGTAGCGGCAGCCGTGACTCCCTAGACACGACGTCCACCCACGTGCCGGCCAAACGGGGGCCCTGGCCCTGGTACGTTCCTTGCCCTCCCAATGGCCATAGCCGAAGTTCGCATTGAGGCGCAGCCCAACTTTCCGCCTGGAGCATGGTCATGTCCATCCTGCCGCCCCGCTTCGTCCCGCTCCCCCTGGCGACCCTCGCCGCCCTCGCGGCCTGCAGCGTCAGCCAAGGTCCCGATTCGGCCGGCCCGCCGGTCGATCCCAGGTGGGGATCGCTGATCAGTGCGCGCACCCACGGGACCGTGTCGAGTCGCGACCGCGTCACGATCGAGTTCACCCGCGACGTGGCGGGCGAGCACCTTCTCGGCCAGCCGACGGCCGGGGTGCTGGAGCTGGAACCGGCGATCGACGGCACCGCCGTCTTCACC
>CAZDZJ010000052.1:0-18152 GCA_964509895.1 uncultured Gemmatimonadota bacterium
GCTCTCGGCGCTGACGCGGGGTTTTCCCACGGCCTGCCCAGGCGAATGTGGCGCATGCGTGTCATTGGGTTTCCGTGCCGATCCCGGGGTGTTGGTCGCAACGGCGCTCGAAGGAGATCCCGGCGAGTTCAGATAGACGACACGCGCGTCTCGGGCAGGGTTGAATGGCGAGCGGGGTTGCGGTGGCGGACCGGCACGTCAGGTCACGACGATACGGGCTCCCACCATGATGCTCGGATGCGTGGCGCAGTGGTACACGTACGTGCCCGCCACGCTCGGGGTCACGGTGAACGTCTCGTTGTTGCTGAACGTCCCGCTGTCGAAGGCCCGCGCGCCCGAGGGCACGTCGGTCGAGGTCACCGTGTGCGGGTTGGCGCCCACGTGCCGCCAGCCCACCGTTTCGCCGCTGCGGATCGTCACTTCCGCGTCTCCGTTACGGCGCCCGCTCGGGTCGACGAAAGCGTTGTCCTCGATGTTTATTGTCACGTTGGCGCCCGGCACCGGCCCGCCCGGCGGCGGAGCGGGCGGGGGAGGCGGTTCGGTCGGCGCCGACCCGGGCCCGGAGCCGTCTCCGCAGGCGGCAACGGCGAGCAGGCCCGGGACCGCTGCGATGAACTCGCGACGTCTCACGGGATCATCCTCCGAGGCGATGGGTGGCGTACTGTTTCGGCGGCGCGAAACCCTCCCGACGTTCATGCGTACTATGTCGGGTCACACGAGGGGGTTCCATCCCCCACCGCCAGGTTCAGTCGGGAGAGATACATGAAGGGGACTGATTGCAACAGAGTAGCGAACGCGCTGCTGCTCATCGGCGCCATCAACTGGGGATTGATCGGCCTGTTCGGATTCAACTTCGTGGCGTTCGCCCTGGGTCCGTTCGCCCGCCTTGCGTACATCGCCGTGGGCTGGGCGGCGTTCTACCGGATCTTCGCCAACGGCAACCGGAGCACCTGAAGCGGCACGACGCTAGCGGAAGGTGCACGGGGCGCCGAAGCGTCTCGCGAGCAGCGTCGCGGCGCCGCGGCCCCGGAATTGCTCCCTGAAGTAGTCGTACAGCAGGCGCGTCATCTCGGAGATCGTGCGTTCGCGGCGCCACGTCGGGCTCCGCAGCGTGTTCACGAACACCGACACGATGAGATGACCGGCTCCCTCCGGCAGCGCGATGATCCCTACATCGTTGATGGCGCCCCCCATCGTTCCGGTCTTGTGCGCGACGAAGGCCGAACTCGGCAGCCTGCCCCGCATCCGCCCGCGGCCCGACCGCGACCGGTTCAGAACGTCGAGGATCCGGGTGCGGGATTCGGACGTCAGTCCCCTGCCCTCGTGGATCGTGAGCAGCAGATCCGTCATCCCCTCCGGCGTGGCCGTGTCCCGCGGATCCGTCCCGTAGCGCTCCCGCGCGGCTTGGCGGTGTGCGTCGGGCAGGGCATCGCGCAGCCGGAAATACCGGTAGCGATACAGTTCGCTCTCGGGGATCGTATCGGGGAGACCGACGAGGTCAGCGAAGGTACGGGCTTCGGAGCGGTCGACGCGTACGCCTTCCACACCCAGAGTGCGGACGCGGCGCGTGGCGGCCTCCGGCCCGCCGGACATGTTGAGGATCACGTCGGTCGCCGTGTTGTCCGACTGGCCCAGCATGAGCGAGAAGAGGCTGTCCACGGTGATGCGCACCGAGCGGCGGCCCGACCAGTCGGCGAGCGGACTGTGCCCGGGGCGGAACTCCTCCACCGTGACGACGACGGTCTCCGCGGGATCGATTTCCCCGAGGTCGACGCGCCGCAGGAATTCGAGCGCCATGGGAACCTTCGATACGCTCGCCATCGGGAAGGGCTGATCTCCGTTGAAGGCGATCCGGCCGCCCGACTCGACGTGGAGGGCAGAGACCCCGACGGCGTCGCGTACCCTGCGTGCGATCCGGCGGAGTCCCTCGCCGACCGAGTCGGGCACGACGCATGCCGCCCCCATGGCGATGGGCCCGGGGACGGGCGGCCCCAGGACTTCCTGCGCCGCGGCCCGGCCCGGGAGCGCGAGGAGGATGATGCACATCGCGGGGATGCTTGCCCGGAGGCTCACCGGTGCTCGGGAAATGGGGGGACGGGCATGCGCTGGCCTCTTCGCCTCGTGAACGCCTTTCTCTGTGCTTGAGAACATGCGGCGGACGGAAACGTTGTATCCGGGCGGCATCCGCCTGCCCGTCTCGCGCAAGCGGGTTCGTTTCCCCAGTTTGCGAATCCCGAAGCCGCTCGTATCGACGGATCGTTCGTCCAGGAGGTTCCATGCGTTCTTCGCTCCCCAGTTGGATTCCCGTCATCCTCGTCGCTCCTCTTTCGCTTGCCGTCGCCTGCGGTGGCGGGGAGCAGGCCGGGGACGCCGAGACAGCGATAGCCGAGATGCCCGAAGAGATGCCTGTCGAGCCAGCCGTCACGGTGCGCATCACGCAGCCGGAAGAGGGTTCGACGACGGGTCCGGATGTAGTGGTCGTCATGGAGACGGAGGGGATCGAGATCGTGTCGATCACGCCCCCCGTCGTCGGCACCGGCCACCATCATCTGTACGTCGACGTGGATCTCACGCCGCTATCCGACATGATCCCGCAGAACGATCCCCAGATCATCCACATGGGGGATGGGAGCACGGAGTACACGCTGGAGGGCCTCGAAGCCGGAGAGCACCGGCTCATCGCGGTCGTGGCGAACCCGGCGCACATCCCGCTCGATCCGCCGGTCGTGGACACGCTCCACTTCACGGTCGCGAACGAACAGTGACGGCGACGCGGCGAGCCTTTGCGGGGGTTCCGCTCCTCGCGCTGATCCTCGCGGCGGGCTGCGCGCCCGGAGACGGCGCCGACGCCGCCGAGCAGATGGCTGGCGGCGGGGAGGCGCCCCCGACCCCCGAGCCGCAACACACGCTTACGGCGGACCAGACGCACAACCGTTGGAGTCGCGCGATCCCGCCGATCCTGACGGTCGCGTCGGGCGCGGTCATCGAGGCCTACCTCGAAGAGGCGTCGGACCAGCAACTGACGCCGACCTCGACGGTCGCGGATCTCGCCACGCTGAGCTTCGATCCGATCCATCCGCTGACGGGACCCGTGTACGTGGAGGGCGCCGAGCCGGGCGACCTCCTCGCCGTCACGCTTCACGAGATCGAACTGGGCGACTGGGGCTGGGTCGCCAACGTGCCCGGGTTCGGGTTCCTCGCCGACCGGTTTCCCGACCCGTACCTCCGGATCTTCGAGTTCGAGCCGGGGGATACGAGCGTCGGCTTCGCGCCGGGCATCCGGATTCCGCTTCGTCCGTTCCCGGGCGTGATGGGGGTGGCGCCGGACACGGACTCGATGCTGGTTACGATCCCGCCCCGCCAGAACGGCGGCAACATGGATGACCGGGATCTCGTCGAGGGCACGACGGTGTACTTCCCGGTCCTGGTGGAGGGGGCGCTCTTCTCGATCGGCGACCCCCACATCGCGCAGGGCGACGGGGAAGTGGGCGGCACCGCGATCGAGGGACCGCTGCGGGTGGTCTACGAACTCGAGGTCATCAAGGGCGCCGGGCCGATCCCGTCGCCGCACTACGAGACCGATGAGTTCTATGCCGTGACGGGCTTCGCGCCCACGATCGACGAGGCGGCGCGGAACGCCGTCCAGGCGATGGTCGACTATCTTGTGAGTGCGCGGGACCTGTCCCGCCAGGAGGCCTACCAGCTGGCCTCCATGGCCGGGGATCTGAAGATCTCGGAGGTCGTCGACGTTCCGAACATGCTCGTCGCGATGCGCATCTCGAAGGATGTGATCGGACGCTGAGCGCGGTCGGCAGGTGAGCGTGGTCGGCAGCTGAGGGGTGCGCGGCGAGCGCGGCCATCGCGGCCGGGTCAGAGGCCGCGCTCGTCGATCGACAGGAGTGCTCCGAGCAGCACGTTCGTCCCCGCCGTGATCTGCTCGGGTTCGGTGAACTCGAGCGGCGAGTGGCTGATTCCATCCCGGCTCGGCACGAAAATCATCCCCACGGGCCCGAGCAGGGCGATGCTCTGCGCGTCGTGGCCCGCCCCGCTCGGCATGCGGAGCGCCGTGAGGCCGAGATCGAGAGCCTCCGCCTCGATGATGTCCCGGAGGCGCGGGTCCGTCGGCGCTGCGCGGCTCTCGTAGAACTGTTCGATGGTGACCGTCGTGCCGTCGGCCGCGGCGATCTCCTCGGCCCGCGCCCGGATCGCCCGGAACACGGTATCGATGCCCGTCATGGCGAGGTCGCGGATTTCGAGGCTGAAGGTGACCCGCCCCGGTATCACGTTCGGCGCACCGGGCTCGGCGGTGAGCCGGCCGACCGTGGCCACGTGCCGCCCGGGCAGTTCCCGCGCGGTCACGTGCACGGCATCGATGATGCGCGCCGCGGTCACCATCGCATCCTGCCGCATGTCCATGGGCGTGGTGCCCGCGTGGTTCGCGAAACCGTCGACGGTCACCGTCCAGCGGCGGATGCCCACGATCCCCTGTACGACGCCGATGTCGAGTCCGCCCCGGTCGAGCACGAACCCTTGTTCGATGTGCAGCTCGAGATAGGCCGCCAGGCTGCCGTGCTCGCGCTGCGCGGCGGCCAGGTCCGTGAGGTCCCCGCCCAGGCGCTTCGTGCCCTCGCCGATCATGAACCCGCTCGCGGTGACGATGTCGGCTTCCCAGGGCAGGGTTTCGCCCGCGACCGCGCGGCTACCCGTCTTGCCGCCTTCTTCGTTGGCCCAGATGACGAGCTCCAGCGGATGACGGGTTTCCCGGCCCGCGTCCACCAGCGTGGCAACCGCCTCGAGCGCACCCATCGAGCCGACCTGGCCGTCGTAGCTTCCGCCGGCCGGGACCGAGTCGATGTGGGAACCGAGGAGGATGGGGGCGAGCGAGGGGTCGGTGCCGCGCCGGCGTCCGATCAGGTTGGCGGCCCGGTCCACATGCACCTCGAGGCCGAGGCCGGTCATGATGTCGGTGAGCCAGGCGCGGGCGGCCCGGTCCTCGTCGCTGTAGGCGAGCCGCGTCGTGCCTTCGGCGGCCGAGCTGAAGCGCGCGAGTTCGGCCAGACGGCGGTTGAGCCGGTCGCCGTCGACGAGGAGCCGCTGCCGCCCGAGTGCGCGGAGCGGCCGCGGCGCGGTCACCGCGCCCAGGGCGCCGAGCGCGAGCCTCCCGAACCGCCGCCGGGAGATCGGGCCCATCAGTGGCTCAGGCCGTAGATGATGTAGTTGATCGCCAGTTCGTAGGCGTAGGTCGACCGGTCGATCGGATAGTACGGATTCTCGGACCACTCCCACGCGTCGCCCAGATCCGTGTTGTGGTTGATCACGACCATCAGTTCGCCCCGGTCGTTGAAGATCCCGCGCACCGTGGGCGGGCAGGGCCCCCAGCATTCCTCGTACGTGCCCCGCATGGCGTTGTAGACGCTCGGGACCGTGATCACCTCGTCGATGTCGTAGAACTGGTGGAAGATCGGATGGTCCAGCGGAATCGGTTCAATCGGGCGGCCGGGCAGGACGCGCGACATGTGGTACTCGAAGTTGTACCATGCATCGTCTCCCCAGAAGTCTTCCACGACGAGGAATCCTCCCGCTTCGAGATAGCCCCGCAGCCCCTCGATTTCGGCCTCGGAGAGGTTCATGCGCCCGACCTCGAGCATGTAGAGGAAGGGGAAACGGCGCAGTTCGGGATCGGTGAGCGCCACCGGGTTCTCCCACTCGTGCAGGTCCAGCATCGTGAGCAGACGGTGGAGGATGAAGAGGAATTGCCGGTCGGCCTTCGGATAGTCGGTCGCCCACGATCCGCCTCTCCGTCCCCAGCCCCGGCCGCTCGAGTAGATGGCGCGCGTGAAGTAGAAGTCGTGCCCCCATTCCGCCCGCGCCTGGGCCAGCCCTGGTTCGCGCTCGAGGAGTCGGTCGCGCGCGGCCGCGCGCTCGGGGGAGAGGGCGGAAGTCGGCGCCTGGGCGGCCGGTGCCGACGGAGGTCCCGGTGACTCCCGGGCGCCCGCCCCCGCGGCGACCAACGCGGTCGCGAGCAGACAGGCCGGCAGGGCGAGGAGGATCTGGGCGCGGCGCAGTCGGAGACCGGTCATATGCTCATAAGGACTTCCGAGGGGCCGCTCGTCAACACCGCGAGATCCATCTTTCACGCCCATCGGGTTGCGGCGTACACTAGTGGCCCGATTCGCCTCCTACGTTCCCCCGGCGGTCCCGAACCGCGGCAGGCGCCGAAATGAACCAGCCCGACGGCCGAGCCAGCGTCCACCTCGACGGCGTCACCCTCCAGTTCGGGGGCGTGACGGCGCTGGAGGACGTGTGCCTCGACATCCGCGGCGGCGAACTCCTCGCCCTGATCGGCCCGAACGGGGCGGGCAAGACGAGCGTGCTGAACTGCATCTCCGGCCTCTACCGGCCGACGAAAGGGACCATCACCCTCCGGGACGCTGCCGGCGAGCCCCACGCGCTCCATCGCCTCGCACCGCACCGGATCGCCCGCCTCGGCTTCGCGCGCACCTTCCAGAGCATCGAACTCTTCAAGCACATGACCGCGCTCGACAACATCATGCTGGGCCGGCACGTGCACATGCGGGGCGGCGCCCTCTCCGGCGGCCTCTTCTGGGGTCTCCAGCGCCGCCGCGAGATCCATCACCGGATGCGGGTCGAGGAGGTCATCGACTTTCTCAACCTCGAGCCGATCCGGCGCGCCATCGTCGGCAACCTCCCCTACGGACAGCAGAAGCTCGTCGAGCTCGGCCGCGCCCTGGCGCTCGATCCGGAGATCCTACTCCTCGACGAACCGATGGCCGGGATGAACTCCGAGGAGAAGGAGTCCATGGCGCGCTTCATCCTCGATGTGCACGAGGAGTGGGGGGCGACGCCGGTCGTGATCGACCACGACATGGACGTGATCATGGACATCTCCGAGCGCGTGATCGTCCTGGAGTTCGGACAGGTCATCGCCGAGGGTTCTCCGTCGGAAGTCCGGGCGAATCCGCGCGTGATCGAAGCCTATCTGGGGCACCGGGAATCCGCGGCGGGAGCCGTTTCGTGAGCATCGGACTCGTGGAAGGGAGCCTGCCGGCCCTCCTGCGCCAGCAGGCTTCGAGCCGCGGGGACCGCATCGCCCTGCGCGAAAAGGAATTCGGAATCTGGCAGAGCATCACCTGGTCCGAGTACGAGCGGCGCGTCAGGCACTTCGCGCTCGGGCTCAGGGAACTCGGCCTCGAGGAAGGCGACCGGATCGCGATCATCGGGGACAACCGCCCCGAATGGGTGATCGGCGAACTGGCGGCGCAGTCGCTCGGCGCGCTCCCTCTCGGCCTCTACCAGGACGCCGTGGCCACGGAACTCGAATACCTGCTGGCGGCATCCAGGGCGCGGGTCGTCGTCGCCGAGGATCAGGAGCAGGTCGACAAGGTGCTCGAGATCCGGGAAGGACTACCCCGCCTCGAGCACATCATCTACTACGATCCGCGCGGGCTGGGCCGCTACGAAGCTCCGGGACTCCTCGCGTTTCCCGAGGTGGAGCGGCGCGGCGACGAACGCGACCATGCGATCCCGCACGAGTACGCGGCCGCCGTGGCGAGCGTGCAGAGCGACGATCCGGCCCTCCTGTGCTCGACGTCCGGGACGACGAGCAAGCCCAAGCTCGCGGTGCTCACGCACTCGAATCTCCTCAGCATGGCGGCACAGTTGCAGGCGGTGGACCCCATGGAGGCCGGAGACGAGTTCGTCTCGTTTCTTCCGCTCGCCTGGATCGGGGAGCAGATGATGACGGTCTCGCGTCACGTCCTCGTCGGCTTCCCGGTCAACTTTCCGGAGGAGCCGGGCACCGTGCGCCAGGATCTGCGCGAGATCGGACCGCGCGTGATGTTCTCGCCGCCACGGATATGGGAGAACCTCGTCTCCGAAGTGCAGGTGATGGTGGAGGACACCACGCCGCTCAAGCGTCGGGTGCAGGCGTGGGCGATGAGGGTCGGCGGTGAGGTGGCCGACGACGAATTCGAAGGCCGGTTGCCCGGCGCGTGGCGGCGCATCCGGCGCGGAGTCGCGGAGGTCGTGGCCATGCGTCCGATCAAGAATCAGCTCGGCCTCAGCCGCCTGCGCGACGCCTACACGGGAGGGGCCGCGCTCGGGCCCGACGTCTTCCGCTTCTTTCACGCGCTGGGCGTGAACCTCAAGCAGATCTACGGGCAGACGGAGGTCGCCGGGATCTCGGTCCTCCACCGGGACGGCGACATCCGGTACCAGACGGTCGGGGAACCGCTGCCGGGGATGGAGGTCAGGGTTGCCTCCGATGGGGAGATCCTCACCCGCGGCCCGGCCGTCTTCACCGGTTATTTCGAGGACCCGAAGGCGACCCGGGAGACCCTCGTGGACGGCTGGCTGCACTCGGGCGACGCCGGATACTTCGACGACGAAGGCCATCTCGTCGTCGTCGACCGCCTGAAGGATGTGATGCTGCTCGCGGACGGGACGACCTTCTCGCCCCAGTTCATCGAGAACCTCCTCAAGTTCAGCCCCTACGTGAGCGAAGCCGTCGTGTTCGGCGCGGAGCACCCGTACGTGGCCGGGATCGTCGCGATCGATTTCGAGAACGCGGGCCAGTGGGCCGAACGGAACCAGCTCGCCTATACGACGTTCACGGACCTGTCGCAGAAGCCCGAGGTCTACGACCTGATCCGGGCGCACGTCGAGTCGGTGAACGGGGATGTGCCCGAGGCGGCCCGCATCCGGCGCTTCCTCCTGCTGCACAAGGAACTTCACGCGGACGACGCCGAACTCACCCGCACCCGGAAGGTGCGCCGCCGGTTCATCGCCGAGCGTTTCGATGCGCTCATCGCGGCGCTGTACGGGGAGGACGCCTCCGTCACGGTGGAGATGGAGATCACCTACCAGGACGGCCGCACGGCCGACGTCAAGCACGATCTTCGGATCGAGCGGCTGAACGGAGCGGAGTGACCGTGGACCAGTTTCTGCAGCTCACGGTGACGGGACTCGGCACGGGGATGATCTACGCGCTCGCCGCGGTGGGGTTCGTCGTCATCTACAAGGCGAGCGATGTCATCAACTTCTCCCAGGGCGACCTGCTCCTGTTCGGAACCTACCTCATCTTCTTCTCCCTGGTCCAGGTCGGGCTCCCGTGGACGGTGGGCGTCCTCCTCACGATGCTCGTGGCCGCGGGGATCGGCCTCGCCGTCGAGCGCACGGTGCTCCGGCCGCTGATCGGCGAGCCCATCATCTCGATGATCATGGTCACGATCGGGCTCTCGAGCATCCTTCGTGCGGTCGTTCACGCGATCTGGGGACCCCAGCCGCGCACCTTCCCGTCCTTCCTCCCCGAGGGAGAGGTGATGCTGGGATCGGCGGTCGTGAGCGCCGACCGGCTCGTGGCGATCCCCCTCGCGCTCGCCCTGCTCGCCGGGCTCGCGATCTTCTTCCGGCGGACGCGGAGCGGGATCGCCATGCGGGCGATCGCGGACGACCAGCAGGCCGCTCTCAGCATGGGGATCAGCATCCCGCGCGTGTTCGCGACCGCATGGGCGCTGGCGGCGGTGACCGCGGCCATCGGCGGGATCATGCTCGGCAACATCGTGGGCGTGAGCCCCAACGTCGCGCAGGTCGGGCTGCGCGTGTTCCCGGTCGTCATTCTGGGGGGACTCGACTCGATCCGGGGAGCCGTGGTCGGAGGCGCGATCATCGGGCTCCTCGAGTACTACGCCGGCGGCTACATCGGCCACGGGCTGAACCTCATCGTCCCGTACATCGCGCTGATCGTCGTCCTCATGGTCCGGCCGTACGGGCTCTTCGGCAAGGAAATCATCGAGCGCGTATAGGCGCGCGCGGAACCGGCGGTACGAAGGAAAGGGAGGGACCACAGCTTGGAGTGCGGCGTCTTTCACACCGACTATCGGACGGATATGGGGCTCCGGCGCGTGCCGGCGGAGCGCATCCGGCTCGGTCTGTTCGCGGCGGCGCTCCTCGTCTTCCCGTTCTTCGCGTCGCCGTACTGGCTCAACCTCGCCAACCAGATCGCGATCGCCACGATCGGCGCGCTGGGGCTGAACATCCTCGTCGGCTACACGGGGCAGATCTCGCTGGGGCAGGGCGCCTTCATGGCCGTGGGCGCCTACACGTCCGCGCTGCTCACGCTCAGGCTGGGTCTCCCGTGGGGCGTGAGCATCGTGGCCGCCTGCCTCACGACAGCGGCGGTGGGCGTCTTTTTCGGCCTCCCCTCCCTGCGGCTCAAGGGTCTCTACCTGGCGATCTCGACGCTGGCCGCGCAGGAGATCGTCGAGTGGATCGTCACGCACTGGACGGCGCTGACGGGCGGCGTCGAGGCGCTCGTCGCTCCCGCCCCGCGGCTCTTCGGCCAGCGGCTGAACACGGACTTCGGCTTCTACTGGCTCGGCATCATCCTCGCGGGGGGCACGGCGCTCTTCACCGCGAACCTCTTCCGCTCGAGGATCGGGCGCTCGTTCGTCGCCGTGCGCGATCAGGACATCGCCGCGAGCGTCATCGGCGTGAACGTGTTCGCGACCAAGCTCCTGGCCTTCGCGACCTCGTCGTTCTTCGTGGGCCTGGCCGGGGCCCTCACCGCGTACTACCGGAACATCATTTCCTGGGAACGGTTCACGTTCGAGACGAGCATTCTGTATCTGGCCATGATCATCGTCGGAGGGCTGGGGACGATCCGCGGATCGCTGTTCGGGGCGGCGCTCATCACCCTGCTTCCGGCCATGATCTCGACGCTGGGGCGGGAACTGCAGGGGTCGGCGCCCGCCATCGCGGCCCTCCTGCCCAGCGTACAGCAGGCCGTGTTCGGGGTCGTCATCATCCTCTTCCTCGTATTCGAGCCCGAGGGTCTGTCCAAATTGTGGCGCAACGTGAAAGACTACTTCCATGTGTGGCCCTTCGCGTACCGCCGCGGTGAGGGCCGCTGATCGCCCGCAGAGTCATGAACAGCAAGAGGTTTCCGGACATGCGTTCCAGCCGATCCGCTCTCGCCGCGGCATGCGCCGCACTCGCCCTGGCTCTCACCGCCTGCGGAGGCGGGGAGGAAAGGGCGGAAAACGAGATCCTGATCGCGGCCATCTTCGATCTCACCGGACCGACCGCCGACGTGGGGGTCGACTACGCCGAGGCGGTACAGGGACATATCGAATGGCTCAACGCTCGGGGCGGGGTCGAGGGCCGGCCGATTCGGCTCATCTACCAGGACTACGGCTACCAGGTCGCGCTGGCCGAGCAGCTCTACACCCAGTTCGTGCAGGAGGGCGCCCTCATCTTCATGGGCTGGGGGACGGGCGACACGGAGGCGCTCCGGCTGAGGATCGCCGAGGATCGCATCCCGTTCTCCTCGGCCTCGCTCTCGCACGTGCTCGGCGACGCGCATGAAGCGCCCTACAACTTCCTCGTGGCGACCAGCTACAGCGACCAGTTCAGGATCGTGCTGCGCTGGATCGCGGAGGACTACGGCGCGAGGGGCGGCGAAGGGAACGCGCCGGTCGCCCTGATGCACAACGCGAGCCCCTTCGGCCTGTCGCCCTGGGTGCAGGGGGGCGAGGACTACGCGCGCGAGATCGGGGTCGACGTGACGCCCTACGCGATGCCGAGGGGCGCGACCGACTACACGGCCGAGTTCTCGCGCATCACGCAGTCGGGCGCCCGGTACGTCGTGTTCCAGAACACGTCCGCTCCGGCGGCCGTCGCGCTGCGCAACGCGCGTGGACTGGGCGTCGATGCCACCTTCGTATGCCTGAACTGGTGCGCCAACGCCCTCCTGTGGAGGCTGGCGGAAGACGCGGCGGAAGGGGTCATCGGCGCGATCCCGTGGGCGCCGCTCACCGAGGACGTGCCGGGTGTCCGGGATATCCGCGACTACCTCGAGTCCCGCGGCGAGGACTACGGGGAGAAGACGAACGCCTACACGCAGGGCTGGTGGACGATGGCCGTGTTCGTCGAGGGGATTCGGCGCGTGATCCGATCCGGGCAGGAGCTGACCGGCGAGAACATCAGGAACGCGATGGAGACGATCGACGGGCTCGACACGGGCGGCGCCAGCCCGCCGATCACCTATACATCGGACGACCACCGGGGGTCGAAGGGCCTCAGGCTCTTCCGCGCCGAGGATGGCATGTGGACGCCGATGACCGAGTTTCTCACCGCGCCATCGGACGGCCCTTGAGCGCGTTGCTCGAACTCAACAGCGTCGAGGTCCTCTACGACGATGTCATCCTCGTCCTGCGCGGCCTCTCGCTCGAGGTCCCGGAGGGCCACATCGTCGCCCTCCTCGGCTCCAACGGGGCCGGCAAGACGACGACGCTCAAGGCGATCTCGGGTCTGCTGAAGCTCGAGGACGGCGAGGTCACCGACGGATCGATCCGGTTCGACGGGCGCGAGATCCACGGACTCACGCCCGACCGCATCGTGCGCGAGGGGATCTTCCAGGTCGTCGAGGGGCGGCATGTGTTCGAGCACCTCACCGTCCACGAAAACCTCCTCGCGGGGGCGCACACGCGCCGGGACCGCTCGGAGGTGCCGTCGGACCTGGACCGGGTCTACGGCTACTTCCCCCGGCTTGCCGAGCGGGAACGGCAGTGGGCCGGCTATCTGTCGGGCGGGGAGCAGCAGATGCTCGCGCTCGGACGCGCGTTGATGGCGCGCCCGCGGCTCATGCTGCTCGATGAGCCCTCCCTGGGGCTGGCGCCGATTCTGGTGCAGGAGATCTTCGGGATCATCCGGCGGATCAACGAGGAGGAGGGCGCCACGATCCTGCTCGTCGAACAGAACGCGCGCATCGCCCTGTCCGTCGCCGATTACGGATATGTGATGGAAGCGGGGCGTGTCGTGCTGGAGGGTTCAGCGGAGGAACTGGGGGACAACGAAGACGTGCGCGAGTTCTATCTCGGCCTGAGCGAGATCGGTCGCCGCTCATATCGTGACGTAAAGCACTACCGCCGCCGGAAGAGGTGGCTCTCATGAGGGCGGGGGGGCGCCCGGGGGACTCCGTCGGAGAGCCCTCGTCCGCCTGGGCCGCCTCACAGGACGCGATCGCGGACGAGGCGGTGAGGCTGGCTCTCGAGCGGAGTCGGGAAGGGTCGGCCCGGCTCCGTGAGGCCGGCATCGCACACCCGGAGCGGCGAGGCCTGCGGGGCCTGCGGAAGGTGCCGGTGCTGGCGAAGGACGACCTGCCGGAACTCCAGGCGGTGGATCCGCCGTTCGGCGGCATGCTGGCCGTGGACATCGGGATGCTGCGGCGCATCCACCAGTCGCCGGGCCCGATCAACGACCCCGAAGGTCAGCACTCGGACTACTGGCGGATGGCTCCCGCCTTCGAGGCCGCGGGGTTCCGCCGCGAGGAGATCGTCCTCAACACGTTCTCGTACCACATGACGCCGGGCGGCCACATGATGGACGGCGGACTGCGCGCCGTGGGGTGCGTGGTCGTGGCGGGCGGCGTCGGGAACACCGCCGGGCAGGCCGCATTCGCGTCGCAGGTGGGCGCGACCGGTTACGTGGGGACACCGCAGTTTCTCCTCGCCCTCCTGGAGCGGGGGCGGAAAGACGGGATCGCCCCGACCTTCGAGCGAGCGCTCGTGAGCGGGGCGCCGCTGCCTCCGTCGCTTCGCCGACTGCTGGAGGAAGACCACCGCGTCTCCGTCTTTCAGGCCTACGGGACGGCCGACGCCGGCGCCATCGGCTACGAGTGCGAAGCGAAGGATGGCTGGCATATCGCCCCGGGGGTCGTCGTCGAGGTGTTGAACCCGGGTACGCGCGAGCCATGTGAACCGGGCGACCCCGGCGAGGTCGTCGTCACGAGCGCGAACCGCGTGTACCCGCTCGTCCGTTTCGGGACCGGCGATCTGTCGACCTTCCTGCCCGACCCGTGCGACTGCGGCCGTCCGTCCGCGCGGCTGGGGGGCTTCCTCGGACGAGTGGGCGAGGGCGTGAAGGTGCGCGGCATGTTCGTGCATCCGCGCCAGTTGGCGGAGGCCCTCGGCGGCGCTCCGGGCGTGCTCCGTTACCAGGGCGTGGCGACGGAGGAGAACCATCGCGACATCTTCACGGTTTCCGTGGAGACGCCTTCCGGCCAGTCTCCGGATGTCGAACGCCTCGCCGACCGACTCCGGGAATCGACGCGGGTCCGCGTCGAGGTTCGCCAGGTGGCCCCGGGGACGATCCCCGAGGACGCCCGCCCGATCGTCGATCAGCGCTAGAGTAGGGCCTGGCGGATCGCTAGGAGCCGGCCGAGACGGAGGGGATCTCGTTGCCGGCGATCCAGACCGACTCGATGGAGCGCAGGTTCTCGACTCCTTCCAGCGGATCGTCGGCGAGGAGGAGGAGATCGGCCCAGTTCCCCGCTTCGATCGTGCCGATCTCCTCGAGCCCCGCGCAGCGCGCGGCATCACCGGTGGAGGCGACGAGGATCTCCATCGGCGACATGCCCGACTCCGCCATGAGCGCGAGTTCCATGTGCTCGAAGTAGCCCTGGAAGCGGGCGGGCGGGCCGGTATCGGTGCCCATCGCGATCGTCACGCCGGCGTCGGATAGCGCGCCGAGGTTCTCCTGGGCCTGGGCGAGCGCCTCCTTGTAACGCTGGGCCGACTCGCTCTCGCGGTAGCGCGCCATGCTCTCGGGGACGCGCAGGGCTTCGAGCACCGCCGGCTCGGCAGAGGCGAGGAAGAAGGGATCCGAGAAGAACGCCGGCTCGCTCTCGTACACGAAGGTCGAGACTTCGCGCGTGAGCGTCGGCGAGTAGCAGACATCGGCTTCGATGAGCCGCGTGGCGAGCGCGTCGTCCACATCCCGGTCGCGGATGCTGTGTACAATGAAATCCACGTCCGCGTCGAGCAGCCCGTGCGCGTCCTCCAGGTAGAACAGGTGCGCCGCCACCGGCAGTCCGAGTTCGTGCGCCCCCTCGATCACCGCCCCGTACACGTCCGGCGTCATCTTGTACGTGCTCCCTAGGTTGTCGTCGACCCGGATCTTGATGAAGTCGACCCCCATCGCCGCGTTCCCGTTCACCATCTCGAGCGCGGCCCCCGGCGTGATCCCGGCCACCACGGCCCCCGCCACGTAGAGCCGGGCCCGGTCGAGCGACGGCACGTCCTGTTCGTCGCGCACCTCGACACCGGCGGGTTCGTCCCCGCCGAGGCTCACGACGGTGGTGACGCCGTAGCTCGCGTACAGCCGCAGTTGGCGCAGGACGTTCTCCCGCGAGTAGTGCCCGCCCTCGAGGCCGAGGGTCGCGCCCACATGGCCGTGCGCGTTGATGAGACCGGGGATGAGGTGTTTCCCGGCCGCGTCCAGGACCTCGGCATCCGCGGGAACCTCGACCTCCGCAGACGGTCCCACGGACTCGATGCGCCCGTCGCGGACCACGACCGTCGCGTCGGGCAGGGGTTCGGCACCGGAGCCATCGATGACGGTCGCCCCGACGATCGCGAGCGCCGGCGCCTCGGCCGCCTCCGCAGCGGAAGATTCGGGGTCGGCGCCGCTACAGGCCCCGAAGATCGCCGCCGGAGCGAACACGATGAGCGAAACCGGGGTGCGTTTCGGCATGGTCTGGACTCCTCCAATGGTTGATGCGGCACGCCGGAGAACGTGCAAACAACCATCGTATGCGAAACGTGCGAATCCGGGAAGATGATTGCTGCCAAACCAACAAATGGCCGAAGTACTAACCATCAATTGGACGTTATCCTAACCAACAATTGGACGGTAGCGTAATCGACAAATGGCCGCTATCTTTCTTCATGTCTCGAAACCAGGCGCTTTATACTCGTTCGCTGGCTTCCGCCTTGCGAGAGGCCCTGTCCGACACGCCCGTCGTGTGTCTGGCCGGGCCTCGTCAGTGCGGCAAAACTACGCTTGCCCGCGTCCTGAAGCCGGAACGGGCGTTCGTAAGCTTGGACCATCCTCCGTTTCTTGACGCGGCATCCGCGGATCCCGCGGGCTTCGTGGGTAGCCTCCCCCGCGATGTGACCATCGATGAGGTACAGCGGGCGCCCGGACTCCTTCCGGCGATCAAACTCGCTGTGGATACGGATCGACGCCCCGGACGCTTCCTTCTTACGGGTTCCGCCGACCTGTTGCTGGTCCCCTCCGTCACCGAGTCACTGGCGGGCCGCATGGAGGTTGTGCGCCTCATGCCGCTCTCGGAATCCGAGAAGGAGCGTCGCCCCGGTGGTTTTCTCCGCGACTTCCTTGAGGGACGGTTGCAGCCCTCACTCCGTCCGGGGACAGGACCGTCCGCGCCGGAACTCGCCACCCGGCTCACAGCGGGGGGATACCCGGAGCCTCTGACGCGAACGCCGGCCCGCGCACGACAGTGGCATCGCCAGTACGTGCGGGGGATCGTGGATCGGGACGTTCTCGATGTCTCGAACGTTCGGGCTGCCGACCAGGTCGGTCGCCTCCTGGAACTTCTTGCGGTCCGGAACGGCGAACTGTTCAACGCAAGCCGCGTGGCGCGCGATCTCGGCCTGCAACGAGTAACGGTTTTGGAATACGTCTCCGTCCTCGAGCGACTCTTTCTCGTCAGGCGCCTGCTCCCCTGGCACCGCAATCCCGGAAAACGACTGATAAAATCGCCCAAGACCCATCTGATCGACAGCGGTCTCGCGGCCACGCTTGCGCAGCTCTCCGCCGGGGACTGGCTCACGAAACGGCAGCGCATGGGACATCTTCTCGAGTCCTTCGTGGTGCAGCAGTTCGTGGCTCAGGCAGGCTGGACGGATCCCGATCTCCGCTTCTGGCACTACCGGGACAAGGACGGCTGCGAGGTGGATCTGGTGATCACGCTCGGGTCACGGACCTGGGGCGTCGAAGTGAAAGCGACGAGTACGCCGGGACAGTCGGCAGGGAAGGGGCTGAGGCGCCTCGCCGCGCTCTGCGGGGATGACTTCGAGGCCGGAATCGTTCTCTACAACGGCGGCGACATCTTGCCGCTCGCCACGGATCGGATGTTGGCCGTTACGTTCAGCGAACTCTGGACGCGATAGCCCGACCGCACTCCGCTCTCCGCTTCGTCAGACCGGGCGCTCGCCGCGGATCGTGACGCGGTAGCCCGACCGGACGGCGGGGAAGTAGTCCCAGATCGCGTGGTGCTGCGTGCAGCGGTTGTCCCAGAACGCGACGGAATGCGGGCGCCAACGGAAGCGGCAGTGGAAGTCGGGCCGCTGCACGTGCCGGAAGAGGAAGTCGAGCAGTCCCATGCTCTCCCCCCGCGGGAGATCCACGATGCGGACCGTGAACATCTCGTTCACGAACAGCGCCTTCCGCCCCGTCACGGGGTGCGTCCGGACGATGGGGTGCTCCGCCGACGGGTACGAGCGGCCCCCGTCGTCGCGCCCGATGAGCCGGTTCACCTCACGGTAGAACGGGCCGCCGTCGTGGACCGCCGTGAGGCCATCGATCAGCGCCCTCATGCGGTCCGACAGCGCCTCGTAGGCGGCGTACATGTTGGCGAACAGCGTGTCGCCACCGCTCTCGGGCACCGTGTGCAGGCGCAGGATCGAACCCATCGGCGGCACGGGGTCGCACGACACGTCCGAGTGCCAACGCTCCCCGGTCGCCCGCACCGAATTCTCGTCCGCATGGATCCGGAACACTTCCGGATGACCCGCGATGCCGGGCTCGTTGGGGTGCTCGACGAGTTCGCCGAACCGGGCCCCCAGCGCCTTCTGGCTCTCGATGGAGATGTCCTGGTCACGGAAGAAGAGGACGCAGTGCGCCGTCAGCGCATCGCGGATGACCTCGAAACTGTCATCATCGAGGGCGGCGAGATCCACTCCGTCGACCTCGGCGCCGATGATGGGCGTCACCGGACGGATATTGGGCAAGGTTCGCATGCCGGCGAATCTTGAGCGGATCGGGCCCCGCAGCAACGCCCGGCAAACCGCGAGGCGCCGGAGCTTGCCTGAGGCACGCGGGCCGTTTCATTTTTTCAGGTCGGATCGTGGGTTCGACGCCGCGGCCCGGTCTCCGCGTTCGGCGGACCGGATGCTGCGCGGCGCCATCCGATTTGCGATAGAGCGGTACCCCCGGGAGGGTCCTGAATGAAGGGTCGTTGGCCAGCCCTGCTGTTTGCGATGGGCGCAGCCCTCAACTGCGGGGGCGGAGGTTCGGATACGGGTCCCATCGAGGTGCCCGTCGAGCCG